>CAZYQI010000003.1:0-165462 GCA_964649745.1 uncultured Peptostreptococcaceae bacterium | reverse complement strand
TTAAGTGCTGTATTTTTGTTGGCCGAAAATGCTGTATTTTACTTGACCGCTGACATGCCCTCATTGCGGTGGTGATCTCGAGTAGGGTGTGCAACCGGTTCGTGGGGGTCGCAAACCCGGAACGTTATATGGCAACCCCAAAGATTAAGAAAGACATCAAAATCTCAAACCTTTACGGTATAATAGAGTCAGAGGAGCGTGATTTCGATGACACTTACTGAAAAACTGATAAAAGAATTTGAGGAACTTCCAGAACCTAAGCAGGCTGAAGTTGTTGATTTTATCGAATTCTTGGTAAGAAAAGAAGAAAGAGACATGGAAAATCTATTGGATGCTGTAATTGCAGATAACATGCCTGCTTTCAAGGAACTTGCAAAATGAAAACAATGCAGATGAGAGATATCATAAAACTGCATTCAAAAATGATTCAAGCCACTGGGGGTTCATCCGGAATTCGTGATATTGGCTTGATTGAAAGCGCCTTGAACAGGTGCCATTCAAGTTTTGGCGGGCAGGATATGTACCCTGAGATGATTCGGAAAATCGCAGTGATGACTTACAGCCTGGTTAATAATCATGGATTCATCGATGGAAACAAACGCCTTGGAATTGCCGTCATGCTTATCCTTTTGAGACTAAATAGTCTTCAGATTTCCTATTCTCAAAGCGAATTGGTAGAATTGGGTTTAGGGATTGCATCGGGCATAATTAAAGAAGATGAAGTCGAACAATGGATAATGCATCACAGGGGCTGAAGAAGCTTATTTTTTTGAGCAGACGACACCATTATATAACATAAAAGGAAACACGAGATTTAAGGCCGCCATATAAACCAGCTAACTGCTGCCAATAAAAATCTTTCCCTCACGCTTTTCCCCACGGCAAAGAGACCTTCCCAGAAGGCCTGAAAAATAATGAAGAAACCGAATACTACCTCACTTCAAAGGGTATTCCTGACTTCATAATCCTGAACACCATACATAAAACCTTACTGGCAGCCCTGCATAGAGACACTTTTCCAAGCTTTCCCTGACTTTTCTTTAGATCATAGAATCTGCGAATCACTGGATTCACCGGTGCACCCTTGCGTTCTGCAATCTCCACAAAAGCAGCCTGATATAAGGCTTTGCGCAGGTAGGGTGAAGAGTCTTTTAAAACAGCAAACGGAGGATTGGGGATGACATTCAAAAAAAGATTGTTCGCACTGCTAAGAGCTGGTCATGCAAACAAAAATCGATTGTTTGTCAACCCAATACAAGGTTGTAGGTGTAATTATGCCATATGCATGATTACCATTATTATCACTACACTATTTTGTTTTAGTGGGTGTGGGAATGAAAGTAAAATAGAACAACTTGCCTTGAAACCGCCAATAACCGACGAGAAAATTGAAGAAACATTAAAGGAAAAAAACGTTACTGGGAAACGGCGTGATGTAACAATAGATCCTGAAACTGCATCGAAATTTCACGTCTATTGGTTCAGTGATGATGGTTATAACTGGTTCATAAGCAGTTATAAGAAAGAGGGGTCAATGTATTTGGATATCTCAATCAAACCCTCGAGCAGTCCAGGCAAAATAGAAACGACTGAAAAAAAATTGTCCGATGTGATTTCAGTGGCGTGTGCGCTATATGATGATGGGATCAAACCCAAGGAGTTTGAAGGAATTTGGAATCGTGACGAATTACAAAAGGACTTTAAGTGGAGGAAAACAGTTGGAGAAAACATCATTAGTGTGAATTATGTCCCCAAACCTTACGCTAATTCTGCTACTGTTACCATCGAAAAGAAAAGCTGGGCCGATACCTCAAGTATGAGTTTTACAAAAATAATGCTTTGGGGATATCAGAATGTTTCTTTGAAAGAACACATTTCAGCTTGCGGAGATATTACATCGAATAAAGCAACGCCAATAAAATCCTGCTATATCTTAAACGGAGATATTGTTGATGTAAAAAAACTGGTCAACAAGACCAGTTTGCCAAATGAAAAGGAGCTATTTTCAACATTAAACCGTAAGTTCCTGGTGCCCGAAAACGCCGAGTATTATGAAGCAACCATTAAAGATACCTCTGGTGAAATTAAGGTCATTCTTCCGACATCGTTAATAGTGAGCGAAAGCGAATTAGACCACTACAAATATTTCGTGTTGTTTGAATACAATACAGACAGCGTAAAATCATATTATGTGATTCGTGATATGAGGTCTTTAGACGAAGAGCTTTTGAAGGATTTATCTGAATAGATATTCCGAGAGTCTGAAGATCATCTTGGTAGCCCCCCTTCCGAGTCAAGTTCCTCCTGTCCGGTTCAAAGGCCGTCGGCAACGCGAAACGTTAGGCAACAAACCACAAAGACTCAAAATACAAAAGATAAAACCCAGAAAAAACACCAAGATATTTGATGATATATCTATATTTTGATATAATATGTATATATTATCTGTGGAGGTGCATCCTATGCCAGCAATAAGACCGAGCTCTGACCTGAGAAACAACTACAATGAAATTTCAAAGTTCTGCCACCAATTTAATGAACCCGTCTACATTACCAAAAATGGACAAGGAGACTTAGCTGTAATGAGCATAGAAACCTATGAGCGCCTTGTTGGGAAATTTGAGCTTTACAAATTGATGGATGAAGGACTTGAAGCGCTGAACGAAAAACGGGTCAGACCATTTGGAGATGTCATGGCAGACATACAAAAGGGTCTGAAAAATGAATAAGTACAACATTGAGATCACCGAGCCGGCAGAACATGATTTGAAAGAGATTGTAAGATATATTTCAATTGAACTGCGAGATTCCCATGCCGCAGAAAGTGTCATGGGAAGAATTGGTTCTGCAATATATGGACTAGCGGATATGCCATTATGCAATCCATTGGTTTTGGATGAACGATTATCCATCCAAGGAATCAGGAAAATTGTAGTAGACCATTATTTAGTTTTCTATGTAGTGACAGAAGGAAATCGAACGGTCACCATCATCAGAGTGTTATACAGCAGAAGAGACTGGATAAACCTTCTATAACTCATTCAATAAAATGAGTGTTTGTTGGTGTTTATCCAGTTGCGCAACTTCTAACCTACGTCATTGACCAGGTTGTCATGCCTTTTGAAATGACTCATTTCTGAAACCGCAATAGAGCCTTTCTTCTTCTTCTTCTTCTTCGGTGCTTGCCGCTCGCTGAATCGGTGTGGAAAGAATGATTAATCCGGAAAAATACAAGGAAAGCCAACCCTTAAAAGCCTCTGGAGATCAAAAAACTCCAGGGGCTTTTTCGCTTAATAACCGCCATATGAGGGTATATATATCACCGAAGAACATCACAGAAAAGTGTTTCATTTGGAAGGAGGGCTGTTATGCAATTTCATAGTGATTCTCACAATGCGAGAAGCGGCCATGATCGCAGTCGAGGGATGCATGGAGAACGGTCGCGAAGCCATTTTTTAGCAGAACAGCGGGAGAAGCGGCATGAATTGGACACGAACCGCGAGGCTATAAGAAAGGCTCTCAACGACGGGTATGAGTATGAGGATACGTCACGGGAAGGGAGTGGCTATTCAGTGCGCTTCATCAACCGCTCAACCAGCGACAGCCGGTTCTTCAGATTCCAGTTTGAGTCCAACTATGTACGCCTGAATTCCTTCTGGTGGAAAAGACAATAGGCGTGTTAATCCTGGATTGTTTCTAAATAAAAGAAAATGCCGGAGCAGCTTTCCGGCATTTTCTCTATTTAATCTGCGTTTCGAAACGGATGGCATGGGCTTCACTGGCTACGGCCATCAACTGTTCGTTCAGCTTTTGTTGCAGGCGGGCTCTAAAAGCTTCAAGCTCAGGATTGTCTTTCCAGTCCAATGTATCTGTTTTCTCATATAAGGCTCTTAAATCTTGAAGTGCTCCCAGATCATCCTGCCATTGACGAACGGCACCAATGAGTATTTGCTTGATTCCAAAACCCTGTTCCAGCATCTCCAAATGATAGCGATATTCCTTCAAGCGGATCCGAAGAGCGTGGCATCCGCAAAGATCCGGTTTCTGACAACACTGAACAGACGCATGGAGACGTTCGGTGAGGAAGTTGAGATAGAGGTGTGATTTCAGTTCGATTTCCTTGTCGGCCAGGGGATAATCAGCCATGAGCTGGCGGACTTTTCGCCGGGATTTCTGCAGATTCCAGCGATCCATCTCTGATGGAAGGCTATGCAGTTTAGAAACAGTTTGGGCCTTCAGGTTTTCAAGAAGTGAACCGGGGCAGGGGTCATCACCGGAAAGTTCTTCTAAATAGCGGATATGTGTCTGCATATCCCGCATCTGGCTCAGGGATTGGAGATTACGTTTCAATCTGCGATGATGTGTCTTTAGTTCGGTAGAGATTTCTGAGTCATTATCATAAAGGAAAATAAGGTATTTCAAGTGACTGATTTGCCGACGAATCGAAACGCGGAGGTCATGAATGGATTCTTCTCCAGGATCTGAAAAGACACGTTCGAAATTAAGACACATGGTGTTAAGTCGTTGTTCCGTGAATTTGCTCAGTGCTTGAAATCGGATCATGATTTCCCCCAGAAGGCTTTAATACCTTAATGTGATAAAATCCTAATACACTAGTTATATCCTAAATTTCAGACAATTTCAATTTCTTTCAAAGAAAAACCCTCCATGGAGTATGGAGGGTTCGGTTTGAGTATCTTCTATTCAGCAGCTTCTGGTTTATCGCCGATTTCCTGGATTTTTACCTTCAGGTCTTCAATCTCTGCAAATTTAGCGGTGATATCCTGATTGATTTTACCGATCAGTTCGCCGGGGTATTCTTGAGATTTAGAATACGCATCATAGACCAACTCGCCGATTTCGAATTTCAGCTTTTTGATATCCCCTTCAATTTGGGAAATCGTCATCTTGTATTTGCCGATTTCCACCATGTCTTGAGATTTACTCCCTATGGCTTGGGCGGTGGATACTGCTTTCTCGGAAAGATTTTTTAAAAAACTCATCAGGGCTCCTCCTTAAGTTGTGTGATTGAATGATCATGCTATTAATTGATTTTACCAACAACCGTAAGCTTTTCCAAGACTTTTTTGCCGTGAGGGGATTTTGTTATCAGATCGCTGGCATCGATGCCAGCCTGATAGCTGCCTTGATGAATCCCGCCTGCCCACGGAGGAACTTCTGTTACGTCATAAACCACCCCATCTACTGCAATGTAAGCTTTAACGCCATCCTTGCCGTTGAACTTCGCCAGGTCTTCCAGCGTCATTTCCAGGGCCGGGTCAGCTGTCGGTAGCTGGGATTCAGTTGCCGCAGGCTCAGCAGAAGGCGTGGCCTGTTGGCTTGAGGATCCGGCACATCCATATAGCATCAATAGTACCGTTAAGACGAGGATGTATGCTGCTTTCTTCAATCAATCACCTCTTTGAACTCAGTTATACCCGGCAGGTTATTCAATAATCATTTTTCGTTTTTTTCAATCGTAGGGTAGGAATTTACAAAGATATCAAGAACACTTTCATTTAGAATAATAAATCGGCAGAGCAGGAGGAACGCGATGAAAAAGAAAATCTATCAGGTAGATGCATTTACAGACAGGCCCTTTGGAGGAAATCCGGCAGGGGTACTCCCCAGTGCGGTAGGGTTGTCGGATGATCAGATGCAGAAGATTGCCATGGAGATGAGCCTCTCAGAGACCGCCTTCGTGTTTCCTGGCGACGATGGCTACGATTTTGAAGTCCGCTTTTTTACACCGATTGAGGAGGTTGACCTATGTGGGCATGCCACCATTGCTACGTTTCATCTGTTGAGTGAATTAGGGATGATCCCCAAGGAGAAAGGACGGCTGATGCAGAAAACCAAAGCAGGTCTGTTGGAGATTATTATTGATCCCGAAGGGGGAATCCTCATGCGGCAGGCAGCTCCAAAGCAAATCAAGGTCTATAACGCTGTTATGGAATTGGCGGAGGTCATGGGGACAGAACCGGGGGCCATAGGGATTCCAGAGATTCTTGAGAAACCGGAAAGCTGGTCCACGGGGTTGCCGGATATCATGCTGCCGATGCAATCGGTAAATGCATTGAAGGCATTGAAACCGGACATGATAAGGCTAAGTGAACTGAGCCAAAGGGAACAGGTAACCGGCGTTCATGCATTTGCTGTGGAGAAAGACGGTTCTGTGTGGTGTCGGAACTTTGCTCCCTCCTGCGGTATTCCGGAGGAAGCTGCAACCGGGACATCCAACGGGGCCTTGGGAGCATGCCTGCATTATCACGGATGGAAAACGAATGACGCTACCGTATTTACTGCTAATCAGGGGGATTGGATGGGGCGGCCCAGTCGGATACAGGTTTCCGTTGGAGGGCCCGAAGTCCCCGAAATATGGGTTGGAGGCCGGGCGGTAACAGTCCTTGAAGGCGAAATACTGATTCCATAGGATTTAGTGAATCATTTCAGAAAAATGGTTAAGGCATAAAGGGGCAGGGTAATACAACTATGGTGACCAAGCTATTGAAAGGATGGTGGGTGTATGTCTAAAGCAAAGGCCAGAGCAAGAACAATCAGTGTTCCGGATCTGCCAAAGGAAACGTACGACCAGCTTGAAGCGTATATCACTTCACTGGAGGATCCAAAGGGTTCATTGATCCACGTTCTGCATAAGGCGCAGCATCTCTTCGGATATCTTCCTATGGAGGTGCAGTTGTTTGTTGCCCGAAAAATCGGTATTTCGGGAGCGGAGGTTTTCGGGGTTGTCAGCTTCTACTCGTACTTCACAACAACTCCACAGGGGAAACACGTAATCAATGTATGCATGGGTACGGCGTGTTTTGTAAAAGGGTCCACTAAGATCATCGACAAATTCAAGAATGAGCTGGGAGTAGGTACCGGCGAAACCACTGCAGACAAGCTGTTCACATTGAAGGATGTGCGCTGTCTTGGAGCTTGTGGCTTGGCTCCCATCATGCTGATTGACGAAAAGGTCTATGGTCATGTAAAAGAGGAGGATGTTGTCGGCATCCTGAATTCGTACCGGTAGGGGAGGACCCATATGGCAATCAAATCCTTGGATGAATTGAAAAAGATAAGAGAAATGCAGCAGGACAAGGTGAATCTCCGTGAAAGCGGAGCCCTGGGTGATGATACGGCGGAAATCATGGTGGGTTTGGCTACCTGCGGTATTGCCGCCGGAGCCCGTGAAACCCTTAATGCTATGATGGATGAGGTGCAGAAGCAGGGGCTTAAGAACGTGCGGCTGGTCCGTGTGGGCTGCATGGGCTACTGCCACTCCGAACCTGTGATTCAGGTCAATGTTCCCGGCATGGAACCGGTTCTCTACGGCAATGTTGATGAAGAAAAAGGCCGGGAGATTATCCGTAAGCATGTCATGGAAAAACAACTGCTGGAGGATTCCATGCTGATCAAGTCTTTCAGTAAAGCCTGATTCAAAGGGAGGAGGAGCCGAATGAGTACTTTCACAAGTCACATACTGGTCTGCGGTGGAACCGGCTGTGTTTCACTGGACAGCGACCGGCTGATTGATAGCTTTACCCAAGCGGTGAAGGATGCAGGATACGAGAAGGAAACCCAGGTTGTACGAACCGGGTGCTTCGGATTCTGCGGCGAAGGAACCATCGTCAAGATCTTGCCGGATAACACGGTTTACGTGCGGGTGCGGCCTGAGGATGCGGAGGAAATCGTCCGGGAGCATATCGTCAAAGGCCGTAAGGTTGAGCGGCTGTTCTATAAGGGGGCCGGCGAAAAAGCCCTCAGTGACAAGGACATGGATTTTTACAAGAAACAGTACCGTATCGCGCTCCGAAACTGCGGTATGATCGACCCGGAAAACATCGACGAGTACATAGGCTTCCAGGGCTATGAAGCCCTTGGCAAGGTATTGGCGGAGATGACTCCGGAGCAGGTCTGTAAGGTTGTGAAGGACAGTGGACTTCGCGGCAGAGGGGGCGGCGGGTTTTCTTCAGGTCTGAAATGGGATATGACCCGAAAATCCCCCGGGAATGAAAAATACATCATCTGCAACGCGGACGAGGGCGACCCCGGTGCCTTCATGGACCGTTCCATTCTGGAGGGAGATCCTCACAGCGTGCTGGAAGCCATGGCCATCGGCGGCTATGCCACCGGAGCCAATCACGGCATCATCTATATCCGTGCGGAATACCCACTGGCCATCAAACGGCTTGAAGTGGCCCTGGAGCAGGCTCGGGAATACGGTCTTCTGGGCAAGGATATTTTCGGCTCGGGCTTTGATTTCGATATCATGATCCGGTTCGGTGCAGGGGCCTTCGTTTGCGGTGAAGAAACTGCCCTGATCCACTCGGTTGAAGGCAAACGGGGGGAGCCTACGAAAAAGCCCCCGTTCCCGTCGGAAAAAGGCTATAAAGACAAGCCCACCTCGGTGAATAACGTAGAAACCTTTGCCAATATTCCTCCCATCATTCTAAAAGGGTCGGACTGGTTCTCCAGCATTGGAACCGCCACCAGCAAGGGCACCAAGGTGTTTGCCCTGGCAGGTAAGGTGCAGAACGTGGGCCTGGTGGAGGTACCCATGGGAACCACCCTCCGTGAGATCATCTTCGATATCGGCGGCGGCATCCGGGACGGCAAAAAGTTTAAAGCCGTTCAAACAGGCGGTCCTTCCGGGGGCGTCATCACCGTTGAAGACCTGGATACCCCCATCGATTACGAGAGCCTGAAGGCCATCGGGTCCATGATGGGTTCCGGGGGTATGATTGTCATGGATGAAGACAACTGTATGGTGGATATTGCCAAGTTCTATCTGGACTTCACCCAGGATGAATCCTGCGGCAAGTGCACCCCCTGCCGTATCGGAACGAAGCGGATGTTTGAGATCCTTGAACGGATCACAAACGGGGAGGGGGAGTTGGAGGACCTGACCAATCTGGAGCAGTTAGCCAGAATGGTGAAGGATACCGCCCTTTGCGGTCTTGGACAGACGGCCCCGAACCCAATCCTCAGTACGCTGCATTTCTTCCACGACGAGTACCAATCCCACATTGTTGATAAAAAGTGCCTCACAGGAAGCTGCAAGGGCCTGGCCAAGTACGAAATCATACCTGAAAAGTGCGTAGGCTGCACAGCCTGTGCCCGGGTTTGCCCGGTTAAGTGCATCACCAGCAAGCCCAAGGAAGCCCACGTCATAGACCAGACCAAGTGCATCAAGTGCGGAGCCTGCTTCAAGGCCTGCAAATTTGATGCAGTCATCAAGCCTTAGGAGGTACGCAGTGATGAAAATGATAAATCTCAGCATTAACGGGAATCCTGTGTCCGTACCTGAAGGGTCCACGATTCTTGAAGCAGCCAAATTGGTCAATGTCCATATACCAACCCTGTGCCACCTCAAGCTCGCCGATTTCGGCATTGTGAACCAAACCGCCTCCTGCCGGGTATGCATGGTGGAGGTTGAAGGGCGTCCGGCTCTGGTTCCTTCCTGCTCCGACAAAGTAACCGAGGGTATGGTGGTGCGCACCGATACGGTACGGGCCATGACAGGAAGGCGCATGGCAGTGGAGCTTATGCTTTCCAACCACCCCAAGGAATGCCTCACGTGTCCCAAAAACCTGGACTGTGATCTGCAAGCCCTGGCTCAGGAGCTTGGCGTTCGAGAAATCAAGTGGGAAGGATACCAGATGGACTATCCCAAGGATACCTCAAGTCTGGCCATCGTAAAAAACCCCAACAAATGCATCATGTGCCGCCGCTGTGAAACCATGTGCAACGATGTGCAGACCTGCAACATCCTGTCCGGCCAAAACCGGGGATTTGATGCCTTCGTCGGCCCCGCCTTCAACCTGCCCATGGTGGAAACCAGCTGCACCTATTGCGGACAGTGCGTTGCCGTATGTCCTACTGCTGCCCTTACCGAAGTGAACAACACCCAAAAGGTATGGGCCGCCCTGAACAATCCGAAGAAGCATGTGGTGGTCCAGGCGGCTCCGGCCATTCGGGTAGCCATCGGGGAACTCTTCGGAATGGAGCCCGGCACCATCACCACCGGACAGCTGGCCACCGGCATGCGCCGTATGGGCTTCGATGCGGTGTTCGACACCGATTTCGCCGCCGACCTCACCATTATGGAGGAGGCCAGCGAGCTGGTACACCGTCTTACCCATAACGGAACACTGCCCATCCTCACCAGCTGCTGCCCGGCGTGGGTCAAGTTCTTCGAGCATCAGTTCCCGGATATGTTGGACATCCCATCCACCTGCAAATCCCCCCAGATCATGCTGGGGGCCGTAGCCAAAACCTATTACGCTGAAAAAATCGGTGTGGATCCCAAGGATATGGTGGTGGTATCCATCATGCCCTGTCTGGCGAAAAAAGCGGAAGCGGCCCGTCCGGAGCTCAGCGAGGATATGATGCGGGACGTGGATATCGTTGTAACTACCCGGGAATTCGGCGCCATGATGAAAGCCATGGGAATTGACTTCTCGACCCTGCCGGAAGGGGAGTTCGACAGCATTCTGGGGGAATCCACCGGGGCCTCCGTTATTTTCGGAACCACCGGCGGTGTTATTGAAGCAGCCGTCCGCACCGCCTATGAGTGGGTAACCGGCGAAATCCTTGAAAAAGTTGATTTTGAACAGCTGCGCGGTATGGAAGGCATTCGTTCCGCCGAGGTGAAGGTTGGCGACATGACCCTCCGCATCGGCATCGCTCACGAGCTTGGCAATGCCCGCAAGCTGTTGGAGGGAATCAAGAGCGGAGAGCTTCACTATGATGCCATTGAAATCATGGCGTGCCCCGGCGGCTGCATCGGCGGCGGCGGTCAGCCGTACCATCACGGCAACATGGAGATCCTGCGCAAGCGTCAGGCGGCCATATACAGTGAGGATAAAGGAAAGGGGCTGCGAAAATCTCACGATAACCCCATGATTAAGAAAATCTATGAGGAGTATCTGGGCAAGCCTTACGGCGAAAAAGCGCACCATTTGCTTCACACCCACTACACGGCAAGAGAAAAAATCTGATGACTAAATGAAATGTGCCGGCCCGAGCCGGCCTTTTCATTTGGAATACGAATTGTAACAGGATGTCGTAGGTTCTGGACCTGTTTTCATAAAGGCAAGAATTTTCATACAGAAACCTGTTTAGCAGAAAACGCCCCGGGTATCAAAGCACTACAGTGTTTTACGGGGAGGAAATATGTATAATATCGAATTGACCCATTATGGCATGAAGCATACCTTTTGCGGCGTACTGGATGCCAGTGAGATGAAACAATGGTACAAAGAATCCGAGCGCATTCTAGCCTCCATCGGCAGGAAGTTCAATATAATTGTGGATATGCGGGATGCAAAACCCTTGGGACATCAGGCAGAAGATGTTTTTTATGAAGGGACGAAGCTAATCAATAATTCGGGTCTGACCAGAGGCGCCCTTATTATGGAGAACCCTGAAGTAACGCGTCAAATCCGACAGATTGGAAAGTACGCGAATATCAACCACAAGGAACGGTTCATTGATGCCGTTTCGAAACGCAACTGGGAAAAACTCAGTGAAGACTGGGTGATTGAAGGGATTGACCCGGATCGTCTGTAGTGATGTTCATATGTTCCCAGAGTTCCGCAGGAATGCGGAACTTTTTTATTCAGTGCAGGTGTGGGATTGTTTGGATATGCCGTATAATGGTCTTAATTGCAGATATGGAGGATGACCATGGAACGTCTTCATTTGGACTGGATGAAAGTTAATCCGGGAGATATATTGAAACAGCTGCAAATCGATCCGGATACCGCCGACGGAGCCGAAGCACTGAGGAAAATTACCCAATGGGAAAATACACTTAAACCCAAGCTGCAAGGAACACTGGGTTTTGAGCAGATACGGGAGCCTCAACCCGATGGAGAACCCGGTTTATTTTACTGTGCGGTCACCCTGGGTCATGAGATATCTGAAGAATTGGAGGACCTCAGCCGGCAGGGGCGGATATGGGAAGTATCACTCCTGGATGGGCTGGCAGATCAGTGGCTGCTACAGGGTGTGCAGCATCAGTTTCTGAAAATTGCAGAGCTATGTAAGTCTAAAGGGTGGGGGATGACTACCCGAAAAATGCCGGGATCAGGATATCCCCTGTCTCTGGCGGGCAAAATTGTCGGCACATTATGCGTGAACTCTGGTGAAATACAATACAACGAGCCCGGTTTTATGGAACCGGTAAAAAGTCTTGCCTATTTCTATGAGACATCTGCCAGTGGCACCGTTCCTCTCCATGATGAGGAGTGTTCCACCTGTACCCGGAAGGAGTGTCTGCGCCGAATTAATCGTGTACAGGTGCAGATCATCTTCGATGGAGAAATTACGGCGATTGATGCTGTCCAAGGAGATAATCTCTTAAAAATTCTAAATGAAGCGGGGTGTGCTCCGGATGCGCCCTGCGGAGGCCGGGGCGTCTGTGGTCGCTGCCTTGTGGAAATACAGTCGGAATCCGACGAACGGAAATGGGTTCGTGCCTGCGTGCATGGTGTAGAGCAAAATACAAAGGTGTGGATACCGGCAGGAGATTCTTGGCAGTTGGCATTCGAAAGCATCAATGAAGCCATCGTGAATGAACCCATACTATCCCGTATTCATGCATCGGATTATTTCACACAAAAGAAAATCCCCTTATCGATCCGTATGGAGGCCCTTAAAGGTGTTCATTCGGTTGGAAACATTCAGGCAGCCGGGTGGTTCATACAGCGGGAACGGATTATAACCGGATATTCTCTGGATAATGAAATGCTGGTGGGGGCAGCGGTGGATCTCGGGTCAACGACGATAGCCGTACGGTTCATTGACCTTGAAACCGGCCGTATACTCAAAACAGAAGGCTTTTCCAATCCCTTGCGGGTATATGGGGCCGACATCATTTCACGGCTTTCGGATCCATCAAAGCAGCAGACTATGACAACGATGCTCCGCCGACGCTTGGAGCAGATCTTGGACCATCCTGACAATTATCATATAAAGCCTTCCATCACAGCATTTGCCGGCAATAATGCCATGGCACAGATTCTGTTGGGGCTTTCATCCGAGGGTCTTGCCAGGGCGCCATATTGGCACTGGGTCCATGGGGTTGTAGAGGGAGAAGCAGGGGATCTGTGGCCAAACCGCAATGGTTTCGTATCCGTCTTGCCGGGGTCCGGGCCGTTCACCGGCGGCGATCTTACTGCGGGCATGGTGCACAGCGGTATCCACAAGACTCCTCAAAAAACCTTATACCTGGATTTGGGTACCAATGGTGAAATGGCATTGGGTAATGCAGAAGACATACGGGTAACCGCGGCAGCTGCAGGACCTGCCTTTGAGAGCCTGGAAGGATCAGCAGGGATTGGCGCTGTACCGGGAGCAATACAACGTGTTCAGTATTTGGGAAACGGCCGCTGGCATTGGGAGACCATAGGTGGAAAGGAGCCCATGGGATTATGCGGTTCTGGGCTGATAAGCCTGCTGGCAGAGCTGCTGCGCTACGGCCTGATCGGAGCAGACGGAACCTTTGCTGAAGAAGAGGAGCCCGAGGTTTTTCTAAGCCCGGGGGTTGTTATAACACAGCAGGATATTCGAAGCTTTCAGCTGGCTAAAGCGGCGTTGCGGGCCGGCATTGACGTTTTACTGAAAAAACGGGGTTGGCAGTCCGATGACTTGGAACAAATCATCATAGCCGGCGGTTTCTCTATGGAAATTGCCACAAAGGATCTCATAACCATCGGCCTTTTACCGAAAGTAGATACTGGCATCGTATCCATGGCGGGGAACGCCTGCCTTGGTGGGCTGTGTGATTTTCTGCTGAATAAGGAAGCTCGACAGTGGATATATAAAGCCACAGAGAGGGTGACCGCGTTGAATTTGGGAGAAAATGAGGATTTTGAGTCACTGTTCATCGAACATATCAATTTCAGACAGGGGGCATTCTAATGGATACCATGAAGATTTATCAGCAGTGGCTGAACAATACTTATTTCGATCAGGGTTTCAGAGACGAGCTGGCCTCTCTTGAAGGGAACGATGCCGAGCTGGAGGATCGATTCTACAGGGATCTGGAATTTGGAACCGCCGGAATGCGGGGAATTATCGGAGCGGGCCGAAATCGAATGAACCGCTACATTGTGCAAAAGGCCTCCCAAGGGTTTGCAAATTATCTGCTTACACATGAAAAGCAAGAAGAAATGACAGTGGTTATTGCCTACGACAACCGGCGTTTTTCAGCGGAATTTGCCTTGGAAACCGCCCTTGTCATGGGAGGAAATGGGATAAGGGCGTATATCTTCGATTCTCTTCGGACGACCCCTGAATTGTCCTTTGCCGTTCGGGAGCTGAAGGCTTCCGGCGGAGTGGTAATCACCGCCAGCCATAATCCTCCGGCGTACAACGGATACAAGGTCTACGGCTCCGATGGCGCCCAGCTGATGCCCGAAAAAGCGGACCAAGTGGTGGCATCTGTGAATGCGGTGGTATCCTTTGAGGAAATCAGGCATTTAAGCGAGGAGGAAGCAAACGCGAAAGGGCTTCTGAAATGGATTGGAAAAGACATGGACCGACTCTATTTCGACCGGGTGAAGGCTCTGGCCATAAGGCCGGAGGTGTACTCACAGCCCATGGGGATTGTGTACACGCCGCTTCATGGAACAGGGGGATACTCTGTTACCACAGTATTGAAGGAGCTGGGAGTTTGCGACCTCATCCTTGTGGACGAACAGATGATACCGGACCCGGATTTCACCACCGCTCCTAAACCGAACCCCGAAGAACTGAAGGCCTTTGATCTGGCCATGAAGTATGGGAAAAATCACGACGCGGAACTTTTAATTGCAACGGACCCGGACAGTGATCGGGTTGGAATCGTCGTACGTGATTCAAAAGGAGACTATATTCCTCTCAACGGAAACCAAACCGGAGCCCTCTTGCTGGAATATATGCTAAGCAGTAAAACCTCCATGCCGAAGAATCCGGTGATTATTAAAACCATCGTCACATCGGATTTTGGCGCGGCGGTGGCAAGGTCCCATGGGGTGGGTGTTATGGAAACACTCACAGGATTTAAGTTTATCGGAGACCGGATCAAAGCATTTGAAACAGATGGAAGCTACACCTACCTCATGGGTTACGAGGAAAGCTATGGTTACCTGATTGAAACCTTTGTGCGGGATAAGGATGCCGTATCCGCAGTGATGATGCTGGTCGAAATGGCAAAATATTATAAGCAGCAGGGAAAATCCATGCTGGACGTATTAGAGGAACTGTTCGGTAAGCACGGCTATTACCGTGACGGCGTACAGAACATCACCATGGAGGGGAAAGAGGGCCTGGAGAAGATGAATGCCATGATGGCTTCGCTCCGCGAGACCCCCCTGAAGAAAGCCGATGGATTTGAAATTGAATCGGTTGTAGACGTTCAGTTAGGGTCCAAGCTCACATTTGCTTCCGGAATTAAAGAAAATGTCAATCTTCCACCCTCCAATGTGCTGAAGTACCTGCTGCCCGGTGGGGATTGGTTTGCTGTACGGCCCAGCGGCACAGAGCCCAAAATCAAAATCTACTACGGTGTCCGGTCAGACAGCGCCGCAAGCGCCGATGAGCGATTAAAATCACTGATGGAAGCGGTTGGGAAAAACATAGGATGACGTAATCGGCTGCCCGGATAAACTGGGCGGCTTTAATTTTGATGGAAAAAACATCGATTCACAAAAGCTTAAGAAAACTGAAATGGAATATGCCACACCTTTTCACAGTCTTCATGATACACTGTGAATTAGAAAGCCGCGCAATCATTCGTTTGATCATAAATCGAAATTTTCTAATACAATTCTAATCCGGAGTAAATGTGGAGCTAATAAAACTTAGCTACTGTGTAATCAGGAGGATTAACCATGAAAAAAGTGCTTATTTTGACGGCATCCACTGGGGAAGGACACAACCAGGCCGCTAAAACAATAGAAAACGAATACGCGAAAAAGGGTTATGAATGCCATCGGGTAGATATGTTTAAATCCACTCATCGTTCCATGGATGTACTTATGGCCGATGGCTATCGAATCCTGGCCTCCAGTCTTCCACGCATGTACGGTACCCTTTACCGCCAGTGTGATACCGCAAATTTCAACAGCCTTATAGCCCGCCGGGTATTAAAAATAACAGAAATACGCCTTCACAAGATCATCCATAGGCTGAACCCAGATCTCATCATCGCGACACACCCTTTTGCTGTACCGGTTATGGGAAATATGAAGGCCAAAGGTCGCTGTACACAACCCTATATTCAAGTGGTCACCGATTTTAAAGCCCATTATGCCTATGTGGATTCTCATGTAGATGCGTACATCACAGCCAGTGAATACACAAAAAACAGTCTGGTCAAGCGTGGCATACCGGAAAAGAGAATTTTTGCATATGGAATTCCTGTGAAGCAGGACTTTATCAACCGCGCCGATGTGCCAGTCGGTACCCGGGAAGCCGTCGACCGATTTGAATTGCTTATCATGGGCGGCAGCATGGGACTCAAGCCAATCAAGAACGTCGTGAGAGCAGTAGCGGAGAATCCGCGTAATATCCATATGACGGTAGTTTGTGGTAACAATAAAATTCTTAAAAGCAGCCTTACTGAACGCTTTTCCGAGTATATTGCGAGCGGGCGGATGGAAGTGTTGGGCTTCACCACCAATATTCCAGATTTGATGGAAAAGAGTCATGTCATTATTACAAAGCCCGGCGGTTTAACGTCGTCGGAAGCCATAAATATGTCCACTCCGATGCTGATTCCGTTCTCTATACCGGGCCAGGAGCAAGAAAACACCGACTTTCTTGTAAATGCAGGCATGGCATTGGCGGCGACCGGGGCAGAGGATATCAATCAAAAGATCAATCAGTTGATGGATCAACCCAATCTGTATCATGAAATGAGCCGTAATATGACAAAGCTCTCTTCAAACTATTCAATACAGAAAATTGTGGATCTCGGCGAACAGATGATGAAGGATTTTCCAACAAAGAAAAGGCCGGCAGTGCTTTCGGGAAATCGGTTCAATTTTTTTGAGCGAATTCAATAATTTATGAGGTGAATGTATGCAACGGCGCGTGGATGTACTGATTCTTACGGCACCTTTCGGGAACGGACACAACAGCGCGGCACAGGCGATCATTGAAGAACTTGGCAGCAGCAACCCGCAGCTTTATGTTCATTCCGTGGATCTGTTCGATATTACGACACCGAAACTGAAGGAAACCTTCGCGGAAACCTACCATCTGCTTACCCGAAGCCAACCGGGTCTTTACAACCGCCTGTATGATCTTCGTACAAGAGCACCCTTCAATCCTGTGGATAATATCATGTTCAGATTAACCTTTGAGAAATTTTTGGATTATGTGGAGCCGTTGCGGCCCAGAACCATTATTTCTGTGTTTCCAACTGGAGCTGCCTTTGCCTCAGCCTATCAAAACCAGGTAGATCCCGGTACGCGCCTTATTACCTGCATAACCGATGTGGTGGACAACTGGGAGTGGATTTATCCAAACACGGATCTCTATCTGGTTGCTTCCGAAAGCGTTCGGAGCAGGCTCCAGGAAAAGGGGATTGAAAAGGATGCCATTCTTGTAACCGGCGTTCCCGTACGAAAAGCATTCAAATGTACAAAAAGCGGAGAACCGGAAGGCGAAAGAGATGACATGCGCCTGCTTATCCTTGCAAACGCCATGGAATCCGTGAAGCTGGATGAAACCCTTCTGGAGGAACTGGCCCAAATAAGAAAACTCCATACAGTAATTATCACCGGGAATCAGAAGCACCTTCATAGCAAGCTCATGAAACTGAACCGATGGGACAATATCGAAATTGTGGGCTATACTGAAGACATGGCGGCGTACATGGCAAAGTCGGATCTTATCATTTCAAAGGCTGGGGGAGCCACTATTTTTGAAGCTATTCAAATGGAGCTTCCGCTACTTGTTCAGCACAGCCTGGTGGGGCAGGAAAACCACAATGTGACCTTTGTTCAGGAATCAGGAATCGGTGAGCTTATTCCACAGGATGACCAGTTGAGTGCAAGGATCATTGCGCTGATAAAAAACCCTAGGTCCATGCAGACATATCGGCGTAATATACGGAATCTTAAACGCACACTTAATCAAAAACAGCTGACATCCCATATCGAAAGACTGTTGGCAGGAAAATCCCCCATGGATTCGAATGCGAGCTGATTATATGAGAAAAATCATCAATGGCGTGTTACTCCTGTGCATATGTCTTCTCACAGCATTTGTTCTGATCAATACCACCGAGCCGGGAACCTTGCTTAAAGTATTGAAAACAGCGAAAATGCAATTTGTATACATGGGCATTGCGGCCCTTGGGGTGTACATCCTGTTGGAAGTCTGGATGCTCCGTCTGATGCTGAATCATGGTTCCCTGCAACGGGTATCCTGGCTCAGCGTTTTCAGGGCTGCTGCCGTGGGGCAGTATTTTAATCTGGTTACACCTTTTTCCAGCGGTGGCCAGCCTATGCAGCTTCATGCCATGGTTGAAGAGGGGATTCCCCTTAAAAGAGGTACAGCGGTTTTGGTGAATAAGTTCCTTTTTTTTCAGATTGGCGTTACTTTGTATTCGTTTGTACTGATAGCATTCAATCTATTGTTTCTTCACAGTGCATTGCCCTTAACCAGCCGGCTGGTTTATTTCGGAGTGGCTGTCAACTGCTGCAGCCTTTTTATGATACTAATGTTTATTTACAGGCCGGCGGTGCTTAAAGGAATCTCCTCCGCTACGCTTCACGGGTTGAATAAGCTCCGGATCATCCGGCGGTGCCTTTACTGGGTTAATTGGATGAACGCGAAAATTGATGATTATACCGAACATATACGGGACATGATGGCGATGAAGCAGCTTGCTGTTCCCGTTGCAGCGCTTACCCTTGTACAGCTTACGGCATATTTCAGTATCGGGTGGTTCGTATACAAAGCACTGGGGCTCAGCGGAAGCAGTTATTTAAGCATCATTACACTTCAGGCACTTTTATTCGTTTCAGTGGCATTCATTCCAACGCCGGGTTCTGCAGGGGCTTCTGAATACGGCTTCTATTTGCTGTTTTCCGCCATATTCACTCAGAATTCCATTGCTGGCGGTGTTTTGCTTTGGCGCGGCATCAGTTATTATCTCAACATGTGTGTTACCGGTCTTATTACATTGGGCTTCAGCCTGAAAGAAATGATGGGGAAGCACCCGTGAATGTGGAGGACGGTCATGGCAGAACGCATCCTTGTAGTGGATGATGAAATCAGGATAGCTCGATTTATTGAGCTGGAGCTGAAATATGAAGGGTATGACGTACAGGTTCGCTATAACGGCCGGGATGGGCTGTCTGCCATGAAAGAGGATGACTTCGATCTGGTTATTCTGGACGTTATGATGCCGGATCTCAGTGGCATTGAGGTGCTTCGGAGAATAAGGCAAACCTCCGACGTGCCTGTAATTATGCTGACAGCCAAGGGCGAAACCATGGATAAGGTCATGGGTCTTGATTTCGGTGCGGATGATTATCTGACCAAGCCCTTTGAGATAGAGGAACTATTGGCCCGGATACGAAGCGCCCTTCGCCGGTATCAGCGACAAGCGGCCTTTCCTGAAACACAGGAAATCTCCGTAGGACTTCTTGTTATGGATTTTGAGCGGCATGAGGTGAGATACGACAACGAACTGGTTGAACTCACAAAAAAAGAGTTTGATCTTTTGGAAATTCTGATCCGTAACAAGGGCGTGGTGCTTTCTAGGGAGAAGGTCCTCAACGAGGTGTGGGGTTACGATTTCATGGGGGATACCAATGTGGTGGATGTATATATCCGCTATATTCGCAGCAAGGTAGATGACAGGTTCAACGTGAAGCTCATTCACACAGTCCGCGGCGTGGGGTATGTACTGAAAGATGAATAAGATCAAACTCTCTTTTCTGGACAACCGAAGAATATCCATAACCTTTAGGCTCACAGCGCTGTATGCCATCATACTGTCGCTGTTGATCTTTTTTTTGAGTTTTATAAACCTGAAGGTTGTCCAATACCTGATTGTTGAAACCACAAAGGCAGAGCTCACCCGCAGCTATGAGGATATTGCATCTTACCTGGTGGGGGGCGGCTCCATTGGACCGTTGCTATTGGAAAAGGGAAATTTGAATCCCAATCTTAACATACGGATTATTGATGACGGTCAAATCACGTATCAGAATCGCCCGGCCCCCTTGGATGATCAGTATAATACAAATCTGGACGCCCATAGGGTGGTGGACAGAGGGGTTAACTATGTATTACTCAATAAAAAGGTCATGATCGGTAAACGTGAAGTATACATGCAGTTGGGCTTGAATATGGAAACCAGTACGGATTTTGTAGAGGTGATGTACCAGAGCCTGTTGGGAATCAATGTTATCGGCATCATTATTTCAATCCTCTCCGGGATATACCTTACAAAGCGTACTCTGCGCCCCATTGAAGCTATTTCGCGAACTGCCCGTAACATATCCATCAATGACCTCAGCCAACGCATTGATACCTCTGGCCCGGATGACGAGCTGAAGGAACTTGCACGGACCATCAACAGCATGGTGGATCGCTTGGAGCGGTCTGTAGAAAAGCAGCGGCAGTTTATTTCGGATGCGTCCCATGAGCTTAGAACACCCATATCTGTCATTCAGGGGTATACACGGATGCTGGAGCGATGGGGGAAGAGGGATCCGGCCATCCTGGACGAATCCATCGAGGCCATCAGCACAGAAGCCGAAAACATGCGAAGGCTTTTCGAGCAATTGCTCACCTTGGCCCAGATAGACAACGCCCAAACATTGCCGGAATTCGAGCTGTTTTCCTTGCGCCCCCTTATAGAAGATACCGTAAGGGATTTTCAGGTCATATTTCCGGGCCGCCAAATCGAAATCCTAAGCACCCCCACCAATGACCTCTATGCAGATCGGGCCGCCGTTCAGCAGCTGTTGAGAATTTTGCTGGATAATTGTATCAAGTACACCCCGGAGGATGGTATCATATCCTTAAAAGCAGAGCAGGACAATCGTTCAACGATAGTGGAAGTAAGTGATACTGGAATCGGTATCGCTGCAGAGGATCTTCCCAGAATATTCGACCGTTTCTATCGTTCGGAAAAGTCTCGATCAAAAGAAATGGGAGGAACCGGCTTGGGGCTCTCTATTGCCCGACGGATTGCAGAAAGCCACGGAGGCAATATCACTGTAACCAGCGAACTTGGCAAAGGAACCCGTGTCAAGGTCGTCATTCCTACGAGAAAAAACAAGTTAATCCCCTTGGATAAGTAGAGATAGGGGTGTATGCGTGAAATGAATTACAATGGGTAAAAACCATTACAGTTAGTGCAGAGGGGGATCAGACATGTTTATTAGACCGGAATACCATGTGGGGGATACCATAACAATTCAAAAGCGCATTACTGACGATGACGCTGCTCTGACCTATGGGAGCGGGGAGCTGGACAATATGCTGGCAACGCCCAGTCTGGTGGCATTGATGATCGAAGCGGCATCAAAACTTGTAGATAATCGTCTTCAGCACGAATATACCTCGGCGGGACTCAAGGTATCTGTGACACACCTGCACCCATCTCCTATTGGAAACACAGTGAGTCTGAAGGTGACCATCCGTGAAGTTGTTGGCAACCATATTCATATGGATATGGAGGCATACGACGAGATGGGCCTGATCGGTACAGGTACCCATGAGCGGGTAATTGTAAACCGGGAAGGGATGAAAGCCAAGGCGGCTGCCAGGGTAGTGGGTAAATGAAGAACCTTCAGAGAACTGTAAAGGCTGTAATTTTCGATTTGGACGGAACCCTGGTGGATTCCATGTGGATCTGGAAGGATATCGATATCGTCTATCTGGAAAAACACCATCTCCCGTTGCCGCAGGATCTGCAAAAGAGCATTGAGGGCATGAGCTTTACCGAAACCGCCCACTATTTCAAGGCCCGCTTTGCCATCCCCGACGACGTGGAAGCCATCAAGGCCGAGTGGGTGGCTATGGCTGAAGAATATTATTCCCACCGTATCGATCTG
Organism: uncultured Peptostreptococcaceae bacterium; assembly: GCA_964649745.1. Lineage (GTDB taxonomy): Bacteria > Bacillota > Clostridia > Peptostreptococcales > Acidaminobacteraceae > CAZEHS01. The sequence continues at coordinate 143,386 of CAZYQI010000003.1, read as the reverse complement.
AAAAAGGGTGCCAGAGAATTCATCCAGGAATTGAACCAAAGAGGAATACCCGTTGGGATTGGCACTTCTAACTCCAGGGAATTGGCTCTCATGGTCTTAAAACGACATAACCTTGAGCGGAACATCGCCGAACTGGTCACTTCCTGTGAGGTGGCTCAGGGGAAGCCAGCACCGGATGTATTTCTGAAGGTGGCTCAACTTCTAAACGTTTCTCCTGAAGACTGTCTTGTGTTTGAGGATACCCATGCGGGGGTTCTGGCAGCCCTGGCGGCGGGCATGCAGGTCATTGCCGTGAAAGATGCCCATTCTGAAGAGTGGGCCCATGAGATTGAACCCCTGGTTCAGCGGTACATCGCCGATTATGGGGAAATGAATCTACATCCTGTTGAGGAGGCCTGAAGCATGGATACATCGTTGTTGGCTGATCTTGAACGGATCAAGGAGCACCATTTCGTAGAAAAAGTGCATGTGTTGAAAAAGCTACAGGAAAAATACGGAGATGCCGTAGCGGAAACCGCCATGAGTACACTGGAAGAGAGCGTCCGTGAGGAGTGGCAAACCATCGGCGAGATGCATGGAAAGAATGATATTGAGGAACTGATCCAGGTGGTTTGGGAGCATTTCGGCAAATCGGGAGGCTTCGAATACCGCATAGAAGAAAAGGAAGGGGGTATTCAGGTGTATTGTACCAAATGCCCCCTGGCAGACATGGCTAGAACCATCGGCGAGCCGGAGTGGGGCTACCGTTTTTACTGCGCCACCGATCCAATCATGGTGGAGGCCTTCAACCCCAATATAGGCTTCCGGAGAACCAAAACCCTTATGGAAGGGCATGAACACTGCAACCATTTCTATTACTACAAGGACAAGGATAAAACATGAAGACCCGCAATTCATATGTTGCAAAAGGTCTAAGAATCTCCCCCCTGCGCTGATGGTGCAGGTTTTTTCTTTTCTTCCGACAGTATTTCGTTATAATGGAATGAGACCATTCATAAAGGAGTTTTCATGCGAATAAAACCAGTAGTGGATATCGAGATTACAACAGCAAGATTTCCCAGTGACGGAATCGGAACCCATGAGGGCCTGCCCCTGATCATAAAGAACGCCCTGCCGGGCCAGAAGGTACGGGCACGTATAATCAAACAACGGAAGGACCGTCTGGAAGGGAAGCTTCTGGAGGTTCTGGAGCGGTCGCCGGTTGAAACGGAAAGCTTCTGTCCTCATTTCGGGCAGTGCGGGGGCTGTTCCAGGCAAACATTGCCATATACCGAGCAGCTGAAACTGAAGGAAAGTCTATATAGCAGTACCCTTGAGAAATATGGCATATCGGCAGGAACCATTGAGCCCATCATCGCCTCCCCTGAAATATACGGATACCGCAACAAGATGGAATACACGTTTGGAGATGAAATCAAAGACGGTCCCATCACTCTTGGCATGCACCGCATGACCAGGGCCAGTGATGTGATAACCACAGACCAATGCCGCATTGCACCGCCGGACTTTAATCGTATCCTATCCACCGTGCTGGACTGGGCCAGCGAAAAAGGATATAAACAGTACAACCGCTTCAAGAACGAAGGCTTTCTCAGGAACCTTATCTTACGACGGGGCGTTTTTACCAACGAAATTTTGGTGGCCCTCTGCACCACATCCTATGAAAAATTGGAGCATTCAGAACTGGTGAACAGGATCCACGCTTTGCCTCTGGAGGGTAAAGTGGTTGGAGTTTTGCACCTAGTCCATGATCGCACAGGGGATGTGGTACGAGCAGAAACTCAGGAAACACTATTCGGTCGCGATTACTACACGGAAGAGCTGATGGGTCTTAAATTCAACGTATCCTTCTTCTCCTTTTTCCAAACAAATCCTGCCGGTGCGCAGCTGCTCTATAACAAAGCACTCAGCTATTTCAGTAATCTGGAAGGCAAAGAGGTATTCGACCTGTTTTCCGGCACCGGCACCCTGGCCCAGATTATGTCTGCCAAAGCAAGCCGGGTCACAGCGGTGGAATTGGTGGAGGATGCCGTGGAAGCGGCCCGGCAGAATGCGAAACTCAACGGAATAGAAAACTGCACGTTTATTGCAGGAGATGTGTTCGAAGTGCTAAACAATCTGGACCGCATACCGGAGCGAATCCTGGTGGACCCACCCCGGGCCGGAATCATGCCCAAGGCATGGGAGAAAATCCTCAACTACGGAGCTGAAGAGATCGTGTACATATCCTGTAATCCCGTCACCCTGGCTGAGAATCTGCAAACAGCGGAAAAAGCAGGGTACAGCGTGAAGATCACATGCCCGGTGGATCAGTTTCCTCATACGCCGCATCTGGAGGCGGTCTGTCTGCTGCGACGAAAACAGCTGGTAAATTCAAGGGTTTCAGAGGATTGTAAAACAGACAGTTCTCATGTGTTTTAAGATAATGAAACAGAAATGATCATTTTAATCTGAACATTATTCAATTTAAAGTATAAAACACACTCTTTATGTGTCTTTACGGGGAGTAATGCAGTATAGTATCATGCAATTGCTTGCAAATATTATCTATGACTTCCTGCGGCTTGATTACTTTTGCATTTGTACCTAACTGAAGAAAGAAAGTAGAAACAAAGGCGACCTCGCTCTTTTCAATATTCATATCAACATGGCCATGATCTTCATCCGTAACCTTGACATGCGGCTCTAACCAGGGCTGGCTAATACACTTCCGTATACCTTCTCTAGTCAATTCCGCATACAAATGAATAGGCTCAATAGGTTCTTGAGCTGTAAGATTTCTTAGCCAGCTGTCAAGATTGATACCAGGGTCATGCTTTTTTTGTGTATTTTTTAATGCTAAAATACGGTCCAGGCGAAAAACTAGGAGTTCATCACGGCTTAAGTCAAAAGCAGGCATATACCAGAATCCGTCATAGGCATATACACCGATAGGAGATATCTCTCTACACATATTTTTGTGTTTTGATTGATACTCAACATCAAGTATATGATTTTCCAAAGCAGCTTCTATGATCTCTTTTAAAAATGGAGAAGAAATACCTCTTTTTTTGTTCCAGAAGGACAAAACAGAATCAAGATTATCTATTTTGTTTCTTTTGTCAGATGGAAGATATGCATATAATTTTCTAGAAACAGATTTCATATCAATTTCAAAGGGCAATGATTTATAATATTTTAGGGATCGAAAAGCAAAAAAGATGGCAAAGGCTTCATTTTCGTTAAAAATAATAGGTGGCAGTGCTCTATTCTCAAGCATACGATAGCCACCGTTACGACCAGATTCAGTATAGAGCGGAACACCCATCTCACTTAATTCCATCAGATATCTGTGAGCTGTTCGTACTGAAACATGAAATTCATGTGCTACATCCTCAGCAGTAAAATTACGCTTGGTATTAACATATATGATCAAATCAAACAATACTTTTGTCTTAGACATTTTTTCACTCCCTTCTTAAACCATGACGATATTTGTCATGGTTTAAGTGTATGCTGTTATATATAAATCAGCAAGAGGAGGAAGATTAAATGAAAGCTGTAGTAATTGATAGATTTGGAGGCCCGGATGAACTGGTGATGCGAGATGTTCCGGTTCCCAGCATTGAAGATGATGAAGTGCTTATTAAAGTTGAGTACGCAGGAGTTGGACAGTGGGATATTTTTGAGAGAGAAGGTGGTTATGATGAAATGTTGGGATTGCATTGGGAATTTCCATATATTTTAGGTTCGGAGGGTTCGGGCACTATTTATGCCAAGGGGAAGAATGTAGGCAGCTTTGCTATAGGAGATAAGGTTTACGCCCCAGGTTTTCTTAATTCAAAAGGTGGTTTTTATGCAGAATTTGTTGCTATAGATTCAAAATATGTATCCCTCATTCCTGACTCTATAACAGTCAAAGAAGCCAGCGTAATCTCAGGAGTTGGATTAACTGCCCTGCGCGGACTTGAAGATGTATTAAAACTTAAGAAAAATGAATCTATTATGATATTTGGTGCCAGTGGAGGAATTGGGCATTTAGCTGTGCAGCTTGCACAGAATATGGATGCCAGAGTATTTGCGATAGCGTCAGGTGAAGATGGAGTTGCTATGCTAAAAAAGCTCGGTGTGGACGCTGTAGTGGACGGACGCAAAGACGATGTACTATCTGCCGTTAGGAAATTTGCATTGGTGGGATTTGATACTGCATTGTTTACTGCTGGAGGTGAACTTGCAAATTCTCTAGTTCAGTGTGTTCGCGCAGAGGGACGCATCGCATATCTAAATGGCATATATCCAATTCCAGATACAAGACCAGATATTAGTTTAATTGGCTATAATGGTGAACCCGAACCGAAGATTATAGAAAGATTAAATAATTGGATCAGTTCAGGTAAATTAAAAGTTCATATAGATGAAGTGTTCCTATTGAAAGATGCTTATAAAGCACATCTGATTCTCAAGGAACATTATGTAGGTAAACTTTGCCTTAAAGTTAATGATTAATTTAAGGCATTTTAGTTAAGAAATTGCTAAGCAAAAACAGACACGTATCGATGATAAAACCTATCCGCCGACGCATTATATGTCACTGAACGAAGCTTTTGCGTTTCGGCAGAGCGAATCGGCTATACACCCAGTGATTTTTGAAAGATCCAGAAGTGCTTTCAAAACAAAGAGGATACTCTGGTATCACCGTAACGCAGGATCAGTCGTTTTGAGGTTTGTTTCCGGAACATAAAGGTTTAAAAAGCAGCCGTACAGCGCTCGTTTTAAACGGTTAAAAGATAATGGTTTAATTTCGGAACATAAAGGTTTATAATTAAACCATAACATTCCAAAATTAAACTGGTGGTGCGTATGGATAAATATAAAGCATTGATGCAGATGGGAGTCTTTTCATTCGATGACCTTAAGACGCTATATAGCAATATGAATACCGCTGCATCTGCAAAAAAAGCCCTCCTGAAGAAAGGGCTTATTTCACCAATCAAGCGAAATCTATACGTTTTTAATGACATCGAAAGCATGGCCCCAATTGCAGACCGATTCAAAATAGGCAGCAGTATTAAAAATGGGGCATATATCTCTTATCATAGTGCATTGGAGTTCCATGGAATAGCACATCAAGTAGTCTTCGAAGTTACGGTGTCATCGCCGACACGATTCAATACGTTTGAATTCAATGGGATTAAATATCAGTTTGTGCTGTCAAAGATTGAACCGGGCGTAGAGATATTTAGCACAAACAGGGGTGTTCGCGTTACAAATCTGGAGCGAACGGTTATCGATTGCATCGATGATATGGGTCGTGCCGGAGGAATTGAAGAGCTTTTAGAGTGCATAAGAGTGATTACATACCTTGATGAAGAAAAACTGATGGAGTATTTGAAGGCTTACGATACCCAGGTCTTGTATCAAAAGGTGGGATTTATACTGGAGCATTTCAATAGGGGACTGCAAGTATCGGATCGATTCTTTGAATTCTGTCTGGGTCAGATTCAAAAGAGCAAACGATACCTGACAGAGCCAGGGGATGACAATCTGATTTACAATTCAAAGTGGCGCCTGTACGTACCAAAAGGGCTGTTTGAGTTCATGGAGCAAGGAGGCAATGAGCTTGTATAAGTATGATAAAAGCTACTTTGACAAAAAAGCCAACGAAACCGGATTCATCCGAGACAACATTGAAAAAGCATATCGACTTTGTGATGTTCTTGAGTACCTTAATCGGAATCCATTACACAGAGAAAGATTGGCGCTCAAGGGTGGTACAGCCATCAATTTGCTGATTTTTGATATGCCACGATTATCCGTGGACATCGATCTTGATTTTTGCATGGATGCCGATCGACAAGAAATGTTGGAACAGAGGGATCGGATTAACACAGATTTGTTTACGTATCTGCAAACACAGGGTTATTCAGCAAGTCCTGAGAAAGGGAAGAATCCGCATTCACTTGACTCCTGGGTATTCTGGTACATAAACTCAGTGGGCAACAAGGACAATATAAAAATTGAGATTAATTACTCAATGCGTTCGCACATACTGCCAACGGTTGAGCTTCCGCTTAGAACGACTTTGTTGGATCGGGAACTTCTGGTTCGGTCACTATCTCCGTTAGAGCTTTTCGGAAGTAAAATTAACGCTTTGATTGACCGAGCAGCCGCGAGAGATCTTTATGATGTGGACAATATGATTCATCAAGAAATTTTTTCGGAATCAGAAATGCCACTGCTTAGGAAATGCATACTTTTCTACTATGCGGTTGGTGGGAGCAAGGATTTTACCGTGGATATTGATTTTAGGGGTATTCATAAGCTGAATTGGATGAAGATTAAACAAACCTTGATACCGATGCTGCGCCGCAGCGAGCTGTTCAATCTTGAAGATTCAAAGGCGAGAGTGACGGGCTTTCTAGAAAATCTCCTCTCTCCAAGTGACGAAGAAAAGCGATTTCTTCAATTGTTCGAGCAAAAGGAATACAAACCGGAGCTGCTGTTTAATGAAAAGGACATTGCTGATAGTGTGCGCAACCACCCCATGGCGTTGTGGAAGATTTGTGGGTAGAAACGGGATCTGAAGTAGGGAACGATACTATGCATAGCTATATACAATGCAACAACGGTAAGGTGTTAGCGGTCCGTCTACATCCGCGAGGGGCTATTCAAAGGATACCAGCATAGATACAGATAGCTTGATCCGGGATAAAAGTGAGGAAGTGGAGCAAAAGATCAATGAACTGGAGAAGATTAAGGGGGTTTTAGTCGCACTGAAAATGCCTTTAAAACACAGAGTCTGCTCTGACCTATTTACGGTGTTGTCTAAGTAGGTCTGATCTTCTTTCCGAAATGCGTACAAACGTAAATGCCACTGAGTGTGAAATTGACATTCAGTGGCTTTTGTATGTAGAACGTATCCGCAGCGTATACAGGATAGAATTTTCGTCAGCATTATCTATTAATCCATTCCTTCATACTCTCAGATAATAATTCAACCCCATTTCTAATTGCATCCTGTTCCAGATGCCCATATCCAATCAGAAGCTTACTTTGATGCTGGTTTTTCACAATACAATGGTTTTCAACCGGCGCAATATAGAGCCCATTCTGCAAGCATTTCTTAATAAATGCCTGATCAAATTGCATTCCTGGAAAATCGATTGCGACATGCAGCCCGGCAGAGTCACCATATGCAGTCAAATTATCTCCAAAGATCATTTTCAGAGACTCTAACAACACTTGGCGACGCTGACCGTAAATCTTACGCATTTTTTGCACATGTCGGTCAAACTTTCGTGTCACTAAAAACTCTGCCAACGCAGCTTGTTCGAAAGTCGGATTTTGTACATCGGTATGTGTACGGAGCTTGCGCCATTGCTTTTGAAGCTCATTAGGTAAAATGACATAGCCTATTCTCAAGGCGGGGAAAACGGATTTACTGAAGGTGCCTACATAAATCACTCGCTGAGGGTCCAATGAGTAAAGTGGTGCGATAACATCTCCCGCATACCGAAATTCGCTGTCATAATCATCTTCAATGATGTAAAGATCGTTTTCTCTGGCATAGCGAATCAGTGAAGTACGGCGCGATGCAGGAAGAATTCCGCCCAAAGGGAATTGGTGAGAGGGGGTTGTATAAATTGTGTCTATATCTTTGTACTTAGGAAGATTATCGGTCTGCATACCCTCAGCGTCGACAGGTATAGGAATAATGTCACAGCCTTTGTTAATAAACGTGCCCAGCATTCCGACATGGCAGGGATCTTCCATCAAAATCTTTTTACCATTTCCGCACAGCATTTCTGCTATCAGATGAAGTCCATGCGTCGCGCCTGCAGTAATAAAAATATCTTCCGATGACACGTTAACGCCTCTGCTCCTGAACAGCCATGCGGATATTTCATCGCGCAGCACAGGCAATCCATCGGGGCCGCTGTAGCCAAAAGCGTCAAGGGGCAACGCTTCATAGGCGTTGCTTATCAACTGTTTCCAAAGAAATTTTGGAAATTGCTCTAAATCAGGTCGGCCAGTTCGAAAGCTCACAGCAATCTTCTGAACTACTGGTCTTTCCAATTTTGGCGGCGAGTAGTGAGCCCGGTCAATGGACAAACCCTCTACAACCCGCGTGGGAGCGCCTTGCTTACTGACTATATAGCCCTCTGCAATCAAGAGGTCGTATGCTTCGCAAACTGTATTGCGGGACACTTTCAGCTGTTTTGCCAACTCTCGTGTGGATGGCAAAAAATCCCCGCCCTTCAGTTGCCCGGACAGCATCAACTCTTTTAGGGTTTCATAAATTTGACGCCATAGTTTTACTTTGATGATTCTGTTCAAATTAATTCCAAACATATTATCTCCAACTGGATCTCTAATAATTGAATTATACTGGCACTTGTAAAGAACCAGTTGCTTGAGTAAAATTATACCATTACACATTCTGGATGTCACGGGCTTTAGGGGTGGGCCTATTATAATCACCGGCAATGTTTTAACCGGTTTTGAAGGTTTAGTATCAATTGTTCAAAATGAAATGCTACAAAAACGATAGAAAGGGAACCGGTATACAATAATGAATAATCTTATGAACGCGACTGAAGTGAATGAAAAGTGCTCCATTGGAATTCTGCTTATGGAGAATGTACAAAATGAAGCATCCGATAATAAGCTCATGGTTGTTAGGCAGGAACTTGAAGAGAAAATCAGATCATCATATGCAGGCGTAACGCGAGGAGAGTTGAAAGCCCTCCATCCCATGGCCGTTTATACATCTTATTACAAGCAATACGGATATAACTATCATGTCTTGCATCAACTGGAATCGGTCATAAAGGGCAAAACAATATCACGCGGATTACCCTTAGTGGAGGCAATGTTCATGGCGGAAGTTAAAAATATGATTCTGACAGCTGGTCATGACTACGATAAAATTAGGACCCCTTTAGAATTAAAAATCTCAGCGGGCGACGAAATCTTCAAGACAATTGATGGAAAAGATACAAGAACCATATCAGGAGATTTCATGCTTGCTGATCAGGAAACGATAATATCAAGCATCCTTCGTGGGCCAGATCAGCGCACCGCAATAACGGAGAATACAAAAAATGTAATTTATACGGTATACGCACCTGTTGGGGTCGAAAAGAAGTTGGTAAAAGAACACTTGAAGGAAATTGAAACGTACGTGCATATGATTTCAGAAAAAGCAGTTACTCAATTCATGCAGGTTTATTGATCAAAACAAAACTAAGTGGAGTTTTAGTCTATGGCAGAAATCCAATATTTAATTTGAAAAACCGGCAGGGACGGTTCTGAACGGTTGTTTTTAATGCTGATTGTACGAGATCATATGGGCAACAACTCAGCGCGAGGTTGCAGACCGATTGGAGCTTAGTACGGCGGCAGTATCAAAGCAGACAACTTCAGCAACGGGTGGCGTGGCACCAGGTTGCAGGAAAAACACGTCTAATTAAGTGGATAGGTAGTGGTGTGACCCCATTATTTTTATTAACAAAGGGCTTTCTCCAAAAGGCAAATATGCCCTTTGGAGAAAGCCCTTTACTGCGTCATAAAAGCCGCGCACTTGATTAAATGGATTTTAATATATATAATAGGTTGTAATTTACAATAATGAATATAATATGGGGGTTGTTATGAAAAGATTGCTGTTTCTTGTGCTGGGTGTCATCACACTGTGGGGCAGCGTCGCCTTGACCCATGCAGCAGGGAAGTTTTCAGATGTGCGAGCGGGTGACTGGTTCCATGGCGATGTATCAAGGCTTTCAGAGAGTGGGAGCATCGCGGGCTACCCGGATGGAACCTTCAAACCCGCCGGCACAATCACCCGTGCGGAGTATACATCCATAGTGGCTCGCTCCCTTTCTATTAAAGCCAAGGATATCTCCGGTTATCACTGGTCTGCCGGCATCATGGCCGCCGCAGAGGAAGCAGGGTTGGTAAAGGCAGGGGAATTCGCCGATGTGACAATCCCCATCACCCGATATGAAATGGCACGGATGGCCGTTCGAGCCCTGGAGCATCAGAAGGAAGCAATACCAGGTGATTATGCGGACTACGCCTTTCTGATTACAGATCTGAGCAAATCGGAAGCCTATAAAGAGGATGTCAATAAAGTAGTAGCTATGGGTATTATCACAGGCTACCCGGATAAAACCTTTCAAGGCTTGAAAACACTCACCCGAGCCGAGGCCTCTGCGGTGGTGCTGCGAATTATCGATAAGAACGCACGGAAGGCACTCCTAAAGCCTTCAACCAAGGGGCAGATCCAGCTGGGAGAAACCAAGCCGGTAACTGAGTTTATCAATAATGTGACGGATCTCAATAAGTTCAACCCCAATCTAAAGACGGTGACGTTGGTTACGGCGGAAGCGATGGGGCTAATTATTGAGAAAACACCATTCGATGAGACCATGCAGCTCAAAGCACCCGGTCGGACCGGTGTTATTACTGTGATCAAAGATGGCAAGACGGTATCCACTTTCAGTGGACTGTACTCTCCGTCGAAGAATATAACCCTATACGACACCACCCGGTTCCCAGTGGACTATAAGACTATTGACTACTTCGGGTTCTTTCAGTCAACCTCCGGTGGAGTCAATCTTGTTGCTAACCCATGGAAGGAGTAGAGCATGAAGAAAAAACTGTCATGGTTCCTTCTACTCATTCTATTGTTTTCTGCCATGCCGAGCTTTGCAGATGATGGGTACGTAACCCACTATGAGCTCCGGACCGGTGTAGTGTTCGCTTGGTGCAATTCTTCGGGTGTTTGGCAGAAGGGGATTGAGAAGGACCGAAAATACAACAAGTCAACCGCCACAATCTATGACATTGGTGCCCTATATCCCCAAAATACCATTGAGAACGTGAAGGTATACCCCTACACCTTGGACTTCGACTTTGCCAAGTTGGGCGACAACTGGAATAAGACCCAGCTTGCAAGCGACAAGGCTAGCTATGACGCAAACTATTACTTTCAGGCGGCTTCAGGGATCAAGATGAGTGACAGTTGGAACGCAAAGACCAGCAAGCTGGAGTACACATACTCCGGAACCCTGACGGCAATTAGCGGAGATCCCATTGATGTAAAGTACAGTCTGAAGAACGGGTTGATCAACGACATCTACGCCATGATGGGCTACACGGTGGCCACTGCCCCAGCAGACATCAAAGAAGCCATGGAGGAACTGTACCCCAAAACAGGCCAATCAGAAAAGGTCCAGGGCTATCTTTACTTTGTCCCCATTGTCATCCAATACGATGTTGTTCCTGAGCCGGTGGTGGCACTCCTTCCCCCAAAAGCCCGCATCGACTGTGCCGGCTCCTCGGCTTTTATTGGCCGGGATACCCGTGTAAAGGGAAGCGTCGCTAATCAAAACCCCTTTCCTGTGATCATGCACTACGACCTTACCGTGAACGGCGCCTCCCTGTCGCCCGGGCATAAGGTGGTGCCTGCCAGGGGCAGCGTTCCTATCAGCTATGATTACCCCATTCCCTCAACGGCAAAGCCCGGCACAATCTATACCTTTCAAATCACAGCCAGGAACATCCTAAAGGCAGAAAATCCACCGGATCGGTTCACCTACAACTATAAGGGAATCGACCACGAAGGCACCTATTCTCAGGAGGAATGGGACAAGCTGCTTAGCCAGCAGAGCAGCCAGGTACGCAGAGAAATGGAGGCCCAGGTAACAAAGCAGGTAACCGAGGCGTGGAACAGCTACATGAGCATCCATGTTCAGGATAACAAAACCCAGGGGTGGCATTTACAAAACGGCCAATGGAAAACCGGCGTTTCCAACAAATGCCCCCGAACAGCAGTGCCACTGCCGGAGGCTCCCTTGGATCATGGCTTGAATCCGGCGGTTATTGTGAAGTGAGTGAAAGGCACAGGCTCTGTTTTTAGAACCTGAGCACTGCTTCGCTTATAGAAACACACCTCAGGGATGATCTAATCCGACATCTACGCCAAAAAGTCGTAAATTTCGCCACGTCCGGTTTTCGGACGTGGTTTTCTTATATAATTCAGCAGAGATCAGCGCTTTGGAGGTGACTTTAATGAGAGAATCCCGCGATAGAACGGCGGAAATCGGGAGGGCGGCTAAATCCCTTAAAATTGCCCGCAACGACTGTTGCAGCGCGTACATGCAGGATGTCGAGCGGCTGTTCACTGGCCGTGAGTGCTGGTACTGCGAGTATGGAGATTTTGGCATCCTAACCGAGCATCCCACGCAATACGGCCTCTGCCGATACAGGAAACAACAGGACGGAATCCGTCGCCTGTGAAAATCTGCGTTATCTGTGGCCCAGAAGGACCCCCAAGCTTTAAAGGCGAGATGACAACCAGGAGGGAAAGAATCTATGAAAAAACGGATAGTAAGCATTATTCTGACGCTATGTATGATGCTGACGGCGCAGCCTGTCTCGGCACAGGAATCATCAACAACCCTGACAGCCGGCGATGGATCAGAGCTGCAGACCGACGTCTTGAATAGGGCATCCGGAGACAGGGCGGTGGATATGGAAATCCCCACATCCCTTGCCGTACCGGCAGCAGTGCAGACCCAAGCCCCCAGCGATGATGCAGGGCTGCAGACCGATATCCCGAACGTGGCTGCTCAAACTCAGACCGTCAACAATGAAGCCGGGCTGAAAAGCGCCATCGCCAACGGGGTTCCCGGTGGCACCATCACCATAGGCGGTGACTTTTCCGTCGCCTCCACCATTCTTATCAGTAAAAATGTGACCCTGGATCTGGCGGGGCATATACTGACGTACACAGGGGGACAAGGTACATTATGCCTTCAATTTACTGCTGGCGGGGCGATTGCAGACAGTGTTGGCGGCGGTACCATTACGGGTAGCGGTGCCGGCATTGCGCTGATCCACAATGCCGGCGGAACGTTGGAGATAGCCGGTGGCACGCTGACGGTCGACGGCAACCAACAAAGCAGGGTCGTCCATAATGACGGTACGCTGCGCGTTACCGGAGGCGTGTTGAATTCAGTTTCCGGCTATGGGGTTTTAAACTATGGAGCTGTTGTTGTTACGGGTGGACAGATTGTAACGGACACCGGCAATGGTGTGCTTAACTATGCTGCCGGTTCTACTTTGACGGTGTCCGGCGGTGTGGTGAAAACCACTTCCCTAACGGCGGAACAGGCGTATGCCGCTTGCAACAACATCGCCGGCGCTTCGATTAACGTTAACGGCGGCACCATCAGTGCTGGCAGGGGCAGCGCTGTTGGAAATTTCAACGGGGGCACCATCGTTATCAACGGCGGGGATGTATCCGCCGACAACGGCCTGGCTCTCTTTAACCACGGAGACTCTGTCGCCGCCATTCACAGCGGTACGGTTAGAGCTGTCTCCGGTTACGGTGTGTTAAATTATGGCAATCTGCTGATAGATGGCGGTATTGTCTCCTCAGAATCCAGTGTTGCCCTTACCAGCTTTGCAAAAGGCGGGATGGATATCCGTCTTTCGGGGGGAACCATAACAGCTAAGGGGGCAGCTTCCGTCTATAACAACGGCAGTGGAGAAATTCAGCTGTTGGGCAGCACCGTGAGCACCACTGCGCAATCCTATCCGGCGGTGGTCAACAACTCCACAGGCGCTGTTTCGGTAACCGACGGAACCATTACGGCCGCAGGGAGCAATCCCACATTTTATAATGTATCTTCCGGGACGATTGCTATTAAGGGCGGTACCCACTCAGGGGTTTACAACGCCAGTGCAACCGGCTTGGTGAAGATCGACGGCGGCTCTTTAAAGCTTATTCAGGGCACTACGGCGAAAAACAGCTCGGGCGTAGCGCTGCAGCCCTATATCATCAAGCTGACCAATAACGGTGCTCCCATAGCTAACACTCCTGTTTCAGGAAGTGAGCTGACCTTTACCCCCGCCGACAAGGCTGCAGGCTACGGGTTTACCGGTGTCCGAACGGACGGCGACGGACGGTTGTACCTGTGGCTTCCGGAGGGAATTAAAAGTGGACTCTATAAAAGTCAGACCGTAGATATTACGGGCGCCGTCTCCAGCGGAACCGAGAGTTTGCTTCCCAATTTCAACGTTTCTGTGACGGTGTATCTGAATGATCGGATATGGCCGGATTGTCCCCTGGAACACGAGCCTATGCTGGTGCCTGAGGGTTCCACCATAGGGAGAAGCGTTATGCCTAAAAGCAAAAGCGGCGGTGTTTTCACCTACTCGGGGTTGGATAAGGACACCCTTTACGAGGTTTGGGGCAGAACCCATAACGGCTTTGGCTTTTCCGGGGTTAAGGTGAGCAAGACCAGCCCCTCCGTGGAAGTGCACTATTATACGCTGACGGTTAATAACGCCGGTGGCATCTCGTTTATTTATCCCAGAAGCGGCACCAACATCCTTAAGGGGACCAATGTGGTGCTGGGCGCCTTTACGCAGAGCGGGCTGACCTTTGAAAAGTGGACCGATGGGGAGGGCAATACGGTCAGCACGGTGTCGGAGTTTTCTATCGGAAAGTTGGATGGCCCCCGCACGTACACGGCAAAAGCTAAAGTGGCACCCTTTGACGCCGGCGTTACGGTGCGGAAAGATGGAACAGCATGGTCAGCCTTCGATGGGGAGGTGGTGCTGTCACCCTCGGCGGACAATGCCAACACCATCCTTTCCGGCACTGCCCTCAACGGCGTGTATACCTTTCCCGGCCTGAGTCAGACCTATTATGTCTGGGCAAAGCTCTCCGGCGGGCAGTTGGTTTACACCGGACAAAAGGTTACCTTTGGAGCAACCGCCGCCGCAGTGGATTACTATACGGTTATCCTAAACAAAGGAAGCCATATCAACCAGGTCACCGGTGCAGGGACTTATCTTAAAGGCAGTCCTGTGTCAATTTCTGCCGAGGTTAGCCCTGAAAGCGGCGGATTGAATTATATATTCAGCCGCTGGAGTGAGGGAAACTCCCTGCTTTCCACCACGAATCCCTATGCCATCCCAGCCATCAACCGCAGCTATGATCTGACTGCCGAAGGCCGTGTTGGCGCGTTTGCCGCCACGGTTACCCTGAATAAGGATGGTGCGCGGTGGACCTCCAGCCCCAGAAGTATTCACCTGACCCAGCAGGGGAGTGACGCCCCCATCACCGGCGTGGCTTCAAATGGGGTATACACCTTCACGGGCCTGGATTCAAGCAAAATCTATGAGATATGGGACGATGAGACAGTGCGGAAAACGGGCGTCACTCTGGATGCTTCCACCCACGACAGGACCCTGAACTACTTTACTGTGACAGCCAGCAAGGGCAGCTGGGTTACCTCTGTTTCGGGCGGCGGCGTTTATCTGGGTGGCAGCACCGTTACAGTCACCGCCAAACCTGAGGCTTATTATACGGTCACTTGGCAGGCCATGGGCACCGTCGGCACCGCCGACGGTGTAGCCTATACCGTTTCAAACCTCAGCGCGGCCACTACACTGAACGCAACCGGCGATTTGGTGAACTTTACCGGAACAGTAACACTGAAAAAGGACGATGCCCTGTGGAGCGGTCAAACCGTGAGTCTTTCTACGGCTCCCGCAATACCGGGGAACATTGCACCAACCCAAAGCCTAAATGGCAGCTATACGTTCAACCCCTTGGATCCCCATAACACCTATTCCATTTTTGTGAACGGCAAAGCAACGGGAAAAACCCTGAGTCATACTGCCATCAATGCCACCCTGGATTATTATACGGTGGAGGTTGATTTGGAAAACGTGACTTCTGAAGCGAAGGTAGGTACCGTGGGGGATTCCGGCCCTTATCCCAAAGGAACCGCCGTTGACCTTACCGCAGCCCTTACGAATCCAAATCATGACTTTGTGGGCTGGTTCAGCGGAAGCACCCTCCTGACCACCGAGAAGGAGCTTGCTGTTTTCGGCATTGTCGCAAAGCAGACCCTCTCGGCTAAGGCTAACAGCACCTTCGCCGTCACCGTAACGGTGAGCGGAAAAGCGGACATCAGCACCATTAAATTCTCAGACTCCTCTGCAGCTTTGACAAACGCACTGTCAGGAACAGCTGTGGGAAGCACACTCACCTTTGAAAACCTGAACCGGGGGACCACCTACTATATCTTTGACGGCAGCGCCTACACCGGCAAGTCCGTTTCTAAGACAGTAACGGCGGCTGCCCTGCAGTTCTATACAATCACGGTGGCCCCAGGTCCAGGCATTTCCACCGCTACCGCAAATACTGCGGCCACTGCAACGGTTCTGGAAGGCACCACCGTCACCTTAAACGCTGTGGAGGCTAATGGCTATGGGTTCAGCAGATGGGTGGATGCCGGCGGCAACACAGTGGCGCAGACAAATCCCGCCACTGTTATCGCGGGGAAGAATATGATCCTTACCGCAGTATCCACCGCCATCTATACTGGCGGCGACATTGACATTAACACCGGGTCGGTTGTCATTTCAGACAGTGCCACAGCCGGAAAATTGAAAATTGTGCAGGGAGCCACCACGTGGGAGTCCATTGATCCGTCACAAAACATAACGGTGAAGGGCGGAGGTACCCAAACTTCCAACAATATCACCATATCGGCTAAACTGGCGGGGGCGGCCCCGGGCAGCGCTGTTCGTCTAACGCTGAAGGATGTAAACATCAAATGGGGTGGGCCCGGGCTTGAAATCAAATCAGATGCTGGAGATATAGAACTGACGATCAGTGGCAACAATTCACTGGAAACTTCAAAGGGAGACAGTGGCGCAATTTTAAAAACGGGATCACAGAAACTGACCATCCGAAGCATTGATGGTACGACTGCCCACACGTTGAAAGCTTTTGGATATGCCGCTTTAAGCAGTGGAATAGGTGTTTCTAATACAAACGTGAAGAACATTATAATCGACAGCGGCATTCTTTATGTCTCTGGTTGGGGCAGCGGTATAGGATCTTGGGGCTCGGTTGCCCCTTTAACTGAAGGGATCATAATCAATGGTGGCACCATACGAGGGTCTGGTGACAACGACTCCGCGTGCATTGGAAGCACGCAAACGCAGAAGGGAGACCTGGCGAATGTCACTATCAATGGTGGTACCGCTAGACTATGGCTAAATGGGAAGGCTCCTAGCGGCATGAAGTTCAATGGTGGAAACCTTTTGCTGGGAATTGCTCAATCCGTTACGCCTCAAAACGCCGCTGGCGACAACGTCTATTTGACCACCCTGACTATACCGGGGGATACGGCTGGTGGCTTGGACGTCAGTAAAACTTTGGTCATTAAGGACAAAAATAACATCCTTTATGGCATGAACGATGTGGTAACCTTTCCTGGGGGAAAGGTATATGCTTACCTGCCAGTGGGCTCTGCAACGATTGTTTACAACGGGAAGACCTATCAAATCAGCGTAGAATCCACCAGTTCAGTGAACTTACTACCGCTTAATAAATTCAATGTCCTTCCATCTAAAACGGTCAACGGAGTTACGGCTACAGCAACACCTCCGGTTTTTACAGGTACAGGCTATTCTGTAACAGTGACGCTTTCCGGCACGGCAACAAAACCAGGTGTCATCAATCTTGGGCTTTTGGGATCCATAGGCAATGTTGCTTCCCAAACCCATACCGTTGATTCGGGTGTTGTTTCAGGGGTGACAAAAACCTTTGTATTCCCTGTACCACCTAACGATGTGACCGATTTAGCATTGGCGATGACCTTTACGGAAACCTCTGCTTATACAGTGTCTTACACCGCATCCAATGCTACGGCAGGTGTGGTTCCTGTTGATACAAATAGCTATTATGCTGGAAACACCTACACGGTAGCAGCAGCGGGAACGCTGCTGCGCACCGGCTATACATTTGCCGGGTGGAAGCTTGGGTCGGTCACCCATGGGGCAAATTCCACGCAGACCATGGGAACCTCCGATGCAGTCTACACGGCAACGTGGAGCCCCAACACCTACTCGGTGGTCTTTAACGGCAACGGCTCCACCTCCGGCGCCATGGCCAATCAGTCCTTTACCTATGACGCCAATGCAGCGGCACTGAGCAGCAACAGCTTTACCCGAACGGGATACACCTTCGCGGGATGGGCCACCAGCGCAAACGGACTGAAAGCCTACACCCAGGGAGAAGCCGTGCGAAATCTGACCGCCGCTGGAAACGGCACAGTAAGCCTCTACGCCCTGTGGAAGGCCAACACCTACACCGTGACCTTTGCAGGTAATGGTGCTACCGCCGGCACCACGGAAAATCAGACCGTGGCCCACAGCACCCCCACTCCGCTGAATGCCAACGGATTTGTCCGCACGGGATATTCCTTTGCCGGCTGGAAGGCCGGGGACGGAACCCCTTATGCCAACGGCGCCAGCATCGCTGCCAACGGAAATGTGACCCTAACAGCCCAGTGGACGGGTAACCCGTATTCCGTGTCCTTCAACGGCAATGGTTCCACCGCAGGCTCCATGCATGACACGGACCTTGCGTACGGAACCGCCGGGAACCTGCCCCCCAACGGGTTCAGCCGCGCCGGCTATACCTTTGCCGGATGGAACACCGCGGCCGACGGAACCGGCACCCCCTATGTCGATCAAGCCCAGGCCAATGGCCTGACAACGGTCTACAACGGGACCGTACAGCTGTACGCCCAGTGGACGGCCAACACCTATGCGGTACAGTTCAACCGCAACGGCGGTGACTCAGGAACTATGGCACCGCAAAGCTTTACCTATGATGCGGCCGATACGGCCCTCAGCGGAAATCAGTTCCTGCGGTCCGGCTATGTCTTTGCAGGGTGGAACAGTGCTGTGGATGGCAGTGGTACCGCCTATGGAGAAAAAGAACCGGTGAGGAATCTCATAGCGGATGCCAACGGCGTTGTTCAGCTGTATGCCCAGTGGAAAGCGGGCAGCTTTACGGTGAACTTCAATTCCGGCAGCGGTATCGGAGATATGTCCCCGCAGACTTTCCAGACAGGGGATACCACTGCTTTGAAAACCAACGCCTTTACCCGCAGCGGATACACATTCACCGGCTGGAATACCGAGACGGGCGGCGGGGGTAAAGGCTACACTGCACACAGTACGGTCAACACCCTGGATCTGGGCGGACAGGACAACATCACGCTATATGCCCAGTGGACCTCCAATACGTACACGGTGAATTTCGATGCCAACGGGGCTACAGGCCCCATGGTACAGCAGAACTTCGTATATGATCAATCCACGGCAGCGCTGACACAAAAGGCCTTCGACCGAACCGGATATACGTTTATAGGCTGGGCGGTAAGCCCGACGGCTACTTATGGCGAATATGCCGACATGCAGCCCGTGCGGAACCTGACCCCGATGCCAAACGGCGTGGTGACTTTGTTTGCGATATGGAAGGCCAACAGCGTCCCCGTGGTCTTTGACGGCAATGGGGCAACTGGCGGCACCATGGGAGATCAGAGCTTTGCGTACAACACCGAACAGCCCCTCATCCCCAACAGCTATCTGCGGGAGGGCCACACCTTTGCAGGGTGGAATACCCAAAGCAGCGGCAGGGGAGTCAGCTACAGCGATGGGCAACGGGTGACCGATCCCACCCCCGATGTCACCGGCAAAATGACTCTCTACGCGCAGTGGCAGCAGCAGTCCCGATACGGGCTCTCCGGCCTTGTGACCAATGACATAGCCGCCCCGATTCCGGATGCTGCCGTGACCCTGAGGCAGGGAAGCACGGTGCTGGGGATCACCAAAACCGACGCCAACGGACGCTACAGCTTCATCAACCTGCTGCCCGGCATCTACAACGTGGTGTGTGCCGATGACGGCAAAACCGTAACCAAGGCGATGACAGTTGTCGACAGCCCTGTCACGGTCAGCTTCATCCTCAGCGGCACGGCCAAGAACAGTGTGCTGGAACTGGCAAAAGAGGGAAGCCTCAGCATTCCCGCCCTGGTGGTGGACGGATTGCATGCCGTGGCGGATGCACAGGCACAGCCCGGTCAGATCACCACCGTCAAGTTGACGGTAACCGCCAAGGCCCCGAATGATCAGAACACCGAGCAGGTTGCCATCCGGGCCTTGACCAACGGGCACACTGTGGGCATGTATCTGGATGCTCAGCTGACCAGCAATGGAGCCAGCATCGGCTCCAACAACAATAAGGTGCTGGAAATCATGATTCCTTACGATGTCAGCAGTAAAACCGATATCAAGGTGCTCCGCTACCATGATGGGACCGCTGATATCCTGACAAAGCTGAACAGCCGTCCCGCTTCCGACTTTACGGACGGAACCTGGTTCGGCGATGCCTCCGCAGGACGGATTTTCGTCTACGCCTCTAAATTCTCCACCTATGCGGTCAGTTACTCCGTTCCCACCTCCGGAGGAGGAACCAGCGGAGGATCCGGCAGCGGGTCCGGCGGCGGGGGTGGCGGAAGCTCCGGGTATCCGGTCACCATTGATGGGAACGGCATGAAGCACGGCACGGTGACCGCCGATCGAACCTCCGCCCCCATGGGTGCAGAAATCACCATCACCGTCCAACCGGACAAGGGGTATCAGCTCCAACGGCTCACCATTACCGATGCGGAGGGCAAAGCCATACGCTACACGGACAAGGGCAACGGCACCTACGCCTTTGCAATGCCTGCTGGGAAGGTGACGGTTTCGGCAGTGTTCCTGTCAGAGCCATCCCCGGAGGTTCCCAAAGCGGATTTCCCCTTTGTGGATGTTCCCGGCAGTCACTGGGCCTATGGGGATATCGCGTGGGCTTACCAGAACGGCATCATCACCGGCACCGGCGACGGAACAACCTTCAGCCCCGGACTGTCGACGACCCGGGGCATGATCGCCACGCTTCTGTGGCGTATGGAACGAAAGCCTGCCGCAGCCGGCAGCTGCCCCTTTGAGGATGTGAGCCCCGCTTCGTATTATGAGCAGGCCATCGCATGGGCGGCGGAAAAGAAAATCGTCGAGGGCTACGGAAACCGACGGTTCGGCCCCGAAGACACCATCACCCGGGAGCAGATGGCGGCGATCCTCTACCGTTACGCCGGCTACAAGGGGTATGATGTTTCAAAAAATGAATCCCTCCATGGCTTCTCGGACAGCAGCCAAACTTCGAGCTATGCGGTGAAAGCCATGGGATGGGCAGTGGTGAACCGCTTCATCGGCGGCAAGGGCAGTGGGATTCTGGACCCCAAAGCCGGTGCCACCCGGGCCGAAGTTGCGACGATCCTTAAACGCTTTAACGGCGGGTTTCAAGAGAACCGTAACTGAACCGAGCGGACAGGGAGTACCTGACCTCATCATATCCAAAACGAAAGAGCCCGATCACCTTATTTCAATCATGGTGATCGGGCTCTTGTGTGCATCCTTAATGGAAGTGCCATAACGGCCAAGGGATGAGAATGGCGTGATAATCAATGCGTCTGAGCTAAGAGCCAAGACGCTTGATGGACGGCTTAATCAACAATGGTTAATGCCAGCGTACCTGTCAGGTTGCTGCCATCTGTTGTGTGCACCTTTACAACAATGGTTCCGGAATAAATAGGGATGATTTGGCCCGTTTGTGCTACCACCGCCGAACCGGTACCGTTTTCAACTGAATAATTGAAAATTCTACTTGCGGTGTTGGGTGCAATTTCAGGTTCAACTCTAAAAGGTGTACGAACCGTGGGAGATGAGTTCATTATCAGCATGATTGAGGTCGTCTGGGGAGTGGCAGTGTCTAAATTAACGCATTTGATAGGCCCCGGCTGGTTATGGTGAGATAACCGACTCAGCTGGATTAGGTCGTAATCATCGATTGTAAAATTAATGGTTCCTTCTTTAGAAGCTCTGCGAGCGCCCGATGCATTCTGTGTTGTAACTTTGTAAAAGGCCAAGGGTTCAAGACCTTGAATCAGATCCTTCACAGGGTCAACCGTAAACGATGGGGTTTGCAGACCGGGAAGAATATCAATGGTCTGAATGTTGGTTTCATCGTTATTAACGCGAACCTTGATATCGTCGACGGAATTGATGAAAGTATCTGAGATTTCAAGAATTCTACTGGAATCTATGGCAGAACCGGTAGTCCATGTGATGCCTCCGTCAAGTGAATAGTCCGTGTTATCCGCAAGATTTCCCAGCGCAGGCTTCCGTCCAACCATATTCAGGGTGGCCGATGGCGTCGTATTCAGCAAAACCTCGGAGGGGATATCCTCCCAAAGGGGTGATGAGAAGCCGGTTGCATCACTGGTGTAATAGATCACGGGGGAAGATATCGTACCAAAGGGAGTCTTTTTAAGGCCAAGCTGAGGCGCATTGCCTTTGAAATAAGCAGCCAGTAGATGTGCCGACTCAAACGCCGAGTCCGCAATTTTCTTCACTGAGGCTGGAAACGTAAAGCTTTTAAGGTTGTAACAGCCGTAAAAGGCACTATTCATGATTTCTGTTACTCCGGAGCCCAGGTTTACAAATTTCAGGCCTGAACACGCTGAAAAGGTGCCATCTTTTATGGTTGTAACGCCATCAGGAATTGTGATACTGCTCAGCTTCGTGCAGTCATAAAAGGCAAACGACCCTATGGCAGTAACGGATGAAGGGATTGTGACGGATTGAATTTTAGATCTATAAAATGCACTATCTCCAATGGAGGTTACCGTACCCCCCCCTAAGGAAGCAGGTATTACCGGAGAGGGGTTTGTGTCCGCATCCGTGTACCCAATGATCTGAGCCCCCTTATCCGCCACTGTGTATTTCCACGGCCCTTCCTGGGTATAACTAATCAGAGTCAGTTCTTCGGGACGGGTAACGCCTTCCACCGTGACAGTCAAATTGTATTTCTCGGCACTGACTAAGGTCATCTGCGAAAGCGTTGCGGCGCCGCTGATAAAGGTTGCAGTATTGTCGTACAGCACAAGTGGGGTGTTATCACCGGATAAACCGCTGATTCTCACCCTCTTGTCTCCTGATAAAACCAAGCCATCCTTATCTGTGGCAGCGGACAGTAAAATACTAAATTCCTGATTGATAGGCACGGGCACCCCACCTAAGCTTGTCCTTACAATAAAGCCCGATTCATCAAGAAGGGCTCCGCCGTCTATAGGGACAACAAAGGTTCGGATCGCGGTTTTTTTGCCGGATTCCTCAGTGGTAACAACAACGCGAAGCTCAGAAAGCAGAACTTTACCGTTAATGAGGGAGTAGGGGTCGCCGTTGGTATAAGCCGCGTCATTGATTTTAATGCTGGATTTTGCCGTACCGGAGTCTTTAACTTTGAAGAAAATGTTGAAGAGCCCCTTTTTTGTTGGTGATCCATCTGCTCTCACAGGGTCAGCAGCGGCCTCGCTGAAGGCGCTCATTTTTTCGGATTGCTTTGAAGGAGCGGAAGAATCGTATGCTATCAGTCCTGTTCGGTCAGTTCCTCCGGGAGCAGGAATGGCAACATTGGTAACAATGAACGGGAGGGAGGGGTTTTCTAATTCGAGGGTAACACTGGCAGGGGCAGCGGCATATGCCAGATCACCGTTGCTGTTTCCACTCCCGCCACCACCGCCGGCTGCGGGCTTGGCCGGTTTAATAAGCGGCTCTTTAACCCCTGGGGCTATGGAAACGGATTTGGGAGCCGATTCAAAGCTGGCGTCGGAGTGGTTGATGACCGCATGCTTGACGGCGCCTGCTCCCCGCACTTGAACACCCTTGGCATCAACAGAAAGGGTCTCAATGGACGAGGCCTTATCGGAGATCAGGGTAACACCTTCGGACTTAATGTCAAAAGTTTTACAGGTAACGCCTGTTAGAGTGATTTCAATGTTTCCCTCCGTTTTTTTAGAAACGGATATTCCTTCAAGACCTGCTCCGGTCAGGCTTACTTCTTCCAGCTTTACTCCGGAAGCCGCCTCGACCTCTTTAATGGCAGAGGCACCGGAGACAACAATACGGACAGGACCATCGTCTTTCACAACATAAACCTTGCCAGTGGTAACGTCTACAAAATAAATACTGTTGACACCGCCGCCGTTCACATAGGTGTTGCCGGAAATCACAACGTTCTTAAGGGTTGCGTCGCCGGTTCCAACGGTTTTTGCAATGGTCAGATTTCCTTTAATGGAGGTGTTTTGGAGGGTGATGCCGGGTGCGCTGATGACAACGTTTCCGTCAATAACCGTCGATCCGGTTGCGGGTCCGTAAACACCGGGTTTATCGTAGGTAGTAACGGGAGCTGCTGTGCGGGGGACACTTTTATTGAGAACAACCAACGCTTCAGCCCGTTTTATCGGGGCTTCCGGGCGAAAGCTTCCGTCGGGATAACCGGTCATGATTTTAGCATCCAGCGCAGCGAAAATGGCATTTTTGCTCCAGGGAGCAATTTTAGCAGTGTCGGTAAAGGCTGGAGTGGTAACGCCAGCAGGGAAGGCTTTTAAGCGACTGATGATGACAGCTGCCTCTTGGCGACTGATAGAGGCCTCCGGCCGGATAGTGCCGTCTTCATAGCCGGAAATATACCCGGCAGAAGCCGCCTTAGCCATAACAGGGGCATACCACGCATCCTTGGGTACATCGCTGTAGTCTGCGGTTGTTTCGGCGGTCAGATTAAACCCTTGATTGATCAGAGCAAAGAACTCTGCCCGTGTGATACGGTTGTCAGGCTTGAAGGTGCCGTCGGGATAGCCCTTCATTAGACCGGATGCAACGGCAGCGGAGATTGTGTCCTTGGCCCAGTGGCTGCCATAGTCGTTTGGTGTGGCATTTTCTCCGAAAACGGGCATTAATGACGTTACAATCAAAAGGCTGCAAAGAAGTAAAGATAGGATGCGACTGTGTTTTCTCATCATTCCTGGTGTTCTCCTTAAAAAATTAGTTTAGCAACCCCAAGGATTATCGAGATAAAAGCCCCGATAATAAAAAGATGCCTTGGTTAATTTTACATAGGCACATCCCCAGTGCCTATCACCCGTCGGGTGACAATAAGGAGAATTGAAGGAATTTAGTACCATAGATTGTAAGGAGATACACGGTATTTAAAATGCGCATCCTTCATTCCGGACCCGGTGTCGCCAAAACGAGATTTCATCAAAAGAAGGCATAAACCCCATCACACGGCAGTGCAGAACGCCCTTGCGGAGACAGACAGACGCTCGGAGATAAGCACATGTTCGCTATCGGATTGATTTAACGGCGGTCTTGCTTCGGGGTTTATCTTTGTCAGAAGGTTCTTGAAGGCAAGATATACAGGTAAAAAACATGCAAATTAGATCAAAAAGAACCGTCCCTGATGATATTTGATGCTGCAATCGAACATGGGCAAACCAAGCTGGTTAGCAAGGTTTGCCCATTACTTTTTGATAATCAATAGTTATCTCTAACGTGCTAAGAACAATTTCATTTCCAATAGGCGTCTTCAACTGCTTGATTAGATGAAAATAGCCATGCTTCTTGTATTTTACCATCGTGAATACGGAAAAGATCAATGCCATTCATATCAAGAATATCACCATCTCCACGATCGGCGAGAAAAGTAACATTAGCAGCTACAAAATCACCATTGTCAGACACCCAATTTGTAATCACTTTAAAAGTGCCGTTGCTTTTCTCTGCGAATTTTGCCAAATGAACCCCTAATAATTCTTTGCCTACGACAACTCCTGATAACGTATTGTCTCCGGGCTGATGCCACTTAATATCATCAGCTAATGCCGCAAATACGGCACCAAAGTCTCCGCAAATTAACCCCTCATTGTACTGGTTAAAAACTGCTAATGTTTCTTTTGACATAATAAAACCTCCTAAATAATTGATTATGTATTTTTGTTCTGATACAATTATAAAATGTACAATCGTAATAACAAGTACTGATTATTATGATGGCTACTATCTTTTTAGATACTAATAGAAAAATCAAGAACATCAGGAGGAGTATTATATGGTTGATATGAAAGAAAGTGTATATGGTGTCTGCCCATTTGCCACCACACAAAAGGTGTTGTCAGGAAAATGGACCATTGTAATTCTTTATCAGCTTAGTACAGGCACGAAAAGATTTAATCAACTGCAACGGCTATTGCCGGGAATTACACAAACCATTTTGATGAAGCAGTTAAGACAGTTAGAAAAGGATAAGCTAGTGATTCGAACCGTATTTGCAGAAGTACCTCCGCATGTAGAATATAAATTAAGTGAGCTGGGTGAAAACTTTAAAAACGTGCTGAATAGTATTGAAATATGGGGGTTGAATTATATAAAAGAGTTGAAACAATCATCTCCATGCGACACGTTATAACGGTGAGACGATAAATCCTTTTAATATCAAACCTTGCTTTATCAAACGTATTGGAGGATTCAGTGAAAGCCGCGCTGTACCCATGCAGATGAATCGTCATTTTAAGCGGATGCTGGAAAACGGGGGAAAACTTTATGACAAATAAAAGAGTGTTGACGGTTCTCGCCTTGTTAATTTTGGGTGCGGGTTCAGGGGGATACCTTCTGGTGAATCATTTTTTTAATCCTTCCGTCCGTGTAGGCATTATCGGGGGAAGCGATGGCCCTACGGCAATCGTTCTGGCTAATGGCAGCGAAAATCCGGTTCCTTCAGAAAAGAAAAGCCTCACAGTACCGGAGGGTGCGTTGCTTTCCCAAAGATTTCTTGTCCCTGAAGGGTATGAAAGAATACCTGTGGAGGGGGCTTCTTTTCAGGAGTGGCTTAGAAATTTACCCCTAAAGCCAGAGGGTGAGCCGGTTCTGCTATTTGATGGCAGGAAGAAAACCGCTCAGGTTCATGCTGCAGTCATTGCGATGGAAATCGGAGACAGGGATCTTCAGCAATGTGCCGATGCAGCGATCCGTTTAAGGGCGGAATACCTCTACCAGAGTGGTCAGAAGGATGCCATCGCATTCAATTTCACCAACGGTTTTCGGGCCGATTACACGAACTGGCGCATGGGCAAGCGCATACAGGTCAACGGGAATACGGTTAACTGGACAAACAGCGGGGAAGCGTCCGACGACTACCGTACATTCCGCAGCTATCTGGATATGGTATTCGCCTATGCAGGCACCCTGTCTCTATCAAAGGAACTAAAATCGGTTTCCCTGGACACTCTTCAGGCAGGAGATGTTTTCATTCAGGGGGGCAGCCCCGGGCACTGCGTGATGGTCATGGATGTTGCAGTGAATGCTGAAGGGGACAAGCGGTTTATCCTCGCTCAAAGCTATATGCCGGCTCAGGAAATCCATATCCTTAAAAATGATAAAAATCCCCATGAAAGCCCCTGGTATGCTCCCGGTGAAGCAGCAGTGCTGGCTACGCCCCAGTGGACCTTCAGCTGGGATGAATTGAAGCGCTTTGAGTAGAATGGCAACACACGTGTACTGTCGCTTTATTGACCCTTGGGCATCTTCCAAGGGTCTTGTTTTCAGGCAGAAAACCCTCCACGTCAGACCAGATAAGAATCGAACAAAAAAGAGCCCACCAAATAGAATTGGTTTGGCTCTTATGGGATAAGGGTTATGAAGTGTCCAGTAGCCTGTGATTATGATGGGATATTGCGCTTCTTTAATCCGCAAAAAATCAGCATTACGATGGCGAATACTTCTCCAAGGGTTGCAACTGCAAGGCCTGGATAGGTGAGTGCCAGCGATGTCGGAAGCAGGAACTGAATAAAGAAATCAATCAAGTATCCAAAACACCCCCCCATCAGTAAAACACCGATAATCTTTGGGAAATACCCAGATTTATACACCAGATACCCAAAGGGGAACAACCACAGGCCCCAGAAGATTTCATCAATGTATACGCCGTACCGGTGGAGATCAAGGAAGAACATGGCTTGTGCATTCAGCTGATCGGGTGGCACCCCTTGCAGATAGGAGGCGCTGCTTAACAGATGTATGGCGGCGAACTGATTCAGCATATTCAGCATGGCAATCGGTACACTCACTGCAACGAAGGCCACCATCACCATCGCGTGGGTTCTGTTTACCGGGGAAAGCAGCCGATACAGGGCAAGACTCAGAAGCAGGAAGGCTGTCTGTCCAATCAGATCGCTGATGAAGCTGGCTTTAAAAAGCGTTTCGTTGGCCAAAATGTTGGAAATCGTTGCGGCCATGTCCTGGTTTACAATTAACCTGGTACGGGTCACTTCAGCAAAGCCGCTGCCCAGCAGAAGCATCAGATACAGTCCGCCGGCTATTAATGCTGTTCTTTTATCAGGCTTCATGGTTTATACCTCCAAGGTGATGTCTGACGTCATAGGGTTCTTTTCAGCTCCAGGCATTTTGGATGATCATCAGCAGCAGAAAACCTCTGAGAACATAAATTTGTTATATGTCGTTATTCTTCTTTTACCGCATACGTGAACACGTCCTCCAATTTAACGCCGAAGGCTTCCGCCAGCCGGAACGCCAGCTCCAGGGAAGGGGTGTACTTTCCTGCCTCAATTGAGATAATGGTCTGTCGTGAAACCCCGGCCCTTACGGCCAGTTCCTGCTGAGTCATTTCATTGGCAAAGAAACGTAGCTTTCGTAGATTGTTGCTGATCTCGATTTTTTTTTCCATTTAGACACCCTTTCGGTAATAGTAAATCTGGGTAAAGCCCTCCAGCAGAGAGCCCAAAAATATTGTCCCGAAGAGGATGTTCAGCATCAGCACTGGGGTGTAGCCGAAGGCCAGGGTGATGAGGCCGATAATAAAGCCACCCCCGGTCAATGCAAAGCAGATCCGCGTGGACTTCAGCTCAATCAGCTTGTCCATTTCATCCTCAACCATTTCCAAAGCGATGGTTCTTTTGATCTGGTCATCGCTACAGTTTCCACTCTGGATGGTTTCCTTTGCAGCAATGGCGATGGACATCAGAATATGGAACACGATCTGGATTATGATGGCTGCTGCAACTCCAATACCAATATACTGTAGCATGGTGACTGCCCAGAGCTTTATATGCTCCGGCCCTGTGAGCCCCCCGTGGAACTTACCCATGGCGTTGATTCCATATGCAATCATCAGCGCCAGCCCTGTGAAAATGGATACCAGTACCCGTTTTTCCTGATAAGACATAGCTTTCACCCTCCTTGGGAGTCAGTTGATTATAATGAACAGTTTTATATACTTAATGTAACATAAAACAAACAACATGTAAAGTGTACATTACATAGATTGAAGCTTGGCTTAATTGAAAGGCGAGGTGCCACTTTGTAAAACGAAATGCAATCTTTGTAATGGACAACTGATTTATGAAGCGTTTGATTATGTATTGGAAAGATTCGGGGATGCCTTTGTCTTAGAGTCCATGGCAACCGATTTTCTGAATAGCGATTCGGTTAAGGCAGTTGCTATCAATCAGATAGATTTGCATATTCAAGATAACTATATTATCGTTAATAAAGACGGAGTGGAGAACGAAGGCATAAAAGCATTACTGGATGTATTCAAAGAATCAACAATAGCTGAGAGAGAACAGATATAGAATTTTTGATTTTAGCAAAGCGGATTGACCGCTTCCTTGTATCGCTTCCATTATTTTCATCCTATTTAATCAAACCAGTATGGCGAAAGAGTTGGGTATAAATATTTCA
The DNA here is from genome assembly GCA_964649745.1 of uncultured Peptostreptococcaceae bacterium. Taxonomy (GTDB): domain Bacteria; phylum Bacillota; class Clostridia; order Peptostreptococcales; family Acidaminobacteraceae; genus CAZEHS01. The sequence continues at coordinate 113,884 of CAZYQI010000003.1, read as the reverse complement.
GACGGAAAACGGGTGTTTTAACAGAGTGTGTCTGTTATTTTGCGGAGGTAGTGGTCGATGGAAAAATGGATTGCTCTGTTACGTGGCATAAATATTAGCGGGAAAAACAAAGTGGCGATGCCCTTATTAAAAATGGCATTTGAGGCCTTCGGTTTTACAAATGTCAGCACATATATCAATAGCGGGAATGTGCTCTTTTCCAGTGAAAGCACGGATAAAGCCGAAATAAGCAACCGATGTAAAGTGATGTTGGAAGAACGGTTTGCACTGGATGTTCCGGTGGCAATTCTTTCGGTAAAAGAATTATCGGAAGCCTTGGATCATGCCCCCCCATGGTGGGACCTTCACTCGAATGAAGAGGTGATTCATCAGGCGATATTTCTTATTCCGCATGTCACCATTGAAGACGTCTATAAAGCGGTGGGGGAAGCGAAGCCCGAGTATGAACAGGTTGGTTATCATAATCATGTGATTTTTTGGTCCGCCCCAAGAGCCACCTTATCAAAAACGAGGTGGTATAAAATCGCAAGCTCTTCAGTGAATAGCAAGGTAACCATTCGGAATGCCAGCACTACAAAAAAATTACTGTTGCTGTCCAATGCGTAAATCCATTAGGGTGGAAAAGTGTCTTGATTCTATACGGTTATAATCCGGTTATAACCGACCAGAGGTGAAGTTATGTCATTTTATAAATTGGGCATCCAGGGAGATCTGGTCTATTCCCTTGAATTAAAGAATATATCCATACCAACACCCATCCAGTCCTTAAGCATTCCGCATATCTTGAACGGAAGGGACCTGGTTGCGGAGGCTCAAACCGGCACAGGGAAAACCTACGGGTTTTTGCTGCCTATGTTTCAAAAAATGGATGTGGATAATCCCAACATTCAAGGGTTGGTTCTTGCCCCGACCCGGGAGCTTGCCCTGCAGATTACCGATGTGGCTAGACAGCTTTCTGAAATAAAACCCCTTAACATCCTGACGGCTTACGGAGGGCAGGATGTTCTGGCACAGCTCCATAAGCTCAAAGGGGATATCCAACTGGTGATAGGTACCCCTGGCCGAATTTTGGACCATCTCCGAAGAGGTTCTATCGACCTCAGCCATTTGAACACGTTGGTGGTGGATGAAGCCGATCAGATGTTCAATATCGGGTTTATGGAACAGGTGGACCAAATCATTGAACAACTGCCAAGGGAAAGGCAGACCTTATGTTTTTCAGCCACAATCAGCCAGAATATCGATTTGTTCACGGATAAATACCTCGTGAATCCCGTGTTCGTGAAAGCACCCAAGAAACAGATCACCCTGGACAACATCACCCAACTGGTGGTGGAGACTTCTGGCCGTAAGAAGCTGGATGATTTCATGACAATCCTAAAAAGAGACAACCCGCAGAATGCCATCGTTTTCTGCCGGTCGAGAGTGGGCACAGATACGCTCTACGAAGCGATGCTTGCTGCGGGATACAAGGTAGAGGCCATTCATGGGGGGCTTACCCAAGCCAAAAGGGAAGATGTGATGGCGAAGTTTCGGAGTAATGAAATCAATTACTTAGTGGCGACGGATGTTGCCGCCAGAGGTCTTGATATTGAGGGAATCAGTCATGTTTTCAATTACAACCTGCCGGATGATACAGAGAATTACGTGCACCGTATAGGTCGCACCGGAAGAGCCGGGAATGTAGGCGTGGCCTATACTATACTGACGATGAAGGATGAGAAACGGCTTGAAGAAGTCGAAGCCTTTATCGGAATGAAAATTGCTCGCATACGGGTATCCGAACCCCCTCAAGTCCATGGCGGCCATTCAAAAAAAGACGGCCTTAAGAAATCAGCCGGTGACGGCAAAATTTCCAAAAGCAAGGCAAATGGTCAAGCTGCCGGAAAACCCGTGGCACCACCGGGAGCTGCAAAGAAGAACAACACAGTCAAAAAACGAAAGTCAACTGACAGAAAGTCGAAAAAAAGATAACACGCTGACGCAATAGGTTAAAAAGCGATATGCAAATAGAAACGAGACTGTTACCCCTTCATAAGGTAACAGTCTCGTTTTTTAGCGAAGAGTCAATCCGGTACTTCTATTACTGTATTTCAGGAGGAACGGTTGCCGGCGGCAAGTTCCCCTCGGCCTGGTTTACAGCCTGAGTAAGCTGTTCCAGTACAGATTTCAGCTGTTCAATACTCTTAACGGAAGAATCGATCAGCCCCTTTGCCTGATCAATCAGGACCTGGGTTTGATTGGGCAAGGGGGCGCCGACTTCAGATGCAGGATTTTGAGGTGTGGCAGCCGTCGGTGCGGCATCCTCTGTTCCGAAGATTCTGTCCAGGGCCTTTTGAAGGGTTTCTTCCATCACCACCTGGTCGCCATACGATACCACCACCCGCTTCATTTCTGGAAGGCTCCGCTCACCGGAGGACTGCAGGTAGATGGGTTCAACATAAATCAGGGAGTCCTTGATGGGGATTGTCATCAGGTTTCCCCTAAGTACGGAGGAGCCCTTCTGGTCCCAGAAGGAAAGCTGTTGAGAGATTGCTGTATCCTGATCGATTCGGGATTCCAGCATTTGCGGACCCTGCACCAGCTTGTCTTTGGGGAAGCTGTACATAAACAGCTTTCCGTAATTCTCCCCGTCGTTTCGGGCCATCAGCAAGGCATTCATATTGGATTTGTCCTTGGGGGTGAAGGGGATGTTCAGAATGAACTCCATCTCCGTTTCTCCGGGGAGACGGAACATGAGATAGTTGGCCTCTACTGTGGCCTCCTCCTTCATGTACTTTTCCTTTGAAACAGCCCAGATGTCCTCGCCGTTATAGAAAACATCCGGATTGGTTACATGAAATTTTTTGTAGATGTCAGCCTGAATATCCAGCAGTCCCTTGGGGTAGCGGACATGCTTTGCAAGGCCGGCGGGCATTTCATCTGCGGCTTTGAAAAGACCGGGGAAAATCTTCTGATAGGTCAGGATCACCGGATCGGTTTTGTCGTAAATGTAATAGTCGGTTTCTCCGGAGTAAGCGTTAATAACGACCTTAACCGAGTTACGGATGTAATTCACGCCGCTTTCATGGGGCTGTGAATAGGGATAGCGGTTGCTGGCGGTGTAGGCATCGATGATCCAGTACAGCTTGCCGTCATCTTGGTTGATTACAACGTATGGATCCTGCTCGTAGGTCAGCCAGGGCATGATTGCCTGAGCCCGCTGAAGGACATTTCGGTTGATCACAATTCGGCTATCTGCATTCAAAGCGTTGGAAATTAAAGGATTTATGGTCTTTTCACGGATTGAGAAAAGAACACGGTTCACCAGATTAAGGTTGATGCCGGCTGGTCCTGCGTAGTTCACATAGACGTTGTCGGAGCCTTTGGGATAATCGAACTCCTTTTCCTGAGCATTGACGATGATCGAGTTGTTTGTAAACTCACCAAAATAGATTTCAGGACGGGTAACGGTTAAATCCTCGCTGAGGGATACCGGGGGGATGTTCTTCACCATCAGTACCGGCTGCCCCTCGTTGGTGACCTCATTGACGGGGGCCACAACAACACCGTAGCCATGGGTGAACTGCAGATGGCTGTTGACCCAGGTTTTCTGTTCCAGCTTGTCCTGATTCATTTCACGGGCGGCGATGAACACCTGACGGTATTCTCCGTTGATCATGTATCGGTCCACGTCCACGTCGTTGAATTCGTAGTACAGGCGGATTCCCTGAAGCTGGTTTATTGACATTTTAAGGGGCTTGTAGTCATTGATCCGGACGTTTTTGATGATATCGGCATTATCCTTAAGGTCCGAACTCTTAAGGGTTTCATTAGAAGGAAATTCCAGGGTCTGGATTTGATTCAGATTAAATGCGTCCTGAGTATGCTTGATATTCTGAGCGATGTAAGGACGTTCCTTGGCCCGTTCATCCGGATCCACAATGAATTTCTGAACCGAAGCCACTGTTAGGGAAATCCCGAAGGAGGCAACCAGAAGAACGGCAGGGCCGATAACCATGAATCGCCATTTTCGCTTCACCGCGCCGAAGAGGAAGAGGACCGCGCCAATCAGTGCTGCGGCGGCCATGATCCAATAGCCTGGAAGGGCAATGGTTACATCGGTATAACTGGCCCCGTAGGCTGCGCCCCTGGGGGAATAGACGAGATTGTACGCACTGATGATATTGGTGAAGGCCATCAGAACCAGGGCCAGAGAACCCAGTATTCCAATCTTGATAATGGCGCCGGAGAAAATATTCCGGTTCAGAACGGAACGGAAATCGTGACGAAAACGGAATTCGTTCAGGTCAGGAATTTCACCCTCTGCGGTTTTCGGAGGCACATTGAGCAGTGCCAGAATATAGATGACGGTCAGGGCTACCAGCATGAAGAGCAGGAGCAAGCCCATCCCCAGCAGGATCCGCAGCAGCGGCAGAATAAAGAAATAGAAGGAAATATCCAGACCGAATAGCGGATCAACGTTTCCAAAGGCAGTGCGATTCAGGAAGCTGAGCCAATCGAACCAGATTGCGCTGACGAAAAGGACACTGAATACGGCTCCCAGAAGCAAGGCGCCTGCATTCTGAACTCTGAGAAGCTGTTTTTGCAGGACCTTGTCAGGGGTCGTTTCACTAACCTCCATAAAGCGCTTTATCAGCGCCTTTATGTAGAGCAGAAATACCAGGGAGCTGATGGCGAACACCGGCAACCCAAGCTTGAGGTAAGCCGTAAGCTTCGTAAGGAACGCGGTTGTGTAACCCATTTCATTGAACCAGAGATAATCCGTTGCGAAACGAACCAGATTGCCCATCATACTGGAAGCGATGAATAGCCCCAGAATCAGCAGGGACAGTTTGTTTTTCTTAAGCATGCATACCCTCCGAATCGAATTTTATTGCAGTTGAAATGCCCGGGCCGCAAAAACAAAAAAGACCCTGCACCTCCGTTGGTGCAGAGTCTCACAATTTCACTACAAATCGGGCAGCACCGCTGCCGTATTGACGACTTGTATTCTGAACAAATCGGTTCAGACTGTTACTCCCTCTACATTGATTCATTATATACGGGATCCGGAAGAATATGCAAGTGATATGTTGGCGTATTGGACTGGATTCAACAGGAAGGGTCTTGAGAGTAAGGGGATGTGGCTCAGGCTGATTTTGCCATCCTAAGAAAACGTTAAGAATTGATTTAAGGTTATTGAAATGTTGCTGGCGTATACTTCATTTGACAGGTAAAGCGAATGCGTATGAAAAGAAGCATTAAGGAGAACAAAATGGGCATTCTGATTAAGTTTTTAATTAAGAGTATCCGCGAGAACCGGTTTCGTACCTTTCTGATCTTACTTTCTATATCGTTGTCTGTGGCGCTTTTCTTTGCGTCCATGGCTATCTCCAAAACAGTGGAAGATATGATTGTAGAGCAGGTAAAGGTGTATATCGGCACGGCGGAGTTCATGGTGTACGGCAACGAAAGCATGTATTTTAAGGAAAAGAACATCGCTTCTGTAGAGAATCTGTTCGAGTATGTCATCGGTGCAAATGAAACCGCTCTGCGATACAAAGACAAAGAAAACAGCACGATGGACGTCAGTATGATGGGGATTGAGCTGGAGGACCTCCAGAAGATGAATCCCTTTACATTGACGATGGAAAAGGATGTATACCCCTGGGCAGGAAAGAAGGTTATTCTTGGGGAGGTCTACGCCAAGGAGAAGGGAATTCAACTGGGCGACAATATCAAGATGTCGGACGGGAACGATGTGAAACACATGTTCAAGGTAGTGGGCCTCGCAAAGTCCACGGGATATTTCAAGCAGCCACGAAATTCAAAGGCGGCTAAATTCATTACGCCAAGGGATACGGTTGCCAGAATGGCCGGCGAGAAAGGCAGTGTCAGCATCCTATATGGCCGGACCACCGGCATAAAAAACCTGAAAGATTCCATGGAAGCGCTGAAAACCGTTTACACCAAGCACGATGTCTACGAAACCGTCAGCAAAGAAGAGATTGCGAAAATGTCCGGCCAGGTCAGGATTCCATTCCTCTTTATGATGATCCTGGTGGCCTTCATCAGCGTGTTTATCATTTATACCTCCTTTAAGGTCATTATGATGGAACGGCTGCCAATCCTAGGGACGTTCAGGAGCATCGGCGCCACTCAAAAGATGACCAATACCATCATGTTGGCCGAAACCACGGTTTATGGCCTTATAGGGGGAGCAGCCGGGGTAGTGCTGGGAATTGGCGCCCTTGCGGCCATGGTGCAGGTGCTGATTGGCATGATGGGTGAAAACATGGATGTAACGCCCCGAGTGGTATACGGAATCGACGATGTATTGATCGCGTTCCTGGGAGCCATGTTTTTATCGATTATCAGCGCAATAATCCCCATTACCAAAGCTTCACGGCTTCCAGTCAAGGAGATTCTGTTGAACCTGATGGACGGAACAAAGAAGAAGCGAAAGAATGTGAAGCTCATAACCAGTATTGTTCTGGCTGTTGTGGCAGTTGGCATTCTGGTGGCAGTTCCGGGTAAAACCGGTGCAATGCTGGGTGTGGTGTCGATTATCCTGATCATCACAAGCGGAATACTGATGGTTCCCTATGCGACCCATTGGATCGTGGGCTTGGCCGAAGGGCTGTTCGGCAAGCTGTTCGGAAACATCGGAATTTTAGCGGTGAAGAACATACGGTCCGACAAATCCCATATCAACAATGCCATTCTGCTGACAATCGGCCTCTCCAGTATTGTGACCATCGCCGCCATGAGTGACAGTACCAAGGGGCAGATTCTCTCCTCCTATGATAACAACCACTATGCCATCGACGGTTACATTTCTGTGTCTACCCCGACGACCATACAAAGGATCAAAGCCATCGATGGGGTAGAGGAGGTCTTTGCCTACAACAGCTACAACGGTTTCAAGTACGGTGAAGAAGATAATCCTATGATTAAGAGCATTATGGCTTTCTCCGATGCCAAAGCCCATACCTACTACAAGGTGGACGTGTTGGGCACAGAGAATGACCAGACGGTGTTGGAAGAGCTTTACAAAGGCCGCAACCTGCTGGTGTCTACTATGATTCGGGACAAATATGATCTGAAGGCAGGTCAGGAGGTTGTGCTGCGGTTCGACCGGGGGGAGAAGGAGGTTAAAGCCACCTATCGGATTCTGGGTTTTGTGAAAACCAATGGAGATAACACCTCTGTTGCCTATGGCAGTATGCGAATCATCGGTGGCGATCTTGGTAAGCGGAGCGGAAGCAGCTACGGTGTGGCCGTGAAACCGGGGTTTGACGCAGAAGCCATTGCTAAAACCATAAAGGACAGCGTAAAGACCGACAGCTACATAGAATTCAAGACCGTGAAACAGTATAAAGAGGACGACCTGAAGAATTCCGGGATGATCATCGGTCTGCTGGGTGCCTTCGCAGTTATCACGATGCTCATTGGCAGTATTGGTGTCATGAATAACTACCTGGTGTCATTTCACTCCAGAAAACGCTCGCTGGCGGTGTTCTCCTCAGTTGGGATGAGCAAGCGACAGACCCTGACCATGATTTTTGTTGAGGCGGCGGCCGGGGGTCTTCTGGGCGGTGTGTTTGGAACTTCTATGGGTTTTGTCATCGTTACGATGCTCAGCAGCATCCTCATAAAGGCGGAAATCGGTTCCGCGTTCTATCTGCTGCCGATCAATATTGCCACCGGTCTGCTCAGTGCTGTGTTGGTATCGGTGCTGGCCTCCATCAGCCCGGCCCGAAAGTCCTCCAAGCTAAGTGTTGTAACGGAGCTTAAATATGAATAGGGGAGATGTTATGGAAACGGTTATACATGTGAATGACGTCTGTAAAAGCTTTTCGTTGGAGTCGGAAGATGTTCATGTGCTGAAAAATCTGTCCTTTGAGATTAAGCAAGGGGAGTTCGTATCCCTGATGGGGCCATCCGGTTCGGGAAAATCCACATTGCTTTATCTCATTGGAGGGCTGGATTACCCCACAAGCGGACAGATCCTACTGAATGGAAAAGAACTGGCAGCGATGAACGACAAAGAAATCAGCGATATGCGCAGGCGTGAAATTGGTTTTGTGTTTCAATTTTACAACCTGATCCCTAACCTGAATGTTGAGGAAAATGTGATGCTCCCCATTCTTTTAGAGGGGAAAAATATGAAGGAGCACAGGAGAGACTTGGAAGAAATCCTTGAGTTGGTGGGTTTGTCGGATCGGGCCCGCCATACGCCAAGGGAGCTTTCAGGCGGACAACAGCAACGGGTAGCCATAGCCCGGGCGCTGATCAATCAGCCGGATATTATCCTGGCAGATGAACCGATCGGCAACCTAGACAGCGTCACAGGCCGGGAAATTATGGCGCTGTTCCGGCGCGTTAATCAAGAGCGAAACAAAACCATCATACAAGTAACGCATTCGGAAGAAGCGGCTCAGTATGGCAACCGGACAATAAAACTTAGAGATGGGAGAATAATTGTATGAAGATTCACGGTCGTTTTTTAAAGTCGAAGAAGTTTTGGATAGCTTCAGTAAGTGTCCTTTTATTGGTGGCGGTTATCGGTGGGATGAATGTGATCAATATGAAGAAGGCGGAGGCCGAGGCTGCGACCAAGGCGAAAACAGAAGCCGATGCCGACGCCAAGAAGAAGGGATCGGCTCAAAGCGTAGAGGCTTTCGGTGTCGTGAAGGCCCGTAAGGAGCAAGGCATCAGTGTGGATTTCAACGCACGGATCGATAAAATCTATGTGAAAGTCGGGGAAAGAATTACGGAGGGGCAGCCCCTCATCGACTTCGACGTAACGGAGCTCCGAAATACCATTGAGGATAAAAAGTCGGCTCTGCAGGAGCTTAAAAGCAGCCTGGGGAATGGAAAGTACGATGTTATCAAGCAAAGAACCGGTCTTGAAGCCGCAAGACAGGAGCTTAAGGCCATGGAGGAAGATCTGGTTAGAAACCGGCATTTGCTTGAAAATGCTGCCATTTCGCAAAAGGCCTATGATGATCTGAACACCGAGGTGGTCAACAAGCGAGCGGCGGTAGAGAACCTGGCCGTAAGCCTGGAAGCTGGGGAATGTACGATGACCCAGTCGGAGCAGGAAAAAGCCAATTCCATTGAACGCACGGAACGGGACATCCTGCGCATGGAACAGAAATACAAGGAAGCGAATCTGACCAACGGAAGTCAGGTGGTATCTACATTTAAAAACGGCGTGGTCTCTGATGTGAAAAGTAAAGAGGGGGACTATGTTGACAGGGAGATCCAGATTATGAGCATCGTGGATATGGACACCCGTATAATCGAGGCTGACGTATCAGAGGTGTACATCAAGAATATCAAGGTGGGGCAGGATGTGAAGATATATAGTGATGCAGACCCCGAGAAGGAGTATAAAGGCAAGGTTTCCCGAATATGGGGAGTTTCGCAGAACAAAGGCGGCGAGACCATTGTACCGGTGGAAATCACCATCGACAACATTGATGACGGATTGCTTCTGAATTTCAATGTAAATGTCAATATCTTCACCGAGTCAGCAAAAGCTAAGTAAAGAAGATGCAAAAGCAAACACCATTGTTTGCTTGACATAAGATTATCTCAGCCCGTATATCCGAATTACGGTTGGAGATGATCTTTTTTTTGTCAGTTTTCATACATTGAGTGATCTTTAGCAGTGATAATTTTCGTCGTATCCATAAAAACCCGCTTAAGCGCCATCATAAGATGGTATCTATACGTGTATAGGGAATCTGGAAAAAGCTAAGAACCATATACTAAAACGGAGGGTTTAGCATGAACAGGACACAGTTGGAACGTATGAAAAACGATAGCGGTTTTATCGCTGCTCTGGATCAAAGCGGCGGCAGTACACCCAAGGCGCTTGAGATCTATGGAATCAATAAGGATGCCTATGCGGATGAAGCGGAGATGTATCAATTAGTCCACACGATGCGATCGCGCATTATGCAAAGCCCCGTTTTTACCAAAGAACGTATTCTTGCGGCCATTCTGTTTGAAAAAACCATGGATGCCAAAGTGGAGGGGAAGTACACGGCGGATTATCTCTGGGAAGCCAAGGGGATTGTATCGATTATTAAGGTAGATAAGGGATTGTTGGATTTAGCGGATGGGGTTCAGCTGATGAAGCCCATTGAGGATTTGGACGCCTTGCTTCGTCGTGCCCGGGAGCGGAATATCTTCGGCACAAAAATGCGCTCGGTCATTAAAGAAGCCAATGAAGCGGGAATTAAAGCAGTTGTGGATCAGCAGTTTGAAATTGGGAAGGTCATTATAGCAGCGGGTTTTGTCCCGATCCTGGAACCGGAGGTGGACATACACTGCCCTAATAAAAAGGACGCAGAAGCCATCTTGAAAAAGGAAATTGAGGCACACATAAAGGCCTTGGACGACAGCTCCAAGATTATGCTTAAGCTCACCATTCCGGATATGGACAATTTCTATGAAGAGATCATGGAGTCGCCCAAGGTTGTGCGAATAGTTGCCCTCTCCGGAGGCTATTCACGGAAAGAGGCCAATGAAAAACTGGCAAGAAATCATAAGTTGATTGCCAGTTTTTCAAGAGCCTTGACAGAAGGGTTAAAGGTAAACCAAACAGAAGACGCTTTCAATGAGATGCTGGATGAATCGATTCAATCGATTTATGATGCGTCCTGCATGTAACAAATGCTGCAGGAACTATACGAGGTGTGAAGCTCTGCCCGGTAAAGGCTGGACAGGGCTTTTTTATTGGCGCGTGCAATTATTAGAAGTCTACCATCCCAATGAAAATGATTGCTGGACAAATACATGGCGAAACGGTGGGTAAAATCACATCAAATGATTAGAATCACCGGTTTTGTGGTAACATATAAGGAATAAGGCCCACAAACTGTCAGCGAGGTGGTTGCGTGTACCGAGACCATGCGGAATCGATTTACGGTGAAATTCATGAAAACCTTCTGAGCGGAAGGCTGGTCAAGAGATATCAGCTGAACCGCGATCGCTTGGAACAGCTTTTAAAGAGCGGAGATATCATCGAAAAACTGATGCAGATGACTAACCGCCGGGATTATTCCTGCTCAGCGGTTCTTGATCTGTGCAGGGACATCATGCTGGATCTGGCCAACGGGTATCAGCCCAACGACTGGCTGGACTACGTTTACAATTACGCCCTTTCCAAATCCTTTCCTGAGGCCGTTCAGATTGAATTAAATCCGGAACTGGAAAAGGCGGCGGTGGTATATCTGGAGTTCTTGCACGTGATTTCAGAGCACCAGAAAAAGTCCTCCGACGAGACCTTTCAAAGTGCGTATCCCTTTGAGTTTCTGAGTAATGAAACGGATGGGATCGAGGGCCATGTGGAGTACCGCAGATTCAAGGCATCCTTCCGAAACGACTATATCTACGAAATGATGAAGCTGAACCAGGATGTGGCGGGTTATACCACCCTGGACCATATCTGCGGTGTTCACTACCTTGCTGTACGCGTTGCAAGGCAGCTTAAACAGCTGGGGTTTGAAATCGACCTGGGCCGTGTATCCGGTGCGGCGGCAGGACATGACATCGGCAAATACGGATGTCGCCCCGAGGAAGCCTCCCGGGTGGCCTATTTCCATTATTACTACACCGACGAATGGTTCAAAGCCAGGGATATCACCTATATCCGCAATGTAGCCGTCAATCATTCCACCTGGGACCTGGAGCTGGAGAACCTGCCCATCGAGGCCCTGATCCTTATCTACAGCGACTTCTGCGTCAAGGCACCCCGGGACAGCCGGTACCCCTTCACGATGCAGTTCTACGACCTGGCAGAATCCTTTGATGTGATTCTGGAGAAGCTGGACAATGTGGACGAGGCTAAGGAGAAGCGGTACCGCCGTGTCTATGCCAAACTGCGGGATTTCGAGGATTTCATGCGCTACCACGGGGTGGAGGTGGATGTACACAGGCCTCTGCCGGAGCTGACCTCAAAAAAACATGCAAAGCCCCATTACGCTCTTCTGCAGGGGAGCGCTGTCATTGATAATATCAAGTATCAGGCGATTCGCCACAATATCCGCCTGATGCATACCCTTAAGGATGAATCCTCTCTGAATGCCGTGCTGGAAAACGCCCGGGGAGAGGAAGCGGTGAACGATCTTCGAGGTTACATCTTCGTGCTGGAAGAATACGGTCTTTACCTGACGGTTAAACAAAAGATGACCACGCTGAATTTCCTCTATGAAATGCTGGCCCACCCGGAGGAGGACATCCGCAAGCAATGCGCGGAGCTGATGGGGAGGCTTATTGCCAATTTTGATGAGGAATACCGCAAGGAGCTGCCCAGGGATGTTATCATGAAATCCCAGGAGCTCACCAGTAAGGATCTGCTGAAGCGTTATCTGGATGCATTCCTGTATCCGGATCAGAAGGTTACAGACCGCCATGCCCAGTGGATCGGCCACAACCTGGTGAATTTGGTGAAGTCCCTGTTCAAGCACGGCCAGGAACGGATGAAACCGGAGTACCTACAGCTGGTTCTGGAGCCGTACCGGCCGGAGATGGACAATCCGGGAATCATGAATTATCTGCTTAAAACCCTGAAGGCGTTGCCCATGGATATCTGCCGGGAGTCGGGGATTATCCTCACACTGAACTATGCCATCACATGCATGGATACGGAGGATCCCCTTCAGCGGCTGCGGGCATTGGACGCCTTTTATGTCCTTCTTAAGCACATGAAGAAGGAGCTGCGTCAGACCCTGGATCTGAGCGATGTGCTGGCGCGAGAGCTGAGTAAGCCCTCCAATCCGGCTCTGCGCAATCTTCGGCAAAAGATTGCCGCTGAGCTGGGCTTGCCGGAGGATCAGATGGAAGGGCTTCGGGCAGAGTGCCGAAAGGACTACGGCCTCGTTTCAGAGCTTTTTCTCAGTAACCTGAAAGCGGCAACACCGGAGCCGGTGAAAATACAGCAGATAGAAATCCTTTACCATAACGCCGTGGAGCATAGCCGGGAAGACCGGTTCTATACCGCCATGCACCTGTGCAACCTGTTAAAGGTCAGCGCCTTTGAAACCGTGCGGAACTACGCGGGACAAAGCCTGGTGAAGCTTTCTGCCCATCTGACTGCAGAACAGCTGAACGACATGGTGGTGGAGCTTTGGAAAGCACTGGAAATTGAAAGGTATCAGTTTACCAAGTACATTCCCGACTATCTGGGGCAGTTGGTGGTGCTGCTTGACCGCAAGGAAATCGACGAGGTTCTGGATGACTTCTCCGACAAGCTGAAGAAGGCCAGCACCCAAATTGCCATGCTCCTGTTGAAAACCGTGGGGGTTTCTTTGGTTTACTATCAGTCGGCGTGCTGCAAAGGGCAAGTGAAAGAGGATCCCCAGCTGACACGGAGGCTTTCCGGCATTCTGCTCAATGGGCTCAGCCACTATGAGCCGGAGGTTTACCGCACGGCCTTCACGGTTTTTGGCCGTGATGTGTTCGATTCCGAACAACTGAGCCTTGAAGAAAAAGCGCCGCTGTTCTGTTTGCTGGCCAAGAAGCTCCTGGCCATCACCGGGGATTTGGACGAAAAGGCGGAACTGACGGTTCTCAGCTTTGCCGCCAGTTTAAACCACATTTATCGGTTTGTGGCGGATTACTCCCATTTCAACGGGAACCTTCATTTGGAACAGCCAGACCGGGTGGCCTTTTATCCCGGGGCCTTCGATCCCTTCAGCCTGGCCCACAAGGAAAGCGCCAGGGAAATTCGGGATATGGGCTTCGAGGTTTACCTGGCGGTGGATGAGTTTTCATGGAGCAAACGAACACAGCCCAACATCATTCGCAGGCAGATTATCAAGATGTCCATCGGTGACGAGTTCGGAATCTTCACATACCCCAGGGGGTTGGTGGTAAACATTGCCAATCCCGAAGATCTGAGGCGGATGAAGGAGTTTTTTCCCAAGTCGGACGTTCATATTGTGGTAGGAAGCGACGTTATTGCCAATGCCTCCGCCTACGCTGTGCCCCAGGAGCCGGACAGCATCAAAAGCTTCTCCCACATCGTATTTGAACGGCAGAGCAGCCTCAGCGAGGAGGAGACACAGCGGCTGGAGACCCGCCTGTCAGAGGCCGAACGGGATGTTATCCGCATGAACCTCTCCCCCAAATGTGAATCCATCAGCAGCACCCAGATTCGGAAAATGATTGACCAGAACCGGGATATCTCGGATCTGATCGATCCCCTGGTGATGAAATTCATCTATGAACGGGGACTCTACCGCCGGGAGCCGCAGTTTAAGCAGGTACTCATGACCAAATCCCTGTCCGTTGAGGTGCATGAAAGCTTCACGGATGAACTGCTCCAAGAGGTTTCGGAACTTGGCCGGATCCGTTACGAGCAGCTGGAGCAGCTCCTGGCCGACAGGAACCACGCCAGTTCAACCCGGATTCTTACCATCAGGAGCCTGAACAGCGGTGGCGACCTTTTGGGATTTTCACTGTTCCATTGGCTGCGGGCCAGCATGATCTACAGCGAATTCAAGAATAAGAAAATATGCGATTATGTCCATGCCAACTCGGTGGGGCGCATTGTGGTGATTGATGAGGTGTTCATCAACCCCAACCATCTGATGGAGAACCTGGAACAGATGCTCCTGACAGAAACCCTGGCCTTCTGTATTTCCAGAGATTACACCTATACCGTTTTCAGAAATATCCTGAATCGTCGCTCCAGCCGCGAAATGAAATCCGTGCTGGAGCATCAGGGGTTCTTAAAGGTTGTGGATGAGGAAGAAGATCAGAGTGTGTATGCGGTGAATATGTCTTCCCCGTGTACGCTGATTTTCGATGCCAAGACCATGATCAAGGACCCCTGTCGGGAGGCGCCTCAGGTGGTAAGGGCGCTCCAGAAAACCCGGCACAAGCTTCAAAAGGCGCTTACAGAGCTGTATCCAGGGAATCTGGTGCTCACCTTCGACCGTACGATGATCTACGAGCACCTGATCAAGAAAATCTGCGATATGAACGGCGTTTCCACAATCCCTCAGAATCCGCGGGTTCTGGGACCCTTGATGTGCGTTCCCTATGGGGATATCTTCAAGCGGTGGATTCTGCCCAATACGGTTACCAAGGCCTTTCACACCGAGCGGTACTATACCCCGGATGCCAAACGCTATGCCGTGGAGGCCTATCCCCACTATCTGCCCATCGAAACCCAGGTGGAAACCTTCAAGGCCTTCAACCGGCAGATGATTCTGGTGGACGACCTTCTGGACAAGGGATACCGGCTTCAGGCCATCGACCGTGTGCTGCATGAGAAAAACGTCGAAGTAAAAAAAATCATCGTCGCCATCCTCTCAGGCCGTGGAAAAACCATGATTGAAGGGGAGAACAGGGAAGTGGACAGCGCATACTTCATCCCCCGGCTCAATGTTTGGTTCAATGAAAGTCACCTCTATCCCTTTGTTGGGGGAGACACCCTATGGCGCGGGAAAGCGGAGAAATCCAATTTCATGCCCTCCATCAATATGATTATGCCCTATACGTGGCCGTCCTATATCAAAGGCGCATCGAAAGCTTCCATCTTCAAGCTCTCGCGGGTCAGTCTGGAGAACGCCATTACCATTATGGAGGCCTTGGAAGAGGTATATCTGGATCAGCATGAACGGAACCTTACCCTGATGCAGATGAGTGACGTTATGGTGACGCCCAGGTTCCCGGACCGGGGCTATTACCTGGAGTACGATTTAACCCGAAAGCCGTCGGAATATCTGCGCCAGGATCTTGAAAGCCTGATGCGGTTTGAAAAGGCCTACTGTGAACACGAGGTGACGTGATGAACTGGTACCGTATCGGGGGAGGCGTTCTGGCTTCTCCCGCTGAACTGGAGCATAAGGAACGGATTGATGAGGCTCAGGCAAAGACCACGGAGGGAGCCATTCTACGGCATAATCCTCATTTGGGAAAAGCTGACCGAGGTGTTTTTCTGATGAGCGGTCCCGGGCAATGGGCAGTCACCGGGGAGGATCAGACGCTTTTATATGAAACGGACTCCTCAGAGGTTCCGGAGTGGATTGTGGAGAGGATCGCCCAAAACCGGGTTTATTCTGTAAACGCCGCCTATCCGGGCTGGGACACTGTGCCCGAGCCTATGGGGGCAAAAGAACGGCGCATTCATCTGGTCGGCCTGGGGGATGTGGGCGGAATCCTCCTTACAGGGCTGCGGCTTCTGGGCGGCCCCGATGTGAGGCATCTGGGGATGTTTGATCCGGATCCCGCCAGAATACAGCGGTGGACCCGGGAAATTGGTCAAATATGCTTTCCCTTTGAGGAGGGACAGCGTATGACGGTTGAAGCGGTGGAACTGGAAAATCTGTTCGACTGCGACCTGTTCGTGTTCTGTGCCAGCCGCAGTGTGCCGCCGGTGGGTGACGCGGTGAAGGATGTTCGTACCGTTCAATATGAGGGGAATGCAGAAATACTGAAGCCCTATGTCCATAGGGCGGTCCGATGCGGATTCCGGGGTATTTTTGCTGTGGTTTCAGACCCCGTGGATCAGCTTTGCGGTTTTGCTCTGAAGGAAATGTGCCGTTTTTCGGAAGAAACGGGATTGCCGGGAATGTGTCCCGAGCAGCTTCGCGGATATGGGTTGGGCGTTATGAACGGCAGGGCGGAGTGGTATGCTGGGCTCAGTCCTGAATTTCAGGAATATCTTTCGGACGGACGGGCATACGGCCCCCATGGCCATGGCCTCATTGTCGCCAACAGCATCAGCTGTTATGATCATGACAAGAGCATACAGTTGACGGCGCTTACGGAGAATGCAAATTTCGAGGTCCGACACACAGGCTTCAAGCCATATGTGGCTCCGGCTCTTTCCTCAGGCGCCATATCCCTTCTGTGCACCCTTCGGGGACAATGGCACTACTCGGCGGTTTCGCTGGGTGGTGTGTTCATGGGGTGCAAAAACAGGATGCATCAAGGGGTGCAGCAGACGGAATGCCTGGCTCTGCCGAAAAAGCTTCAAGAGAGTCTGCAGGACACCTACCGTTACCTGAGGACATGGTCGTGAAGCCGCTGCTGGTGATCGGGTCTGCCGACGGAAGCCAAGGTATCCGAAAAATGTGGCATCCTGTCTTGCCGGCAGATGCTCAGTGGGCGGAGTGCTACGATCCTAATATGGAATATAAGGACAGAAAAATCCTGTTCCTGCTGGAAGTAGACGCCATGGGCGGCTGCCCGGAGCTCCACCGGCATATGGTGGAGCTTTGGACCCACGGGGGAGTGCAGGCCCTGTACGGTTCTGAGGCAATCCTGTTTGTGCGGTCGGAAGGGGAGCTGTATACGAAAAGAGCGGCCCAAACCGTCATCTTCAATGCCAACAGGATGGGCTGCCGGTTTCCCGGCCATTCAACGGTGGAGAGCCTTTGGGATCTCAGCAATTTTAAAACCTGGCAGAAAACCCTGTCGCTGTCCTTGGATGACATTCAGGAGGATCAGTGCCGGAAGGTTCTGCACAGGCTGATGACATACAAACCACACCGATCCCCCAGCCCTAAAATTTTGGCACTGCACGCCAGCTCTCATGAAACCTCCAATACCCTCATGCTATGGGAGGCTGTAAAGCGCCATCTGCCAGAGGATGCGGTGGAGACCCTTCATATCGAAAACGGCAGCGTGGTGGATTGCAAGGGCTGTGATTTCAGGACCTGCATCCACTACTCCAAACAGAACACCTGTTTTTATGGGGGAACCGTAATCCGGGACATATTCCCTGCCATCGAAAGGGCAGACGCCGTTGTATGGATCTCACCCAATTACAACGATGCCCTCTCCGCCATGCATACGGCCCTGATCAATCGGCTGACAGCTCTTTACAGACGGTTGCCCCTCTATGAGAAGCGGGTGTATGGCATCATTGTTTCGGGAAACTCCGGCAGTGATTCTCTGGCATGTCAGATGATCGGAGCGCTGAACATAAATAAGGGTATGGATATCCCGCCCTATTTTGCAGTGATGAAAATTGCCAATGATCCCGGGAGCATATTGCAGATTACTGATTTTGAAGCCACAGCACAGCTGCATGCACAGCGGATGCGCCTGGAGCTAGGTCTCTGAGTGTATCTTTAAAACTTTTGTAAAGGAGGGAGCTTATGAGGTTTGTTCCAACATACTGCATTGTACCGGGAACACGATTGGGGCAGACACTTTATGGCACCAACGGGGAAGTTCTCTTGCGCGACGGAACGGTAATGAAGGAATCCTATATCGAAAAACTCTGCGCTCAGGGCTACAACGGCGCATATATAGATGACGATATCTCCAAGGACATCGAAATCCATGAAATCATCAGTGCAGAACTAAAAAACAAAACAGTGAAAGCACTGAAAACCATGTTCATTCAGATTGAAACCAATAAAGCCACCGCCAACACCCGAGCTAAAGATCTGGCAGAAATGAAGGAGTTGGTGGAAAGCATTTTGAATGAAATCACCAGCACCAAGGATTTGATGGTCAATATGCTGGATATCAAGATATTTGACGACTATACATTCTATCATTCCACCAATGTCACCGTCCTGTCCATGGTTATGGGCATTGCCATGAACCTGAAACGGAATGTCATTATGCAGCTGGGAATGGCAGCGCTTTTTCATGATATCGGCAAGGTCTATATATCGAAAGACATTCTGAATAAGAATGAGCGGCTTACAGAGCCTGAATTCAGTGAAATAAAAGAGCATTCCGTGAGGGGATACCGACATTTGAAAGAGTTGCTTGCTGTTCCCCCCAGAACCTATGTCGGTGTTCTTCAGCATCATGAAAAGTACGATGGAAGCGGTTATCCTAACGGAGTTGCAGGGAAAGACATCTCACTTTTCGGCCGAATCATCGCCCTTACGGATGTATACGATGCGTTGACCTCCGACCGGCCATACAGGAAGGGCCTGTTCCCCTCCGAGGCCATGGAGTATATCATGGCCAATGGCGGTTTACTTTTCGATCACGATCTGGTGAAGGTTTTTGCCCAGAAGGTTGCTCCCTATCCTATCGGCACCTACGTATTTCTTTCCGACGGAAGTGAAGGTTTAGTGGTGGAGAATTATGAAGAATGCTGTCTGAGACCCAAGATAAAGATTATTAAAAACAAGGTTAAGGAGAATGTAGCGCCTTATCACCTTAACCTTAAGGACGATGCTCAGACCTATTCCATCACCATTACAGGAATGGACCGGGGGGACGAGATAATCCATTCACAGCTGCCTCTTAGCCAATAAGGTAAGACAGTGACTACACTATCAGTGGGAGCGGGTGCCGGTTATGCTGAATTCCCTTAGCAAGGGCATGTTGGGAGAGAGTCGTGATATCCCTGAGCAAAAAAACAATGTGGATGAATTGGCCGAGAAAACAGAGACGCTGGAAAGCTTCTTCTCCGTCAATCTGGACCTTTTATGTATAGCCGATGTTCAGGGAACCTTCATTAAGGTTAACCATGCATGGGCAGAGATACTGGGTTATTCGGTGGATTACCTGGAGGGCAGGAAATTTTTAGATTTTGTTCATCCGGAGGATTTAGCATCCACTGTAGAGGCTTTATCAAGATTGGGGAAGCAGGAGAAGGTGTTGCATTTTGTCAATCGGTATCGATGCGAGGACGGAACCTACCGATACATCGAATGGAATTCCAAGCCCCATGGAAACCTCATATACGCCGCGGCCCGAGATATTACCGCGCATATTGAACTGGAAAAACAACTGGCTGACCAGAAAGAGCAGTTTGAACTGGCCATCAGGGGCAGCAATGACGGCATATGGGACTGGGACCTGAAATCCAATGCCCTGTTCATCTCTCAGAAGTGGAAAGAACAGCTGGGCTACAGAGATGAGGAACTGAAGAGTGAATTCAAATCCTTCGCAGACCATTTACATCCGGAAGACAGCGAAGCTGTCATGCAAAAGGTTACCAGCTATCTCAATGGCGAACTGTTGACGTATGATCTGGTTTTTCGAATGCTGCACAAGGATGGGGGCTTCCGTTGGATTCGTGCCCGTGGGGAGGCACTAAGGGATTCTGCAGGCAGTGCATACCGAATGGCCGGTTCGCACACGGACATCACAGAACAGCATATGGCCAATCAGGTTCTGGCCGCCAGTGAAGCCCGGTATCGCACCTTGATGGAGAATGCGCCGTTTCCCATTATCATAGCCCGGGTTAGTGACGGAATACTGCGGTATTTCAACCAGCGGGCAAAGGATCAGCTGGGATTTTCAGACGAGACTGGAATCGGCATGCATGCCAGTCTTTTGTATCAGAGATCGGAAGAACGCGACGGGTTTATCGGGCGTCTGCGGCGCGAGGGGCGGGTAAGCGATCAGGAGCTGCACATGCTGGACATGCAGGGCCGACCCTATGTGGTTCTGATGTCGGCCTCCATTATAGAGTTTGAAAACGAGCCGATGATTATGGCCTCCATCAACGACATCAGCGAAAGAAAAGATATCGAGAACGCTCTACGGATCAGCGAAGAAAAATACCGCCTACTCACGGAAAACACCTCCGATGTTATATGGGTATTCAATCTGGATAAGCAATGCTTCACGTATATCAGTCCCTCCATAAAGGAGCTCAGGGGATATACAGTTGAAGAAGCAATGGCACAAACCCTGGAGGAGTCCATGACGGCAGAATCCGTTAAGGGGATTGAAGCAATTCTCTCGAAGAACATCCCGGCCTTCCTTGAAGACCCGAATTCATTTCAAGGTAAGATAGTGGAAATCCAGCAGCCCTGCAAGAATGGAAGCATCATATGGGTTGAGGTGTCAACCAAGATCCGCTATGATGCGCAGGGCGAAATTGAGGTTGTAGGTGTGAGCCGAAATATTGAAGAACGCAAGCGGACAGATGAACAGGTGCTGTTTCTGAGCTATCATGATCAGCTTACCGGTCTGTTCAACCGCACATACTTTGAAAAGAAGGCGGCAGAAGAAATCACCAGATCCAGCCGTTACGGTCAGCCTCTTTCCATGCTGCTTCTTGACCTCGACCATTTTAAGAAGGTCAACGATCAATGGGGACATCCGGTGGGAGACGAGGTATTGAAAGCCACGGCTCAAATTATAAACGGAATCCTTCGGGGCATTGATGTATTGGTGCGCTTCGGAGGAGAGGAATTTATCGTACTGATGCCTGAAACAGACAGAAGTGGTGCAACACGAGCTGCAGAGAAGATACGGAATACCCTTGAAGCCTATAGACATCCTGTGGTAGGCACGGTAACCGGCAGTCTTGGTGTTGCGGAAAGGAAGCAAGACGAGTCCCGCGATAATTGGTACAAACGATTGGATGATGCCCTATACCGTGCTAAAGAGAACGGACGTAACCGGGTGGAAGGTGCCGAGTAATACCGGAGAAGACGGAGTCCGTAAATGAAAAGCACCCCCTTGCCAGACAACGGGAAACCGCCTGGCAGGGAGGTGCTGCATTGATTTAGAGGCGTTTATTACAGCAGCAGCTCGTCGATGCTTTTTCTTGTTTCGGGGTGTTCACGCTGCTGCAGTTCTTCACTCAGATCTTCTTTATTTCCGTAGCGTCCGATGGCAACTACCGTGACAAGGTCGTATTCCTCACTGATGTTGAAAGCGGCTCGGGCACGTTCCCTACTGAAGCCCGCCATGGCATGGGTAATGAGCTTCCGACGTTCAGCCTCTAGGGAAAGAAATCCCCAGGCGGTTCCGGCGTCGAACATGTGCCAGTAATTATCCTTTCCGTTTTGAGAAAAGGTCCGGTGAGATACAATCAGCAGGAGGACGGGGGCTTTACTGGCCCATGCCTGGTTGGAGGCCGTCAGGATGCCGCGCATGCGGCTCAGGGTTTCTTCTTCGTCGGCGATGATGAAGCGCCAGGGCTGTTCATTGAAACAGGAGGGGGCATAATGGGCCGCCTCCAGCAGTGCCAAAACATCGTCCCTCGGAATAGGCAGGGAGCTGAAGGCTCTGGGGGACCAGCGCTGTTTGATTTCAGGCATAATGTCATAATTGAAGGTTCGTTCCATCCGTTTATCTCCTTATGGACTGTCCTGTCGGGAAGAGCTTTACTTACCCTCATTGTACCCACACAGGAAGGAATTGTACCATTTATTAATTAAGCGGGAGCGCAGGAATAACGTTATAATGATAGAAGGTGTTCGGTCATTATAAACATGGGTATATCGGAAAACAAAGCAAAAGGTGCGCGATTGAAAATAAGCGCCAGATACTTAATTTAAAGGGACGCAACGGACCTGTTAGAGAAGGTGCACGCTGTATCCCGGTTGGAGGAATAGGAATGAGTCATACGCGGATAGCGGAAGGAATCTATCATGTAGGAGACATCACTTCGAACAACGGCTTGGATTGCAACCCTTATCTGCTTATCGACGGTAAGGAAGCGGTACTGTTCGATCCCGGATCCTCCCTTGATTTTCAACAGGTCCTTGCCAATGTTAAGGAGCTGGTGCCCATTGAGGATATCACGCATATCGTCCTGCATCATGAGGACCCTGATTTTTGCGCTGCAGTACCCTTGTTTGAAGAGTTGGGGATACGTCCCAAAATAGTTACCTCATGGAGAACCATGACCCTGGTCCAGTATTATGGGATTCAGTCCCCCTATTATCTTCTTGAAGAAAATGAAAGTCGTCTGACGCTTTCCAGCGGCCGTGTGCTGCAGTTCATTCCAACGCCCTACCTTCACTTTGCCGGGGCTTTTGCCACCTACGACGGTGCAACTGAAACCCTCTTTTCCAGTGACTTGTTTGGCGCGTTCAGCTATAACCATACGTTATATGCGGATGATACATACCTTGAAAAAATGCTGACCTTTCACGAGCATTACATGCCCTCCAATTCGGTTTTGCGTCCGGTTATGGATGTGCTGTTGGGATATGGAATCCGGCGTATTTTACCCCAGCATGGTTCTATCATCGACCGAGAGGTGGAAACGTACATTCACGCCCTGAGAACACTGCAGTGTGGAACGTTGCTGGATCCAATCAAAAAAAATCTGCTGTCCTCCGGCGGCTATCTCATGATCTTCAATGATGTGGTGAAACGCTGTGAAGCGCTGTATGCCCGAGAAGAGGTCCGGGAGGTGCTTGATCATGTTCCCGAGCTGATTGCCGATGAAGCCGGCGGGGTGGGTGATTATTACGGAGAACCCGAAGCTGTTTGGAACAGCCTTTTTGATACGATCAAACAGCAGAAGGGGATGCTGTGGATCACGGTTTTGGAACCCTACGTGCGGGGCCTTGTGGCCACCTATGACATTCCGGTGCCAACCATCATGACCGCTGTCATCGAAAGCTCAGAGATGGAGAATCGGCGGCTGCGGGAGAAGACAAAATCCTTAGAACAGACAATTCAGTCTGTCAACGAAAGGCTGATCAAATGCAGTGTAACCGGCCTGTTCAACGAGGTGTTCTTCAAGTCTCTTTTGATCCAGGAATTAGAAACCGAGGACTGGCGGGACGTTGGTGCCTTCGCCTGTATCGGCATTGACAACTTCTCGAACTATCAGTTGAAATATGGCCGGGAAGACACGGACAGCGCCTTGAGCAATATGGCGTATCTCTTGAAGGAGACCTTTGGAAATCACGGGGTTTTCAAACTGGATTCCACCGATTTCGGCGTTTATCTGAAGGGGCTCGATAGACAGGCGGTCATTACCGGGATGGAGCAGGTCCGGGTGGCAATTGCCAGGAGCACGATCTTCCTCGGTCGCCTTACCGTATCCATCGGAATTGCCTTTCCGGAGGAGCTTCAATACGATGCGGCATCCTTCGACCAGACCGTGCTGCGCTATCTGGACCTGGGCCTGACCCGGCTGCGAAAGGCCAAGGTGATGGGCAAGAACTGTGTCTGCTTTGAAGGGGAAGGCGAGCTTGAAAAAATTGCTCTCAGCAGCGTGCTGCTTGTTGACAGTGATCCGACGAATATTGAAATTATTCGGGCCTTCTTATCGGAGATAGGTGCGGAGGTTTTCTCAGCCCAAGACGGATATGAAGCGTTGCTGCTGGCTGAAAAACATGTGCCGGCCGTCATCGTATCGGAGGTGAATCTTCCAAAAATGGACGGATTCCTTCTGCGGGAGGCAGTTCTCGAACAGACCGCAACCAAAGGGGTAGAGACGATTTTTCTGTCCTATCAGAAGGATGAGGATTCTGTAAGCAGGGCAGTGGGACTGGGAATATCCCACTACATCAAAAAGCCGTATATGATGTCTGAGCTGATTGGGATCATCAAACGAAGCCTGAAGGGGACATCCCTATGACCCTCACTGTTAACGGCCTGATCCTGCTGGCCCTGATCCTGCTCTTTGCCGCCATTTATCTGT
This sequence comes from uncultured Peptostreptococcaceae bacterium, assembly GCA_964649745.1. GTDB lineage: Bacteria > Bacillota > Clostridia > Peptostreptococcales > Acidaminobacteraceae > CAZEHS01. The sequence goes on along the minus strand of CAZYQI010000003.1, from coordinate 89,553 downwards.
CCGTCATGACTCTCCTCAACAAGTTCACCTCCTTGGAAGAACAGTATATTCGGAACAATAAGAGACGTTCGCTGATCCTGTCGCTGATCCATAAGCAATTGAATGTAACAGTGGATACCTTGAGTGAAGTGAAAAACCTGAGACAAAACCTGATTCTGGAGCGTGTTGAGGATCACCTTCAATCGAAGGAGCTCCGGAAGGCAGAGGCTCAGGAGATCAAACGACTGCGTTCCTCCCGCACCATCGTTCGTAAAGAGGCCTGCAGCAACCTGGGGCTCATAGGCAGTGAAGGAGCCAGACGGGCGCTGGAGTCCGCCCTGTCCGGAGAAAAGGATTCCGCCGTCAAGGTCTACATCTCCAATGCATTGACGGATATCCGCCATCCGGAATCGTTGAACTGCATGATTTCCGCCCTTATCGGCATGCACAAGTGGTATTCGGAAAAGGCGATTTCCAATATCCTTGAGTTTGGTGAAGCCGTACATGTCCACTTTGAGGCGTTGAAACAAACGAAAGACATCGAAATCATCGAGCTTCTGATCCGATACGCCGGTGAAAATTTCAGACCCTCCTCCAAAGCCTTCCTGTTTGATTTCGTGGACGGTTATTCCCGTTGGGAGGAGGCACTCCGGGGGCATTACGAAACGGCTATCCGAGAGGGGCGCACAGCGTACCGGCTGTCGTATCTGCCCGTTGACCTTGACAACCTGCTCACGATGGCCTGCCGTACGTTGTCGAATTACTATTACAACGATTTTGGACGGGAACCGTACTACACCCACGGCAATCCCATTGTCCGAACCAATGCCTTTTGGGCGGTGTCCAAGAACAGCTCAACGGAAAACTTCACCCTTCTCATGGGGTTCCTTGATCAGGAGCACCATGAAAAAACCATCGTCGCCGTATTGACGAAGATGGTGGAAGCCAACCCCAGGTTCCTGTACATACTGGAGCATCGTTTCGAAACCGAAGAGGACGCTCCGTCCAGAAGACGCATCGCTCAGATTCTATCCAATAAAATCGAATACTACATACTGAAACTCAATTCCAAAAATGATTCCCGGGCAGAGAACATCCTCATTGAAATTCTTCATAATGAAAAGATCAATGAGCTGATCGGATTCCTCAATATCAATAAGGATATCGATATCGAGAATCGTGTCATTCGAATCATGAAAGAGCAGGTTCCGCCAAACGGGAAAATGGAGCTCGAATTCCGAACCTATCTGGATCATCGTATCCTCAGCAAATGGGGGCTGACGCCATACTCGCCTGAAAAAAGCGCATCCACCCATCGAAAGGATCCACAACTGGTAAGGAGCGTTCTTTTTCTGACGGTGATCTCGCTTCTTTTTGCGCCGGTTATTTTTGTGCTGATGCGGAAGGGGTGGGTATGGACAGCGCCGCCTTTCACAGTACTACGGCAGTTTGTCATCGATTTCAACTACGGCTTGGTTTATTATTCCATGGCGGTCAATGTCATTTATATGGCTCTGCTGTTCTTTTCCTATCAAAATGTCAAAGCCCAGTCCCGACAGTGGAACCTCAAGAGCATATCCATGCTTTTCCGGAACAAAATGCTGCCGTCCATATCCATCATTGCGCCGGCGTTCAATGAGGAAAAGAACATCATTGAGAGCACAAAATCCCTCCTTAACCTCAATTATCCGGATTATGAGCTGATCATCGTCAATGACGGCAGTAAGGACGAAACCCTGCTCCGGCTGATCAAGGGCTTTCGTCTGGTGCGGGTGGACTACGCCTATTCCCCCAGCCTGAAAACGGAACCGATCCGGGGAATATACCGCAACCCATCCTTGCCAAAGCTCGTTGTCATTGATAAGAGCAACGGCGGCAAGGCCGACTCCCTGAATGCCGGAATAAATGTTGCCAATAAAACCTATTTCTGCGGAATAGACGCGGATTCACTCCTTGAGCCGGAAGCACTTTTAAGGCTTGCCTCCCTAACCTTGGATGAAAGTGTTGAAACACCAGCCCTGGGCGGGAATATATTCCCCATTAACGGCTGCACGGTTGACAAGGGACAGGTTACGGATATACGCATTCCAAGGAACCCCTTGGCGGGATTCCAGACCATCGAGTATCTCCGAGCCTTTATGGCGGGCAGGCTGGGCTGGCAAAAGATTAATACCCTGATGATCATATCCGGTGCCTTCGGGCTGTTCAGAAAGGATCGGATCATCGGCATCGGCGGCTATATGACTCAAAACGGGGTCTACCGCAAGGATACTGTAGGGGAGGATATGGAGCTGGTGGTGAGGATTGCCCGTTTGATGCATGAAATGAAGCATCCCTACAAGATTCTCTACGCCTTCAATGCCAACTGCTGGACCGAGGTGCCGGAAGACCTTAAAAGCCTGAGGTCACAGCGTTACAGATGGCACCGTGGCCTAATCGACATCCTGTTCTTCCATCGCAAAATGCTCTTCAATGCGTCCTATGGCCGTGTAGGGCTTATTGCCATGCCCTATTTCTTTATTTTTGAGGCCTTCGGTCCCATGCTGGAATTCCAGGGCTATGTCATGGTAGTTCTGGCCGCCCTGCTGGGCATTCTAGACGCCCAGATAGCACTGCTGCTCTTCATATCCACGATCCTGCTGGGGATGATTGTTTCATTGTTCTCCCTTCTGATTGCGGAGCGGGAAACCCATTATTTTAGGGCAAGGGATGTCATGAAGCTCATTGGTTACGCCTTTATCGAAAACTTCGGACCCCGGCAGCTGTTCAGCCTATGGAGAGTGTTGGGACAAATCAATGTTATCTTTGGACAGGGTGGCTGGGGGCAAATCAAACGAAGGGGGGTCGCATCATGAGTCCATATCGGTACATCATACGGGGACTTAGGATGCTGATGGCCGCCCTTGTAATCGTCACCCTGCTTGCAGCGGTCGTTCCGTTTCTCCGCTTTCAGATGAAGGCAGCCGCACAAACCCAGGTTGCCCTCTTCCGTGAGACAGACAAAGCCAATGACGGTGTGAACTGGATACTCAATAATCAAAAGGCCAGAGTTATCAAGGACGCCCCCGCCGACCTGATCATTATCAACACGGTAAAGAACTTTCAGGAAACCGTGGGTAAGAACGTGAACCACAACATTATGGTGATGGAAATGCTCTGCAGCAAGATGGGAATGGAAACAGAGGACCAACGGCTCGTACGTCAGTTGACGGGAGCCGAATTCACAGGATTTGTCGGGAAGACCTTCCTGGATCTTGGAAACACGGAAGAGATTCCGGCCAGGCTGATTCAATTGTATGAAGAACAATACACGAATAAATGGACCTTTTCGGGGGAAGGGGTGGTGATTTTCAGTGAGGAGGATGTTCTGGTCCTTCAAAAGGGGAAGGACTATGCGGGCAGGCTGATGCTTACAGAGGGAGCTTTGAAGGTGCCGTATTCCGGATACTTCGAAATCATCAATTCTAAGGATGCTCCTTTGGCAGAGCTAAAGCTTAAAACCACTGAAACAGGGGCAAAACGGCTTGCCGGATACGGCATGAACGGAAGTTTCCCGGCCCTTATGCATACAAGCTCCCCATTGTACGATGCATACTACTATTCCGTAAGCATGGGGGATCAGCGTGTTGATGTGCCGGCCAGTTATGACAGCATCGCTTATCTTATGCGGCATAAAGGGGTTTATAACCGCATGACAGATGAAAAGGCATACTGGAAATGGTACGTGCCCAGGCTTACTTCACTGCTATACACGAAACACGCTTATGACTGGACAGCCTCTCAACAGAGAGATACACACACCTTCAGCGCAGATAACGCCAGGATTTTCAGCAGTGACATCCTTGGCAACAAAAAGCCTTTCTTCATCAAGGGAATCAATCTGGGGGCAGCGCTCCCGGGAACTGCATTTACGGAGTTCCCACAAGACAAAAAAACATATTTGCAGTGGATGGAGCAGATGCAGCGTCTCAATGTGAACACCGTCAGAGTGTATACACTGCTTCCCCCCGTTTTTTATGAGGCGCTTTATGATCACAACAAGGGAAGAGGGGAGCCGCTCTATCTGCTTCAGGAAATATGGCCGGAGGAGCATCCCGACCGATCCGATTATTTGAGTGAAGCTTACAACAAGGACTATCAGAAGGAAATTGCCTGGACAGTAAGCGCACTTCACGGGGATGCGAACATACCAAAGAGAGATTACCGGGCGTATGGGCTCTATCATTCCGATGTGTCTGATTATGTGCTGGGCTATCTGGCAGGCCGTGAGATGGAACCACAGGAAGTAACCGCTACCGATCAACGGAATCAGGGTTACGCCTTCAAGGGGGAGTATTTCTATTCAGAACCGGAAGCCAGTCCTACAGAAGCATGGTTGGCGGCCTCCTGTGATTACGTTCTGGATTTTGAGAATGAAAGGTATGGGGATGCACACCTCACAGCCATCGTAAGCTGGCCAACCCTGGATACCCTGTCCCATGACAGCGAATGGAATTCAAGCGGTGACAAGACCTTGCAATACAACGACAGTATCAGTGTGGATATCGGGAACATCGGCATAAATAAAGGCCGGGTGCCGGGCTTTTTCGGCGCCTATCACATTTACCCCAACTACCCTGATTTCATGAATCTCGACCCGGAATATGCCGCCTATAACGACGCAGCCGGAAGGTTTCGCTACGGCGGATATTTGAAGGCTTTTATGGCTCAGCACACCCGGTATCCCGCTGTTGTAGCGGAATACGGAATTTCAACCAGCATGGAAAGCGCCCATTACAGCCCGGATGGTCTCCATCATGGGGGGCTGTCGGAGCAGGAACAGGCTCAGGGAATTGTCCGAATGACAGAGGGAATCCTCCGGGAGGGCTATTCAGGGGCAGTCGTTTTCGAATGGATGGATGAGTGGGCAAAGAAAACGTGGACAACGGAGCCGTACATGATCCCCTATGGAAGGCATCTGCTATGGCACAACGCCTTGGATCCTGAACAAAATTACGGTCTGCTGGCCTACCGTGAATCCGATCCCGCCTATGGGGCAGACCGGAACAACGGAACCCTGCAAGGGATTGAAACCATACGTATCGGTCAAAATGAGGCCTATCTGTTTATGGAGATAGGGTTTGCGGATGGGGCGGATATCCAAAAACCATTTGAGCTGACCCTCAGCACGGATTCCGAACGGGGTGCTCAGGATAACGAGGAATTTCTGCTGAAATGGAATGCGGCGCCGGAGCTGTTGGTGAATCCGGGATATAACTGGACAAAAGGGCGATACCAGGCCGTTGACGCGGAGTTTGAAGCCTATGAGCCCCTTGAGCAGATGACAAACAAAGAGAACATCACAAAATCCGGTATACGAACCCCGGCGGTTACTCAAAATCTAAGCCGTCTCAGAATTGGTACGTTCCAGATTCCCCAAAATCATATCCAGGTTGATGGGAACCATCTTGTAATAAGGCTTCCATATGGTCTGCTGGGTATTTCGGATCCATCCTCACAGACAATCCTATCCGATGCACGGCAACACGTGACAACGGAGTTGGATTCCATTAATACCGTAAAGAACGAAAGGCTGCGGTTTCAGCTTGTGATGGATGACAATATCCTTTCCTTTACAGAAAAAATGACCTCCTGGGAGGCTCCCACCTACCGGCCTGAGCTGAAATCCGGTGTGCCGGTACTTGCTGAAATGTTCAAAACCTTGCCCTGATGTTGCGGGCAAGGTTTTTTCTTATTCCGGGCTATGGAGCGGTAGGATATGAGGCCTTGGACATTACTCAATTCCGTATGATTCGTAAGAGCTTGATTTCACCGGAGGGGCTCAGTGCAATACGGACCCGTTGGCCGCGGACAACATCGGACAGGCTTGCCGGAACCGGACTTCCGTTATCAAGACGTTCAAAATCCGCTTTCGTGCTGTAGCGCAGCTGGAGGACTTCCTCAGTCAACAAGGTGAGGGGGATTTTTTCGCCGCTTTTGATTTTCTTCAGTTCCTCTGCCGTCAGAGCTTTTGCCTCTATGACCTGAAGGGTGATTCCATAGTCAGAAACCTTACGGATCACTCCGAACAGAACCCGTTTGTCCGTAGCGCTGACAGTGACCTCAGGAGGGGGAGAGGGCTGTGGATCCGGAGAAGCCGAAGGCGCGGGGGCAGCAGGTGCCGATACCGTGGGCGCGGTCGCGGTCGGTTCCTGCTCCTTTACAGTGGCAGCAGGTTCACTCTCCGTAGCGGATCCGGTCGGTGCTTGGGGAAGGTCCTCCTGAATCAGCAGAGAGGCTTCCAGGGAATCCAGTTCCTTCAGCAAAGGATCCTCCAGGATATCGTTGTTCAGCTGGAGCACCTCTTCTATGTCGGTATTGTTTTTTTGAGCAGCACAGCCTGATGAAAAGAGGAGGGCAATGGCCATCATGCCGATTAAAACGCGGGTACCCGTCATGGAAAACCTCCGATAGGATGATTCAAATAGTTTGGATTCAAAGATCCGTTTGTTCCCTGCACAGAGGAATCCTCACAGTGAATTCGGCGCCGCCGGTTTCGCCGTTTCGTGCGGAAAGGGAACCACCGTGTTTAACAGCGATGGCATGGGCGATGGTGAGGCCGATGCCGGCGCCTCCCTGACTTCCCTTATAGAAGCGCTGGAATATTCGCTCGGCTTCATCCGGTTCAAAGCCCTTGCCGTCATCCAAGATTCGGATGATCCCGTCACGGGAGTCCATACTCAAGGAGATAAGAATCTCAGTGTCGGCATAGCGGATTCCGTTTCCCAAAATATTGACCAGACATTGGATCATACGGTCTTGGTCCATCCAGGCGGTGAAATCCTCTTCCTGCAGGAGCCTAAGGGCGATTCCATTCTCCCGGGCATAGCCACCCACTGCATTTACAGAAAGGCTGAGGATTTCAGAGGCGGCGCCCATGCTGAAATGATAGGACGAATCCTGGTTTTCCAGTTTGGAAAGCAATAAGAGCCCTTCAACAAGGCGTTTCAGCCGCTGGCTTTCATGAATGATCACATCCAGGCTTCTGTCGGCATCGTCACCCTCCAGAATACCGTCCTTAATGGCTTCGGCATAGCCTTGAACAGACATCAGCGGGGTTTTCAGCTCGTGAGAAATATCTTGCAACAGCTGCGTTTGGGCCTCATCGGTCAGCCGCAGGGTATCCGCCATCCGGTTGAAGGCTTCGGCCAGGGTCTGCAGCTCATCGTAGCTCTCCAGAGAAACCGGGGTGAAGGAGCGGGGAGAAAAGCTCTCCACCGCTGTAACCAGGGTATTCAGAGGCTGTTCAATCCGACGCTGCTGACGCCAGCTAAAGAGGAAAGAAATAAAGCCTCCCAGGAAAAGGCTGCCCATCAGGACAAGGAACACCCCCTGATTCACTCCGCTGATATCCTCGGTTTTGGCGAAGAGGTACAGGACTCCGGTACGGTTACCTTCAACAGATTTAAAGGGTATTTTCACGTGTACGTAGTCGCTGGGGCTGCTGTCAAGCCGCTTAAGGACATAAGTGAGCTTGTCCGGCTGAAAATCATTGATATTGGTCAACCGGATATTCCCATCGGCATCAACCAGAGCCATCCGCGCGTTGATCACCTTGCCGGCAACACGGATCTCCTGAAGGGTTCTCAGCAGCTGCAGACGCTTCTGCCGGTCACTGGCGGTTCCCCCTTCCAACGTTTGCATGGTATCCAGGGCTTTCACGATTTCGATCCCGGATTTTTTCAGCTCAGACTGTGTGTTTTGCCGGAAGTATACAGGAATCAGGAGATAGAATGCCAAAAAGACCACAATCAGAGTGATGCTCAAGGTGGTCAGATTTGTCAGCAGTATTTTGCGGCCTATGCCGTTAGGATGCCTGTGTGATTTTATATCCATATCCCCATACCGTTTCTATGGCTGCCAAGGCTCCGGAGTCCTTCAGTTTTTTGCGGAGGCGTTTCACCAGATCATCCACCGCCCGCAGGTCCCCCAGATATTCATATCCCCAGACCCTTTCCAACAGCTGTTCTCGGGTGAAGGGCATCTCCGGATGCTGCGCCAGGAAATCGAGGAGTTCGTATTCCTTTGTCGTGAGCTTCAGCTCTCCCTGGGGAGTGGAGATGATTCTCCGGGTTCCGTCCACCGAAAGGTTCCCAATGCTGAAGGTGCTGGCAGGGGGCTGTACCCGCTCCATACGCTTGAAGATGTTCCGTATCCGTGCCACCAGCTCCCGGGGGCTGAAGGGCTTGGTAAGATAGTCGTCCCCGCCGATTTCAAGGCCCAGAATACGGTCAATCTCCTCATCCCGGGCGGTACAGAAAATGATGGGAAGCTCAGAGCTTTTCCGTATTTCCCGGCAGACCATCAAGCCATCCATGCCGGGCATGTTCACATCCAGAACAATAAGATCCGGCTTCAGTTTGTCAAACGCCTCCAGAGCGGAATTGCCCTCAGAAAATGCGGTTACCTGATAGCCTTCCTTGTTCAGATACGCTTCAATCAGTTCACGGATGCGGGGTTCGTCATCCACTACGAATATATGCTTCATAATCACCTCTGTGATTGCATTTGCCATATGAGGAAATCAGCGGTTATGGCTAATTATACCCCGATTCAGGTCCGTCATGCTAGTATGCTGCCCCGACTCTATAGCATTGGCCCGTCATTGCCAGTAAAGCGCGGCAATTTCTCCTAAATCCTGCGTGTTATGAAGCAAGTTCATAAGACAACGCATGGGAGAGATTGCCGCGCTATGCTCACAATGACAGTCGAATCTATTCCGGGTTGACTGCTTTGGGTGCTTTTTTTACTGCCTTTTGCTCAGCTTTTAAAGCCTTTTGTTCCATTTTTACATCTTTGGCCAACTCACGGGCTTCCTTGATCAGTGCCCGGGCTTCCTCCGGTGTTTTGCCGGTGATATCTACTCCGAATTTTGTTGCTGCCGCCTGGAGCCTTTCCAGAGCAGCGGCCTGAAGCGCGGCTTTGGCCTCCTCCGGCGTCATGCCGGTGATATCAATGCCTAGTTTTTCGGCCCGTTCTAACCGCTGAATCTGGACAGCTTCCTGAATGGCAGCCCGTGCTTCCTGAATAGTCATGCCATCAATGCTGATTTCCAGCTTGGCTGCCCGTTCCGACTGCTTGATGCCCACGGCGGCCTGAATGGCTGCTTTAGCATCTTCGGGGGTCATTCCGGAGATATCAATCCCCAGTTTCTCCGCCCGTTCCAGCCGATTGGCTTCCCGCAGGGCCAGCAGCTGGGCCTTCAACTGCTCAAGGGTCATGCCGGAGGTATCGATACCTTTTTCAGCGGCTTTGGCAGCCACCTTTTCCAGCCGTTCTGCGGCTTTCTGCTGTTTTGCCTCAATCTTGGCCGCTTTTGCCTCTGCGTTCTGAACCGGTGCTTCTGCAAAAGCAGGTATTGCGCCGGCAAAGGCTAAAATAGATGCGATGGTGAGTCCCAGTACTTTTTTCATCATCATGTCATCACTCCCTCATTTTTTGTTTTGACCCTGCAGCATTAGGTTGCCTGGCCCTTGATTAAAGGATACACCCGGGAGGAGGGTACAATCCCCGAAGGAGTGGGGAAAGAATGTGTAAAAAGTGTGTAAAAGCATAGCCCCCAGATAGCCGGATAATCCACCTGCGGGAGTATAATAAGGATAAGGACAAATTCGGGAGGCTTTTATGGAGAAATGCGGCTGGTGTTTAGGCAATCCGTTGTATGAATCTTATCATGATGAAGAATGGGGTGTGCCGGTCCATGATGACAGAAAGCATTATGAATTCATGGTGCTGGAGTCCGCCCAGGCGGGCTTAAGCTGGCTCACCATCCTTAAAAAGCGGGAGGCATACAGGGAAGCGTATGCAGGGTTTGATCCCGTAGCGGTAAGCCGCTGGGGGGAGGCAGAGGTGGAGCGCCTTATGGGAAATGCCGGCATTGTGCGGAACCGTAAGAAAATTGAGGCTTCCATCTCCAATGCTGCTGTATTTTTAGAGATACAAAAGGAGTACGGCAGCTTCAGCGCTTACATCTGGAGCTTTGTAGGGGGGGAACCTGTGCAAAACCATTGGGGAACCCTTAAAGAGCTGCCGGCAGAAACAGAAGCTGCGATTCTGCTGGCCAAGGACCTGAAAAAGAGAGGCTGCAAGTTCCTTGGGCCCAAGATTATGTATGCCCATATGCAGGCCACGGGACTGGTGAATGACCATCTTGTCAGTTGTATCCGGCATAAACAGGTAAAGGGATAGCTGTGTTTTTCGCTTCAACAGAAAATCCATGATATAATCATTTGATGATTAAGTTGGCTTGAAATCTTAGTAAAGCAGGTGTCTTAATGGAAAGGAAAGTATTTATTCACTATTCTCTGATTGCATCATTGTTCATCATTTTAACAGCTTTTGTCATACAGAAATTGCCGGCCATCGAGTCGGGAATCGGTACATTTTTCACGGTTCTCACTCCTTTCTACATCGGTTTTGCCATCGCTTATATCCTCAACCCCATCCTTTCAATTCTGCAAACCCGTTTTAAGATGAAAAAAGGGGTGGCAATTGGGGCAACCTACTTGGTACTGCTCTTGTTGATTGGATTTTTCAGTTGGTGGATCGTGCCGCAGGCCCTGGATAACACATTGGCAATTGCAAATGAAGTGTCCGGAAAGCTGGGAACCCTTCAATTGCACTCCGGGGTATTGGAAAACTCTGCCTTAGGGAAATACCTCAATGTGGATCTCAGCGCATACGCACAAAAGGCAGCCAGTTTTGCCAATGTCATCATAGCGAATCTTTCTAGCCTACTGTTTGCAGTGACCTCAGCCTTCTTCAACACCTTCCTTGGACTAATCATCTCCATCTACATGGCGATTTCAAAGGATAAGGTGATCGCAGGGCTGACACGGATTTATAAAAGGGTTTTTCCAAAAGAAACAGCAAAGGATATCCAAATTTTTGCGAATGAAGCCAACACGATTTTCTCGAAGTTCCTAACGGGTCTCATTATCGAATCGCTGATCGTAGGCGTGTTGGCTTTTATAGGTCTGAGTCTTATGGGCGTTCACTATGCCCTGACCCTGGCCTTGATCATCTGTGTAACCAATGTGATTCCCTATTTCGGTCCATTTATTGGAGCTATACCTGCGGTGGTATCCACTGCTCTGTATGACCCAACCCTTGCCCTGTGGGTGCTGCTGTTCATCCTGGTGTTGCAGCAGCTTGATGCCAATTTCATCGGTCCCCGTATTATGGGGAATTCGGTAGGCATCAGTCCTCTGTGGATCATGTTTTTCATTCTTGTATTCGGTACGTTCTGGGGTGCCGCAGGGATGATTCTGGCCATTCCCTTAGGCGCCTTAACGCTTATTATCGCCAAGCGGGTCTTTGAGCAGGTCTTTGCCGAAAGGCAGAAAATAAGGCCGCGGTCAACCGGGGACAAGAAATAGCCCTGAATACAACGGCACAATCTCTCCTTTACATCTTTCAGCCACACTTTAAGCAGTTTCGCTTAAAGCTGTGGTTTTTTTATGCGCCTTTCGAGAGGATAATAAAAAATTATAACATACCCCTACCCAGGGGGGGTGTGGGTATGTTATAATCGGTATATGAAACGGAGGGATACCATGAAAAAAGCAGTGATGACCCATGAAAAGTGTGACCATTCACCATTCTGTGCGGCGAAGAGGGTTTGCCCGGTAAAAGCCATCACCCAAAAGGCGTCTATGTTCAGTGCGGACGTTCCTGTTATTAATACCGAAGCCTGTATCGGATGTGGTAAATGCGTGCAGGTCTGCCCCCATGGTGCCATTAGAATGAAGTGAACCAAACGGCGTAGGGAATCGTACAGCGGGAGGCAACAGCTATGCATGACGGTGTATTTAAAGAAGAATTCTGGGCCAAGCTTGAAAGGCCGGAACGGCTGAAAAGTCTGAATCCTGAAAAAATCCTTGCAGACCTGGGAGTGGAGCGTGGGGACACCATAGCCGATTTTGGAAGTGGAACCGGTATTTTTATTCCCTATGCTCTGGATAGGGTGGGGGATACGGGCAAGGTGTATGCAGTGGAACGCTCTCAGGTACTTATTGATCGGATGCTTCAAAGCTTTGAAGAAAAACCTGTGAACCTTGTGGTACACCAGCAGGATCTTATGGAGCTTACGTGGGAGGAAGAGCCGGTTCAAAAGGCGGTGATGTGTCATGTGGCACATGAACTGCCGGATCTGGCTGCTTTTTTCCGACTGGCCGCCAAAGCGGTGGCCCCCGGAGGACGAATAAGCATCATCGAATGGGATGTAAAGGAGCAGCCTCAGGGCCCCCCCATCCACATACGGATTTCGCCGGAAAAACTAAGTGATCTCTTGAGGCAAACCGGTTGGGAGCCGGAGGCCCCCGTATTACTTGGGGATGATTATTATAGTGTAACAGCCGTACGGTGCTGACAGTAAGTGTTGTAAAATCAAGATTCCTCTTAGACCACAAATTCTGATTTGTGGTTTTGTTTTTTATTAAGAACTTCATAAGCGTATGATAATTGACGGTTAAGCGTGGGAGGAATACAGTATGTACATAGGTATTGCCGTCAATTGAACATATGGAGGGATTCCAATGAAAACAGCAGTGGTTTATGCCAGCATGACAGGGCACAGCAAAAAAATCGCCCAAGCGATTTCGAAAGAGTTGAATGTTCCTGCGTATAATGTGACTGAAAAGCCTCTACTGGAGGGATACGACCTTTTTCTGATTGTAAGCGGAATCTATGGAGGCGCCTGCAAGCCGGAATTGTTGGAGTTCGTAAATGCCCTTACACCGCATCATGTGAAGACAGCAGCCCTGATCACATCATCGGCCGGTAAAACGCCTCAGGTCGGACTGCGTAACCCCTTAGCGGAACGGGGGATTGTGGTCAAGGAAAAGGAATATATCTGTGAGGGGGGCTTTCTCTTCAAGGGATTTTCTCACCCAAACAAGGATGACATTGCGGGGGCAGTAGAATATGCCAGAAACGCAATCAAGGAGGGGGAGTAAGGTGAAGAGCCCTAAAAAAATACTCCTGCTCATTGCCGGCATTATTTCAGTGATCGCGGTTGTATCCGGGGGAATCTTTCTAGTGAACATGGGGAAATATAAAGCCACCGTTCGGGATATGACGTTCTCCGGCATTGACATTACACGGGTGCCGGACGGAACCTACGAAGGGGATTTTGACGCAGGATTTGTTTATGCAAAGGTCCGAGTGGCTGTGAAAAATGGCATTATGACAGATGTGAAGCTCCTTGAACACAAAAACGGCAAGGGTGCCTCTGCCGAGACGATCATCCATACAATAGTGGAGAAGCAGACAACGGATGTGGATTCTGTCAGTGGAGCCACCAGCTCCAGCAAGGTGATCCGGAAAGCAGTAGAGAATGCGCTGCTGAAGCAGTAAGAAAAAATACGGCTTCAAACCATGTTAAAGGCCGCCCTCAACCGTTAAAAGTCGGTGGGGGCGGCCTGTTTTTTGAGGAGAGTTCAGGGTTATCAGGTTATCGCGTAGGAGCTGACTGCTCAGTTTCTGCAGATTCTTCAAGGATTTCGGAACCTGCGCGGTTAGTGCGGTGCATTAACTGAAAAATGGAAAGATCTTTATCCGTAAGAACCTTTACCTTTAAATCTTTTGAAATCTGGAGATCGGACACTTTGATTATATCGCCGACTTTTAATGTGGAAACATCCACGGCAATGGTGTCGATCAAATTTTCTGGCAGGGTTTCAATTTCCAGATCCGTCACAAGCTCCTGCGATAAGAGATCTGGGGGCAGCTTGTCTTTCCCGACGTATTGAAGCCGTACATGCAGCTTAACCTTATCATCCTTGTTAAGTGCCTGTAGATCGACATTCAGTATTTGATTGCCGAACACATCCTTTTGAACCGTTTTCAGGAATGTCATAACTTCTTTGCCATTGATATTTGTAAAGACCTTTGCGCCCACGTTGTGGGAAGCCATGAATTTTTCAAGCTCGTTCTTCTCAAACATAATGGGCAGCGGATCCATTTGCCCTCCATAGAGAACGCCGGGGATATAGCCGCTTGTGCGTAAATGGGTTGCTCGACTTGTGCCGATAGCATCGCGGGGCTGAGTGGTTAGAAATGATTTTGACATGGTAATCCTCCTCTGGCGACGGATTATGTAAACCGCACCTATGTTAATAATAACACATTTAATAAAAAATAGCAAAATGCCATAATATAACATACGATAAAATATATTTATTTGAGATATGAAGGAATGCGCGGCAATAGAGTAAATTTTTTTATGCTGAAAAAAAGGAAACGGCCTCCGTAACCAATGGTTAAGGAAGCCGTTTCACGGGTGTCTTTTCAGCAGCAGTTTCTCTCGCCAAGGGCCTCCAACAGCAGCTCGACGGCCTCAAGGACCTGATCCCTCCGGTTTTCGGGAAGCTTTTCGTATATGTTTGAAAAGCGGGTGTCCATACGGGTTTCGATGCTTTTGAATATATCGGTTCCAGAGGCGGTCAGTGCAATGGACACATAGCGCCGATCCTCGGGAGCGGTATCCCGTTGGGCAAGTCCTCGGATCACCAGATTGTTCACCGTGCGGCTGGTGGTGCTGTTGTCGAGGTCCAGGAGGGCGGCCAGATCGGATAAAGAAAGAGCCTCAGCACGTCCAATTTCAACGATGGCATGGCACTGGGCCATGGTCACCCCGCAGCAGGTGAGATCATTTTCGTTCAGTATGCCAAGCTTGCGCTCCAAAAGCCGAACCTGCTCCCGAAGATGTTTTGAATCCTTCTGAATCGTCATCATTACCCTCCCTGATCAGCAACAGCTGGGGCCGCCGCCGGAGCAGTCGCAGCTGGGCTCTGTTCCGGTGAGGAACCCGTTGATGATGGCAGCGGCACAACCGACTCCCGACGTAGCCGATAAGGCAGAGACCGGACAATTCTTCACACAGGCGCTGCATTCCATACAGGCATTCAAATCCTGAATAACCGCTTTGTTGTCTTTCATCATGAACACAGCATGGGGACAAACCTCGTTGCACATGCCGCATCCCACACATTTTTCGGTATTCAGCTTAAGGGATGAAACGTTCTTCAAATAATGGTGCTTCATAGGCTCTCCTTTCACGCCGCAAGGCGAAGCATGGCATCGGCCAATAGTGTCAGTGCGCCCAGAGCGCCTGCGATCAGCATTGGTGGAACAGATAGCATCATTTCTTTTTTTACGCCGGAAAAAGAGGTGTAAGTGGAGGCTCCGGTGAAATTCATGGCTAGGAAGGCTGTTATGGAAGGCAACAGCAGCAAATAGGCGATTGCACACAGCATGCCGGGTGTCGTTGATGCAATCAGTGCCGCAGCCCATAAAAGGCCGAGAAGGGCGCCTTTCAGGGAAAACATGGGGCCCGGAATCCATGGCAGCAAGATGGGGGCCACTACGGCACCTGTAAAGACGGCACCTAAAACCGCCAGCATGTCCACCCCGTTGAAACGGGTTGCGCCAACACTGTTAAGGATGAACAGTATTCCAAAGGCGAAGATGGCGGATTTTAAAGCGGGAACCAGCTCCACCGGTGTCAGTACAAAACGGTCTCGGGTTGTGAAGTGAACCCGCCGCATTTCCGGTGTGGCCTTCATGCCGTTGGATAGGAATGTCTTGACATCCCGGGCCCGGACAGGGCCATAGATGACCTTAAAACCGGAGATACGGGCGACTTCATGAGCCGAAACACCTGGGGCGCCTAGCTGGGGAAGAATGAGTGTACGATGATTCACAACCGCTTTCAGTCGCACTGCGACAATCCTTTTTATCAGCTCTGCGGTACCAAAGGTTCCCTTGCCGGCAGCGCACCATACGTTTATGCCCTTGGTGTCCAGCACAAGAATCCAGACATCTATGTCGGAAAGTTCACAGCGCAATGTGTCCAGAGTGAGCTTATAATTTGCTGTAACCAGCACCGGTGAATCACTGTCAGGATTTCCAACGGCATAAAGTCCAGGTGGAACGCTGTAATTATTACGTTCGATCCCCCACCGAACCTTATAGGCTCCGATACGGTCCCGATTGGTTAAGTCGGCTGACACCACAGGCACTGGGCCGGCGGCGGACTCGATGGCGCCGATTATCCAGGGATATTGGCTGAAGTCATGAACTGTGGGCGGGCAGCAAGCGCTTTCCGGTGAAGAGGTTAAGGGGAGTGGTTTCATCGCTATCCTCCATATGAATTGATTCTGCCGGTGAACCTTAGGCAGTCATCTATAAAATAATTGTATAACAAAACAGTTGTACATTGAAATTAATATTTCGGCAAAAATTTAAAACCCCTCGAAATATTTCCGAGGGGCCATGCAGCCATGTCTATTTACTGTAATTAACGGCTGCCAATGCATCCACCAGGCCGGCGCCGACGGTGTTCTCACCACCATCAAGAGGTGCTGCGGTTTCAGTGAGATGTTCAAGAATCATATTGTATGTCAGCGCTCCCGGGCCGTGTGATTCCAGTATCAACGCAACCGTGCCGGTAACGTGAGGTGTGGCCATGGAGGTACCGTTATAGGAGGCGTATTTCCCTCCTGGAACCGTTGAATAGACGTCAACTCCCGGAGCGGCAAGATCCACTTCGGTACCTGGAGACGTGAAGTAGGCGGCATTGTGACCAATGTCAACGGCTGCAATCGCCATTACGCCGGGGTATGCTGCCGGATAATCGACATCTGTGCCGTCGTTGCCTGCCGCGGCCACCATGATCAGGCCGTCTGATGCAACAGCGTCAATGGCAGACCGGAACAGGGGCGCGTCACTGTCGGTACCCAGGCTCATATTCACAACATCAAGCCTCGTTCCGCCATTCATACCGGTAGCCCACTGGAGTGCCTCAATGATATCGGACAGGTATCCGCTGCCGCTGGCGTTCAGTACCTTAAGGGAATATAGCTCGATATGCTGACTTACGCCCACAACGCCGATGCTGTTGTCGACGGCTGCAATGGTTCCGGAAACATGGGTCCCGTGGCCGTTGTCATCCATTGCGCTTTTGCGTGAATTGATGAAGTTGATACCGCCCTTGACCATACCGGAAAGGTCTGGATGGGTGGAATCGATGCCCGTATCAATAACGCCGACCTTGATCATTCTGCCATCAAGATTAACGTCACTCGCCTTGATTTCTGTAATCCCCCAAGGCGTTACCTGCGGAGCTTGCGGGACCGGTGGCTTGGAGGGTTTTCCCATTGCATTCACAACAACATCCTCATGAACGGCCAAAACATTGGGGTTTTTAAGCAAAGCTTCCATTCGGGCTTCCGGCATGCGGACTGATCGTGCGTTAACAATACTCAGATCGCTAATCCAGGAAAGCCCAAGGGCTTTGCCGGTAATATCCTTTTCAACGGCCGCCGTGCCTGGCCTGAATTCCACAATGACCTGCCGCTCCGGCGCTGCCGCGCCACTAAGCAGTGCTGTTGATACCAGAATCAGCATCAGCAGGGCGGCGATGGTTTTTCGAGAGCAGTACATGCTCGTCACCTCTTCTCTTTTGGCGCGGGTTCCCGCGCCGATGAACAACACCAGTTCAAATCATCTGAACGTAAGATTTTCGCACTATATATATACCCATTTGATCTGAAATTATGCTGTTCCACAGCAAATAACAAGCCCGGGGACGGATTCGTTATGGTAAACTGAATTTTGACAATAACAGTCGAATCCATGTGGTATGATAGTTCAAGTAACGTTTTTAATAGGAGAGGATATCAAATGCTGTTCAATTCCTTTGAATTCATGTTGTTTTTCCCAATCGTCACACTGCTCTACTTTCTTTTACCGCATAAATTCAGGTGGGGTCTTCTGCTTGGGGCCAGCTGCCTGTTCTATATGTATTTTATCCCGGTATACATCCTTATTCTTGCACTCACTATTGTAGTGGACTATTTTGCGGGTATTTGGATCGAAGAGTCCCAGGGGGCAAGGCGGAAGAATTATCTGATATTCAGTATCGTGACCACCTGCCTGATTCTTTTCGTGTTCAAATATTTCAATTTCTTCAACGCCAACCTGTCCCATCTGGCCCAGGCGGTGGGGTGGAACTATCCCATCGGAGCACTGAACCTGATCCTGCCCATCGGATTGTCGTTCCACACCTTCCAGAGCCTCAGCTATGTCATCGAGGTATACCGGGGGCACCAGAAGGCGGAGCGGCATTTCGGCATCTATTCCCTTTACGTCATGTTCTATCCCCAGCTGGTGGCAGGGCCCATCGAACGGCCTCAGAACCTGCTGCACCAGTTCCGTGAGGAGCACCGCTTTGAGTACAGACGGGTAACCGACGGCCTCAAGCTTATGGCGTGGGGTCTGTTCAAGAAAATGGTCATTGCCGACCGGATAGCGGTTGCCGTTAATACGGTATACGCCGATCCAACGCATTTTGAAGGACTGGGTCTTATCATTGCCACCGTTCTTTTTGCCGTTCAAATCTACTGTGATTTTTCGGGGTACTCGGATGTGGCCATTGGGGCGGCGCAGGTGATGGGCTTCAAACTGATGAAGAACTTCGACCGACCCTACTATTCTAAAAACATCTCGGAATTCTGGAAACGGTGGCATATTTCCCTTTCAACCTGGTTCAAGGACTACCTGTATATTTCACTTGGCGGGAACCGGTCAGGCTATTGGCGATGGCAATTCAACCTGGCCGTCACCTTTGTTGTGAGCGGCCTGTGGCATGGTGCCAACTGGACCTTCATGGCATGGGGAGGCATCAACGCCTTCTATCTGCTGTTCGCCATCTGGACGAAGGCTGCCCGCAGGAAATTCGCAGATTCCATCGGCCTTACCAGGCTGCCGCAGCTGCATAAAATGCTTCAGGTGTTCACCACCTTCTGTCTGGTTTGCTTCGCATGGATATTCTTCCGTGCTCCTCATCTGCCGGAGGCGGTCTACATCGCCACCCATCTCTTCGATGGAATCGGGAAGGTGGCGAATCCGGGATATGTTGCCGGTGTCGTGAATAGCCTGGGGCTGAAGGCTGCGGATATCTGGATTGCGGCTGGCGCAATCGTGATCATGGAAACCGCACACCTCCTCCAACGGCGGGAAAGCGTCCGTGCGCTTCTCCTCAGGCAGCCGTCATGGCAGCGCTGGGCGGTGTACTATGCGGTGGTGTTGGTGATCTTGGTAGTAGGGAAGTTCGGTAATCAGGACTTTATCTATTTTCAGTTTTAAAAAGCCTATTCGCCACGGATCACACGGATTGACACGGAAAATCTTGACCTCCCTCTTGAGGGAGGTGGCACCGAAGGTGACGGTGGGAGTTGTACGGTTCGCACTCCCCCTTTCCGCGTTGCTCCTTTCCCCCTCAAGAGGGGGATGGACCTTCAACCTTCTCATCGGAGGAAGGTAAAAAACACACCGTGTTATCCGTGGCAAAAAAAGATTTTAGGAGTAAGAAAATGAAAAAAATAACCCTATTCATCATAAGCATACTGGCCATCCTTTCCGCCATCACCTACATGACCGATGAAGGACTTCGCGCCGGCCGTCCGGGGTGGTTTGCCGAATGGAATGACATCACCCAGGGTAAGGCCGCCTGCGACACACTGATTATGGGCAGCTCCCGGGCCTGCGTGCAGGTTTCACCCATGATCCTTGAACGGGAATTGGGCGGCACCGCCTACAACCTTGGTATGGACGGCTATATGTTCGATCTCCAAAAAGCACGGTATGACGTATACCGTAAATACAACAAGAAGCCGGATACCATCGTTCAAATCCTTGATACGGGGACCTTCCAAAAGCGTGAAGGATTATATCGCCATGAGCAGTTCTACCCCTACTACAATGAGAAGATCCTGGTGGATGCCATCAGGGATTATGAAGGCTTCAGTCCTTACCGGTATTACCTGCCCATGCTCAAATACCTGGGAGAATACGATACCGTTGAAAAAGGACTATCCGGATTTATGCGCCTGCGGGAGCTGAAAACCATAAGGGAGAAGGGGTACCTGTCTCAAAACATCACGTGGAACGGAAATTTCGAGAAATTCAAGAAAGACTATCCCAACGGTAGGATCATTAAGGTGGACGAAAAGCTCAAGGCGATGTTCGAAGCCTATCTTAAGGATGCCAAAAGGGAAGGAATCAATGTGGTTCTGGTGTACGCCCCGGAATATTATGAGGTGAACCCGTATCTGAAGAACAAGCCGGAAATCCTTGCTATGTATCAGGAAATCGCCAAGACCCACGATGTTCCCTTCTATGATTACTCGTCAAGCTATCTGTCCATGGATAAGAAATACATGTATGATTCCCAGCATTTGAACAGAGCTGGAGCGGAGCTGTTCACAAAAGAAATTGCTTCGCATATTGGCGGCAGCCGTATTGCAGTTTCCAGTGAAAACCAGTAAAATGGAAAGCAGGACTTTAGTCAGGTGAAGCGGAAGGTGCCGATTGCTGCGGATGTTGTATTTACTTCGAGGGGAGAAAATACCATGGGAAAAAGAAGAGGATTGAAGCTGTATTCTGTAATCCTGATCGTTCTAATGCTTGCTATGGGCTGCAGTGGCGGCGGAGCGGGTAACGGCGATACCGCATGGGAATTTGAAAAGACAATAAAAAATCCGCTGACAGGAACCGCAGGGCCATCCGAGCTGAAGCTGGGGAATCTTGAAACAGAAGGCTTGGAAGTTGTCATACCGGCGGGAGCCTTTTCTGAGCCGGCAGAGGTCAGCCTGGTCAATCCAGAGAAAACGCCTAAATACATAGCCTCAGAGATGACAGGCTTTGGGGCCCCCATTGAAATATCAGTGGCCGGAAAGGATTCCGTCCGCCTTTTGCAGCCGGTTACCATCACTATGAAATACGACCCCACCAAACTGGGTGAGGATCTTGAATCAGGATCCCTGTATATGGGTTATTTCAATGGCAGCGAATGGCAATATGTGAAACCTCGGGTGGATAAGGAAAACCACGTGATGAGCTTCACGACCAGTCACTTTTCGCTGTTTGGTCAGGCAAAGCTTACGGTGGATCAACGGGTTGAGCAGTATACCAAGAATGCCGCCCTAGCCAGCTGGGCTCAGGATCAGTCCAACGGGATCACCAACGATGCCGTTGAGCGTGTGATCGATCACATTCTTAAGGAAAAACTCAAGATCAATGACGAAGCGGTAAAGGGAAAGGTCATCGACAGCATCCTTAAGGATGATGAGTGGGGCGGAATGCTGGAAGGCATTGCAAACGGAGATCCGGAAAAATTCAATCAGGATCTGCAGGTCCTTGTGGGCAAAAAAATCGTGGACAATGTGCCAAAATCCAAGCTGTCCGGAGCATTAGGAGCTCTTACCAGCGACTTCGGGGTTGCAACTGTGCAGAAGGCCAGTGAGGCTGCCGGTTATCTTGCCGAAGGCAGAACCGCGGATGCAGCGAAGATTATCGGTGAACATATTGCAGATAAGTTCATGATTACAACGGTTGGCAAAATAGCGGTTTCGGCCATCGACAATCAGATCCAGAGCTGGAAGAGTGAAGAGGTAGAAGCCGCCTACCAGGCCTATAAGAACGGTGCCAGCAGTAAGATTCCCTGGTGGGGATATCAGGTTGAGAAGAACAATTTCGACGATGTATGGAGCCAAATGGGCGGCGCTGCACGGCAGCTTGAAATAGATGCCATTGCAGCTCAGGAAAAGGCGCGAAAGGATGCCGGCATGCCTGCCCTCGACGATACCGAGAAGGACAAAATCCGAACCATGGTACAGCGAGACCTTAAAAAGCAGTTCGAGCAACGGGTAAAAACCGATGCGGATATTGAAAAGAAAAAAGCCGAATTTGACCTCATCGTGAAGATGTACAAGGAATCCGGCTTCATGGAAAAAGGACGTTGGGGCTGGGAAAAGGACTATGAGCTGGAACAGCGCATGGATGTGCTGATGCACTTCAAAGACAAGCTGCTGAAGGATACCGGTCGGACATTCATCAAAGAAGGCAACGGACACAACGACGAGTATATTTCCATAGAAGAGCTGAAGCTTATTGGGATGAACTGGTTCGGAACCGATGATCCGCTAGAGCGACAAAACAAGTACGAGGAATATCTGTTTAAGGAGTTCGGCATTTCCCTGTCGCCAAAAGCATCAGAACTGAACGGCAGCTGGTCTTCTGCTTCTCTCACAATAACCGAATTCGATCTAGGCCCGGCGCCTGCCCCTTCTGAAACCCAGGGGGGGGAGGGTGAACAGGGGTGCGATCTTGATGATTTTAATTTTTACAATATGATCAAGGCTTTCCTAGAGGAAAACAAAGGCAAACCCATGCCACTCAAAATGACGATCCAACTGGACGATACAGGGGTGGGCACTATGATTTTCAGTGGAGAAGATGGGGAGCCCACGGAAACGAAGGCCACTTATAAAAATGGTGCATTTACGGCAAGGACTGTTGACATAAGTACACAGGAAGTACTGACACTGACTGGACGAGCCAGTAATTCCGACGGAAAGGTAAAACTGGCTGGAACCTTCCAGTTAGACATGGAAAAGACCGCTTGGATCAAAGGAACATGGGCCGCATCCAAATAAATCAACCAAGGCTGATATAATGATAGAAACCCTTGAATTCAACTTTATCGGGCAGCAATGGGCAGTCGGTTCCTATGGATTTTTCATGGCGCTGGCAGCTCTTGCTGTCTTTTTTATCAGTATGCGGATCCTTGTAAAAAGGAAGCTTCCTTTCCCACAAAGCGTGTTATGCCTGTCCGTCATGGCAATTTCGGTTCCTATAGGTGCGCGGATGCTCAATGTAGCCATTAATCCGGGGTATTACAGCCGCTATCCGGAAAAGATATGTGTGATTGAAAGTACGGGATTTTCTATCATGGGTGGCCTTCTATTGGCTGTAATCACAGGGGTGATCGTGGGAAGGCTGTTAAAGCTCCCTATATGGCGACTTGGCGATGCAGTGGCTCCGGGTCTTGGGATTGGAATTGCCCTTATGAAAGCAGGCTGTTATCTGAACGGCTGTTGCTACGGTATCCGGACCAGTCTGCCCTGGGCTGTTAGGTTTCCTTATGGAAGTCTGCCCCATCGTCATTACCTGAGCGAAACGGATACAGGAGGTTTTTTCAGCCTGGGCAAGCTGCTCTCCTCTCCTGCAATTCATCCTACCCAGTTGTATGAGTTGACTGGGGGACTGTTGGCAGCGGCTCTGGCTATGATTCTTTACAAAAAAAGGGCACCTGAAGGGGTGCCTGGGTTAGCCGCGCTTATGCTTTATATGCTTTTTCGGCTTATATGTCATTTCCTGCGTGTGCAACCGGCCACAAATTCGGTTCCATATCTGTTTTATCCGGTCGTATACATGATTGTTCTTTCCATTTCAGCAGTCTTGCTGGCATACCGATGGAAAAAAACAACGATGTAAGCTCCGGATTCAGAGCCTTAGGCTATTCATTGCTGGCGGGCAAGTCCCTTCAACTCCGCCAGCGCATTCACCGCCGAAAAAATCAGCACCTTGGCCAGGTTGGCGGTGGTGTTGTCCTGATCGAAACGGGGAGCCACCTCGGCGATATCGAAGCCCACCACCTTGCCGGAGCGGAAAAGCAGCTTAAGCAGCTTCAAAACCAGCTCCGGTTCAATGCCCAGGGGCTGAGTGGCGCTGACACCGGGGGCGTAGGCAGAGGAAAACACATCGGAGCAGATGGTCACGTACAGGGCATCGCTGCGCTGAATCTCATCCTCAATGCTCTCAATGGCCTGCCAGGGAAGCTCCACGGCCAGATCCTTTGAAAGAAGCACCTTGGCCCCCAACTCCTCCGCGGTTCGGAAAACGGCAAAGGTGTTGCTGTACCGCTGGGCGCCTACGCAAAGGTACCCGTATTCCAGCTGCCGCGCGGCGCATTCATCGGCGATCTGACGAAACATGGTGCCGGAATTGCCGCCGGCATCATAGGGGCGAAGATCCAAGTGAGCATCGAAATTGACGATGCCGATCCGTGGAGCTGCGGAGCGCTTCAGCAGATGATCCCGTATTCCCCGGTAATGGCCCAAGGCGATTTCATGACCGCCCCCCAGTACGATGGGAAAAAGTCCCATGTCCAAAATCCTTTCAACAGAATCCTTCAAGGCCTTCTGCCCGTCCTCCAGGGGAGAGTCTTCGCAGTTGATATCCCCTGCGTCGTACAGGGTTACATTCTTATTAAACCAGCAGGGAAGATTCGCCAGTTCCTTACGGATGCTGTGGGGTCCGTTGGCGGCTCCTGTACGGCCCCGGTTAAGGCGAACCCCTTCGTCGCAGCAAAAACCGATGAACACGACCCCAAGAGCCTCTGGAGGCAGAGAGATGGAATCGGTTGTAAGGTTGATTGGCTGTACCCATTGGTGCCAGCGAAATGCGTCAAAATCCGTTTTGCTGTCGGTGCGGCCCTGCCATGGATCACGGCTTCCCGGTGTGTAGTTTTGTATCGTCATAAAATCTCCTTGTATAGGCCCGCCAAAGGCGTTGTTTTATAGCCACCATTCTATACGGAAAGCGGCGATGAATCGTCAAAACCCTCTGCTTCAAGGACTGAAAGTAATCAAAAAACACAAACGGAAAAAATCTTGAAAGGTATGGCAGCATATGGTATTCTACAAACAGGTACTTTGTATCACAAAGTACCTGTTTTATCCCAAGACTACTATGCAAAGCAAGGTAGGTGAGGAAGATGAAGGATCAATCCCAGCTGGTACGCGGTATCCTGGAAGGCTGCATATTAAAAATTATCGGCGACGGGGAAACCTACGGCTATGAGATTGTAGAACGGCTAAAAATGTACGGCTTCAGGGATGTGAATGAGGGAACGGTATACCCGCTGCTTATCCGCATAGAAAAGAACAATTGGGTAACCCATACGAAGCGGGAATCCCCCCAGGGGCCCAAACGGAAGTACTTTTCCCTGACCCCGGAAGGAATGGAGGAAGTGCAGGAATTTCAGGACCAGTGGCGCCTGTTGCAGCATACGGTGAATACTATTCTTAATTTTCAGGAGGACGAAGAATGAACACGGATACGCTTACACTAAAGGATAAAATAGCCACACACTATGAACTCAGCAAGCAGCTGGAGCCGGAGTATGATGCCGTCTACACCGACATGGTTGTTTACATACGCACCAGCTCCATTACAGCTGAGGATGCAGAAGAAATTGTGAATGATATCTTGGTGATGATGCTGGAGGCTCAGGCCAGGGGGGATGCTCCTGAGAACGTGTTCGGCAACGATTATCAGGCTTTTTGCGACGAGATGATCACATCCATGGGGAAGATGCCTGTAAAAGCGCGAATAAAGGATTATATGCAGGATTTGTACCCCAGTATGAACATCTGCCTGTTCTTTTCATGGTTCAATACCCTGAATGTAACAAAGCCGTGGAATCCGGCATCCTTGCTGACAGTGGAGCTCTCTGCGGCATTCGTCCTGAATATGGTGTTTATGCTGATGTCGGTGGTTCTGGTGATTCGGTGGCTTCATTCAAGCATTTACAAAGGCCAGGGGGACACACTTCCAAAATGGCGAAAGCTTCTGCCGGGTGTTCTCATCTTTGTGACGGGCGTATTCGCCATGGCAGTGGTCAGCCGCACTCTGGATCACTATGTTTTTTTGCGCTTTCATGTGGGCTGGCTGATAGGGCTGATGGGGGCGTTAGGGATAATGGGCCTTGTTTTCGACAGAAGAAAAAAAGCGGAAAGCAAGTGCAGTTGATTACGGGGTTCTGATATACTGATTCATAGATATACATATAATGATTGCTGAAACCCGATGAGAGGAGTTCGGATGATGAAAAAAACATTTTTATGCTACCCCAAATGAACCACCTGTCAGAAGGCCAAGGCTTGGCTGGATGAAAACGAAGTGCCCTATGAGATGCGGCATATGGTTGAAAAGAATCCTTCCCGGGAAGAACTGGAGCAATGGTGGGCCCTTAGCGAACTGCCATTGAAGAAGTTTTTCAATACCAGTGGGTTGCTTTATAAGGAACTGAATCTTAAAGACCAACTGCCGGATATGACAGAGGCTGAACAGCTGAACCTTCTGGCAACCAATGGAATGCTGGTGAAACGGCCCATTTTGGCGGATGACGAAACGGTGCTGGTGGGCTTTCACGAAAAAGAATGGAGGGCGGTTCTGAAATGAACGAAATGGTCCACGTGCTAATCAATCACGACGAAACAAATGAGGATATCCAATTTATCAACGGAAGCCTTCGTGATTTCAATTTGAAAATGGCGCCCCCTGTTCAGGAACCTATTTCGGAACATATCAACCTAATCCTTAAAAATGATGCCGGTGAGACCATTGGGGGCCTGCTGGGAGTTATGTACCGGTATTGCTATGCGCTGAACATCCTGTGGGTGGATGAACGCTACCGCAAATTTGGCTATGGCAATAAACTGATGCAACAGGTGGAAGAAATTGTACGACAAAAGGGGTGCAGCCTTATTCATCTGGATACCTTCAGCTTTCAGGCGCCGGAGTTTTACAAAAAAAACGGGTATGAGGTGTTCGGCGTTCTCGACGGCTATACGGACGGTATTTCACGCTATTATCTGAAAAAGAACCTGTAAAGGAACCTGAGGTAAACTGAAAAGGACGGAGGAAAATTATGAAAACAGATTGGATGGACGCACACCTGCTTTCAAAAAAGGGTGCTGTCAAGGAATTCAAAGCGGAATGGGGAGTAGACCGTTATATGATCGGCGACAAGATGTTCGCCATGTGGGGCACGGATAAGGAACATCGACCCATCCTGACCCTTAAGTGCGAACCGGCTTTTGGAGAACTTTTAAGAAAAAGCCATTCCGACATTATCCCCGGATATTACATGAATAAAGAACACTGGAACTCGGTCTATCTGGAGGGAGATGTGCCGGAGGAAGTTGTAAAGCAGATGATGGACGAATCCTACGGTCTGATTTTTGGTTCCTTGAGCAAGAAGGCACAAAAGGCGATACTGGAAGGTTAAGAACGGAGGGTTTTCCCAGTCAGCCGGATACGGTGTTATAATTGTGGGTGTGGTATAATGCAGAAAAGCAGGCATACGATAAAAACTGCAGGGGGGACAATTAAGATGGATAAAAAAGCGGAAGCCATGCGTATCCACGAAAGCGGTTTCAACTGCTGTCAGTCTGTGATCGGCGTATTCAGCGAGGAATTCGGATTGGATTTAGGTACCGCCTATCGTGTCAGTGCAGGATTTGGAGGAGGGATGCGCCGCGGAGAAGTATGCGGTGCGGTAACCGGCGCTCTTATGGTTCTGGGACTGAAGCATGGGCATTTCATTGCAGGGGATGCGGAGCGGAAAAGCCATATCGCGGAGCTGACGAAGGAATTTAATAATCGCTTTGAAGCGATGAACGGCTCCCTGATCTGCAAGGAATTGTTAGGGTATAACAGCTCCATTGACGAGGAGCGGGCAATCATTGAAGAAAAGGGTTTGTTCAGCACCGTTTGTCCTAAAGCGATTAAAGATGCTGTCGCTATACTCGAAGAGATGCTGGCAGACTAAGAGGTCTTCCTTACAGGAAAGATCAAAATAAAAAAGCCCGTTTCTCGGGTCTATACAGGGAGCGAACCATACGATGAGTAATAGGATTTACAGGCTTGTAAGCCTTACCATTGCAATTGTGGCGGCTTCTGCCATGCTGGCGGGATGCGCATCAGACCCCACGGTGGCAGAGGTTGATGGGAATAAAATTCTCAAATCAGAGTTCGACAGAACCTTCAATGCCTATAAACAGCAGATGGAAGCCCAAGCGGGCCCCGAAATATGGGATCAGGAAGAGAACGGGAAGAAACGGATTGACACCGCCAAGGAACAGGTTCTGGATATGCTGGTGGAGGGTCGTCTGGTGGAGAAAAAGGCAAAGGAACTGGGCGTTACGGTTACCGATGCGGTCCTGAACAAAGAGCTTGAGGCCACCAGAGGTTACTTCAAGACAGAAGCGGAGTTCACGGATTTCCTGACAAAGCAGCAGATTACGCTGGAGTATCTGAAGGAAATGATCCGGAAAGATCTGTTGTTCACAAGCCTTTATGAAAAAATCAACGAAGGAACCACGGTTTCGGATCAAGATGCCGAGGCCTATTACAAAGCTAATACAGACCAGTTTATTGAAGCCACGGCCAGCCACATTCTGCTGGCAACAGAGGAAGAGGCCAAAGCCGTGAAGGCCCGCCTCGATAAGGGTGAAGATTTTGCCGCCCTGGCAAAAGAACTCACCACCGACCCCACGGGAAAAGAAAACGGAGGATCCTTGGGTACCTTTGGCCGCGGTGTCATGGTGGAGCCCTTCGATAAAGTGCTTTTTGCCATGAAGCCCGGTGAAATCAGCGGTCCGGTGAAAACTGAGATCGGCTATCACATCATCAAGTGTGAAAACATTAAGCAAAACAGCATGAAGGATGCCGTGGTGTCCATCAAGAGCCAGCTGCTTACCGAGAAGCAGGAAACCGTATACGGCGCCATGATCGATAAGGTCAAAGAAGGATCAACGATCAAGAAGTATATCGAAAAGCTGAAGTAATAATAAAATCCCCGACATCCGCTGATGTTGGGGATTCTTTTGATGATTTAATTACAATTTCAATGTGCCGAAAAGATAGGCGCCGAAGAATACAGTGAGTACACCAACGATGATTTTTTTCCGCAATCCCTTCAGTATGCTTCCGGTCTTTCGATTTGCACGGCTGAGATTCACTAAAACCATCAGCTCGTGCTTGAGGTCCGCATTCCACAGCGCTTCAGGCGCAACAATTTCGATATAGGACTCCATGATGTAGGATTCAGGCTTTTCGGTTACCTCAATCGGGTATTTTGAATCTCCGATTTTGAACAGTGTAACGATTCCCTGGGGTGTTTCCTTTATCTCCTTAACATACTCCGCATTCAGTTGCTTCAAGGCTTTTTCAACCCCGGAAATCGCTGTCTTTAACTTGCCGTCAAATATCCGGATCATAAATCCGCGGCTGCGTATGTAGGACATGAAACCGGAGAAAATAAGGAAGCCGATAAAGATATACCAGTACCACCCTTTGCTCCAAGGACCCAGGAACTGAAGAAGAACGGGAGTTGCACAGGCCAGCATAGTACCGAAGAACATGAAGGGCAGCTCACCATTCACATCGACCCCTTTACCGCCAACGATAAGAAAGGATTCAACGACCATCAGAATACCCACGAAGACAATGGCGAGGCTAATGATTTGAGCAACAGTTAATGACACGGGTAATTCCTCCTTGGAGAATGTTGACGTCTATACACACCTTACTGGATTATGAAGATTCGGTCAATAAGTCTGTTATAATATTAATCACTATGGGTGTATGTGGGAAGCCATTTACAGATGAAGGACGGGATACGATGAATTGGGAAGGCAAGCCATGGCATGGACTAAGCTATGATTTAAAAAAACACTTCGGATGCAAGATAATCAAACTGAGCCTGGACGGAGGTTTCACCTGTCCCAACAGAGATGGAACCCTGGGTACGGAAGGCTGCTCCTTTTGTGGCGAAGATGGTTCCGGGGCCTTCGCGGGGAATCCGGAACAGCCCGTGGCACACCAGCTTCGCCAACAGCGGAAACTGCTTGAAAAGAAATGGCCGAAGGCTGGTGCCATTGCTTATTTTCAAAGCTTTACCGGAACCTATGGGAGTCCGGAAATACTGGAAAAGCGCTATGAGGAAGCATTGCAGGAGCCGGGTATTGTTGGTCTTGCCATCGCCACGCGACCGGATTGCCTTTCGCCGGGAGTTCTTGCGCTCTTGGAGAAATTGAATGAAAAAACGTTTCTGTGGATTGAACTGGGTCTTCAGACCGTCCATGATAAAACGGCCCGGGGATTTGGCAGAGGCTATGCTTATGAGTGCTTCACCTCAGCCTACGGAAACTTGAAACGACTTAATATTCGTACGGTGGTCCACCTGATCAACGGTTTGCCTGGGGAAACCATAGAGATGATGCATGTGTCTGCCCGCGAAGTCGGGGCGCTGAAGCCCTGGGGAATAAAGCTGCATTTGCTGCATGTTATCCGAGGCACGCCCCTGGCCAGGGATTGGGAGCAGGGGAGATATATCCCCATGTCCTTGGAAACCTATGTGAAGACAGTGGCTGACCAGTTGGAGCTGCTGCCTCCAGAGACCACAATCCATCGCTTGACCGGAGACGGAGCCTCTGATAGCTTGTTGGCTCCAGGCTGGAGCCGGGATAAGAAAAGGGTGTTGGGGGCCATCGAAATGGAGCTGAAAAGCCGCGGATCCTGGCAGGGAAAATCCTACAGTAACGGAGAATAAGAAAACACACTTTACTTAATGATTTCAGTATGAGTCATCCCGTTGACAGGAGTGTAGTCCTGAATGCTGTTTCGGCTGATATCCAGTCGTGCGAGGCTGGACAAAGCTGAAAGAGGTGTAAGGTCGGTGATCTGATTCGCCGAAAGATTCAGTAGGTTGAGGCTGGAAAGGTTCCGAAGGGGCGAAAGGTCCACAACCTGGTTTTCGGAAACGCTCAGGGATCGAAGAGTAATCAGCTTGGAAATTGGGGTCAGGTCAGTGATTGCGTTACGGTCCAGTTCAAGGCGTTCAATCTGTGTTAAGCCCTGGAAAGAATCAAGGCTTTGAAACCTGTTGCCGCTCAAATAGAGATAACGCAGGGCCGTGCAGGCGGAAAGAGGTCCGGCATCCGAAATCAAATTGTCGGTTATTTCAAGCTTTTCCATGGCTGTTAACCGGCTGAGGGGCTTTACGCTATCAATCTGATTCGCGCTTGCAATCAAATCCTTCAAGCCGGTTATCGCAGCTATGGGGCTCAAATCCTTAACCTGATTGCTCCCAATATAGAGATATTCCAGCCATGTTAACGCTTCTAAAGAGGAAAGATCGGAAACCTGGTTTTTTGTAAGGTTCAACCGGGTCAGACCCGTCATCTCCTTAAGCGGTGCAATGTCCTTTATCATATTATTGGCCAGGTTGAGATTTTCAATGTTCAGAATCGGTTTAAGCGGGGTTAAATCCTGGATCTGGTTGTTGCTCAAATCCAGCTCCCGAAGGCCTGTAAGCTTCTCAATGCCTTCCAGTCGGACAATTCCTTTTCCGTTTGCATAATCGTCCAGTGTTTCGATGGCGGCAAGCTCTGTGTCGGTAAGGCTGCCGGAGGTCTTGCCTATTTTTTCCCTTACGGCGGCCTCCAGCAAAGGATCCTTGAATACCGCGGATGGTTTCACCTGAGCCCCGGCGTTGGAATCGGGAGGTGATGTATCCCGGCACCCTGAGAATGCAAACACAACCAGCATACAGACAAGTATGACGCAGCAAAATTTTCTAGGATTCATATGCAACCTCCCGTGGGCATGCCGGATTCGTCATCCATGCGGTTATAAGGAGAAACAACGGCGTTTTAAAAGGAGCTTCTCTTTTGTTTCAGGAGAGACAAAAGCCCCCTGAACCCCGTTGATGAAAAGCTTCTCTAAATCGGATCCGGTAAGGCATAGGGCCGAGGCAGCCCGACGGAACTCTTCCGTGGAGGTGATGTCGGATACCGTACGGTTATCGGTGTTCAGGGTCACGGCCAATCCAAAGTCAAGGTATTCCTTTGCCGGATGCAGGTTCAATGAAGGGACCGATTTGGTGTGAAGATTGCTGGTGGGGCACATCTCCAAGGTGATCTGACGTTCCTTCAATAAGCACATGAGCTCCGGATTCTTTCGCGACGCGGTACCGTGGCCAATGCGCTGCGCGTAGAGGAGGGAGATGGATTTTTCGATATTTTCCGCGATTCCGGTTTCTCCTGCATGGATGGTGATATTCATGTCATGGCTTCTGGCAAGGTCGAAGGCTCTCTGATGAAGAGCGGGAGGGAAATTCGCCTCATCCCCGGCCAGGTCCGCGGCCACTACCCCTTGCCCGATATACGGCAAGGATCTGCGCACATGTTCCAGTGAAAGCTCTGGGGAAAGGTGCCGCATGCAGCATACAATAAGCCCAAAGGGAAGGGCGGTTGTGGCACTGCCGTCAGTCAGGCCCTGGAGAACGGCGTCCATAACGGCTTCAAAATCAAGTTCTTCCCGGGTGTGCAGAACCGGTGCAAACCGCACCTCAACATAATCCAATCCGTCGGCCTGACAGTCTTCCATGAATTCCCTGGAGATGCGAATCAGAGATTCCCGATCCTGCATAACCGAAAGGGGCAATTCAAACCGTTTTAGATAATCGACAAGAGACGTGCAGTTTTCCGGCACACGGGCTGCCGCTTTTATCACATCAAGGGAGGTGTCCCCAGAGTGAAGCCCTTTCTTCATTCCAAGTTCCAACAATGTTTCGGGACGCACACTGCCATCCAAGTGGCAGTGAAGGTCGATTTTCGGCATTTTATTATAATCCATTGATTTCACCCCTTTCCCTTCATTATAATCAAAGGAGTAGAGATATGACAACGGTGACATCTAACAAACCATTTTGTTACCCCAGGGGCGAGGATATAAACCCATGAATGCAGACCAGATCATGCGTCAACAAATAGAACAGCTTAAGGTATCCGGCACACGTCCGCGACTGCTGCTGAACAGCTGCTGCGGGCCCTGCAGCACCTCCGTGTTGGAGCAGCTGGCGACTGTATTTGAAGTCACCGTTCATTTTTGCAATCCGAACCTGCATTCCGAAAAAGAATTTAATAAAAGGCTTGCTGCTCAGCAGAATGTACTGGATGCGCTTGAAATTTCCCTGGAACAGCTGCTGGAACAGGGATGGAGCCCCGAAGGCTGGCGGGAGAGCATATCCGACATTCCCTTCGACAAAGAGGGGGGCAGCCGGTGTCAGGCCTGTATTGCATACCGGATGAACCGAACGGCGGCCCTGGCTGCTGAAAAGGGATTCCAATGGTTTGCAAGCACCCTCAGTGTGAGTCCGCACAAGGATGCGGCGGCCATTAATGATATTGGTGCCGCACTGGAAAAACGATACGGCGTGCGGTATCTGGGGGCGGATTTCAAGAAACGGGGCGGCTATCAGCGTTCTATAGCCCTGTCGAAGGAATTAGGGCTGTACCGGCAGGATCACTGCGGCTGTGCGGAATCCCTGGAAGGCCGTAACGGCGACAAGAAAAACGAGGTGGAGCGATGATTGATCTGTATCTGATAACCGGTTTTTTAGGCGCTGGCAAGACTACTTTTCTTAAGGAAGTAATCCGGAACAATCCCGGACGGAAATTCGGCATCATCATGAACGAATTCGGCAAAACCGGCATCGACGGCAAGCTGGTGAAGGATCATGCCCATGAATTGATTGAGATCAACAGGGGGTCCATCTTCTGCGACTGTCTGAAGCTGTCTTTTATCGAAAGCCTGAAGGAGATGGCGGAAAAGCCCATTGAAGTGCTTTTCGTTGAAGGCTCCGGGCTGGCAGATCCCTCAAATATAGGCGAAATCCTCGATGCGGCGTCGGTGGTGGTGGGAGATACCTACCGGTACAAGGGGGCCGTTTGTCTGGTGGATGCGGCTCACTATTCCGCGCAGAGTGTTGACCTGGCCTCCATTGGCAGGCAGGTGGAGTTCAGTCATTTGGCCCTTATGAATAAAACCGATCTGGTTGACGAGGCTGTCCTGTCCGCTGTTGAAGAGGATATCCGATCCATCAATCCTGAATTGATAATTGAACGTTCCGCATATGGTGCCCTGCCATGGAACCTGCTGGAGCGAGACTTGATAAAGGGCCTGGCAATCAAAAGTGAATCCAGCACCAATAAGGTGGACAACAAGCCCTTCACTGTTACACTGACTTACCAGGGGGAAGTTGAGGAAGAGCCGCTTCGGGCCTTCATCCGTTCAATGTCGGAGGAGGCCTGGCGGGCAAAAGGATTTGTCCGTTTGAACAGCGGCATCTATAAAGTAGATCTGGTGGCTGGGCGCATTGACATCCAACCGGTGTCGGAGGATCACCCAACAGAGTTGGTTTTTCTGTCTAAAATCGGAAATCGAATCGTCCGTTCATTGGCGAATAATTGGGAAAAGAATATGGGTAAAATGGAAATGAAGTTGCGCAATTGACGGTGTTTCAGCCCTGTGGTTGCATAAAAACGGCTTTTGTGATAGAATGCATAGAAGTAATAGAGTACAGGCATGAAACCTGTACTTTTTTCTTTCCTGAGAGATGCTGAAAAAGCACTACCCAACGTGAATAAAGATGGTTATTAGGAAACTCAGGATATCCGTAATGACTTGCACTACCGAAAAGAAAGAGGAGGGCTACCGTGCGAAAATGGCTTTGTTGCCTGACGCTTTTGCTGGCGTTTTCCGGCATTAGCTTTGCAGAGGAGCAGTTACTGGATGTTTCGGTCTACAAGCAGGGATTGGTACTGAATGGCGTTAATGTGAACAGCTCGGCACTGGAATATCCGATGCTGTTCTTCAAGGAAGTTGTATACCTGCCAATCTCAAGAGAAATGGGAGTCCAATCGGGCTTCGTAACGAAGTGGGATGAAGCGACAAAAACCCTGACTATTGAAAAAGCTGAGCCGAAGACCGCGGCCCTGCCGTCAGGAGTATATCCACACCCGGATAAGGTAAAGGTTAGGGTTTCTACAAATCCCGTCGCTTTAAGCACCACC
This sequence comes from uncultured Peptostreptococcaceae bacterium, assembly GCA_964649745.1. GTDB lineage: Bacteria > Bacillota > Clostridia > Peptostreptococcales > Acidaminobacteraceae > CAZEHS01. The sequence continues at coordinate 54,982 of CAZYQI010000003.1, read as the reverse complement.
GTAATGAAAACAGGGGAGTTTCCCGTACTTGTTTACCGGGATGTCACCTATGTGCCGCTTACCTGGGAGCTCACCAACAGCAGCTTTGGCTGGAAATCCGTCCACCACCCTCTCATGGGTCTTGTTATCCAGAGCGATGGGACGAAATCCATTGAAGATGTGCTGAAGACCTTCAACGTCAAGTACTATGAAGCGTTGGCTGCCTTTATCATCACCCGAAACAGCGGCTATTCCTCAGAAAGTGCCCTGAATACGGTGAAGATGATCAAGGAGAATGCGGATAAGCACGGCGTGGATGAAAAATGGATCATGGCACTGTGGTGGAAGGAAAGCAACTTTAATTCCAGCTCCATATCCAGCCATGGCGCCATAGGGGCCATGCAGATCATGCCGGCAACCGGAACGCGGCTGGGTTACACCCGGGATCAGCTGATGGATCCCAAGTACAATGTTGAGGGCGGCACCCGCTATCTGGCAGGCCTCCGAAACACCTTCGGCGGCGACATGTTCAAGGCTGTGAGTGCTTATAATCAAGGCTCAGGTACTGTAAGCCGGGGCAGCTTCAGCCGAGGCTTCGGGACAGATGTATTTGATAAGTTTGAGACCATCAGTTCCTTTGTACAAAACCGTATAGGGAAATAAAGCAAAGCTCAAAAAAACAAACACCAGGTCCCTCATTAAATGAGACCTGGTGTTTTTAATTGTGCCTATGTGTGCTCTTACAAATCAGCAAAGCTATACGCCGCGCCGAAATAATTCATATTGGAGGGGTTCATCATTTCTGAAAGCGCATGGACACTGATTTTAGATTGCGTTGATCCTTCTTCTCTGTTTTGTGCACCGGTTTGTTCGAAGGGGTAGTCCTTCCTCGTGTTCTTTTGTTTCATAAAAATTAGCTCCTTTCAATACTCTCTCTCTGTGGGTGGTTATTAAAATTGATTTTAGCAGGTACCACCAGCCGTGTCAATGGAATAATTGAAATATTCCGATAATTCAGTTAAATTAGTTGCAAGGCTTTAATAATGTAATATTTTTTCCCTTGCTCTTGAACGAATAGGTGAAGATGTTACAATGGGATTAGCGTGGGTATTAATGCCCAGCTCTTGCATCAGCAAGGAATCCATCATCCTTCAGGGGGGTCGACATTGGGCAAAAATATCATCCGGCTTGAGAATGTCACAAAGCGCTTTGGCGATTCGGTTGTAGTGGATACACTGAATCTCTATGTTCAGAAAAACGAGTTTCTAACCATACTGGGGCCCAGCGGCTGTGGGAAAACCACAACCCTGCGGATGATCGGGGGGTTTGAAAGCCCGACAGAAGGCAGGATCCTGTTCGATGAGTCGGATATCACCTCCGTGCCGCCATACCAGAGAAAGATTAACACCGTTTTTCAGAAGTATGCGCTTTTTCCACATATGACTATTTATGAAAATATTGCATTCGGTCTTTACATAAAGAAAATGTCCGATGGGGAAATCAAACCCAGGGTTGAACGGATGCTGGCCATGGTGGGCCTAAAGGGCTTCGAAAAGCGTTCGGTTCAGTCTCTCAGCGGGGGTCAGCAGCAGCGGATTGCCATTGCACGGGCCTTGGTCAATGAGCCGGACGTGCTGCTTCTGGATGAGCCCCTGGGTGCTTTGGATCTTAAGCTGCGCAAGGATATGCAGCTGGAGCTGAAGGATATGCAGAGGGAGCTGGGTATCACCTTCGTGTATGTTACCCACGACCAGGAGGAAGCCTTGACCATGTCCGACACAGTGGTGGTCATGGAGCACGGCATCATCCAGCAGATTGGCGCTCCGGAGGATATCTATAACGAGCCCAAGAACCGGTTTGTGGCGGATTTCATCGGAGAAAGCAATATTCTGGACGCCACCATGATCTGCGATCGTAAGGTTGCCTTTGCCGGCCAGGAATTTGTATGTGTGGATGCCGGGTTTGGAGACAACACCCCGGTGGACGTAGTTGTCAGGCCGGAGGATATCACGGTGGTTCCTCTGGATAAAGGGCAGGTTACAGGAGTTGTTGAATCGGTTGTTTTCAAAGGGGTCCATTACGAAATGCTGGTGGACCAGGGGGAAGTGGAATGGTTGATTCACTCTACCCGTATGAATGAAATTGGAACCCATGTAGGTCTGTACATTCATCCTGAGGATATTCACATCATGAAACGGGGTTCCCGATCATGAAGCGCTGGAGTGCAGCGCCCTATATTGTCTGGAGCGCCATCTTCATAATTGTGCCACTGTTCCTGGTACTGTTTTTCAGTCTGGTGTCCGCTGAGGCGGGCGGGTACCGCATAACCTTCGAACACTTCGCCCGGTTTATGGAACCTATATACCTAAGTGTTTTCCTCCGTTCAATGAAGCTGGCAGTTCTGTCAACCCTGCTGTGCATACTGATAGGCTATCCGGCTGCCATGCTCCTGGCCAAGGCAGAGCCCAAGGTGAGGAATACCTTGGTTCTGCTGTTTATCCTGCCCATGTGGATGAATTTTCTGCTCAGGACCTATGCCTGGATGGCCATTCTCGGCAAGAATGGATTTGTGAATAATCTTCTTGAATTGCTGCACCTGCCGGCGATGGACCTGCTTTATAATGAAAGCGCCGTGCTGCTGGGGATGGTATACAACTTCTTGCCCTTTATGGTGCTGCCCATTTATACGGTACTCATCAAAATGGACCCGGCTGTACTGGAAGCGGCAGAAGACTTAGGCGCCAATCGGTGGGTCAAATTCTTCCGCGTGATATTCCCCCTAAGTATGCCCGGTGTTTTTTCCGGCATCACCATGGTATTCATGCCGGCGGTCAGCACCTTTGTTATTTCCAGCCTTTTGGGCGGTGGACAGTATATGCTTATTGGAAACCTGGTGGAACAGCAGTTCCTGGCAGTGGGTGATTGGAACTTCGGTTCTGCCATATCCATGATTATGATGGCCATGATCCTGCTTTCAATGTGGGTGCTTTCCCGTTACGACACCCATGAGGAAGGGGGGACAAGCCTGTGGTAGAAAAGAATATGAGGCGTTTGTACCTGGCGCTTCTGTATGTTTTCCTGTATGCCCCCATTGTGGTGCTGATTGCGTTCTCTTTCAACGAAACCAAATCCATGGGAGCCTGGACGGGGTTCAGCCTCAAATGGTATCAGGCACTTTTCAGTGACCGTACCATCATGAAGGCCCTTTATTACACCCTGATGATTGCGGTTTCCTCGGCCCTTATCTCCACGGTGCTGGGAACGGCAGCAGCCTACGGCATTTACCGCATGCGGCCCCTGCACCGCAAGATCATGCTTCAGGTGAATAATATTCCCATCCTTAACCCGGATATTGTTACAGGGATTGCCCTGATGAGCCTGTTCATCTTCGTTAAGATGCAGCTGGGGTTCACCACCCTGCTTTTGGCCCATATCACCTTCAACACCCCCTTTGTGATCCTGTCGGTTCTGCCCAAGCTCAAGCAGCTTCCTAAGGATATTGTGGAGGCGGCCATGGATCTGGGCGCGACGGGGAGAGTGGCTTTCTTTAAAGTGATTCTGCCGGAAATCATGCCCGGTGTCATCACTGGGGCGCTTATCGCCTTCACCATGTCGGTGGACGATTTCGTCATCAGCTTTTTCACGACCGGCTCCGGGGTGTCCAATCTATCCATTACCATTTACGCCATGGCCAAACGGGGCATCAATCCCAAGATAAACGCACTGTCAGCCCTGATGTTCCTGGTGGTGCTGATTCTGCTTCTTATCGTCAATAAACGACAATCCATCATCCATGAAAGGAGTTCTGTATCCAATGAATAAATGGCTAATTATGTTAATGACCCTGGTGATGATCTTCAGCGCCGGCTGCAGCGCTAAAACGGATCAGGTTACCCTCAACGTCTATAACTGGGGGGACTATATCGATGAAACGGTTTTAAAACAGTTTGAAGAGGAAACAAAAATTAAGATTGTTTACGACACCTATGACCGTAACGAGGATATGTACATCAAGCTCAAAAACGGCGGAACCAGCTATGACATCTGCGTGCCCTCCGACTACATGATCGAGAAAATGCTTAAAGAAGATATGCTGGAAGAGATCGATCTGGCCAATGTGCCGAACTACAAGTACATCATGGAGCAATCCAAGAACCTGTCCTTTGATCCGGAAAATAAATATTCAGTGCCGTACCTTTGGGGAACCATCGGTATTGTTTATAATACCAAAGAAGTAAAAGACCCTGTGGATAGCTGGAACATCCTTTGGGATGCGAAATACAAGGGCAAAATCCTTATGATGGATTCACCGAGAGACGCCTTTATGGTGGCTCAGAAGAAGCTGGGCATCTCCATGAATACCGATCAGGCAAAGGATATCGAGGCGGCAAAAAAAGAGCTGGCGGTTCAAAAGCCCCTGGTATTGGCCTATGTGAACGACAGCGTCAAGGACATGATGATCAATGAAGAGGCCGCCATGGCGGTGGCCTGGTCCGGTGAAGCCATCTTCATGATGGACAACAACGAGAACCTGGCATACGCAGTTCCCAAGGAAGGGACCAACATGTGGTTTGATAATGTGGTCATTCCCAAGGGGGCACCTCACAAAAAAGAAGCCGAAATGTTTATCGACTTCCTGTGCCGGCCGGATATTTCCCTGAAGAATGCCGTCTATATCGGATACTCCACACCCAACCAAGGGGCCTTCGATATGATGGATGAAGCTGTGAAGCAGAACAAGGTCGTTTACCCCGACAAGGAAATTGTGAAACAATGCGAGGTTTATAAGGACCTGGGACCGGATTATGTGGAAATGCTGGACAGAGCCTGGACAGAAGTTAAAGCAAAGTAGTTGATTCAAGGCGCCTCCGAAAGGGGGCGTACTTTTTTTGCCCTCGGACTGCATGGGGTGAAGTAAAATCGGTAAACATTTACATTATAAGCGCATAGAGTTATAATTAGGCTATAGATAAGCGTGTTGAAAGAAGGCGTCAGCATGGGAATGCAAATTGACGGTTACGGCATACCGGCCAAGAATGACGCATATTCCAGGAAAACTGTTCCTGGCGAGAAGCCTCAGGAGAATAAGCCCAAGGAGGCTGTTTCCAATGTCACGGGTTCAAAAACCGGGAAACAAGAAATAGCAGTCACGGGTTCTCCGCAGACAGCAGGATCCACCGAAAATGCCCAACAGGATGCCGACATTCAGCGACAGGTGCAGGAACTGGTACAGATCCAGAACAAGGTCATTGTGCATGAACAGGCCCATATGGCCGTGGGGGGAAGTCTGGCAGGGGGAGCCTCCTACAGCTATACCAACGGCCCGGACGGAAAACGGTATATTACCGGCGGCGAAGTGTCCATCAGCATCCCCTCCGTGGATGATCCGGCGGAACAGATTCGGCTGATGGCAAGAGTCAGAGCTGCGGCCCTGGCCCCAGCAGATCCCTCGCCGCAGGACAGAAGCGTTGCTGCCTCCGCCAGCGCCAGAGAAGGCCAGGCCGCCATGGAACTGGCCCGTAAAAGGGCAGAAGCAGCGTACGGAAAAACCGGCGAAGATAAAGCCCCCCAACCGGCATCCAAGTCCAAAAAAACAGAATCGGGAAGCCAACTGGACATATCCATATAATCAAAAAAGTTGCCACAGGCTTAAAAAAACATGCTACAATTGTTTTGGTAAGCCGTGCCGACGTAGCTCAGTTGGTAGAGCGATTCACTCGTAATGAATAGGTCAGGGGTTCGATTCCCCTCGTTGGCTCCACTTTTTGGTTAAAAAACACCAGCAGTTAATTAGATGTAGATTCACCCCAACAGAGATGTAATTCTCAATACGGTCATTGTAAACAGTTACACTGCGAAGAAGGGCCTTGAAAATCAGTTTCTGGTTTTCAGGGCTCATTTCATTTTTTGAAGGAGAGAAGGAGACTAGAGCCAGTAGATAGAAACTTTGTATTCGTCATGGTATAATTTAATAAATTCATGCGGTAAGACGCTTGAGATAGGAGGGATTGCGGTGTCTTATAAACCGGTTACTATAGATGTATTAATCGAAAAATCTCTTTCACTGTTTAAGGAATATGGGCTGGAAAAGGTTGCAGTTTTTGGTTCATGCGCGAGGAATGAAATGCACTTGGGCAGTGATATTGACTTGCTAGTTCAATTGCCGGATATGAATAATCCCTTGATATTTGTAGAACTCAAGCGGAAACTGGAAAACAGGCTGAAAAGGAAAGTTGATCTCATATCATTTGGATCACTGCTGACATCCAACGCATCAGACGCGATTATGGCCGATTTGAAGGTGATTTATGAAAAACACTGATGTTTTGTTGCATATGCTTGAAGATGTCGATGACATCTTGAATTTCGTCAAGACCTAGATTTTGAGGGGTTTTCAGCTAATCACATGGTACGAAAAGCCGTATGCATGTCACTGATAAACATTGGAGAATTAACTAAATCATTGTCCCAGTCTTATAAAGCTGAGCATAGCCAGATTCCTTGGAAGAACATTTCGGGTTTACGTGATATTACTGCTCATAAATACCACACAATGAATCTGGATGTGGTTTGGGCGGTTGCGACGATAGAGATTCCTAAATTGAAAGCCTTCTTAAGTGATTCATTAAAGATAACGGAATAGATGAATATGAAAGGAACAAAGTTGGATACGCATAGTCAAAGGATGCAGTATTCAACCTGCGTTCAACTTTTAACCAACAAAAGACGTCCCTCGTTGGCTCCATAAAAGATTTCTCTGGTCATCAACCGGGGAGATTTTTTATGTGAATAAAAGAAACGGAGGGGTCTGGCTTAAGCAAATTAACAAATTGTTCACCTTGTTAATTTGTTAAGCCTGACCTCGGAGTGGCACAAAATTAACGGAAGAGAAAAGAACGGAGAATGCTAATGTCACACTGTCAGACCTGACACTGTTTCATTCCTTTCAAGGAGCGTATGATGCTGAACAGAGCCATTGAGATTGCTAACCGTGCCCATAAGGGCCAAGTCGATAAAGCCGGAGCACCCTACATTCTTCATCCGTTAAGAGTAATGATGACACAGGAAAACGAAATCGAACGTATTTGCGCTGTGCTGCATGATGTTGTTGAGGACTCGGATATCACCCTTGATGATATTCGCGAAGAAGGCTTTTCTGAGGAAGTAGTCGAAGTCCTCGATTGCCTTACGAAAAGAGCCGGGGAAAGCTATAATAATTTCATCGGCAGAATTCTGGGCAATGAAACGGCGTGTCGGGTAAAACTGGCGGATTTGTGCGACAATATGGATATCACGCGAATTAAGAACCCTACAGATATGGACACGGAGAGAATTGAAAAATACCAAGAAGCCGCAGATCGCATTTTAGATGCTTTGCCAATAGCAGAAAATATTGAAAATGCGCGGGTCATCGAAATAAACGGGTGTGTTTCCATACAGCCCTATTTGAGCCACGATGAATTTCTGAATCGGTGCATTCGTTTTGTTGAAATGAATGGGTGGTTCTTTGGTGGCGGCACAGAGGACGTTACGGATACAGCAGACCGTTGATGACGAGGGAATCAAGCCAATATATTTAAATGACAGCCGCAGAATATGGGCTATAAACCCAGGCGTTTTACGAGAAAATTCGAAGTCGCAAAGCCTCTGAAGCGAGAAAGGCTCTAATTCTGATATGTCTTGAACATACCTCCATAACCAGTCGTGGGATAGCAAAAGAGCTGGAGCTGTCCGATACAGCAATCACGAAAATGATTACACGAGGTCTTGAGGATTAGCCGGTGAGGAAAGAAAAGATCGCGAAATTGTCACACTGTCAGGCCTGACCCGGTTGACCTACTAATGACAACATGATTTACGTCATAACCACATCGTAACAAAAACGTTTACAAGATATTTTAGCAGTGTTATAATCATATCGTAACATAATCCAAACGCGCGAAAGACAAAAGACCATAGAGGACGGCAATCCCCTATGGTCTCCACAAGCAAAGTCTGTGTATAACTTGACACTTCATTCTATCACATTTTTGATTCGAATGAAATACACGCCGCTTGGTCTTTTGCCTCATAAGGAGGGTAGAAGAAGCATTATATTACCCCGACAACATGGGTTCCACGGTGTGCTTCACTCACGGCGAATGCCGAAAAATCAAAAATGAGAGGTAAAGAATGGGAAAACAGAAAGAGCAGTTGAACAAGGCACTTGAGTTAATCGCAGATGAGCTCAACGTTCCGGAAAGTCGGTATGAACAGGCTGAAAGTCGGTATAAAGCAATTGGCGAGTGGTTTTGCAGAGACAAATCCATCATCGCGAAGTATGACCCTGTAATTTATGTTCAGGGATCATTTCGATTGGGTACCGCTATTAAACCGATTTCAGAGGAAGAAGATTATGATATCGATTTGGTTTGTGTTCTAAATGAGAGGAAGATTAATATATCTCAGAATGCCCTCAAATTCCGTATTGGATTAGAGGTTCAGAGATACTGCTCCTCGAATGGAATTATCGCAGAGCCAGAGAATAACCGGCGCTGTTGGACTATCAACTATGCGGATGGCGCACAGTTTCATTTGGATATCCTGCCGGCGCTACCAAACGGAAAACAATTTAAAGCGCTGCTTGAGAGCAGAAATTTCAGTAGCGAATGGGCAGAAGATTCAATAGCCATAACGGACAAAACGTTGATGAACTATAGCCATATTACTGAAGATTGGCCGGTGAGCAACCCTGTTGGCTACTCAAAGTGGTTCAGAAAGCGGCAAGTGGCTGAGCTTCGGCGTATTCAGGAATCCCGTTCGTTAATGTATGCTTCAATAGAAGAAATACCGGTGCATAAATCAAGAACAGTATTGCAGCGGTCAATTCAACTGCTAAAACGGCATCGAGATATTCTGTTCTCAAACGACGCAGACCATAAGCCAATTTCAATCATCCTAACAACCTTGGCAACTCATGCGTACAGTGGAGAAGATAACCTCTTTGATGCGATTGCAAACATTCTTCAAAATATGGAAGATCACATAGAAGAACGCGAAGGAGTGTATTGGATTCAAAATCCAGTAAATCCGCTGGAGAACTTTGCGGATAAATGGGCTGAGAACCCAAAACTAATCGAGGGATTCGATAAATGGTTGCAACACGCAAACCATAACTTGATTCAGGAATTCAGTGGCAATGGTGTCCAGCTCTTTACGGAATCACTTCGAAATTCACTGGGCAACCGTGCCGTGAATAGAGCAAAAACAGCCTTTGAGGCACAGTATGCCAACAAAACATTCAGTTCGAAGCGATCGATTGTGCCCTATGCTCCTCATAAACAGGAAGTACAGTGGCCTTATTGGGAAGAGGGAAGCGTATCAATCTCAGCGTTCATCGACAAAAACGGCTTTCGGCGCGAAAACATTCCAAGTGGTTTCGAGAGTGTTCCGAAAGGTGCCTCTCTTGAATTTAGGGCAGCTACTAATGTTAAGCGTCCATACCATGTATTCTGGCAGGTCGTCAACACCGGAGATGAAGCACGATATTCTGAGGATCTCCGAGGTGATTTTTACGATGGGCAAATTTCAAAAGGTAAGCTGATTCGTTCTGAAGGAACGAAGTATAAGGGCCAGCATTGGGCAGAGTGCTTTATTGTAAAGAGTGGTGTTTGCGTTGCAAGAAGCGGCGAATTCATCATTAACATCCGATGAGGTGCACCATGGCAGATACTTTTCGAATTTTGGCCATTGATGGCGGAGGAGCACGAGGTATTTATCCGGCTCACATTTTAAGTAGAATCCAGCAAGAGTACAACGTGGATTACGCAAAGGATTTTGATATCATTGCCGGAACTAGCACGGGTTCGATTATTGCAGCAGCTCTGGCTTGTGGCATTCCAATTGAAAGAGTCTGTGATCTCTATATCAATAAATCAAAGGAAATATTCAGGCCAGGGTTACTTGGGATGATACCAGCGCTAACTCCAAAATACCCGCTAAAATCATTGGAAACTGTTTTGAAATCAGAATTTCAGGATTTGAGGATGAAGGATGCGAAGACAAACCTTATTATTCCGGCGACTGATGTTGTAAATGGGCGGGTCTTTGTACACAAAAAGCCCTATTCACCCGAGTTTGTAAGAGATGGTGAGACATTTGTTCGCGATGCGGTCCTCTCTTCTTGTGCTGCCCCTGTTTATTTCAGACCAGCCAAGATAACAAACAATAAGAACGAACCTTACTTGCTTGCAGATGGTGGACTATGGGCAAACAATCCATCTTTGGTTGCTTTCATCGAAGCAATTAACCCTAAACGATTAAATATAAGCCCAGCGGATATTCGTATTCTTTCAATTGGAACAGGTTCAGGAAAAACCGCTTATGCGATGAATGGCACGTATTGGGGAGCGGCAAACTGGGGAGTGGGTCTTGTGAAGATGATCTTAGGTCTACAATCTCAAAGTGCCCACAATATGATGGGACTACTCATGGATGAATCAAATTACCTGCGGATTGATTTTTCGAAGGACAAGGATCTGCCACTTGATAGTTATCGCGAGGAATTTCTATCTCAAGCGGGGCAGGATTTCACCTACAACGCGAAGAAGATAGAGAAGTTCTTTAATAGTTAATATGCGTGAGGATGGCGGGGTCAGTTTGTTGGGTTTGACCCCGCCATATTTAGAAGGGAGATTTCTATGAAACTCAGTGACGTTGCAGAGATACGATCGGGTTTGGTTCTCTCGCGGAAAACTGCAGAACCGGACAGCAATGATGCGAAAGAATATAAGCAATTAAATCTGAAATGCATACAAGATAATGGGGAAATTGATTTAGATCTGGTGGAGAATTTTCGAAGCAAAGAAAATCTTACAAAATCGTACTTAACGCAACCCGGGGATATTGTTGTTCGGTTAACTTCTCCGTTCACAGCGGTCCTGATTACTGAAGCCACAAGTAATCTTGTGATTACTTCGAACTTCTGCGTTGTTCGTATTTATGAGAATCAGATGGTTAAAGGGTATGTACATTGGTATTTAAACAGTGAAACTGTAAAAAGAGACACTGAGAAGAACAAAACGGGGAGTTTGTATTCAGCAATAAAGCCGGGGTTTTATATGGAGTTAGAGTTGAAGGAGCTGTCCTTTGAAGATCAGAAGCTGATTGGCGAGACGTACTCTGCTTCCATCAAGGAGCTGAAATTGCTTGAAGAGTTGAAGAAGAAGAAGGAACTGTACTATCGAGAAGCATTACAAAGCTTCTATAATGGCAAATAGGAGCCAATACAGTATACCGCTGGGTCAAAAATGATTTTGTGATAAAAAACGGAGGAAACTGAAATGGAAATCAAAAAATACACTCAAGAAGAGGTTAACAGCACACTTTGGAGAGCATGCGACACGTTTAGAGGGAAAATCGATTCCTCGATCTACAAGGACTATGTGCTTGTAATGCTGTTTATCAAATACGTCAGCGACATCTACAAGGAACACAAAGATTCTCTGATGGCAAAGTATGATCACGACGAAGAAATGGTTAAGCGCCAAATGGGGTACGAGCGATTTGTATTGGATGAGATTTCAACATTCGATTATATTTACGAACGTCGAAACCAAAATGATGTTGGTGAAATCATAAACAAGGCACTGGCTCACGTGGAAGAAGAAAACAAAACGAAACTCCGAGGCGTGTTTAAAAATATTGATTTTAACTCTGAGGCTGTATTAGGCAACACAAAAGAGCGAAATTCCATGCTCAAGCATTTGTTAGAAGACTTCTGCGATCTTGATCTAAGGCCATCTCGGTTGATTGAAGAGGATGTAATCGGAAACGCTTATGAATACATGATTGCTAACTTTGCATCCGATGCAGGGAAAAAAGGAGGCGAGTTCTTTACACCTTCGGAGGTATCAGAGCTCTTGTCTCGGCTTGTTAAACCAGAAGAGAATGACCGGATCTATGATCCTACTTGTGGCTCAGGGTCTTTGCTGATCAAAGCATATAACAAAATACCCTCAAAGAAAGCTCAGATTTATGGTCAGGAAAGAAATGGTCAAACACAGTCTTTATGCCGAATGAATATGTTCCTGCATAATATTGATGATGCGAAAATTGCTTGGGGAGATACTCTTTCGAACCCTTTGCACTTAGAAAACGACAAACTGATGAAATTCCAAGTGGTTGTTGCTAACCCGCCCTTCTCGTTGGATAAATGGGCTATGGGCTTTGCGGGTGAAGGAACCGACAAAGACTTCAAAATGGAAGAAGGCCACGATCCCCATAAGCGATTTGGTTGGGGAGTACCACCTACATCAAAAGGCGACTACGCATTTGTGCTGCACATGATTCATTCCTTGGCGGAAGGCGGCAGGATGGCAACGGTTTTGCCCCACGGTGTGCTCTTCAGAGGATCCAGTGAGGGCAAAATCCGGCAGAAACTTATTGAAATGAATCTGCTGGACGCGGTTATCGGTTTGCCATCAAATCTGTTCTTTGGTACAGGTATTCCGGCTTGTGTACTGGTGTTTAAGCAAAACCGAAGCAGGGATGAAGTATTGTTTATTGATGCTTCTGGAGATGGCTGTTACGAAAAGGGAAAGAACCAGAACAAGCTACGAGAAGACGACATCCAAAGAATTGTTGACGCGTATGATAAGTATGAAAGCGTTGAAAAGTACGCTTCTGTGGTAACCAGAGCAGAGATTAAGGAGAATGATTATAACCTCAATATTCCACGGTATGTTGATACTTTTGAAGAAGAAGAAATGGTGGATATGGAGGAAGTCGCTGAGAATATTGCAATTATTAAATCTGAGCTTGCAGAGGTTGAGGCTCAGATGGAAACCTATCTAAAGAATATTGGATTTTAGGGGGCGTAATTTTGAACAACCTAATATCTGAACGGATTCATCAGTTCTATTCAGGAATTATCCCACATGGTTATAAGCTCGTAGAGGATCAAATAATTCCAAATGAATGGAATGTGGTCAAAATGAGTTCTATTATCGAAGGATTAGATTCAGGGGTTAGTGTGAATTCAGAAGACAGAGCTTGTAAGGCATCTGAGTGTGGAATTTTAAAGACTAGTTGCGTGAGTGATGGGCGCTTTTATCCAAACGAAAACAAAGTGATTATTGAGCGAGATTATTACAGAGCAAGACAGCATCCCCAAAAAGGGATGCTGATTATTAGTCGTATGAACACTCCTGATTTAGTTGGAGAAATTGGATATGTCGATAAAGACTATAATAATCTATTTATTCCTGACCGACTGTGGCAAACTCGGTTTTCGGAAGAGGTAAATAGCAAGTGGTTGGTTACTCTCATGACCACACAAAAGATGAAGATAAAAATCAAGAACATTGCAACAGGAACGAGCAATAGCATGAAAAATATTTCTAAAGATAATTTTTTATCACTGGAGATAGCAAAGCCTCCTCTGAATGAACAGGAAAAACTGGCTGAAATTCTTTCAGTTTGGGACAAAGCAATCGAACTTAAAGAGCGACTGATAGAAGAAAAGAGAAAACAAAAGAAAGGGCTTATGAAGAAGCTGTTAACAGGTGAAGTAAGGGTACCTGGTTTCGAGGATGAGTGGTTGGAAGTAAGGCTGGGTGATATTTGGAAAGAACGAAACGAATCCAGCCATGATCATCTCGAGTTGTTGGCTATAACAGGCAAGAATGGCATTGTGCGTCGTTCGGAAGTAAATCTTAAAGACAATTCCAGTAATGATAAAGGTAAATATAAGAGGATATGTCCAATGGATATCGGATATAACACAATGCGAATGTGGCAAGGTGTTTCTGGTGTATCTATGTATGAAGGTATCGTGAGCCCGGCGTACACAATCCTTAAGCCGAGAAAAAGTGTAGACAGTCAGTTCTTCGGCTACTTGTTTAAACTCTCGAAAATTATATATACGTTTTGGAGAAATTCACAGGGGTTAGTAGATGATACTTTAAACTTGAAGTACGCAAATTTCAAGAAAATTAAGGTAACGATTCCGCCAAGCCTCAAAGAACAGCATGAGATTGCAAAAGTGCTGGGGGTTATTGATGAGAACATTAATCTTATGGAAAAAGAAATGAGATTTATCAAACGTCAAAAACAAGGCCTGATGCAGCTTTTGTTGACTGGACTGATTAGAGTAAAATGCTAAATTATATATTATCTTAGCAGATCGAAGGTGAAATTTTGAGCAGAGCAAAGGATTATGATGAACTGCATATCTCTCAGATTCCAGCCCTTGAGCTTCTTGGGAAGATTGGCTACACGCTGATTTCACCGGAGAAAGCTGAGGCGATGCGTGGGAATTTGTACAATGTCATTCTGAGAGAATTGTTGTACAACCAATTGAACGCCATTAATGATTATGAGTACAAGAATGTTCGACACAAATTCTCTGAAAAGAATATCCTTCAAGCCATGCAGGACATTGATGAAGCGTTAACGGATGGGCTGATAAAAACCAATGAGAAAATCTATGATTCATTACTCCTTGGGAGAAGCTATCCGGAAAAAATCTCAGATGTGGACGGAACCCGTTCTTTCAACATTAACTACATTGATTGGGATCATCCTGAAAACAATGTATTTCATGCGGTTGAAGAGTTTTCTGTTGAACGGGAAGATGGGCAGGGAACTGTTCGACCGGATATCGTTCTTTTTATTAACGGGATCCCGGTAGGGGTTATTGAATGCAAAAAAGCATCTATCTCTGTGGATCAGGGTATTAGCCAGATGCTTCGAAATCAAGGGCAGGACTATGCGCCGCAGCTGTTCAAATATGTACAGATTGTCATGGCAACCAACAAGAACGACACCCAGTATGCCACGGTATACACTCCAAAGAAGTTCTGGTCTGTTTGGAAAGAGGATGTGGAGTCGGGCGAGTATACATGGTTCAAAAATGAGTTTGAGAATTCTGTTGTTGGCAGAATACCAACCTTCCAGGACAGAAGCATCCTCGCACTATTCCATCCCCAACGCATCTTGGAAATGATTCGTTTCTTTACGTTGTATGATAAAAACGCGAAGAAAATTGCCCGGTATCCTCAGTACTTTGCTATCAAAGAAATCATGAAAACCATCGAAGAGACAGACAAGAATGGCAACCGTCAGTCCGGTGTTGTTTGGCATACCCAAGGTTCAGGCAAATCTCTCACCATGGTTATGCTGGCAAGGTACATCCTTTCAGAGCTGGCATCACTTCACCCACAAGTACTTGTCATCACAGACCGTGTGGAGTTAGATGGACAGATTCATCAAACCTTTAACCACTCAAGGCTTAGGGCAGCGAAGGCAAGTAGTGGCAAGAATTTGGTGGAGCTGATTAACGACAATAGCGCAGACATCATCACTTCTCTTGTCCACAAATTTGATAAGGTAGCGAAACGGCAAGAACCGGTTAAGTCTAGGAACATATTCATTTTGATTGATGAATCCCATCGAACGCAGTACGGGGAGCTTCATATTAAAATGAAGAATATATTCCCCAATGCGTGCTATCTGGGCTTTACCGGAACGCCACTCATGAAAAAAGACAAGGCAACCATCAGCAAGTTTGGCAGCCGCATGATCCACAAATATACCATTAAAGATGGAGTTGAAGACGGTGCAATTGTGCCCCTTTTGTATGAAGGCAGACTTGTAGAGCAGACTGTGAATCGTGCTGCCATTGATAAACGAATTGAAATGATCGTAAGAAACCTCAATGAGAAGCAAGCAGAAATGCTCAAAGCAAAATGGAGCAAGTACGAAGCCATTGCCTCATCGGAACAGCGCATCCGATTTATCGCCGATGATATCTATGTTCATTTTACCAAGTTCTATCAAGGAACCTTTGCAAAGGCTATGTTGGCAACTAATTCAAAGTTTGATGCAATACGGTACTTTGAAGCATTTGAGGAGTTTGGAGATATCAACACGGCTGTTGTCATGTCACCGCCGGATCAGCGTGAGGGCTACGAGGAAGTGGATGAAGATCCCACTGATCGAGTGGTGAAGTTCTGGAACAAGATGATTAGCGGATACTCCGATGCCTTGAAATACGAGGAAAGAGTAAAGAGTGAATTCATTGATGGCGACAGCATTGATATTCTGATTGTGGTAGATAAACTCCTTACAGGCTTTGACGCACCAAGGGCCAGTGTACTCTACGTTGATAAGCCCATTAAAGAACACAATCTGCTTCAGGCCATTGCCCGAGTGAACCGTCTGTATGAAGGCAAGGACTTTGGCTTGATTGTTGATTATCGCGGCCTCATTCAAGAGCTTGATTCAGCGATGAAGGTGTACTCTGGCGCAGGACTTGAGAACTTTGATGACGAAGATATCTCTGGAGCGTTAATTGATGTTGTTGGAACCATCGGATCACTGAAACAAGCACATTCCAACCTTGTTGCAATCTTTAGAAATGTTAAGAACAAGAACGACAAAGAAGAGTATGAGCTGACGCTGGCCGATGACGAGATCCGAAACGATTTTTATGAAGAGCTAAGTCAGTTTGGGAAGTATCTGGGCATCGCTCTGGAGTCTGAGCATGTATATAATGCCCTGGGCCAGAATGAACTGCTTCATTTCAAACGTGAACTGAAGTTTTATCAGGAGCTTCGTGCAGCGGTAAAGCTTCGCTATTCGGATGCAATAGACCACAAAGAGTACGAAGCAAAAATGCGGAACCTGATGGACACGTACATCGCCGCAGAAGATGTGATCACCATCACAGCCCCCGTGGATATCTTAAATGAGGAAGAATTTGAAGAAGAGATTTTGCGGATGGTTTCGCCAAGAGCCAAGGCGGATGCTATCAGAACCCGCATAACAAAGAGCATCAATCAAAAGTGGGATGAGAATCCCACCTACTATAAAAAGTTCTCGAAACGGATTGAGGAGATTATTGAGGCTTATAAAGAACAGCGAATATCTGATGCAGACTATCTGAAAAGGATGAATGAAGTCAAAGAGGACTATCGGAAAGGGTATTCCGGCACGGCTTACCCTGAAAAGATCAAGCACAACATTCATGCACAAGCTTTTTACGGCGTCATTAAGGACACGCTTGAAGATCAGGCATTCAAAAAAGCAGGGTGTTATGATTTGGCCGCTGATGCTGAGGAAATTTATAACTACGAAGGGGTATTGGCGGATATTGCAACTGACGTTGATATCATCATTGAAAAACACAGTAAAGTGGATTGGCATGATAATCCAGACGTTCATAAAGCTATTACAAAATCGCTGGATGATCTTTTCTATGTGTTCAAGAAAAAGCACTCACCGAATATGACGTATGATCAGATCGACCGAATCATCGAAGACATTAAGACCGTTGCTCTTAGACGATATTAGGTGATTCATATGGAGAAATACAGTGTAAAGTATGGAGAACGAACAATTGAGTTTGAGCTGACCAGAAAGAGAATCAAAAATATCAACTTGAATGTCAAACCAGATATGTCTATAGTCGTTTCTGCTAATGAGAAGGTGCCCCTAGACTACATTCTGAAATTCGTTAAACAGAAAGCACCATGGATTATGAAAAATGTTGGCTATTTTAAAGACGTTCAACCGGACCAAACCGCGATTAAGGATTATGTCAGCGGGGAATCGTTCAAATATCTAGGCAAGCAGTACCGCCTGCGGGTTGAAGAGCAGGACGATGAGTCCGTTAAGTATTACCAAGGGTTTATTGAACTTAAGGTTAAGGATCGGAAGAACCGGTCAAGAAAAGAGCATCTGCTGAACGAGTGGTTCAGAGAAAAGTCTGAAATCAACTTTCAAGATAGTCTTAAGCGTGTGTATCCTCTAGTCGAGAAATACGGAGTCAAGAAACCGCAGATTTTAATTAGATTAATGAAAGCCAGATGGGGCTCATGTGTTAAGGATAAGAACATAATTATGTTGAACTCCGAGCTGATAAAAGCTCCTAAGTTTTGCATTGACTATGTTGTGCTCCATGAACTGGTACATTTTAAGTATCGGAATCATGATGCAGAGTTCTATAATTTCATGACAATGCTGATGCCGGACTGGAAGCAGCGTAAAGAGATTTTGGATGAGGAAGTTGTGAGGCAATTGTAATAACAGGAAAGTATCTTGGTTACTGGGTCTATCTTGCTCAGTTAAGAATCGACATGAATAATATGGTCTGTTCAGACGGTAAAGTTAAAATACAAGGAGGCTTGAAATTTGAGAGATGTTAATGGTAACCGAAGTAATGTAAACGAAATAAATGGATCTGTGAACATACAAGGCGACTTTAGTGGCAATATTATTTACGGTACGCAAGTAAACAACGATTCTCACACCCAAGAAAAAATTCAGTACTGCCTCAAAAGAGGATCGTTGGCAATGAACTCAAAACTAATTTCTACTATTGGGATTGGATCTTTTCTTGCAGGATTTCTCGGTTTTGTGTCAAGCATTATAACAATAGTACAAGGTTTTAAATTCGAAAAGTTACTAGCCATCAGCGGAAATATCGAGGTTTTTTCATTTATGTTTGCTATCGGAATGATAGTAATGTTTTTTATTAAGGAGTTGAAGCAAAAGAGAATTGTCAGCGTATTTCAAAATTACATATTTGGATTTCATATTGGCTTATTCAATGACGGCAATGCTGGAATACTAAAACTAACCAGCCGTTGTCCGAAAGAGAAGTGCGGCGGGAAACTACACTTTTCGTATAGTGAGAAAGATAACATGTATTATTTTGTGTGCTCGAGAAACCCAGGACAGCATAGGTTTGAGTTTGATTTTACTGAATTGGATTTTTAATCGGATCACTTTATGGCGAATAAGGGGGTAAAGCATGCGGTTTACGTTAGTGCTGGACAGAAAATCTGAACAGGGTTCGAGTTATGAGTTAATATTTGAGCCGTGCCCCGTCTGGTCGCGCGGGAAAGAAATGGTTCTGAATCTGAATCCGCATAATCCGCACCTTCAAAAGGGTTGCGTCAAAAGGCTTTTTGAAGTTGATAGTATAACAGATGCTGGAAGTGCAATTGTTGTTGTTCATGATGTTGGGCACGGAAGTGCTGAAGATTTAGATGTGCTCGTGGATGATTTGGATGCGCTAGGGCTGAAATATAAAGTCATCAAGTTTGGTTGTTGAAATATATTGTATGAAGTGGTGGTTTTTCAAAAATAGGCAAATTCCATTGGCAAAATTATGATTGAAGTGTGAGAGACGGACGGGGTCAGGCCTGACAATTGACAATACAATAAAATGGATGATAAACTGGCAGCAGAGGAATCTGCTGCCTTTTACTGCAAAGAACCAAGGAGAGAGGTCATGCCAAGAAAACCCCGCATCCATTATCTTGGGGCACTGTACCATGTGATTTGTAGAGGCAATAACCGGGAATGGGTGTTCAGAAGCGAGATGGAAAAACAGGAGTATATGGAACGGATAGCGGAATACAAAAGACGTTACGGCTTCAAGTTGTACGCCTGGGTACTCATGTCGAACCATGCCCACTTGCTGATAGAAGTCCGGGATGTTTCCTTGAGTAAAATCATGCAGGGAATCCAGCAAGGGTATACCCAGTGGTATAATCGACGTCACAAGCATACCGGGCACGTATTCGAGCAGCGGTATAAAGCCACCCTGTGCAATAAAGACAGGTATCTGCTGGCGCTAATCCGCTATATTCACCAGAATCCTGAGCGGGCAAAACTGGAAGGCGGTCTTGATTATCTCTGGAGCAGTCATAAAAGCTATATAGTTGAAAATAAGAACGGGATTACGGATGCATCATTTCCACTGGAGGACGCTCGGGGTCAGGCCTGACAATTGACAATACAATCAAATGGATGATAAACTGGCAGCAGAGGAATCTGCTGCCAGTTACTGCAAAGAACCAAGGAGAGAGGTCATGCCAAGAAACCCCCGCATCCATTATCCTGGGGCACTGTACCATGTGGTTTGTAGAGGCAATAACCGGGAATGGATATTCAGAAGCGAAATGGAAAAACAGGAGTATCTGGAACGGATAGCGGAATACAAAAGACGTTACGGCTTCAATTTGTACGCGTGGGTACTGATGTCGAACCATGCCCACTTGCTGATAGAAGTAAGGGATGTTTCCTTGAGTAAAATCATGCAGGGAATCCAGCAAGGGTATACCCAGTGGTATAATCGACGTCACAAGCATACCGGGCACGTATTCGAGCAGCGCTATAAAGCCACCCTGTGCAATAAAGACCAGTATCTGCTGGCATTAATCCGCTATATTCACCAGAATCCTGAGCGGGCAAAGCTGGAGAGCGGTCTTGATTATCTCTGGAGCAGTCATAAAAGCTATATAGGCGAAAATAAGAACGGGATTACGGATATATCATTTCCGCTGGGTCTGTTTTCAGAAGACACATCAAAAGCACAGCAGAATTATCTAGCGTATATGGGTGAAGAGGAAGAACTCATCGGCACCCTGAAACCCGGCGAGTATGAAGAAGGCACACAGGACAATGAAACCCAAGCCCCTAAACGGCTAGTAATCAAACGAACGCTAAGTGAAATAATTGAAATGACTGCCGCAGAATACGGGCTAGAAACCCAGGCGTTTTACGGAAAAAGTAGAAGTCGCAAAGATTCTGAAGCTAGAAAGGCTCTAATTCTGATATGTCTTGAACATACATTCATAACCAGTCGTGGGATTGCAAAGGAGCTGGGACTATCTGATACAGCAATCACGAAAATGATTACACGAGGTCTTGAGGATCAGCGGGATAGGAAAGAAAAGATTGCGAAATTGTCACACTGTCAGGCTTGACCCGGTTGTCTCGGTTGTCTATGAAAGGCACAAAGTTGGATACGCATAGTCAAAGGATGCAGCATTCAACCTGCGTTCAACTATTAACCAACAAAAGACGTCCTTCATTGGCTCCATTTTGGATCATTTAAGCCCGCTGATATCAGCGGGCATTTTTGTTGTTCTTGGAAAAGTGCGGCAGCGGTTCTGTCAGATAAAAGTGCTTACCCATGATTTTAAAGGGTAATGTCTAAACGAATGATATCGTCTATGGAAGTTTGAACTCTATCAGAACGGATGCGATTAGTTGTAATCGCAAAGAGAGGACATGACTTATGCATTGGAATGTATTGATTGGTGGTTCTGCCGGCCAGGGGATAGACACGGTAGGACGTCTGTTTGAAAAGATGCTTCAGCGGTCGGGTTATTATGTTTTTACGCACAAAGATCTGATGTCTCGCATTAGGGGTGGTCATAATTTCAGCCAGATTCGGTTTGGTACAGAAAAGGTATGGGGGCATGACCGTCTTGTGGATGTGATTGTTGCGCTGGATGCCGCAAGTATTCAGATTCATGAACCGGATCTGCGGCCTGAAGGGATTATGATTGGTGAGGTGGGGCTCCCGTGGGAGAGCCTCGATGGTGGAAAACGGCAAGATAGCAACCTTAGACGGATTCCAATGATTCAGTTGGCTAAGGAAAGCGGTGATCCTAAAGCCCAAACGACCGTTGCGCTGGGATATTTGGCACGGTATATGGGATTGGATTATACCGTGGCACATCAGGTTTTGACAGAGCGATTCGGGCAAGCTTCAGAGGTGAACCTCAAAGCGTTTGACAAAGGGTATGCCCTGACTGAGAAGGCATTCACTTTGCCTGCGGGGCCCATTTCGGGGGAACTCCTCCTCAACGGGAATGAAGCTGTTGCGCTGGGAGCATTGGCGGGGGGTGTTTCGTTCTATTCGGCGTATCCGATGTCGCCGGCCACCGGTGTGATGAACTATCTTTCTGAAAAGCAGAATGCAGCCGGAATCATTGTCGAGCAGGCTGAAGATGAGATATCCGCCATCAACATGGCAATCGGCGCGTCCTACGCAGGAATCCGAGCCATGACAGGTTCATCCGGCGGCGGCGTTGCACTCATGACCGAGAGTATGGGTCTGACAGGGATGATGGAAACACCGTTGGTGCTCCTGGATGTCCAGCGCCCCAGCCCGGCAACCGGACTGCCGACCCGGACTGAACAGAGTGACCTGAGCTTTTTGCTTACCGCCTCACACGGTGAAATCCCAAGGATGATCATTTCAGTGAAGAATCATGCGGATGCGTTTTATCAGGTGCCTCGAGCGCTGAATATAGCCGATCAATACCAGATGCTGGTCATACTGATGTCGGATCAATACCTCGCTGACAGCAGTACTACGGTTCCAGCGTTCGATTTGGCTGGGCTCCGGATTGAGCGGTGCATTTCTGACGGTTCAGAACTGGCAGAAGGGGAAACCTATAAAAGATACAAGTTCACCGATTCGGGAATTTCACCGCGACTGCTACCGGGCAGTGTCCCGCATCAGATTGTCATCACCGACTCGGACGAGCATGATGAATATGGTCATATTACGGAATCATCAACCATGCGCAGCGCAATGATGAATAAACGAATGAAGCGGATGACAGCACTTCGTGAGGAACTGCTTGAGCCCAGCTGTTTTGGGGTTCAAGAACCCGACTATCTGCTGGTGGGGTGGGGTTCTACAGAAGGCGCTCTGGCTGAAGCCACGGATATTCTCAATGAGAAAGGCTATTTGGTAACAGCGCTGTCTTTCGGGGATGTATACCCGTTGCCGGAAGCTTTACTGACGGTTTATCACAAGAAAGCGAAAACGTTCATCACAGTTGAGCAGAATTTTACCGGTCAGCTCGGGCGACTGATCCGACAAGAAACGGGATTGAAAACTGACTTCAGCATTCTGAAATATGATGGACGTCAAATTTCAGCTGGAGAGATTGTTGAGCGGTTTGAGCGGGAGGTAGTTCCTTATGTCGGATAATAAAATCTTTGATTCCTTCGATGAAATAGCTTGGTGCCCGGGGTGCGGCAATTTTGGAATTCTGGAATCTCTGAAAGAAGCCTTGGCAGAGCTGAATCTGCTCCCCCATGAGATCATCCTGGTGTCTGGTATCGGACAAGCCGCAAAAACACCGCATTATGTGAATTCCAATGTTTTCAATGGCCTTCATGGCAGAGCGCTGCCCCCGGCATTCGGTGCGAAGGTAGCCAACAGTGACATGAAGGTAATTGTCACTTCAGGTGAAGGGGACAGCTATGGTGAAGGGGGCAACCACCTGATTCACACCATCCGGCGTAACATTGATATCGCACACTTCGTTCATGACAATCAGATTTATGGCCTCACGAAAGGGCAGGGATCTCCGACTACTGCATTGGGACAGGTCACCTCGCTTCAGTTGGATGGTGTCTATCTGGAGCCCTTTAACCCTATGTCCTTCGCAATCAGTCAGGGTGCCAGCTTCGTGGCTCGTGGATTTTCCGGCAACAAAGACCAGCTGAAGACGCTGATGAAGGCCGCCATCCTCCATCAAGGCTATGCGCTGCTGGATATCCTGCAGCCCTGTGTTTCCTTCAACAAGGTGAACACCTTCGCATGGTACCGGGAGCATACCTATACTCTCGGGGCGGATTACAATCCCAAGGATCGAGAAAGAGCCTTTAAAGTATCCCTTTCGGAGGATGGACGGATTCCACTGGGAATTCTGTACCAAAATGAAAAACCGACGTATCAGGATCGTAGGCCGGTTCTTCAGAATAAGGAGACTCTTGTTAAAAGAGTCTGGTCGCCGGAAAATGTACGCGGTTTCCTGGATGAGTTCAGGTGAAATGGATATACTGAAGCAATGACGACATAAATTCACTATTCCATAACAACCAAAACGGCCGAACCCTGAGAAAGGGTTCGGCCGTCATGATCGGACTCTATTTTCCAAGTTGGCCTTCATCAGCTCAAAGACTTCAAGAGGGATTTGACCTTCTGCATACCGCTGCGACGGTCTTCCGGGCAAGCATCCATACTGCTCCCCTTGAGGGGCGGGTGGTGCCAGGCCTTACAATGGACACTCTAGACGGTATTGGTAATTGGAACGAAGGAAAGATTTGGGCCGAAACGCGTTCCGCAGTTGGTATTGCAGTAAATGCAGGAATGACGCAGCTCTATTGGAAAATAGGAAAGCGAGTTAACGCGGAAATATTACAAAATAAACGGGCAGACTATGGAGCAGAAGTTGTTCAAAAGCTAGCCTCTCATTTAGAAATAGAGTATGGGAATGGTTTTTCTGAAAAAAGTCTTCGACGAATGCTCCAATTTGCTGAAATATACACAGACTGGCAAATTGTCGCGACGTTGTCGCGACAATTAAGTTGGTCACACTTTGTATTGCTTCTGCCCATCAAAGACAAAATCCAGCGGGATTTTTATGCAGAAATCTGTGGTGTGGAAAGTTGGAGCGTTAGAGCGCTGCGTGATCGAATTGGCTCAATGCTATATGAGAGAACTGCACTATCGAAAAAACCAGAAGAACTGATCAAGCAAGAATTGAATCAACTTCATAAGGAAGGAAAATTGACCCCAAATATGAATGTTACACATCGTAAATACTGGGAATGTCCGCTGGTTTGCAGAAGAATAAGCGATACAATATGTATGGAATTCCGCGAGGCCGTAGATGGAATGCTGGTGATGACCATAATTTCGGGATACAGCGGGAACCGTTTGGAAGCTGAAGTGATGTGTCGGATCTGCCCCCATAGGCACAGATAACAGAAGGAAATGATCTGTACACACCAATTGTGACCAGCATTAGATTTCCAATCGAGATTTCGGTCAGATTGCGTTATGTGAAACCCAAGATGCTAAGTATTAGATAAGCCGAGGAATTAAAAACGCTAAGCTCAATTCCTTGGCTTATCTCAACGATTGAGGAACGTAATGGATATGAGCATGGAAATGATTTTGATTCACAACACCCGCACCAACGAATACGAAGACAAAACCTCTGATATCAGCACCCTTGAGTTCTCAAATAATCAGGCTTTGGTTACATTCAACGGTAACAATAAAACCTACCCCTATCATGCCGGTAAGGTTCGCGTTCTAAAGAATCCCAAATCTATTGCCCTTGAGAATACAGTCATTAGTGTTGATGATATTCCAATCAGCGGCATTTCCGCTGTCCAGGATTTTGGCGAATACATCCGTTTGTTTAATGCTGTAGGAAAAACCAAAATCTATCCACGGAAGTGCGTGAGCTTTCAGCAGTCCTGCCTGGATAGAAACAATGCCAGTGCTGTCTTTGAATACCTCAAATCCCTTTCAGAGCTTGTGAACGTAACAGAGGAAGGACGCGCTTTGCTCTGGGACCAGTATGAGAAACTGAGTTTTGTCAGTGAGAAAAGTATTCTCGGAGCCTATTTGACTGCTGGAGCAATTGTGCAAAATGACGCGGTTGCTGTGCCTATTTTCCCTTTTGGGTTTAACCTAAGCCAGAAGAAGGCTGTAGAAACCGCACTGACTAATTCCATCAGCGTTATTGAAGGGCCTCCGGGAACAGGCAAGACGCAGACAATTCTAAACATCATCGCCAATGTGGTGTATCAGGGTCAGAATGTGGCGGTGGTTTCCGGCAATAATTCCGCCACGGATAATGTGATCGAAAAGCTTGAGAAGAACGGTTATGGTTTCATGGCGTCTTTGCTTGGCAATCAGGATAAGAAAAAGCGGTTCTTTGAAGAGGGCCAGCTGGGTTTGCCGGAAGTTTCGGGATGGAAGTGCAGTCCCGAAGAGCGGGCGCTCAGGATGAACCAACTGAGCCAGATATCAAGAACATTGTCAGAACTATTGAAGGATAGGAATGAGCTGGCAGAGCATAAAGAGCAGCTTTCAAGGCTGGAAACAGAGCAAGGTCATTTCTTGAATGAATTCAGTGGCAATGTAACTCCTCTGAAGGCATACTCATTTAAGAGCAAATGGACCGGCGAATCAATTCTGAAATTCCTCATTGAGTACAGACGTATTGCGGAATCAGCTCACTTTCGGCACTGGGTCAATAAATTCAAACTGTTCTTTCGTTATGGAGTCTATAAGCACCGATTCATTGAGCAAAATCAGACGGAGATTTTTCTGTCTTTGAACAGTCTTTATTATGAAAGCAGTATCCGGGAACGGCAGGCGAAGATTGCGGCGCTTGAAGGTAGACTGAGCAGTAAAGATTTTGAAGGGCTGATGAAACAGTATGCAGAGCTTTCCGACGTTTTATTCCATGATGCGCTCGGCAAGCGCTATGACGGGCATACACGGCAGGAATATACCCTGAGAGGGTACAAAGCCAAGTTCCAGTCATTTATTCAAGACTATCCAGTAATCCTGAGCACCACCCATTCGATGCGCGGCTGTGTGAAGGAACACTTTCTATTTGATTACCTGATTATAGATGAAGCATCGCAGGTGGATCTCGTGACGGCTGCGCTGGCCATGTCTTGCTGCAAAAATATCGTTATTGTTGGCGATATGAAGCAGCTGCCGCAGATTGTACCCCGGCACATTGCTCAGAAAAGCGATGAACGTTTAAAAGGGCTGTGCTTGCCAGCAGCATATGATTACTCCCAGCATAGCATTCTTTCTTCACTACTGGCAATGTATGGAGAGCAGATCCCCAGCACCCTGCTTTGTGAGCACTATCGATGCCACCCGAAAATCATTCGGTACTGCAATGAAAAATTCTATGATAATCAACTGGTGATCATGACCGAGGAATTGGAAGATGATAACGCACTTCAGCTCTATCGTACAGCTCCAGGAAATCATGCCCGCAGAATAGGATCCGGCTGGTATAACCAGAGACAGATTGAAGTGGTTCGAGATGAAGTATTAGGCCAGAACCACAAAAAATATGGTGATTGCAGTGCGGTTGGAATTATCGCCCCTTATCGGGATCATATAACGGAGCTTCGTAAGGCGATCACAATCCCCGGTTTGGAAGCGGACACCGTACATAAGTATCAGGGGAGAGAAAAGGATACCATTGTTTTTTCTACGGTATCCAATGACATGAATGTCTTTGTTGATAATCCCAACCTTATCAATGTGGCGGTTTCACGAGCTGTCAAACAGCTTGTCATTGTTACTTCTGACAAGCTGTTTAAACAACACGGGACCAATCTTGGTGATTTAATTCGCTATATCGAGTACAACAGTATGGATGAGGCGGTTGTTGAGAGCAAGAAGATTTCTGTTTTTGACATGCTTTACAGTGAGTATTCGGATTTGCTGAGAATGCAGATAAAGAGGATGCCTCATGTGTCGGAGCATAAATCTGAAAACCTTTTGTACTCAGTTATAGAGACTGTGCTTGGACAACCCGAATTTAACGCATTCAAGTGTGTGCTTCATGTACCAATGCGAATGATCGTAAAGAAAGTGGCAATGTTGGATGACCGGGAGAGATTTTTTGTTGAACATCCATGGAGCCACGTGGATTTTCTGCTTTTCAATAAAATGGACAAGGAACCAGTGCTGGTTGTTGAAGTGGACGGATATCAGTTTCATCAGCAGAACCCAAAGCAACTTGAGCGGGATCGGCTCAAAGATGGAATTTTGAAGCAGATTGAGCTGCCGATACTGCGTGTTTCAACGAATGCCAGTGGTGAAAAGGAACTGCTGGAAGGCTGGCTCAGAGAGATTATTCGGGCCTCTATAGCCCAAGACACATAAATTTAGATTTTTAAAGCCTAATACTGTACAGTTTCAAAGCGGTTTTTCATCAATAATTCAAAAGTTGAACCTCTGTAGCATCGGTTAAAGCCTTGCACAGAGGTTTTTTTGATGGAAGTTTTCCTGAAATGCCGAGATCGGCAGAAAAATAGTAAGAAGCGGAATTTTTGCTTACTGCATAAAAATTCAATCCCAAAGTTGCTTTATAAAAACGTTGAATACTGATCAAGACGTTATTAAGAAATGCAATTGGTGTTGAAGTTGCAATTATTGTAGTATGTCGAAGGGACATGAATTGAGTGTTTGCAAATCTTGGATACCATTACTTTCAACTAATGTGATATGTGCTTTAAGTATGCATGAAATCGTATGGAGGTGGAGCATGAATATAGAAAACAGTGCATTGCGGAAGCTTACATCGGTTCTGGAAATGGATCGAAAACCGGTAGGTGTGAAATTCTTGTTTACAAAAGAAGACTACGACAAGGCTGAAGCAAAGGCTGCCACCGAAAAAATTCCATACTGTGTCATGGTGAAGCTTGCAACCCGTGGTCATGCAACAAAGGCCACGCTTGAAACCTCTGGCTGTGGCGGCGGAACGCGAGCGCTGGGCCTGGAAGACACAAAGCCATCCTTTGAATCCGGTTGCGAATACAACACATTTGGCCTTTATCAGGATTTAGCGGTTTCAAAAAATGTTGTGAATACAATTACATTCTGCCAGCACCGAATCTACGGTATTCTGACAAAGCCTCTGGAAGTCTTCTGTGAGGATCCGGACGTAGTTATTTTGATTACAGATTCATTTAACGCCATGCGGATCATCCAAGGCTATACCTACAAATTCGGAACGCAGACTCAGTTCAAGATTGCGGGAAATCAAGCCATCTGTTCGGAATGTACGGCCTATCCGTTTGAAAGTAATGCAATCAACATTTCAATGCTTTGTTCCGGTACACGCTATTTGGCTGGGTGGAGCAAAGAAGAGATTGCAATCGGTCTGCCTTATGGGAAATTTGTTGATATGGCAGAGGGTGTATACAAGTCGGCTAACGGCAGCGAACAGAATGAGTCCAAGCAACGGATACGAGAAGCGCTTCGAGGAAATGGAGTACCGGATCCGGGAATCATTGATGACGAGGCGTATTTTATCCGGTTATCAAAAAAGTAAAGGGTTTCTAACTTAAGAGAGTATGGGATGCATATGAAAAATGACGACAAAATCAAATCAGAGAAAATGATTGTTCTTGTCAGAACAGTTATCGTACTAGGTTTTCTCTTGCTGTGGGAAACCGCTGCAGAGCTTAAATGGGTCAGTGTTTACTACACGAGCAGACCCAGTGAGGTTGTTCTGGATCTTATCCAATTCACAGTCAGCGGCGACCTGTTGAAGCATGCCAGCATTACGATGTACGAGGCATTCACCGGGCTCTTATATGGAAGTGTTATCGGTGTAAGTATTGGATTGTTGTTTGGACAGTATTCAATACTGGCTAAAATTTTTCAACCGATCATAACCGCAATCCATGGAATTCCTCAATTAACCTTGGCGCCGGTATACATTTTGTGGTTTGGAATCGGGCTGTCTTCTAAAATTTTTTTATCCGGGCTGATGGTGTTCTTCGGAGTTTTTTTCGCTACTCTCAATGCCATTTTAAGCATGGAACAAAAGTTGATTGAATCCGCCAGCCTATTGGGTGCCAACCGATTGCAGACGCTCTACCATGTGGTGATCCCAACGTGTACCCCCTGGATTATTATGGGGATACGAACGGGAATTGGCGCAAGTCTTGTGGGGGCGATTGTCGGGGAATACATGGGGGCATCAGCAGGCTTCGGTTGGATGGTTTCCTACGCGACGTCCTATTTCAATATCAAGCGGGTGATGTCATGTATCGTCATTTTGCTTATGGTAGGAATTGTTATGAACAACGGATTGGACAGAATTGAGAGATTTCTTTTGAAGTGGCGTGGAAATACGTCTTTGTCAATGGAAATAGAGAAAGAACCAGGCGTTTAAGAATTTAAAACAACAAGAGGGGTAAAAAAATGAAAAAAAGATTATTGAGTGTACTGATTTGCGCGATGCTTGTTCTTACTTCCGGTTGCGGCGCTAAACCCGCAGCCGAGCCAGCCAGCGCGGAAGCACCAAAAGAACTTAAAAAAGTTGTAATCTCAGAATTCCGCGGCATAAACTGGATGTCGGCGTACGTGGCCGAGTCTCTTGGGTATTTTGAAGAAGAAGGGCTGGATGTTGAATTTGCCATCTACAAAGACGGGCCTATAGCGTTCCAGGGGATGCATGCTGGGGATTCTGACTTCTGCATGCTGTCCGCTGAGCCGGTTATGCGTGCTTATGATGAGGGGATGGAGTCCTATTTGATTCTTACAAATACAAATAATCGTACCTATGCATTTGCGGCAAAGCCGGAAATCAAAGATATGAAAGATTTGAAGGGTAAAACAGTATTTGCGGGTATGCCCGGCTCTGCACCCTATTCGTTCGTTCTATCGCTGCTCAAAGGAGCAGGACTTTCTGAGAATGATGTGACATTTGTGAATCTGGAATATGGTGCATCCATTGCGGCCATGTCATCCGGTCAGGTGGATGCTATGTTCTTTGATATTTACAACAAAGCAAAGCTTGTTGCTTCGGTTCCAAACGTAAACATTATGGTTGATGCAACAAACCCTGAGACACATGAATCGTTGTATGGAACAAAATATTGCCAAACAACCATTGTGACCTGTACCAAAAAGTTTGCGGACGAAAACCCCGAAACGGTACAAAGCTTTACGAATGCATCCGTCAAAGCGCTTAAATGGATTAGCGAACACAGCTCTAAAGAACTGGCGGTTCTTGTTTTGCCTATGTTTGAAGGTATGACGGAGCAGGAACTGACCGAAAAATTTGATACCGTAAAATCTTCGTTCTCCGCAACTGGAGAAATCAATCAAGAAGGTTACCAAACCGTTGAGGATTTTTGTTTAAGCCAGGGTCTTATCAAAAAGAAAATCGGCTTCGAGAACATTGTTGCCGGTCAATTTGTCAAGAAAGCCCTTGAGGGAGCAAAGTAAGCCATCCGGATCAATGGAAACCGCACTGCATAAAGCCTATGCGTGCGGTTTCTTCGAATACAGGTTTGCGTAATAGGGCGTGCACAGAATAGGTTATGAGGAACACATATGGCATATATCGAATTTAGAAAAATCGAGAAGTGTTTTGGTGAGCAAAAGGTATTGAAAAATCTAAGCTTATCGGTTGAAAAAGGTGAGCTTGTAACGCTATTAGGCTCATCGGGATGTGGTAAGAGTACTCTCCTGCGTTTGTTGGCCGGTTTGGAAAATGTAACCAGTGGAAACCTGTATATTGACGGAGAGGATGTCACGTTTAAAAGCCCGCGACAGCGGAACGTTGGGATGATATTTCAACAATACAGTCTCTTTCCAACAATGAATGTGCTCCAAAACATTTCATTCGGACTGAGAATGAAGCATATGGACAAGGACCAAGTTTCAAGTGCGGTATCAGAGGCGGTCAGGATGGTTAACCTGGAAGGAAGTGAAAAGAAATACCCGTCACAGCTTTCGGGAGGTGAACAGCAGCGGGTTGCCTTAGCAAGATGTATCGTAACAAAACCCAAGGTTCTTCTCTTAGATGAACCATTCAGCGCAATTGATGCCAAATTGAGAAAATCACTGCAATCAAGAATTAAAGAAATACATCAAGAGCTGGGAATGACATCGCTGTTTGTGACCCATGACCAAGATGAGGCCATGACGATGTCTGACAGGATATGCCTGATGAATGAAGGCGTTATTGAACAAACAGCGGATCCGATCGAGCTGTATTCCCGCCCCAAGACATTGTTTGCAGCAAGTTTCATGGGTAATTATAACGTTCTGTCAGGAAAAGAGGCGTCGCTTGTCTTGGGTACAGCCATGAATTCCGACAGATATGTAATTCGACCGGAACTTATAAGCATTTCACACACAGAGTTTAACACACTGGGAAATGGCATCTGCCTTAGGGGGAGAATCGTGGATCGGATCCCGCAAGGGAATATCATCCGTTATCGTGTTTTTGCCAATGATACTTATTTTAACGTAGATAGATTGTTTACTGAAAATAGTATTTTCAATATCTCTGAGGACGTTTATTTGGATATACCAAGATCGAGCGTCATCCGATATTTAGAAAAACAGGATGATGGCTCTTAATTAAGCGTTCAAAGTTGTGATAGAATGTGTTGCTGACGACATTGAACTAGTATTTTGTCAACGCTTAAAGTGTAATAAGAGTCTGCCATTTATGTAGCGGCAGGTTGCGGAGAGCCGGGTTTGTTTTCTGAGTTATAGGTTTGGATAAGGAAAAAGTGGGTATTGTTGTAAGCGTGAGCTTTGTCAGCGGAATCATCCAGAAATGCGAGGTGACCAGATGTTTAGAGAAGAACGGACGGAATCCATGTTTGAATGGAACAGCATGGGAGACATTGCAGTGGGACGGCCTAATTTGGGGCCATCGGTTCAGGTCAATGTATACCGGCTGATGCAATACACCCTGCGGGACGTTATGATACAACGGATCGGTGTTGCAGCGGCTGACGGCGTATTTTATGAGGCAGGTCGCAGGGCAGGAGAGGGCTTCTATAATAACATCGTTGTAAAAGCCTTTGATTTAAACGATTTTGTGTTGAAGCTTCAGCATCACCTGAGGGAACAGGGGATAGGAATCCTGCGGGTTGAGAAGGCGGATGTGGAACGGCAGCAGTTCACACTGACGGTTGCAGAGGATTTGGACTGCTCAGGGCTTCCCGTTTGTGATGAACAGATCTGTGTATATGATGAGGGCTTCATTGCGGGGCTGTTTTTCGGCTTTACAGGGAACGTATACCATGTGAAGGAAGTGGATTGCTGGTGCTCCGGTGATCGGGTGTGCCGTTTTGAAGTGAATTTAAGGG
This sequence comes from uncultured Peptostreptococcaceae bacterium, assembly GCA_964649745.1. Lineage (GTDB taxonomy): Bacteria > Bacillota > Clostridia > Peptostreptococcales > Acidaminobacteraceae > CAZEHS01. The sequence continues at coordinate 22,522 of CAZYQI010000003.1, read as the reverse complement.
AGAACACACATGCTTGAATTGGAAGAGAGTCAGATTGATCAGCTGACAGAGACCTTACATCTCCTGCTAAACGGAAAAAAGGTGGAGCCCCTGGTTTTGCCGGATAATCATAAAGAGGATGAAGTGTCACAGTTTGTGAGCTATTTCAATCGGTTTGTAGGTGAATTCGGTGAGTTTTCTGATTTCATGTATTCTCTATCCCGGGGAGAACTGGATTACGAGCCTCCGAAGGGCACCCTTACGATTTTACAATCCTTCAAGAGCTTGCAGGCGAACCTCAAGCATCTTACATGGAAAACTCAGCAGATCGCCAAGGGCGATTTCAGTCATCAGGTTGACTTTATGGGCGATTTTTCGGTTGCCTTCAATGATATGACCCGCCAGTTGAAGGAGGCCTTTGAAAAGATTAACGATCAGAACCATCAGTTGATAGAGGCCAATGGGATCATTGAACAGGACCGAGCCAAAATTGATGCACTGCTGAGAAATATTCTGCCGGATAAAGTGGTGAATGAGTTAAAGGAGCACGGTTCCACTGTGCCCCAGCTCTATAAAAATGTAACCGTCTACTTTTCGGATATTGTGGGATTCACCACCCACTCTGCGGAGATGGAACCCTCTCTGCTGATTGAAGAGTTGAACTCCCTGTTCAGTCAATTTGATTGTATCGTGGAATCTACCCTTGGTGAACGGATCAAGACCATTGGTGATGCCTACCTGGCTGTATGGGGGATGCATACCCCGATTGATCGACAAAACGTTCGGGCTGTTGAGGCAGCATTGAAAATATTGGAATGCATTGAGCTGAGAAACAAGGAATCAAAAATCCAGTGGCAGGTGCGGATTGGCATCCATACCGGGGATGTAATCGGAGCGGTGGTAGGTGTAAGCAAATTCATCTATGATATCTTCGGGGATACAGTGAACACTGCCAATCGACTTGAAAGCAGCTCCGAGCCGATGAGGGTCAACGTATCAGAAGCGGTTCGCAATCAATTGGGTGAAACCTTTAAAATTGAAGAACGGGGAGTGATTCATGCAAAGGGAAAAGGCGATGTGAAAATGTTCTACATCAGCCGATAAGGATGCGCTTACGGCGTGTAATCAGGCATCAAATCCCATGACAAAGAACGCCCCACGGCGTTCTTTTAGGTTGAAGAAAAACCCTCTATACTCCGCAACTTTGAACTCCCGGTTGGAGAAAATAACGAACAGGTCTTTCGCAGAAATTCAAACTCACTTCGGGCCTCACGGTCTTCAACACAATAACCAAATCTCAGATTTGGATTGGTTGAGCCCTTTGAGACATTAGCGATCTGCAACGAATCAAGATTCGTGCAGCCTGCTGAATCAGAACAGTGAATTTCTAACGGCTACAGACCTCGTTCTATTTTCTTGCCAACCTCCGTTAGGTTGCTCCGCACAGAGTGTTTTTCATAAACACCACCTGATCCTTTCGAATAATGACAGCAGATAATCCGGGAATTTGATACGTTTCTACAGACCGTTTGAGGTAGCGGTTCACGACGTCCTCATCAAATTCTGATTTTGTCGTGTCCCCCCAAATCAAAAGATTTCCTGTTAAGATCACTGCAGCGGCCAGCAGCATACAAGCACATTTAAGAGAATTCTTACATTTTGAAACACCTCTTGCTTTAATCATTGCGTGGGTCCTTTCATGATTGAGTAGGGGGATAATTAGGTTCTTATGACCATTGAACACCACCGACACACAAAAAATGACCGCATAGAACAAAGGGGGTACAATTTACCCCTTTGTTCTATGCGGTATGGAATGAAAAGCCTCACATCACTGGTGTATTCGGATAGGTGTGGTATTTCAGGATGCGAACACGAAAATTTTTGGATCGAAGCTATAGTAGCGATTCGACGTTACTATAGATGACGAATCATCTGCGCTACTAACAATCAACTGAGGTCAAAACCTCAACGGATTGAAAGATCGCTTCATTCGCCAAATGATAAGTCTATTGATCACATGAAGTGTCTATTCAAATTCCGCGAACAGTTCTTTCTCAATCATGCCTTTTACTGCTTTCAAATCCGCAATAATATTATCAAAGTCTGTTCTGACCTTCGGGGCGGATCCGGTAATGCTAAGCGTTGCAAACAGCTGGCCACGAGGGTTGCAGATTGGAAGAGCGATTGAGTAAAGCCCCATTTCCACTTCTTCATCCTCAATGGAATAGGTGTTGTTGAGAATAGTTTTTAACTGCTGCTTTAATTTTGAAGAGTTCGATGTGGTTTTTTCAGTAAAGCTTTGAAGCTCATTGTTTTGAACCCAAAACTCAAATTCGGAGGGTTCCATATAAGAAAGAACGATTTTTCCTGATGCTGTTGCATGGAGGGGCATGTTGCGGCCAATCACGGAGCTGACAACATAATAGGCGCTGGTCGGTACGGCCATATCAAGGAAGATGAGGGAGCCGTTTCGGTATAAGAAAAGATGGCTGGTGACTTTATACTTTTCAGAAAGGATTCGAAGGTGTTTGACTCCAATTTCTTTTAAGTCCTGTTGTAGGGAGTCAGATGCAAGCAGTCCTTTGGAAATCAATCGTCTTCCCAGATAATATTTGCCATTGTGCCCGTTCTGACTGATGTAATCGTTAACAACCAAGGTGTTCAATAATCCGTGAACAGTACTTTTGTTAAGTTCAAGGCGGTTACTTAATTCATTGAGCGACAGTTCACTGTTTTGCCGATCGAAGCAATCAATGATATCCAATGCCCGTTGTACGGATTGGATGATCTTACTTCGGTTTATTCGCTCTTCATGCATATAAATGTTCCTCTCATTCTTAGAATAATTGTTATAGTTCGATAATATCAAATTTTGTTCGACATTTGCAAACATTTACGAGATTTCTATTGTGATGAATTAAAAAAGATGGTAGTGTAACCTCATAAACAATTCGATAAAACCGAACATCGTTCGACAATGCCAAAAGGAGAAAACTACCATGAAGAACAAACCGATTTGCTACATTCCCAGCCGAGTAAATCCTGAAATTTACAGCGGCACTCCTACCTTTTTAGGGTTGCCTAAAATCTCGGGACCAGAGGAACTGGAACATCACGATATCGTATTCATGGGCGTGCCATGGGAAGGCGTATGTACATGGGGGTCCTATTCGAACTGCGAGCTTGCGACTAAGATTATTCGAAATGTATCCGTGCGGTATGGGGGATATTTACCGGACTATAATCTGGATATTTTTGATCATTTCACAGCGGGTGATTATGGCGACTGTGCTGTTCAAAATGGAAATTATGACCTGACATTTCAATCGATCAGAGAAAAATATAAGGCTATTTTGGATGCGGGTAAATTTCCGGTTGTTTTTGGAGGCGATCATTCAATTTCAAACCCGTTGATTAGTGAATATGCTGAAAAGCATTCTAAAAGGCTGGGCATTATTCATTTCGATGCGCATATGGATAATATGGACAGCTTTGGAGAGGAACAATTGGCACGTTGTTCACCTTTTCACAGAATTTATGAGAACAGTAATATTGATTCTTCCAAGATTGTTCATGTAGGTATTCGAGGTCCAAGGAACAATCCAAACGGCCTGAGCGAGGCAGCCAAGTACGGCGCAACTGTAATAACAGGGATGGAAGTCAAAGTTAACGGATATATGGAAAGTATAAGGAAGGCGCTGGAAATTGCCGGGAAGGATACAGATGCCATTTATGTAACAGTGTGCTCTGATATTTTGGATATTGCCAATAATCCCGGCGGCCCTCCTGATCCATGCGGTCTGACAACTTTTGAACTTGCCATGATGTTGCACGAGTGCGGGAAAGGAGGAGCCTCAGCGTTCGACTATGTTGAGATTTATCCAGCTAATGATCTTGGAAATGTATCTTCCCACAATGCTGTATGGATGACGCTATATCTACTGGCTGGAGTAACAAAACGAACTTTTGGCATTTGATGAACACAGCTTGAAATGGGCTATTAATAGTTAATCAAAGCAGGGTAGTTCAGAAACAAGGGGGAAAAGTTTAATGGAAAATCCTAAGGTTGAAATGAGTGGGAAAAGAATTTACACCTTGAAGGAAAAGATTAAGGCTTTGGGTCCCGGAATTTTGGTGGTAGGGTCTTTTATCGGGCCAGGCACCGTAACATCTGCTACAAAGGCGGGCGCAGGTTATGGGTATGCGCTGCTCTGGACAGTTGTGTTTTCAACTATTGCTGTTATTGTTTTGCAAGGGATGGCTGCGCGATTGGGTATCGTCACTCAGCGTAGCTTTGCTGAAGAGTTGGTAACCGAATTGCGTGATAGGCCCATGTTGCAGAAGGTTACGATTGCGTTTGTCGCATCGGCGATTGTTTTAGGCGGCGTCGCGTATATGGGGGGTGACTTAACCGGAACGGCGATAGGGATTTCAACGCTTACCGGCATACCATCAAACATTATTGCGCCTATCTGGGGCATCTGCGTGATGTTTCTTGTGAGCAGAGGCGATGCAATCAAATCTCTTGAAAAGCTACTTACCATTTGTGTAACGACAATGGCGTTAGTATTTGTTGTTACGATGATTATTGTTAAGCCGGATATCGGAGCCGTATTCCAAGGAGGACTGGTGCCCACAATTCCCAAAGATGCGTTGTTTTATTGTGTAGCCTTGATCGGTACGACGGTTGTGCCATACAATCTGTTCATTCACTCAACCAGTGCCATGAAAACCTGGAAAACGCCTGATGAAATACCGTTATCCACCTTTGATGTTGGGATATCGATGACCATTGGAGGCATAATCACCGGCGCGATTCTGATTACAGCCGCTGCTACAATGCAGGGCATGGATGTGAAATCGGCTGCGGATATGGCCATACAGTTAAAGCCCCTCCTGGGAAGCTTTTCGGTACCGTTTTTAAGCCTTGGATTGATCGCAGCTGGTGTGTCCTCTGCCGTTATCACTCCATTGGGTGTGTCCATTGTGTTGGCAGGGTTATTCGGCTGGAAAATGGATAAGAGTGACAAACGGTTCTTCTGGACCAACGTATTGGTTCTTGTATTTGGGATATTTGTAGCTGCAACAGGATTTAATCCCCTGACGATTATCATGGTCGCTCAGGCAATCAACGGTGCATTCCTGCCGGTAATTGTTATTGCCCTGGTTTATATAACAAGCAGAAAGCGTGTTCTCGGTGAATATCGGAATGGACCTGTCACCATCGCACTTGGAATCGCCTGCAGTATCATCACCCTGATCATTGGAGTAGGAAGCATTACATCGCTGTTCTAATTTCAAGACTATAGCTTTGTATGGCTTATATCGCAAGTCATTATGCTCGTGAAGAATCCATACGATCTTGGGGCTGATTTGAAGCGTATCTCTATCACACTCTCTTACCTGACACCCTGAAACCTCCGTAATAATCAAGACTTCTGTGCGTTTTTAAGTAGCGTAAGGTTCCGACAATCAGAGCGTTGAATCCTTTCTGGCGCAGAATACCGTGTTTGAAGAACTGAAACTGGATATTGCCAAGGCGGACAACAACGATTCCTTTGGGGTGTCCTTCGTTGTCGGACTGTATAAGATATGTCTGAAGGAAGGGAAGCAGTTCAAGGTTTCGGGGAGCAGCGAGGATATCGTTCAGTTGTTCAGGCTGATGAAGCTGGAAGAATTCTTCGATATCGATTGAGGACATGAAAAGGTTGAAGGGATCTGAATTGAACAAACAAAATCCGCAGACGATTTCTTGTGAAAAGAAGAATCTGCGGATTTTGTATTTAAGTGGATATGCGGGAATTCAACGCGGATTTGTTTCAATTTCCTGAAAGATGCCTTTCTTCACTTTTGTATTCTGCCAGTTTGACATTCAGCTGCTTGGCCTGTTCGCGGCCATTTATCTGCATCATGGAATATACTAGGGCTTTGATCAGAAGCAATACTGCCAGATAGGCGAAAAACAGGGTCATGTCATAGAGTCTGCCAGGGCTGAAGAAAAATAGGAGGATCAGCAATGTGGTATCGGGCAGAAGCGAACAGATGAAGAAGCTGTATTGCTGGGCCTTTTCCTCCAGGTAAATGAACACTCTGCTGTACACGGATTCAAAATAGAAGACATCCTTGGGCTCAATGATGTGCATCTGTGAGTCGGCAGTGCCGATAAGCCTTTTGCGGGCGATTTCAAAGCATAGATTAATTGCAGCAGGGAATCGTCCGGCTCATTGCACCGAATGATGATTTCCGACTCACTGCCTTCCGGTATGCTTTCGATGGTTATTTTCATGGCGATTGCCCCCTTTGTTCCATGGTTCCAGTATAGAACGGTCGGTGAACGCATACAAGTAAGGGCCCCGTAAGGTGCAGAATTTTGGGGGTAGGTTGCGGTTCGCTTTTCATGAATCCCAACGCGTGCCTTGCGGATGTGGTTTTGTTGATACATATAAAAAACGCCCTGAGGGCGCTGAAAGACAAACGGTTTTTTAAATCAGATGACGAACCTACCATACGGATTAACCCCGCAGAGATTGACAGTGTGGTTTATTTTTTCATCTGCATTATCATTACATTGGAACAAAATCCAAGCTGTTGATAAAAACCGATGGTAGACTCATTTTCCACAGCAACGTGTACTGTCACGTCCTCGCAGCCTTTTTCCTTAATCCAGTGAAGGTGGTACTCAGAAAGCTGACGTCCAACCCCTTTGCCCCGCATGGTATCTAACACATGCAGTGAAACCAGCTCCCCGGAGCCGTTTTTGGCAGTTGAAATACAGTAACCGCATATGTCGGCGTTGTTTCGGGCGATGGAGATTTTTAATTCCTCCTCCGGTAACGCCCGCAGGGGCTTCATACGATCCTCAAACCGGATGTTTTCGTAGTCTTTGCTGAAATGCTTTGAAACTGCAACGTGATACAGGCGGTTCCGTTCCCATAAGTCTTGGATCAGATCAAGCTCATCAGGCTGTATATCGGATAAGGTAATCATAGGGAAAGCTCCTTCCGGTTTTTAAAATTTTTGCAGGTCAGTTTCTTCAGGTTGTCACCTCCTTTTCAGTATACTGCTATGGGATGATTTTCTGAACAGATTTTCGGTCTCATCGTTAAGAAACTGTTAAGGGAGAAGAGCCGGAACCTTTGATATAATCCAAAGGGGATGGTGAGATAATGGCACGAAATAATCGGCAGGAGGCCCACTGGGAAACCGAGGAATCCCAGTGGCAACAGCAACGCAACAAACGAAAGCGGCGGCGAAAAAAACAGCGGCTAATTTCATTATTTTTAATTATCGCCTGTGGGGCAGCAGGATTTTACTATTTCAACGAAAACCGTCCCAGTTCCCTTAAGGAACAGGTAGATCAAATCGGCTCCATACCGGTGATCACCGACTTTATCCCCTCCGAAACCCTGGGGCGGTCTGGAACGGAGCGGAAAATCAGATACATCGTCATCCACGAAACCGGCAATGAGGGAAAAAATGCCGATGCGGCATCCCATAACGCCTTTCTTCACCGAGAATGCAACAATCAGGAAACCTCCTGGCATTATACCGTAGATGACCATGAAATCTACAATCATATACCGGACAATGAACTGGCATTCCATGCCGGAGACGGCCTCAATGAAAGCGGAGGCAACCTTCACGGCATTGGAATTGAAATGTGCATCAACCCGGAAAACGATTATGAGCAGACCCTGAAAAACACGGCAAAGCTCACGGCAGTGTTGGTAAAGGCCTATGATTTGGATATCAAAAGCGTTAAAAAGCATCAGGATTTTTCAGGGAAGGAATGCCCTACCCGTCTTATTAGGGGCGAGAGGTGGCAGGAGTTTTTAGAAAGCGTGGAGCGGGAGCTTTAAGGCCCATTGATGAGCAATGTACCCTAATCACGAAATGACCGGAACGTCGGTAGTTTTCGGCGTTTTTTACTCATATAACTTTTACATAGGTAAAAAACGGTGATATTCTACCTACATAAAGGAGGTGTGTATCATAAATACGGAAAAATTACCTATGTTGCCGCCAATAGCCGAGTTGGAAACGATTGCGGTACCTCGTCAGCTTGCGAACGCGAATCGGGCGCTGGCAGAGTTAAAGAGTTATGCCGACACCATTCCAAACAAACTTAGTAGAGCTTGTAGATTTTATGCAGGCTAGAAAATAGCGTCAGTGGATGTGATTGTGTGTCATGACGAGAAACGCGGAATCCAAACCATTGATCGTATTGGATATACCGCGACCGGCAGGTCCCGATATGAGGTTGCAGTATAAGGTAACTTTGAAACCATGTGAGGTTGAAGTATGTTCAAACACGCAATAAGCAAAGCACTACAGCTTTATGATGAGATTGATTGGATTATTATTGTAAACCGAGAAGGAATTGTTGAATACAGTACAATGTATGATCCGCGATCCGGAAAATTTACGAGTGACCATACTTCGGGAATGCACATATTGCAAGTCTATCCAGAATTGAAAGAACAGGATAGCAGTCTGCTGAGGGTTATCAACACAGGGAATCCCGTTTTTTTTGAACGTCAGACACTCTGTGATTTTAAAGGAGTTACTCATCAGTTGTTGAATACCACTGTTCCGATTGTTGAAAACGGTGAAGTGATTGGTGCCATTGAAATTTCGAAGTTTTTGGATATTGCGAAGCCCCTAATCCAAGCCAATATGAATCAGGGATATTCTTTAGAAGACATTCATACGGTTGCACCGGAAATGCTTAAAATAAAGGAGAAAATCCTTCGAATTGCAAAATCGGATTCATCTGTATTGATCTGGGGTGAGACAGGTACGGGAAAAGAACTGGTGGCACAGTCTCTTTATCATCATAGTAGTCGAATAGTTGGTTCTTTTATCGCCGTAAATTGTGCATCCATACCAGATAATATGTTGGAAGCAGTTCTATTTGGTACGGCAAAAGGGGCATATACCGATGCAGTAGAACGTGATGGGCTCATTCAAAAGGCTGACAAAGGCGTTCTGTTTTTGGATGAACTTCAGATGATGCCTCTGAATTTGCAAGCAAAACTTCTCCGTTTTCTGGAAGAACGACGATTTAGAAGGCTTGGAGAAAGTGAGGAACATTCTGTGGATGTACGAATCATATCCGCAATGAATGTCGAACCATTTCGGGCTATTGAGCAGAACATGCTACGCGAGGATCTGTTTTACCGGATTGGTATTGTAACGCTTAAGATTCCACCTTTGAGAGAGCGCCGTGAGGATATTCAACTATTAACAGAACACTTTATACAAATCAATAAAATACAGTTTAATGAAGTGATTGCAGGAATAAGTGAACTGGCAATGGCTGCATTTATGCAATATCAGTGGAAAGGAAACGTCCGGGAATTGCGCCACGTAATTGAAGGGGCATTCAATGTTGTAAACGGAGATATGATAACATTAAAAGACTTACCAGACTATCTGCTTGATGTTAAGGAATCCGTTGTTCGGCCAGATGTTGAGCTGGATGAAAACGAGAAAAACTTGGAGAAAAAGCTCAAAGTGTATGAACAGAACCTCATCAGACAGGCACTGAATGCTGGCAAAAGTAAATCTGAAGCGGCAAGGGCGTTGGGAATATCTCGTCAAAGCCTGCGTTATAAAATCGAAAAGTATGGATTGAAATTTTGAGAGTAAATCGTTTGGGGTGTAAAATATATTTTACACCGAAAAAAATATTTACAAATATGATGGGATTAGTGTTTGGATAACGCTCTAAACTAGCAGGTTTCTTAATTGCGTTTGTTGGCACAAATATTGCGTTAGATATGAATGCAGACACTTTCAATTACGAGAAGGAGAAACCTATGAAAACGCAACATCTCAATTTGTTTTATCCTCAATGGCAGGGTGGAGGAAGAGAGCTAATGACGGGAGCATGTGAACTGGAGGCGCAGTACATAAAAGGGTTCCCGTTTACGAAAGTTTATGTGCCGATGGAAGATCCTTGCCTAATAGAAAAGGATATTATCGGATATTGGAGTATTTTAAATCAACTGACGGATGCCTGTGAGAAAATTTCAACCGCATCCCCGGAAACAATTTTCACTATTGGAGGCGGTTGCGATGTGGAGATTCCTCCAGTATCGTATTTGAATCATAATCTGAATGGAGACCTCACGATTCTATGGATTGATGCCCACGGCGATTTAAACACGCCGAAATCATCCACCAGTCATAAATTCCACGGGATGCCGCTGAGAGCACTTTTGGGAGAAGGAGACAATAAAATTTCAGAGATGATTCCCACTCCGTTATGTCCAGAACAGTTGATAATGATTGGCCAAAGATCGCTTGATTTTCCTGAAATTCAGTATATACAGGAGAACTCAATTGAAATGTTCACGATTGATCAAATCAGTGAAAATACAGAACCGCTCATCAAGGCTATTCTTGGGAAATCACAGAACATCTACATTCATATTGATCTGGATGTACTGGACAAGAATGAGTTTCCTTTTGTATCTGTTCCAGAAAAGGATGGGATGAAAAAAAGTGTTCTAATGGATGTACTTCAGGAAATACGCGATAAGTTTGTTGTAAAAGGACTGAGCTTGCTTGAGTACACAGGCTCTGGGGAATGCGAGATTCAACTCCTCAATGACATTATTGCAGTTGGATTGACGTTGGGAGATAGAAAGATATGAGCAAACGCATGTCTTGCTCCGGCACAGCTGCGGGATCACCTGAGGGCTGTACCCGAATAACAAAGATATTGCAAGAGAGCGGCACTACTGACACGATGAGCCTTCCGCTATACAGATAATAAGAACGTATTACCACAACTCACACGTCATAATGAACCCAAAGGAATGCACCTATGAAAAAACTTATTATTCTTACTGCCTTTACAGTTCTGCTCCTAACCTCCGGCTGTACCAAGGAAATTGACAATATGACGGTGGGAGAGGTGAAGGAGAAGGCGATTGAGCAGTCCAAGGCGGTATTGGAGAGCATCAAAACCCTTACTGCGGCGGTATCGGAGGAAGAATTTAAAAGCGAGGGCAATATCCTCGCAATTGTTGCCAAACGGGGCCTGGCTTTGGCGGATGTGAATTACGACATCGCATCCGGTTCCCTGTCTTATTCTGTGAACGGAACCCACTATCAGCTCATCAAGGGGAAGAACGGCGAAAAATCCGAATACATCATCGATATGCTGGACGATGAAAAGGACATCAAAGCGGTGGAGACCTTTCTGACCGACAAAGCCTCCGGCAGCGGCTTTATCTCCAGCGATGCGGTGGCCTCCATCATGACCGTGGTCAAGGACAAAGCCGAGGATAAAACCCTTACCTTCGACGGCGGAGAATCCTCCGTATCCCGGAAGGATGGCCGGGTGAAGGTAAGCATACGGTTCTAAGAGCCTGGGAAGATCTCTAAGGAATTTCAAATTGTTTGCCATGGCAAGTGATTCGGTCTATAATGGATGTATAAAGCATCACAGACAGGAGGCCGCCATGTTTCATCTTGACCGATGAGTAAGCTATATTACGGGCAATGCTGTGAAGCAGTTGACCGATGCCTTTGGCAGAAGGCTTGAAAAGTATGGGATCACCCGCATCCAGTGGATTGCCATGTTCTATCTGGACGAAGCCAGAGAACTGAGCCAGCGAGAGCTGGGAACACACATGAACATCAAGGATTCCACCGTGGCAAGGCTGTTGGACCGTATGGAACGGGACGGCCTGGTGGAACGGCTTAAAACCGGCTCGGACCGCAGGGTTTCCACGGTGACGCTTTCAGCGCAGGGACAAACCCTCTGGCAGCAGATAAGACCGGAGGGGGAAGCCTTCAGCCGTCAGAGCATGGAAGGAATCTCCCCGGAGGATCAGGAAACCTTTGACCGTGTGCTGGCCCATATGGTAGAGAATAGCCTTCGAAATACTCCTGAAAAATAGATGCTTAAAATCAGGAGTTGATTTTTGAAATATACTTGCTATACTAAACATTAGCAAGACAAATAAATCACAAGGAGAATGACCATGGCGTACAATGTCCGGGAAATGCTGAACAATTTTGTAGGTGGCTTGGAAGGCTTGGCAGCAACCAATGGAACAATGGTGGAATCTTTCATGGGTCTTTTGGGTGCGGCTTATGAGCCCAAGAGTCTTGATTTGAAAACAAAGGAACTGATCAGTGTGGCCATTGGCTGCTACAACCGGTGTGAGTACTGCATCGTTTACCACAGCTACAAGGCCTTTGAAGCGGGCGCCACAGAGGAAGAGATTATGGAAGCAGCCATGGTTTCCGTTGCCTTCGGAGGCGGCCCCTCCATGGCTTACTCGGTTACCCTGCTGAAGGACTGCATTTCGGAATTTAAAAACGATTTCAAATAGGCATTTGGGTGAGGCGGGGGTTTGATCACCTCCGCTTTTTTCATAAGGAGGACACGATGTACACCATTACACTTAAAAAACTTTCGGGTCATGATAAAAGCGCCAAGGTCGGAAAAATAGCAGTACAAGCGGGGCAGAGCATCAAAGCGGGGGATGTTCTGTTCAACGCGGAATCCGGCAAGGGGAATTTCAAGGTGGTTTCCGACTATGCGGGGACGGTTGAGGCCCTCCTTATGGAGGAAGGAAAGACTGTGAACCTAGGGGATGCCATTGTCCACATGGAAGGGGAGGAGCCCTGCGCCACGGGAGCTTCGGTGGCTGCGGCCAAAACACCGGTCAAATCGGGCTATTCCTTTGGCATTTCCAAGCCTCAGAAGGAAACCGTAGAATGTGATATCGCGGTAATCGGTGGGGGCCCCGGAGGCTATGTGGCGGCCATTCGTGGGGCCCAGCTGGGAGCCAGGGTGGTTCTGGTTGAAAAGGAACGGCTGGGGGGAACCTGTCTGAATCACGGGTGCATTCCCACCAAAAGCCTGGTGAAAAGCGCACATCTGTATGAAGAAATATGCCATGCGGCTAATTTTGGCATTACGGTCCAGGGAGCATCACCGGATATGAAGCAGATCGTCCGGCGGAAGGATGAGGTGGTGGACACCCTGGTGGGAGGCATTGAGGGCCTGATGGAGCACTGGGGAATCCGCTGCATCACCGGGGAAGCCGTGCCGGCTGAAGGGGGCTATGCGGTAAGCAACAAGAAGGTGGATGCGGTAATCCGCGCCGAAAACACCATCCTGGCCACCGGGGCATCTCCGGTTCGCCTCCATATACCCGGAGCCGACCTGGAGCGGGTTGTCACCAGTCAGGAAGCTCTGCAGCTTCAGGAAATACCCAAGGCCATGACCATTATCGGAGGCGGCATCATCGGCATGGAATTTGCCTTTATCTTCAGCGCCCTGGGCTGTCGGGTGACGGTGGTGGAATTTATGGACCGGATCCTCAGCACCCTGGATGAGGACATTGCCGATACGATCGTAACCGCCTGCAAGGAGCGGGGAATTGTTTTGCACACCTGTGCCAAGGCAGAGCGGATATTGGATGCCGGACAAGAGGGGCTTATTACGGAGTTTTCTGTTCATGGGGAGCTGAAATATGGCATCGGAGACTATGTGCTGATGGCCGTAGGGCGTCGCCCCAATCTGGAGTCCTTCCCCTTAGCCGAGATGGGGATTGAACTCAATGAATCCGGCAGAGGAGTTCGGGTGGATGCACAGATGCGCACCACCAAGCCCAACCATTATGCCATCGGAGACCTCACCAACATCATTCAGCTGGCCCATGTGGCCTCCCATCAGGGCATCGTGGCAGCGGAAACCATCATGGGGCATACAGCGGAAATGTCCTACAAGGCTATTCCCAGTGCCGTGTTCGTGACACCGGAAATCGGAACGGTAGGAGAAAGTGAAATGACGTTGAAGGCCTCCGGCACTCCCTATCAGGCGGGGCGGTTCCCCTTTGCAGCCAATGGAAAGGCGCTCACCGCCGGAGCCCCGGAGGGCTTTGTAAAGATCCTCACCAATGAGGCGGGAAGCATCATCGGAGCCGGAATTGTGGGCATCGGTGCCTCCGATCTTATTGCGGGTTTTGCCTATCTGATTGAAGCGGGGGTAAAAGCGGAAGCCCTGGTTCATACGGTTTTCGCCCATCCCACCACGGCGGAGGCCATTCACGAAGCCATCCTTTCTCTTAAGGGAGGTGCCATTCACTTTGCGTAGGGTTATTGTTTCAAAAGCGGTGGATCCGGCCTATCACCTGGCGGCAGAGGAGTATCTGATGTCGCTCTGCAGGCCGGAGGAGGAAATTCTGTTCCTGTGGCAAAACGACAGAACCGTTGTGGTTGGCAGAAACCAGAATCCCTGGAAGGAGTGCGACGTGGATGCCCTGGCCCAGTCCGGCGGCAGACTGGTGCGCAGGCTTTCCGGCGGCGGTGCGGTGTACCACGATATGGGTAATTTGAATTTCACCTTCCTATCGGCGATGTCCGAGAACAGAGTGGAGGAAAACTCCGGTGTTATCATCAAAGCCTTGGCTACCCTTGGGGTTGAAGCCCGTTTTTCCGGCAGGAATGACATACTTGTGGGAACGAAAAAGGTTTCAGGCTGCGCCTTCTACGAGGAGAAGGGAATCCTGTGTCATCATGGTACCCTGTTGGTGAACACGGATATCGCCGCCTTGGAAGCGGCGCTAAAGCCCTCCGTGCTGAAGCTTCAGTCTAAAGGGATCGATTCCATTCGTTCCAGGGTAATCAACCTGAGGGACATGGACCGCTCCATTACCGTACAGGCCCTGATGTCTGTTTTATGCAGGGCGTACATCGGCTCCATGCAGTATGAGAATTTGCTTCAGGACTATCTGGAGACCCTTGCGCCAGTGGCTGTGCGGAAGGCTGTATATGAAAGCGATCACTGGACGTTCGGCGAATCTCCGCAGTTTACGTCTCAGGAAACCTGTCGGTTTCCCTGGGGCGAAGTAGAGATCAATATGGAGGTCGTAGACGGTGTGATCCGTAAAGCGAAGGTTTATACAGATGCACTGGACACCGGTGTTTCCCAACGCTGGGAAGAACACTTCGAAGGTCTCGGATTTGAGGAAACACGGTATCAGGTTCGGCAACTGAAGGAAACGGGAGAAGATACTTTGCTTTGGAGCAGTTGATGTTAAATCCATACACGGAAAGAGGCGCCTCGATAACCCGGAGCGCCTCTTCTTCGTGTTGACCGCTGTTCCTTTTAGAAATCAGAGCTTTACCAGGAGTTTGGAGAGTGTGTCGAGTTGGGGATTGTACACATGACCTTTTATGTAATATTATAGTAATTAATAATATTAATGGAGGCTGTTGTGGAACGGAGAGCACTGGTGTGGATTTCAGCCGCCCTGATGGCAGGGGTTTATTTTGCTGAGTATATGGCGTTCATGACCGCTGCAGCGTTGGCCTTGAGTGGAGGCTCTCTTTGTCTGACGGCAGTGAAGGCGATGAAGAACCGAAGCCTTTGGAAATTTACCATCCTTCCTCTGGCATTCCTAATGGGGATGTTCTTTTGGCAATGGGAAACCAGTCGGTTTGTGGAATTGGATCACTACAAGGGAAAAACCGTGGAGCTGATCGGAACGGCCTACGGGCTGGAACAGTTAGGCGATTCCCTCCGGCTGACAGATGCTGTTCTGAAGGTGCAGGGGAAAAGCGTTCCCATCACGAAGGACATCCGTCTTCGTTTCAGGAACGATATGAAGGTTCCGGAGGGTTTGAATGGAAGCCGTGTCGTTGTAAGAACGGTGTGGTCGCCTGCTGAAAGTGCGGCCAATCCCCGGGGATTCGATTACGGAAGCTATCTGAAGCGCTCGGGGTTTCAAACAGAACTGAAAATAGCTCCGTGGCAATTGGTGGATCGGCAGAAGGGGCCTTGGGATGTCCGGGCCATGCTGTATGCTTTTCGTGGATGGTATGGTTCGGCTCTGTTGAGCTGCGTATCTCTGGAGGAGGGCAGCGTTGCTTATGGCATGGCCATTGGGGATACCGTGCTTATCCCTGAGGAGTTGATCAACAGCTATCGGGTAAGCGGCCTGGGTCACCTTTTGTCGGTTTCAGGGCTGCATTTTGCCATTCTTTTCGATTGGCTTCGGAGGGTGCTCTCTAAGATTCCCATAAGCGAGTCCCGGAGGACAATGCTGATTATCGCCGTGCTTACATTTATGGGGTTTCTTAATGGATGGACCGCTCCGGCCCTCCGGGCCTGGGGGATGATCCTGCTGCTGATTGTTTCCAAGAACTGCTTCCGTCAATACGATGGTCTTACGGCACTGTCGGCCATTGCTGTCATCACAACGATTTTACAGCCACTGGCGGTACTTCAGCCGGGCTTTCAATTCTCCTATGGGTCTGTTTTAAGCCTTGTAACCCTGACCCGACCGCTGGAAGCCTATATACCGATTCGCCACACCCATATACGGGAATACCTTGCGGCCAGCTTTGCTGTGCAGGTGGCGGTCATTCCCCTGGGGATTTTCTGGTTCGGATTTTGGAATCCTCTGACCTTACTGCTCAATTTTCCGGTGATGATTCTTTCGGAGTGGCTGATGCCGGCATTGGTTCTATTCCCACTGGCCCTTCTGTTCGGTCAGGGAGGAAGCTGGCTTGCGGGAGGCATTATCCGTTCTTTGGTATGGGGAATGAATACCTGCAGCAATTTTATGGTTTCCCAGGCACAGGATTGGCTGCTGCCCTCTCCGACAGTTGGACGGCTGGTTTCCATCCTTATCCTTGGGATGGTTTTTTCCAGGTGCATCGCGTCTGTGGCCGGTGGAATTGAACAACGAACGGGCACCAACCGGATTCTTGTGGGAGCTGCGGTCCTGCTGCTGGGAGTTCACCTCAGCTGGGCCCCAAATCCCCGCACCACCTTCTTTTCTGTGGGACAGGGGGATGCAGCCATGATTGAATTTCAGAACAGAAGGGTGCTTATTGATGCGGGTCCTGAGGCGGCCAAGCTGGACAGGCTTTTACTGCGGAACGGGATACGGCATATTGATGCTCTGGTGGTCACCCACGGTCACGAGGATCATATGGGCGGAACCGTCTCGCTCCTTCGGCATCTGAAGATCGGCAGTGTGATCATCGGCACAGAAGAAAGGAATAATCCCTTGTTCTTGGACATGATGGAAGCGGCCCGGAAGCGAGACGTTCCTGTGCGGATTGTCCGACAGGGGGATACCCTCTATCTGGATTCTCAACGGTCTTTGGAGGTGCTGTATCCCTTCGAGAACAACGAACAGGAAGATCCTAACGCCCATTCTCTGGTTCTTCTTTATCGCGAAGGAGCTTTTAAAACGCTGTTTACCGGAGATCTGGGAAAAACTGGTGAAAATGCGCTGATGGATAGAGGTTTGCTTCCGGATATAGATCTTTTAAAGGTGCCCCATCACGGCAGCCTTACATCCAATTCTCAAGCCTGGATGGAAAAAATCTCTCCGGAAACCGCGGTAATATCGGTTGGCCGCAATCTCTACGGGCTGCCCAACCGTGTTATAATGGATGGGTATGAAAAGTCCGGTACGGTGCTTTTTCGGACAGATGATGACGGTGCTGTACGGATTACTATGGACGGAAACCGCCCAATGCTTAAAACCTGGAGATAAAGCCATGTCGTATAAAGATCTTTTTAAAGAATTGAAGCAGGGAACCGTAAAATCGCTATACCTTTTCACCGGGGATGAACAGCTGATGATTCGGCAGGCCCTGGATATGCTCAAACACCAGATTGTTGATCCCGCCTATGCGGATTTCAATCTGGTGTGGGTGGATGGTGAGGAAAGCTCGCCGGACCAGCTTTTTGGAGCCATGGAAACCATGCCGTTCCTTCAGGACCGGAAGCTGGTGATTGTGAAGGATGCGCCTTATTTCAAAAGCACCCAGGACAAACTCAGTGAGTCTCAGCGGGAGAGGCTGGAAATCTTGTTGTCGAACCCGGCAGAGGATACGGTTCTGGTATTTCTGGCACCTCAGACCGATAAACGAAAACGGGTATCCAAGGCAGTTATTTCCCATGGGAACTGGGTGAGCTTTGATAAGCTGGAACGGCCGGATTACGAAAAATGGCTGGTAAAGCAGGCGGAGAACGCCGGCGTGAACATCCCCTCCCCAGAGCTGCGTTACTTGATGGAGGTTTCAGGATACCTGGATAAGAACAGTGAACGGACCCTGCTGGACATCAGTGGAAATCTGGAGAGGTTGTTCGGATATGCAGGAAAGGCCCCTGCTGTGACCCGGGCTCACATTGACGCTATTTTTGAAAAGCCCCTGGAATACAATATCTTCGCCATGGTGGATCACATTGCGGAGGGGAACGTTTCTCAGGCTCTGGCCATGCTCAGAGAGCTTCAGCAGGACGGGGAGGCAGAAATAAAAATTTTGTTCATGATTGCCCGTCACTACCGGATCCTGCTCAGGGTCAAGCTGAACGTGGACCAACGGGTGCCGGATAAGGAAATCGCATCCAAGGCCGGAGTACAGCCGTTTTTGGTGAAAAAGTACATTGCGCAGACCAACCGGATAGGATTTGGGGGCATAAAAAAAGCCCTTGAGCAGATTTTGGAATCCGACAGGGCCATGAAAACCGGGAAAATCGATCCCGAGATAGGGCTGGAGATGCTGATGGTAAGGCTGGGCATGGGAAACTAAAATGAAGAATGAAAGATAGCCACGGATTACACGGATTTTCACGGAATATTTTTATCCGTGTCGATCCGTGGCTAAATTGTTTGTAAATACAAAACAAAAAAGCGTGCCTGTGAGGTACGCTTCATTTGCTTTATGAATGGGTAATCGGGAAGATTACGCCTGGTGTGCCATTGTGTTGAGCCGTTTCGCCAGTCTGGAAACTTTTCTGGAAGCTTTGTTTTTATGGATTGTCCCTTTGGAGGCAACCTTCATAAGCTTGACTTCGGCTTCGACAAAAGCAGCTTTTGCGGCATCGGCATCGCCGGCAACTACCGCAGCCAGCACCTTTTTCTCAGCAGTTTTAAGAGCAGACTTCCGAGCCTTGTTGATCGCAGTTTTCTTAGCAATGACTAAGATACGCTTCTTGGCAGATTTAATATTGGCCACAAATTCACCCCCTTGTTCGCCTGTTTAACATAGGTATTTTAACATGTTCATAGGAGGAATTCAAGGAAAAATTCCGAATTCTGTCCGTACCCTTTTTACAGGCCTGTGTATTATGTTATAATGAAATTCGTGAATTGTACAGTGAATAATCCATTCCGGAGGAATATATGCCATCTGAGCGTCAGAAACACATCCGAAACTTTTGCATCATCGCCCATATCGACCATGGAAAATCAACGCTGGCTGACCGGTTGATCGAAGAAACCGGCATGCTCACCAAGCGCGAAATGATGGACCAGATCATGGACAGCATGGATTTGGAACGGGAGCGGGGAATTACCATCAAGCTTAACACAACGCGATTGGTGTACCAGCATGATAACGGTGAAACCTACTATCTGAATCTTATTGATACCCCGGGACATGTGGATTTTACCTACGAGGTTTCCAGAAGCCTTAATGCCTGTGAAGGAGCTATCCTTGTGGTTGATGCCACCCAGGGGGTGGAAGCCCAAACCCTGGCCAATGTGCATCTGGCCTCTGATCAAAATCTGGAAATCGTTCCGGTGCTGAACAAGATTGATCTTCCCAGCGCCCGGCCGGAGGAAGTGAAACACGAAATTGAAGAAATCATCGGCATTGAAGCCATGAATGCCCCAATGGTATCAGCCAAGGAAGGGCTCAACATCGATCAGGTGCTGAAGGCCATTGTTGAAAATATTTCCCCGCCGACCGGTGATTGTGAAGGTCCGTTAAAGGCCCTGGTGTTCGACTCCTACTACGATTCCTATAAGGGCGCAGTCGCCTATGTACGGGTTAAGGAGGGCAAGGTCAAGAAGGGCGATCGCATTTTGATGATGGCTACCGATAAGGCCTTTGACGTTACGGAGGTAGGTATCTTCGTGCCGAGTCCGGTCCCTGTGGATGAGCTTTCTGCCGGAGATGTCGGCTATGTTACTGCCAGCATCAAGAATGTGAAGGATTGCCGGGTGGGTGATACCATGACCTTTGAGGGGCGGCCGGCTCCGGAGCCCCTGCCGGGCTATAAAAAAGTAACCCCCATGGTTTATTGCGGAATGTATCCCGCTGAAGGGGAGAGCTATGAGGATATCCGAGATGCTCTGGAGAAACTCCAGCTGAACGATGCGGCCCTTACCTTTGAACCGGAAACCTCTGCGGCCCTGGGCTTCGGCTTCCGCTGTGGATTTCTGGGCCTGTTGCATATGGAAGTGATGCTGCAGCGTCTGGACCGGGAATTCGATCTTGACATTATTTCCACCGCTCCCAGTGTTATCTACCAGATTACAAAGCATGACGGCTCTGTCGTGATGATCCAGAACCCTTCAAACTTGCCTCCGGCAACGGAGATTGCCATGATGGAAGAGCCCATCGTCGTGGCCAATATCCTCTTGCCCAATGAATATGTGGGCAATATCATGGACCTGTGTCAGACCCGGCGTGGAACCATGCTCAGCATGGATTACCTGGACCCGAAGCGGGTGCGCCTCCATTACGAGCTGCCCCTGAACGAGGTTATCTACGATTTCTTCGATGCCCTGAAATCCAAAACCCGAGGCTACGGATCTCTGGACTATGAATTTAAAGAGTATGTTCCTTCCGATTTGGTGAAGATGGACATCTTCCTTAATAAGGAGCTGATCGACGCCTTCTCCATGATTGTGCACGAGAGCAAGGCTGTCAGCAGGGGTCGTCAGATTGTTGAAAAACTCAAGGAGTTCATCCCCCGTCATCAATTCCAGATACCCATTCAGGCGGCTATCGGCAATAAGGTCATCGCCCGGGAAAATATCAGCGCCCTGCGCAAGGATGTTCTGGCCAAGTGCTACGGCGGCGATATCACCCGCAAGAAAAAACTGCTGGAGAAGCAAAAAGAGGGCAAGAAGCGGATGCGTCAGTTCGGCTCGGTAGAAGTGCCGCAGCAGGCCTTCCTGGAAGTGCTGAAGTTTGACGATAACAATTAAAAGAAAAGGGAGAGATCGCCGCGTCGGCCAAAGCCTCCTCGCAATGACGGGCCATACGGTTGTCATCGCGAGGAACGCAGTGACGCGGCGATCTCTCTCTCGCTTAAAGCAACGGACAAACCCTTTGTCACGGATGAACAACGCTGAAAATCGATGGACTTGGAATCAATAAGGCCGTTCATCCGGGGTACGAAGATTAGCTGCAACAAGCCGATATTAACGATTAGAACAACGGTTTAACGGTTGTTTAACACCCATTGCCTTTCATCGGTTTTCATCCGTGGCAAAAGGTTTTATGGGTACAGGAGGTTCCTATGCTGGGTCTTTACATCCATATCCCATTCTGTAAGCAGAAGTGCACCTATTGTGACTTCTGTTCGTTCCCATCGGGAAGCGAATTGATCGAACGTTATGTCAAAGCCCTAACGAATGAAATAGCCCTAGCTTCCACTACTGTGGAAGGGTCCGTGGTGGACACGGTATTTTTCGGAGGCGGAACACCCACATTGCTTTCTGCGGAACAGCTTCGTCGGATATTCAATGCGGTTGAACAGCATTTTACCTATGCGGATTCCGTTGAAATAAGCGTGGAGTCCAACCCGGCCACCCTTACAGAGGACCATCTGAAACTGTTTCGAGAGAAAAAAGTCACCCGGATCAGCATCGGTCTTCAAACAACTCAGCCGCGGCTGTTAAAGCGTCTGGGCAGAGTTCATACCCTGGATCAGTTTGTGGACACGTTCAAACAAGCCCGGAATGCAGGCCCATGGGATATCAATGTGGATCTTATTTATCATCTGCCCGGACAAACGAAAGAGGACTGGCTGGAGACCTTGAACAGGGTCATCCTTCTCAACCCTGAGCACATCTCCTGCTACAGCCTTCAACTGGAGGAGGGTACCCCGCTGGATTCAGCTGTGAAAGCTGGAAGATACACTGTCAGCGGCGATAAAACAAATCGGTGGATGCACCATGCCGCCATTGATCTGCTGGCCCAAAAGGGATATCGACAGTATGAAATATCCAATTTTGCGAAACCGGGTCACAGCTGCCGTCACAATATCCGTTATTGGAAGCGGGAGCCCTATTTGGGGCTTGGTCTCGGAGCCCACGGATTCGATGGAACCAGGCGGAGGGCTAATCCGCAATCCATGGATGCGTATCTGGAGGCTCTGGAATCCGGAAAACTTGCTTCGGAGATTGTAGAAACCCTAACCCTCCAGGAAGCGCTTTTTGAAACAGTGATGCTGGGGCTCCGCATGAACGCAGGTATCCATTGGGAAGATGTGATGCGTGGCTGCCAGCCGGAGAAAAGGGAAGCATGGGAAGCCGTTTTGAAAACGTTGGAATCCCAGGAATTGCTGGTCTTTGAGGGCGGAATCCTTCGCCTTACCCGTTTGGGAATGGATTTGTCCAACCGGGTATTTGCGGCGTTTATGGATATAAAAGAAGCATAATGTTACATGAAAACAAGGTTAAAATTCAGTGGATTCGTGTCAAGCATTTTTGATTATGTCCCAAAATAGCCAAAACATTAGCACCAGCTT
>CAZYQI010000002.1:160327-189094 GCA_964649745.1 uncultured Peptostreptococcaceae bacterium | reverse complement strand
ATTTTTCATTATTTTTCAGGCCTTCTGGGAAGGTCTCTTTGCCGTGGGAAAAAGCATGAGGGGAAGATTTTTATTGACAGCAGTTAGCTGGTTTAGCCGAAGTCACTATATTTTGAAATCATTAATAAACATCCTCAATATATCGCCTTGCTTCAGGTTCTTATTATCATGCCCAGTATCTTTCCGTATGGCTCTAAATAGTCCTTCCAATTCAAGTAAAGAGCTTTTAAGTTGTTCTGGATCTTGATTATCAGCGTTTTCAACTAAATGTATCCGATAACTCGACCATTTTGAGATTACTTCGTCAGAACCCCAAATGATTAATTTTTGTGTTATATCCCTGAAATATAATTTCATTTCTTCCTCTGTTATTCTTGTTTCTGAAAAGAAAACTTTATTCAGAAAGAAATCAATCATTGAGTCGTACATCGGGATTTTCTTCTCTCTCAATTCCTTTTCTATTTCGAGCTTTCGCTCTCTATATTTTCCAAGCATTATTGTTCCTACAGAACCAAGAGTCGTAACCATAGTTGCAATGATTGCCGCAGCAATCTCGCTGGGTAGTGCCATCAGTGACTTCATTAAGTACTCAATAATTATCCATGTCCCATAAAGTAATAGACCTGAAAAAAACATTGCAACAACCATGTCGAATTTCTTTTTCATCTTTTTTCTCCTCTTTGGTGATTTCGGCTAACTATTGTATTCACGTATTGCGTGAATATGATGGTTATAGTGGGGTTTCTGTATTGCGGGAATATAGACTATGGCTGTTGTGATTTGGCGGACATTAGTTGATCGAGGGGATTGGCTATTCTCATCATGGCTTTTGATGAGACATGTGTATAAATTTCAGTTGTTTTGGTACTTTGATGACCTAGAAGTTCCTGAATATAGCGAATGTCGGTCCCATTCTCCAGCAGGTGTGTTGCAAAGGAATGCCTTAAGGAATGGATTCCCAACTTCCTGTTAATTCCGGCTTTCTTAAGAGCATTTTCAAATACGTGCTGGATGGTTCTGTCTGTGATGGGAGAATGGGCATATTGACCTTCGAATAACCAGGTACTGGGTGAATACTGCTTGATATAATCCTTTAGTAAGCTTGCCATGTGATCCGATAGGAGAGACATTCTGTCTTTTGCACCTTTGCCATGGTTTATGCGTATCAATTTCCGCTCAAAAAAAATATCTTCCACCTTAATGGCACACACTTCACTAACACGCAAACCCGCTGAATATGTAATGTTAAGGATTACACGGTGTTTGAGATTATCCGGTGCCTGAAGAATTCTCAGGACTTCTGATCCGCTTAATACCTTTGGAAGTGTCCTGTCTTTTTTCGGGCGCTGTATGGAATCTACTTCAACAATTATGCCATTAATGCTGAAGTGGTGCTTGATAGCATTTATCGCCTGATTAGCGTAAGTGTGTGATATGTGTTTGCCTTCCAAACAGTAAAACAGATACTCATGAACATTTTCACGTGTATACGGATCCTTCTCGGATTTTTCGCAATAGCTCAAATAGTGCGCAAGATGATTTTTATAGCTTTTTATGGTTTTCTGACTATATCCTTTTATTCGCAAAGCTTTAGTCAGCATTTCCTGTTCCTGCGAATAAGCTGATGGCATTTCCCTATTCAGAGACACACCATAAAGCTGGTTGACTAGATTCTTATAGGAAATAATGGTTCTTGGAACAACCCAAATTCTCCTTTCGGGGTTCCACCGCGCACCCTGAATCTCTCGCAATCGCTGAATCAATTCCTTATCGTATGGAATCTTAATTTCATAATTCAGTTCAGTTTCTGTTATCATGACTCCCCCATGGAATTTACTGAAGCACACCATGATGTCGATTCCCTCTTTCTGTATTTCTCCATGGATTTGGTAATTCCTTCTCTTTTTTACTGTTTGCATGATTAATTTTGTCCGTAATCGGATAAGTTGAAGGATTATTTTCATTTTCATCTCCTCAACGCAAAGAAAAGAACTTCCAAAGCGTTATCGCAGTGGAAGTTCTTCGTTTGTTAATGGCTGTTTACGCCTTTTCAACGTAGATGCCGGTCATATGGTCGTTAAGATCATGTTCCTCGAAGCGTTTGTCTGTTGCGGCTTCCAGGGAAACTCCCAGGGTTTCGGAGCAGATGTGCTCCTTCATGGCTTCGATGGCGGTGGCAACTTCTTCATCAGCCTTGTACCAGATGCGGATATTGTCCATCATCTCGTAGCCATTGCTTTTGCGCATCTGCTGGATCTTGGAGACGAACTCCCGCATGTAGCCTTCGCTAATCAGCTCCGGTGTGAGGTTGGTGTCCAGGATGACGAAGCGGTTGTTCTCCATCTTGACGGTGAAGCCCTCTTTGGCGGAGATGTTCACCTGAACCAGTTCCTGTGTCAGCTCCACGGTTTCGCCGTCGAAGCTGAAGCTCACGGTCTCTCCTGCTTCGATTTTGGGCGCAATGGTGGCTGCGTCGGCATCCGCCAAGGCCTTTTGGAAGGCACCCAGTTTTGGTCCCAGGATGGGACCCGCCACCTTGAAGTTGGGCTTCAGGCTGAAGTTCATGAACTGCTGCAGGTTCTTTTCGAACACTACGTTCTTGACGTTGAGCTCCTCTTCCATCAGGGGAACCAGATCCCCCATCACGGCTTCGTAGGCGCCGTCGATGATGACGGTGCCAAGAGGCTGACGAACCTTGATGCGGACAGTTTCCCGGGCGCTGCGGCCCAGGGTCACCAGGTGCTGCACCAGCTCCATCTTCGCTTCCAGGTCGGTATCGATAAGGGTTTCATCCACCTCGGGGAAGTTTGCCAAATGCACGGATTTTTCTCCCGTAAGGTTCCGGTATATTTCCTCCGGCAGGTATGGGGCGAAGGGTGCGGAAAGACGGGCCACAACGGAGAGGGCTTCGAAGGTGGTGTTGTAAACGGATTTCTTGTCCTCGGTGAGGCCTTCGTCCCAGAAACGGCGGCGGGAACGCCGGATGTACCAGTTGGAAAGGGATTCGTTGACGAATTCCTGGATGTACCGGGTGGCCTTGGTGGTGTCGAAGACCTCCATGGAATCGGTGACATCCTTGATGAGGTTGTTCAGCTTGGACAGCAGCCAGCGGTCCAGCTCAGGCCGTTCCTTGGCGGGTACATGGAAGCTGGCGGCGTCGATGCCGTCGGTGTTGGCATACAGAGCGAAGAAGGTGTATACGTTCTGCAGGGTTCCGAAGAACTTGCTGCGCACTTCCTTGAGGCCCTCGATGTCAAACTTGGTGGGAGTCCATGCCGGGGATACATAGTACATGTACCAGCGCACGGCGTCGGCTCCGAACTTGTCGAACAGCTCAAAGGAATCCAGAACGTTCCCCTTGGACTTGGACATTTTCTTGCCTTCCTTGTCCAGGATCAGGTCGTTGACCAGTACGTTCTTATAGGGGGCTTTCCCCATGACGAAGGTGGCGATGGCGATCAGGGAGTAGAACCAGCCCCGGGTTTGGTCGATGCCCTCGCAGATGAAGTCGGCAGGGAAGAGCTTGTCGAAGTTCTCTTTATTCTCAAATGGATAGTGCTGCTGGGCGAAGGGCATGGCGCCGCTGTCGAACCAACAGTCGATGACGTCGGGTACACGGGTCATGGTGCCGCCGCACTTGTCGCACGTGAGGTGGATATCATCCACATATGGGCGGTGCAGTTCCACGGTCATATCCACTTTTTCAATGGCTCGGTCGATGAGCTCCTGACGGGAGCCCACGCTGGAAATCTCTCCACAGCCGCAGCGCCAGATGTTGAGTGGGGTTCCCCAGTAACGGCTTCGGGAGATGGCCCAGTCGTTGACATTTTCCAGCCAGTTGCCGAAACGCTTTTCCCCTACGTGGCTTGGGAACCAGTTGACGGTGTTGTTGTTGGCCACCAGCTGATCCTTCAGCTTGGTCATTTCAATGTACCAGCTGGGCTTGGAGTAGTACAGCAGCGGTGTCTGGCAGCGCCAGCAGTGGGGGTAGTTGTGCTCCATCCGCTGTTTTTTGAAGAGTTTGTCTTCCGCTGCCAGCCATTTGATGATTTCTACATCGGCATCCATGACGAACATGCCCTGCCAAGGGGTGGTGGTGTACTTGCCGGTTTCGTCCACGGGCTGGGGTACGGGGAGTCCGTAGCGGCGGCCGGTGTTGTAGTCGTCCTCGCCAAAGGCAGGGGCCGTATGAACGATACCGGTGCCGTCTTCTGTGGTGACATAGTCGGCCACGGTGACGAAGAATGCCTTCTTGTCTACCTTGACGAAGGGCATGAGCTGCTCGTACTCGATGTATTCCAGGGCCTTGCCCGTCATTTCCTCCAGAACCTCGTACTCACCTTCCAGAACCGCCTTGGCCAGGTTCTTTTCTACATAGTAGACGGAGCCTTCGTGACGGACCTTCTGATACGTTTCATTGGGGTTCACCGTAAGAGCCACGTTGGAGGCCAGGGTCCAGGGAGTAGTGGTCCATACTAGGAAGTATTCGTCCTTGTCCTTCACTTTGAATTTGACGGTGACGGTGTTGGTCTTGATTTCTTTATAACCCAGGGCAACCTCGTGGGAAGCCAGACCGGTGCCGCAGCGGCTGCAGTACGGAAGAATCTTGTGGCCCTCGTAGATGTAGCCTTCCTTGAAGAACTTATCGAGAATCCACCATTCTGATTCAATAAAATCATTGTTCAAGGTGATATAGGGGTTATCCAGGTCGATGAGGTAGGCCATGCGCAGGGTCTGCTCCCGCCATACTTCCTCGTATTCAAAGACGGAATCCCGGCACTGCTGGTTGAATTTCTCGATGCCGTAGCCCTCGATGTCCTGCTTGCTGGACAGCCCCAGTCGCTTCTCTACTTCCAGTTCAACGGGCAGGCCGTGGGTGTCCCAGCCGGCCTTACGGTTAACCTGGTAGCCCTTCATGGTCTTGTAGCGGCATACGGAATCCTTCAGGGCCCGGGCAATAACGTGGTGAATGCCGGGGCGACCGTTGGCGGTCGGGGGGCCATCGTAGAAAACAAAGGGCTTGGTTTCCGGACGCAGCTCCACGCTGAGCTTCAGCAGGTCAATTTCCTTCCAGTACTGCGCAATGTCGGCCTCGGTCTGCTTCACCGGGGTGCTGGGAAGTTCTTTGTAATGTTTCATGGAATCATCCTTTCATCATTTGAATGCAAAAAATCCCTGAGATCTAATCTCAGGGACGAACGTGCCGCGGTACCACCCAAATAATCGCTTAAAAAGCGATCGCTCAAATCGGAGATAACGGTCCGTACCGGCTGTCCTTACTGAATTTCAGGACGCTGCTCCCGGGTGATCTTCACAAACTGCACCCGCCGGTTCGCACCTTCCACCGGCTCTCTGAGGGGTCCCATTCGCTACTCTTCCCGTTCAACGCGTTTAATACTGTGCTAACCACGATTATAGCCAAAAAAACATTACTCGTCAATTGTTTCGCGCTCCAGCATTTCAAGCTGGGCCTGAACCAAGGAACGGAAGCGGGTACGGTATGTAAACAATTCTCGGCGGGCTTCTTCATGACGGGCCTTCACCAGTTGTAATTCCTGCTCGGTGTCCTGAATGCGACGCTTGGCTTCCTCTTCTGCAGCGGTAATGATCAGCTCTGCCTTCTGCTGTGCGTTGGTAATCATATCATCCGCTGTTTTCTTGGCCACCACCAGGGTCTCTGAAAGGGTCTTTTCCATAACGGAATACCGGTTCAGATCCTTTTCGCCCCGCTCGATGCGTTCCTTCATTTCAAGATTCTCATTCACGTATTTTTCGAGGGTTTCCATGACCTCGTTCAGGAACATGTCCACTTCCTGCTCTTTATAGCCCCGCATGGCCCGGGAGAATTCTTTTCTCTGTACATCCAATGGTGACAGCAATGGGCGCCCTCCTATCCTGAAGTTTTTGATATCAGTACCCGGAGCCGATCCTTTCGGGTAGCCCCTTGAATCTCTTTAAGAATAAACCGGCCATGTCCCCTTACGGAAACCATATCCCCCTCCGCAATTTGCGACGCAACACCGGATACGGTCTTATAATTGATTTTGACCTTTTCCCCCCGTACCAGCTCCTGGGCATCAGATCGGGAGAGGTTCCAAACAGCCGCCACCAAGGCATCCAATCGCTGGGCGCTGATGAATACGGTGATCAGGTTCTCTTCCTGTTCTGCCTTTACCAAGGCTGTGATATCCTGAACCTCCAGGGATATTTTATCCCGGCTGATACTGTCCAACTGCCATTCCAGTATCGAAGCCGTCTCCCGAAGACACACGATCTGTGCTCCCCAGGAATGCAGAAGGATGTCGCCGACGCGCTCCCGCTTGATGCCGGCACCCAATACGGCACCCAGGATATCCCGGTGGGACCAGCTGCAGTCGCCTCGCTGAGGCTTTACTGTCAGAACACATAACGCAGCCTGAGCTTCTTCCTCATCCCCGTTGAAACAGAAAATCCGGTATTCTGCATCCGGAAGTCCTCCTGTAGAGCACCAGGGAACCTCGCATTCCTTTTTCAGAATGCCCTCCATGAATTCTCGAACCTCCGGATCATAAAAGACGGTATGCTCTGATGTTCCCCGCTTTTCAGCCACGACACAGCGATCCATAATGCGGTCATAGGGTTCTCTGAATTGGGCCGGGAGCTTGTCCTTTTCCAATGACTTTTTTGCAGCCATCAGAGGGACAGGATCATATTGGCCAGCAATTGAATCACCAACAGGGCCACAATGGGTGAAAAATCCAGCATTCCGCCGATCCCCAGCCTCTCCTGCAACATCCGAAAGGGTGCCAGAATGGGCTCTGTCACCTGATAGAAGAAATTGGCTACAGGGTTTCTGTAATCTTTGACAATCCAAGACATCAGAACCCTGACGATGATAAGAAAATTGATTACCTGAACAAATTTATATACGGTTATCTGTAAGATTTGCATAAGCCATCCTTATCGTTCGAATTTTCCCCAGTTATAGAGGGAGCCGGGGGCATACTCATCGGCTTTGATATCGCCGGAGATATCCACATTGCTGGGTGCCAGTATAAAAATACCTTTTGATACCTTTTGAATCTGTCCATCCAGAGCATAAAGCGCCCCGCTGCAAAAATCAAAGATCTTTCGCGCCAGATCAGGATCAAGGCTCTCCAGATTGATGATGACAGGCTTGCGGTTTTTTAAGTTATCCACGATAGCGGCCGTTTCATCAAACTCATTGGGCTGGTGAATAACCACCTTCATCTGCGCATTGCTGTGGATGTTCACCACCTTGTTCTTCGTGGTGATATTGTAGGACTGGTTTCTGCCGTAATCCTCAGGATCCTGGGTCATTACCGCCGGGTGGGACTGTTTCTTTTCTTCTGCCGGCAACTCGTCCTCAGGATACTCATCCAATCCCATAAAGAACTTTACCTTATCAATGAACTTCTCCGCCATGCACTACCTCCTAAACGGGATAATTTCGAGCACCGAATATTCCGGTTCCAACCCGGATCATTGTCGCTCCTTCTTCTACAGCCACTTCAAAATCATGGGTCATGCCCATGGAGAGATGCTCCATTCGGACATTGGGAATTGTATACTTTTTAAGGTCTTCAAAAAGCGTTTTCAGGCTTCTGAATACCATTCTAACATGTTCCGGGTCTTCAAGGAATGGAGCTACGGTCATAAGTCCACGAACCTGAATAAAATTCATCTCTTCCAGGGATTTGAGGAAGGTGGGAACCTCCTCCACGGACAGTCCGAATTTGGAATCCTCCTGCCCCACATTGACCTCAATGAGCACCTGAACCGGCTTCTGTCGCAGGCTGGCACGCTTTTGCAGCTCGTGGGCAAGGTTGAGGGAGTCCAGGGAATGAATCATATCTACCCTGTCGATGATCTGTCGCACCTTGTTGGTTTGCAGATGGCCGATAAGATGCCAGCTGACATCGGAGCTGACCTCCCGGTATTTGTGCAGAACCTCCTGCACCCGGTTCTCACCAAGGATGACGGCCCCCGCTGCAACGGCCTGATTGATGCGGTCAACATCGATGGTTTTGGTCACGGTTATGAGCTGCACCGATTCCGGAGATCTGCCGGACCGCTTGCAGGCCGCTTCGATCCGCTCCTGAATTTCTGATAGGTTTTCCTGTATCGGATTCATGGCTCACTCCTTGCTTTGACTTGACAGGATATCCTTCTGGGATGGACTGCGAAGGATGTAATCCTTGGAACTGAGGGTTTCAATCTTCTTTTGATCTTTGCCTGATCCGGTGTAATAACTGCCTTCGGATACAATCGTACGGTCTGGAAGCTTACTGATCACCTGCACCGGCACCCGCCTTTTGCGGTTGCCGTCGTCTACTGTAAGGACGTGGGTCTGCCCATTTTCATCAATGATGGCCGACTGTGGAATCGCCAGACCGGGATAACGGTCCATGATCAACTCCACCTCCAACTGCCGCAGCTTGTGAAAATCCGGAAGAGCACCTCGGGATTCCAGCATCAGCACCGGCTGTCCTTCCTGCTCCAGCACGTCTTTCAGGGAGGCTTGGAAGGACTCGTCGCCGATCCGTAAATCCAGCCCCTGCGTCTGGCCAAGCACCTGCCTGTCTGTGGGCGAAAGCGGCAGCATCAGGTACCAAACGCTGTTGTCCACCAGCTTATAAAGCAGACCTCCCGCTTGTATTTCCGGAGCGGCAATTCCCACCGGCGCCTTCAGGCTCAGAGCCGCAGGGGCAATGGTCCGGTAAAGCCCAGGCTTCATTGCCTCCTCCAGACCATCGGAATAGAAGGAAATGATTCCGCTTCCCGGGCTCCTGATTTCCAGCACCTGGCCTGTTTTCGCATTGGCGCTGCCTGCTGCTGCGGTTTCCGGCTGATATCCGTTTTCAAGGGCGGTTATTTCATGCTCCAGCTGTACCTTCTCCGCCAGCTTCATAGTGATATCCGACTTCAGGCTGGAAATGCCGGCAATCTCACCCGAGTTGACACCGGAGGCTATATCTGAAAGAAGCTGGCTTATTTCCGTATCCAACTGGGTTTTTTTCTGTTTGTTGGTCTCCAGCACCCCCTGGGGCCCTGATGTGCCCAACGGAGCCTGTACAGCACCTGAGACGATGATCTCCGCAATCTTTTGTCCGGTCTGTACCTTCTCGCCGTCTTGGACGAAGTAGGTGACCTTACCGCCGTTCTGCGTGTATACACGGGATTCATCCCTGAGAATCATCCCGCTAAGTGACCGGCTCACCTGAATCGTTTCCGATACCGGACTGCACCGACTCATCCATGCCGTAAGCCGGCTGGTTCCCACATATCCGGCAAAGCTCACCAGGGCAATCAAGCTCAGGCTGAACAGGAGCCTGCCATATCGGATCCTTCTCTTACGTCTTGCCATGGCACACTCCTGCTAAAATATCTTCCCGTAACGGGTAACCACCCTTAGCTTTCGAATGGTCTGAACGCTGAGGGTTAAAAGCTCGTCGCGGCTGGTTACAATACACAGGCTGTTATCTCGCTTCCGGGCGCCTATGACCGTCCCCCGAAGCTTTACGTTATCCTTTAAGAACACCTGCACCTGATCCCCCGTCATAAGACTCACCTTTCCTACCCGGAAGGCTTTCAGATCAACGGAGTCGATGTCCAGCTGGGTGAGCTTTTGAGACGGAATGTGCACCATGTTATGATGAAGATCGATTTTTTCCTTTATCACGGTCAGTACATATCCGAAAATTGAAACGCCTAATAAAAGCATTGTGATAATCATCAGAATTTCCATGAAGCCCCCTCCGCTATGCCCATTCCATCTTGCTGGCCAGCTGCTCGCTTTCATGTTTCAGGC
Source organism: uncultured Peptostreptococcaceae bacterium (assembly GCA_964649745.1). GTDB lineage: Bacteria > Bacillota > Clostridia > Peptostreptococcales > Acidaminobacteraceae > CAZEHS01. The sequence goes on along the minus strand of CAZYQI010000002.1, from coordinate 179,283 downwards.
TGCGGAGCATAAGATTGTTCACAGACTCCCGGGCATCCATGCCCTGATGGAGGATGCGGTACAGCTCGTTGGTAATGGGCATATCCACGCCATGACGCTGGCCCAGATCGTAGGCAGACTTCGTTGTGAAATACCCTTCCACCACCATTCCCACAGCGGCAAGGGCCTGAGGAACCGGGGTTCCCTGACCTACCATCATACCAAAGCGGCGATTGCGGCTGTGAGTGCTGGTACAGGTCACAATGAGGTCGCCGATTCCGGCCAGACCGGCAAAGGTCTCCGCTTTTGCCCCCAATACCATGCCAAGCCGCGCAATTTCCGTAATGCCCCGGGTGATCAGAGCTGCCTTGGCATTGTCGCCATACCCAAGGCCATCGCTGATCCCTGCCCCAATGGCGATGATGTTCTTAAGAGCCCCCGCCACCTCTACCCCTGTAACATCCGGATTGGTGTACACCCTGAGAGATCCTGCAGAAAAGGTGTCCTGCACCATTTCCGCAACAGCCCTGGACCGACACGCCGATACCAGGGTGGTTGGCATGCGGTTGGCCACCTCTTCTGCGTGGGACGGTCCGGAAAGCATACAGAAGGGATTGCTGGGCATATATTCTCCCACAATCTCAGATATCCGTTTAAGGCTGTTCATCTCAATGCCTTTGGAAACGTTGACCACGACCTGTTGCGCATTCGTCCAGGGGGTCAAGGCTTCAAGCACCTCCCGGGTGCTCTGAGAGGCCACTGCCATCAGCAGGATATCGGCACCCTCGGCTGCTTCCCTCAGGCTGGTCGTGACACCAAGACACTGGGGCAGCAGAAGATCCGTAAGGTATTTATTGTTATGTCGGGTTTCCCTGATTGCAGCAGCCTGGTCCGAATTCCGTGTCCACATGACCACATCCTCTCCCTGCCCTGCCAGAAAAGCGCCCAGGGCTGTTCCCCAGCTACCGGCACCAAAAATTGCTATCTTCATGTTCTACCTCGCTTAAAATTCCCGGCAGCCTTCGGTTACTGCTTCTTCTGACGCACTTCCATCTTGATGGGGGTGCCTTCAAAATTGAAGTGCTTGCGGATGGTATTCTCCAGATATCGCATGTACGAAAAGTGAGCCAATTCTTCGTCGTTGATAAATACGATGAATCGAGGCGGTTTTACCGAAGCCTGGGTCATATAGTAGATCTTCAGGCGCTTCCCCTTGTCGGAGGGGGGCTGATTCATCAGGATCGCCTGGCTGAGGATGTCGTTCAGGGTGCCTGTAGGCACGCGCATGGCATGCTGATTGGATACAAAATCCACCATCTCCATCACCTTGGTAACCCGCTGCCCTGTAAGGGCCGAAACGAATAGGATCGGCGCGTAGGTCATAAAGGCCAGCTCATTTCGAACTGTCTTGGTGAAATCATTGAAGGTATTGTTATCCTTTTCGATAAGGTCCCATTTATTTACAACGATGATGGAGGCCTTGCCCGCTTCATGAGCCAGACCGGCAACACGTTTATCCTGCTCGGTGACACCCTCCACCGCATCAATGACAATCAGGCATACATCCGCCCTTTCAATGGCTGTCATGGCGCGCAGAACGCTGTATTTTTCGATGTTTTCCTCTACCTTGCTCTTGCGCCGGATGCCCGCGGTGTCGATGAGCACGTACTTCTTGTCCTCCATGGTGAAGGGGGTGTCGATGGCTTCCCGGGTGGTGCCGGCAATGTCGGACACGATAACCCGCTCTTCTCCAAGGATGTTGTTCACCAGGGAGGATTTGCCGGCGTTAGGCTTGCCGATGACGGCCACCCGTACCACGTCTTCATCGTAATCGTCCATCAGATGTTCCGGGAACATGGAAACCAGCTTGTCGAGGAGATCCCCGAAGTTAAGACTGTTGATGGCTGATATCGGGAAGGGTTCTCCCAAGCCAAGACTGTAGTATTCATAATAGGTGTCCGGCATCACCATGTTGTCGATCTTGTTGGCCACCAGAAGCACCGGCTTTCGCGAGCGGCGCAGCATGTTGGCGATCTCTTCATCGGAATTGGAGGCGGTTGCCCGGCCATCCACCATAAAGATAATTACATCGGAGGTTTCTACGGCAATCTCTGCCTGCTTGCGAATCTGATTCAGCAGAATATCATCCGTATGGGGATCGATACCGCCGGTGTCAATCATAGTGAATTTCGACTCCAGCCATTCTGCATCGCAGTATACCCGGTCCCGGGTCACACCTGGGGTGTCCTCTTCTATGGAGATGCGTTGTCCTGAAATTCTGTTGAAGAATGTTGATTTTCCTACATTAGGCCGTCCAACGACGGCAACGATCGGTTTACCCATGCTGCTTTCCTCCTGCTCCCAATAAAGCCCTGTAAAATGAAGAACCGTCCGGCGAAACCGCCTGGCATGCAATCCCCAGTTCAGCCTCAAGACCTTCCAGTGTCATATCGTCCAAAAATACTGTTTCTTCCGCCTTAAGCATCGACCGGGAAATAAGAAGCCGGCCGGCATCTATCTTATCTTTCAGGGCGCGGACGATATCCTGACCGGTCAGAAGTCCGGCAACGGTTATGGCCTGTCCGAAAAAGTTGTTTTCCACTGCTGTTACCCGAATTTCTACCTGGGGAAACCGATTTGAGAACCGGTGGCATAGCTCCTCTATAAAGGGCTTCGCTAAAACACCCGTGGCAATGACCACTTTTCCCGGCGCCGGTTTTCTTCGCCCTTTCTTCATGGCTTCATCGAATTCCCGCCGGAATTTCTGCAAAAGGCCCACGCCGTTCTCAATCTGTGGAAACCCTTCGTAGTCCTCGTGGGGTGGTACGGGAATCTCTGCCTTCAGATAAAATTCATCGGCGGCGTAAACGAAGCGCGTGCCGAATTCCTTCAAAAAGTGCTGTTGCCAGACAGCCAGCTGGCCCAGAACGGCCCTGGCCGCATCCCTGTCCACAGGGGAGATTTCCGGCAGTCCTTTTCTGAATTTTGTAAGCCCTACAGGAACCACCGCCAGGGATGTCATCCCCGGATGCAGGGCGCTGAGCTCCCTAATGGTCCGATCCAGCTCTGCCCCGTCATTCCAGCCTGGACACAGCACGATCTGACCGTTGAGCTTCACGCCCCCCTCTGCAAGACGCTTCATTCTTAAGAGTACATCACCGGAATGGCGGTTGCCCAGCATTGCAGTGCGCAGCTGAGGATTGGTGGTATGGATGGACACGTTGACCGGGCTGATCTGGTACCGGATCATACGGTCTATATCCTTATCCGAAACGTTGGTAAGGGTGATGAAATTTCCCTGAAGAAAGGAAAGACGTGAATCGTCATCCTTAAAATAGAGAGAATCCCTCATCCCCGGAGGCATCTGATCGATGAAGCAGAACACACAGGCGTTCCGACAATTGCGGGCATCATCCATGATGGGGTTTTCGAATTCAATCCCCAGCTTCTCATCATATTCCTTATCGATTTCCAGCAGCCATATCTCGCCGTCCGGTTTTTCGATCTCCACCTCCAGGTATTCGTCGGCCACCAGAAACAGGTAGTCGATGATATCCTGAACGGCCGTACCGTTGATGGTGAGAAGTCTGTCTCCCGCTTCAACACCCAGCTCTGCAGCAATGCCGTCGGGTTCGATGGGACCTATTCTATTCTGAATCCTGTCTTTTTTATCTGAGGTCATGATTACTCCTGTAGTGCCATAAGTGCCGCCATTCGCCCTGTATCGCCATGGTCCCTGCGGTGGGAATAAAGCAGTTCCGGATGACAGCAGGTGCAGATCTCCGGGTTTATCACCGAGGTGTCTGGAATTCCTGCCGCCGTCAACAGTCGGAAATTGATCATCCCCAGATCCAGGTGGGGGTTGCCAGGCTTCGGTATAAGCCAGGAGGTTTCTTCCCTGAGGACCTTTATCTCCATAAAGGCTTCCGCCACCTCCAAACCCACTTCAAAACAACAGGGGCCGATGGCAGGTCCCATGGCGGCAAGCATTGCCTGGGGCCGGGAGCCGTAGCGTGATACCATAGCCTCCACCAAGAGAGGGGCTATCCCGGCGGCAGTGCCCCGCCAGCCGGCATGAACCATTCCAATTGCCTGATGCTCCGGATCATAGATCATCACCGGCATGCAGTCTGCGTAAAAAGTGACCAGGGTTATACCCGGCACATCGGTCATGAGACCGTCCGTTTCGCTGATGGGATCTCGGTAATTATCGCGGTTCACTTCCCGGATGCCCACGCCGTGAACCTGATCCGAAAAGACGAAGGAGTCCGGCGATACCCCTATGGCCTCCGCGGCACGGCGTCGGTTTTCGGCAATATTCCGGGGGCTGTCCACCATTTTCCGCCCCATGTTCAGGGAGGCGAGGAAGCCCTCACTGACGCCTCCCTTGCGAGTGGTTATCCCGTGCGCACAAAGACCGGCTTCCGTGAAATGCGGGAACCGGATCAGATGAACCCCATTATGCTCTGTTATGTATGCTTCGGATTTCATGGTGTTACCCTTCAAATATTCTTCTCATTTACCAGCTTTGTGATTTCGTCGATAAAGGTGTTGATGTCCTTGAACTGGCGGTATACCGAGGCAAACCGCACATACGCCACTTCATCCATCTCTTTAAGCTCCTCCATGACCATCTGACCAATTACGTTGGAGGATATCTCTTTTTCCATGGAATTGTGCAGCTTCTTCTCTATGCGGTCGATCACCGTTTCCATCATTTCAATGGGAACAGGGCGTTTTTCGCAGGCCTTGATGATTCCGTTGAATATTTTGTTTCGGTTGTAGGATTCCCGGTTGCCGTCCTTTTTAACAACTACCAGGGGAATTTCTTCAACCTTCTCATATGTGGTAAAACGGTTCTTGCACTTAATGCATTCCCGGCGCCGGCGGATCGCATGCCCTTCATCAGTTGGGCGGGAATCAACCACCTTGGCTTCTTCATAATCGCAGAACGGACATTTCATCAGCAACCCTCCTTCCCAACATTATACATCATATAGGGCCACTATAAAAGCAATATACTTCCCTTAGTATGCAAACCGTCCTTCAAACATCAAAGTGACCCGGAGGTATCCGGGTCACCAAAGGTTTCTATGTCCTTTTTCGTCGAAGGAAGGTTGGGATATCGAGTTCATCCTCCTGAGGCTGTTCCTTTGCTTCCACCACCGGTTCAGGAGCAGGGGCTTCAGCGAAAACCGCTTCGGGAGCTTCGTGGGCGGGGGCTTTCGCTTCCGCTTTCACATGCTCATTAACCGCTTTCTGGATGTGGTCGGTGGCGAAGATGCCCCCGAAGGCGGGTCCATCAAAGCCTGTGGCAATAACGGTAAGGCGTATTTCATCCTTCAGGGATTCGTCGATAACGGCACCGAAGATAATGTTTGCGTCGGGGTCCGCTGCCTGGGCTACCACTTCGGCTGCCTCATTCACTTCGAAAAGTCCAAGGTTCGCACCACCGGTGATGTTGATCAACACCCCTTTGGAGCCGTTGATGGAGGTTTCCAGAAGCGGACTGTGAATAGCCTGCTTAGCCGCTTCCACCGCACGCTTCTCGCCGCTTCCGCGACCGATACCCATATGGGCCAGGCCCCGCTCGAACATGATTGTTTTTACATCGGCAAAGTCCAGATTGATCAGACCGGGAACCGCAATGGTATCTGAAATACCCTGAACACCCTGTCGGAGAACGTCATCCGCAATTCGGAAGGCATCCACGATGGAGGTTTTCCGCTCAACCACCTGCAACAAGCGGTCGTTGGGGATGGTTACCAGGGTGTCCACTTTCTTTTTAAGATCCTCAATCCCCTTTTCCGCATGAAGCATCCGTCTCCGGCCTTCAAAGGTAAAGGGCTTGGTGACAACCCCTACGGTGAGGATGCCCATCTCCTTGGCAATCTCGGCAACGATAGGCGCCGCACCTGTTCCGGTACCGCCACCCATGCCGGCTGTAACGAATACCATGTCGGCACCCTGCAGTGCCTGATAGATGTCATCACGGCTCTCTTCCGCAGCCTTTTGCCCGATTTCCGGGTTTGCCCCTGCCCCAAGTCCACGGGTGAGTTTTTCTCCTATCTGTATCTTATATTCAGCCTTTGATGTGTACAGGGCCTGTTTATCCGTATTGATGGCGATAAACTGAACGCCTTTCAGGTTCGCATCGATCATTCGGTTAACGGCATTGTTCCCTCCGCCGCCTACACCTATAACCTTGATTTGCGCAAACTGATCCATGTCGATATCGAACTCTAACATGCAAGTTCCCCCTTTAGTGTCCTATTGATACCCTATGCACAGGTACCTATCTGAAGCCACAGATTGTGGTTTTTGAGCCATTGTAAAGACGTCGGATGCTTGGTCTCACACTATCATAACACAGATGGCGCTTCGAGAATATAGTCATGTTATCATATTTTTCCGATTTATTGAAGTTGGTAAAACCCTTTCAGTAAAGAGATGATTTCGACATAAACAGCCTTAATCCTGCCTTAACGGACACGATTTTTTAATCTGTCGAGATAAATACGGCGAATGATTGCCAGGTTGTTAAAGAGCCGTACGCCGAATACGAAAATGGCCGAATAGTACAGGGGAATTCCCAGGACATCGCCGATATACGCCAGGATTCCAGCCAACAGTGCATTGGAAAAGAAACCTGTGAGGAACACCATGCTGTCGAAGTGGTCTTCAAGGTTTGATCGGAAGGCACCGAACACGGAATCGATGGCCGCCAGAATCGCTACCGATAAATAAATGGAATACGCCGCCGAGAAGGTCACCGGCAGAAAAAAACCCAGCATAAGTCCCAGCAAAAGCCCTAATATGACAATAAGCATCTAGACACCTTCCTTTACCGGCTGAAGATATTTAAACTGGATATCTCCGCTATACTTTGGAATCCGCACGTTCATGCTGGTATTCACTTCGATGAAAAGCCCCCACTGGCGAAGGGTTCCGCCGTACTTGTCCGGAGCGTTGATGGCGGCATCCAGAAAGTTCTGATTGCCGATGGCCTTGATGATGAAGGGCTGTGAGCACATCTGATCGTTCACCTTTATGGTGGGGCCATTGCAATAAATTGGAGATACGTGTTCCACAATACGCTGGTCATTGACGGAAATAGCCTCTGCCCCGGCATACCGGAGATCGTCGACGATGGTGCGAATATCCAGATCGTGAACCATGAGATTGTTAGGATCTTCGTTGTCGAACAGCTTTCGGGTTCCATCGGAAATGATGATGATGACCCCCGGACCTTCGACATCCTCCTGACCGGTAAGAAGCTTCAGATCTTCAATCTCTGTCTGAAGCTGGCGAACCAGCTCCTGCTCCACATCCGATCCGTTCTCAATGGCCTTCACCTGATCGGCCTTGGCCTTCACCTGATCCCGGAGGATCTGGAGCTCCGCAGACTGTTTTTCCAGGGTAAGCTGGGCCTGCTGCAGCTGCTGAAGCGGGATGTATTTCACCCCCGCCAGCAGGGTTCTGGACTGAAACGCAAACAACACGCCCAACAGCAGGGTCATCCAGAAAAAATCGGTCTTGCTGAGTTTCCTTGTCATAGACACCTCACTGCTTAACTTCTACCGGCTGTGCATACTTAAGTTTCACAACATCCTTGTATTTCGAGATGCTGATATCATCCTGCTTGCGAACGCTGACCAGATATCGGTGATCCCGGAGTACGGAAACAACACCAAAAACCTGATTCAATGCACCATCCAGCGTATCTTTGTTGCCAATCGCCTTGATGATGTAAGGGGGTTGCTGGGGGGTTGCGTTAATGTTGATGGCGTTTCCCGCAGAGCGGATCTCCGAGGTGGAGATCAGCCGCTGGTCGTTTATGGATACCGCTTCTGCTCCGGCAGCATTGAGTTCGTTAATCAGGCTGAGGAGCAGCTCGTACTCATAGACAATATTGACATCGGCATTGAAGTTTGCATCCTTGGGCGGGTTATCCACCGTAACAACCACTCCCGGCCCCTTTACATCGCGGAAACCACCGATGATGCGATACCGGTCCAATTCCTCGTTGAGGTTCTTGATCAGCACGTTCTCTTTAGATGCCGAGCTTTGAAAGTCACCCAGCTTCTGTTCCAGACGGGCCAGTTCTCTCAGGAGATTTTCCTTTTCGTCCTGTACCTTTTTCAGTTCATTGGACAGCTCTGTGGACTTCTGGCTGGGGGCCAGGGTGATCGTGTTTCCCTGTACAATGCGGAACTGTATCGACAGCACCACACCCAAGGCCAGGCATACCACGGCAATTATCATCTTATCCTTTAATGTCATACAAAACCTCCTATTCCCCAAAGGGCTTATACACGGGATAGCCCTCTGAGCTGACGTCAATAAGACCGGACGCCACACCTTTTTTCAACTGATCATTATAAACGGTCATGAACCGGTTGAAGCTATCCTCTGCCGAACCCCTGTACCAGAAGCGACCGCTGATGCCGCTCTTCAGGTTCACCAGCATTGTCTGCTCTTCCATCTTCAATTCGCATTCCTTTTCAAGCCCTGCGCTTCCCAGCAGTGTTACCAGATCCAACGCAAAGCTGAGCTGCTGCTTTTGTGCCACGTTGATGGGTTTTCCTACAACAAAACTGTCCATCTTTAGCCCCGTCACCACAGGCACATCCGCAGGGGGCTCCGGTGTGGTTCCAATCAGGTAACCCTCCCGGTCCACTCTCAGATAGATATCTTCGAACAGAAATCCTGCCACGGCCACACGGTATTCGATAGCATACACCAAAGTGGCCGGAGGCTGCCGTCGGATTCTGACCGTTTTCACCGATGGATCCGTCCTCAGACTGTCGGCCCCTTCCTCCATGCTCACCAGGAACATGTTCCGCGACGCATAGTATTTAGTGTAGTTTTCCTCGATCCAAGGCCGCCGGTCTTCATTGGCCTGAACCTCAAATCCCTTTATCAGAAACCAGTCGGTCCGAAAAACGGCCATATATGCTGCGCCAACCATGCAGCCCACTATCAGCAGCAGCTTTAAAAGCTGGACCAGTCCTCTCCAATTCAACGGATTACACCCTTCCTTCCAAACCACTGGCAGGCATCAGGTGTCGGATCTCCTCAAAAATCCTGTCCGCCGCCGTCTCCATGCTCATATGCAGAGCCGCCTTTTTCATGGCAGCCAGGGTTTCGGTGTCATTCTTCAGTATGGCCACGGAGCTCCAAAGGGCCTCACCATCCAAATCCTGCTCCCAAATGATCTGGGACATACCGCCCTTTCGGCAAATTTCCCCGTTGTAATCCTGATGGCGATTGGCAACATTGGGGGACGGCACCAGAATGGACGGAATTCCGGCTGTAGCCATTTCCGCGATGATCAGCGCACCGGCTCGGCTGACCATAAGATCCGCAGCCCCCATGAGCAGCGGCATGTCATGACAGAAGGCCATGGCCCGGCAGGGCCAGGTTCCCGGCGCGGCAGATACATCCTTTACAAATTCCGTGTAGTAGTTCTTACCCGTAATGTGGGCCCAATATAGGCCTTCGCTCATATAATTCTGAAATACATTTTTTACTGCCCGGTTCAAGGCAGCCGCACCGCCGCTGCCTCCGGTGGATACTACCAAAAAGGCATCCGTCGGAATACCCAGCCTTTTACGGCACTCCTCCCGGTCCAGATGAGAAAACTCCGACCGTACGGGGTTTCCTGTAAGGGTTACCCGTTTGGCCCCGCTGAACACCTTTTTCGAATCCTCATAGCTGATGCATACTGTATTGACAAACCGACTCAGAATCTTATTCGTAGCCCCAGGGATGGCGTTCTGCTCATGAATAAGCGTACGGCAGCGTCTCATCGACGCCATGGCTACCAAGGGACCGCATACATAGCCTCCGGTGCCGATGACGATATCCGGTTTTTCTCTTCTGAGAAGCGCATTGGCTTGAACCAGCCCTTTCATTAATACCCCTGCGGTTCTAAATGTATCCAGGCTTAATTTTCGCCGAAATCCTTTTACAGAGATGGCTTCGAAGCGGAACCCGCTGCGGGGTGCCAGCTCACTCTCCATTCCTTTTGCCGTGCCTACATAAAGAATTTCTGTTTCCGGGAGCACATCACGGATTTTCTGCGCAATGGCAATGGCCGGATTGATATGGCCTCCGGTTCCACCGCCTGTTACGATAACTTTCATTGATGGTCCTCCCCATTAAGGCTGGTACGGGATATGTTGATTAGAATGCCGATCTGAGCCATCAGAAGGGCCATGCTGTTACCCCCATAGCTTACGAAGGGCAGTGCCACTCCGGTAACTGGCATTGAGGATGTGGCAACGGCAATATTGATAACGGTCTGAATTCCGATGGTAGCCGTAATGCCCGTGGCAAGGAAAAAACCGAATCGATCCTTGGCGTTAATGGCAATCTTAACCCCTCGCCAAATGAGAATGGCAAAAAGTACAATAACCGCCATGGAGCCCAGATACCCGAATTCCTCGCCGATTGTGGCAAAAATAAAGTCATTTTGAGGCTCAGGGAGATAGAGCTTGTTCTGGATGCTTTCACCCAGCCCCGCACCGAAGAATCCTCCAGAACCAAGGGCCAGCAAAGACTGTGCCACCTGGTAGCCTTCAGCAGAGGTGTCCTTAAAAGGATACAGGAAGGTGGTAAGCCGTTTCATTCTATACGTAGAAGTCAGTACCAGCGCAGTGGCTCCCAATGCCCCAGCCAGAGCTCCGGAGAACACATAGAAAAGCGGCAGTCCCGCCACAAAAAGCTGCACAAAGGCCACACCGAAAATCGTCAGCGCGGTACTGAGGTTAGGCTGTTTAACGATAAGCGCAAAAACAAGACCCACCACCATGATATACGTATAAAGATCCCGAGGCCGTCGAAGACCGCTCTTATCCCGGGAAAGGAATGCAGACATAAAGAGTATAACGGCAAACTTCGCCACCTCTCCGGGCATGATGCTTATGAACCCCAGGTTGATCCACCGTCGGGCACCCTTAATTTCGGGAGTGAAAAGAACCATCACCAGCAGACAAAGTGAGACAATGAGAATCGGCACCGCCCACTTTTCAAGCCATTTGTAAGGCACACAGGACATGAACAGCATGGCGAACAAGCCGATTGCCGCCCATTGAATCTCTTTGCGAAAAAAATAATACTGATCGTTATAGCGCTGCAACGCGTAGTAGAAGCTGGAACTGAACACCATCAGTATCCCGATGAGAACCAGGGCAAAGACGCATGTCATCAGTACTCTGTCGCCGGCCTTTTGTGCTCTCATGAACTCAGCTCCCGGATCAGCGCCGCCACGCTGTCTTTGAAATGCTGCCCCCTCACCTCGTAGTTGGCATACATATCCCAACTGGCACAGGCTGGGGAAAGGAGGATATTGCCGCCATCAACTGCCCGTCTCCAGGCTTCCCGAACGGCTTCCTCCATGGAGGATACCAGAACCGAGTTGTGAAAACCGGCTCTGCGGGCAGATTCCTGAATCTTTTCCTTGGTTTCCCCCAACAGAACCACATCCGTTATGGTTGTTCTGAAGGACGCCACCAGTTCATCGAATTCAGATCCCTTATCCATCCCCCCCGCAATCAGCACCGTTGGCCCCTGCATGGCTTCGACTGCCTTGATGGTGGAATCCGGATTGGTCCCTTTGGAATCATTATAAAACCGAACCCCTCTGAATTCTCCGGTCCATTCGATACGATGTGCCACTCCCTGAAACGCTTTCAACCCTTCTGCGATAACAGAGGGAGCGATACCGCAGCAGTAGGCCATGGTCGCCGCAGCCAATGCATTTTCAAGGTTGTGGGCACCGGGAATGAACAGATCCTTAACCGGACATATTCGTATATCCTCCTGGGGCTCCCGTATGACGATCCAATTGTCCGCAATCCCTGTAAAACCCGGCTCCAGAATGCTGCGGCTGAAGAAGCGAACCTTAGCGGGGGCCTTCTCGGCCAAAGCCCGGGTGGCTGCATTATCGTAGTTGAGGATCAGCGTATCCTCTCCTGATTGCCTTGCGAACACCTTTGCCTTGGCATCGATGTAGTTCGCCATGGTTTTGTGACGGTTGAGATGGTCTGGGGTGATATTCAGGACCGCAGCCACCTTCGGGTGAAATTCTGAACAGGATTCCAGCTGAAAGCTGCTGACTTCGGTAATGTATATCGTCTCTTCAGTGGCATCCAGAACCTTGGCGATTGCGGGAACACCGATGTTCCCAACCACCTCTGTATTTTTGCCGGCAGCCTTGAAAATTTCGCCGGTAAGAGCCGTGGTGGTGGTTTTGCCGTTGGTACCCGTGATGGCAACGAAGGTTCCGCTGGCACACCTGTATGCCAGTTCCAGTTCCCCTATGATCTCCACACCGGCGGATCTTCCCGCCGCAATAAACGGAAGATCCGTAGGTACCCCAGGGCTCAGTACCATCAGGTCATAATCCGCCACATCCTCCGGATGGACACCCAATATCCAACCTGAGACCAGGGGGTTGAGAATATCCCAGCATTCGCCCAGAGCCGCCTTCTCTTTGAGATCATTGACTGTAATTCGTGCTCCCAATCGGTGCAATGCCTGCACCACTGGAATACCCGAAACAGCCAGGCCCACAACCAACACATTCCGTCCCTTCAACTCCATAACGCCTCCTCAAATCAATACCCAGGCCAACAGGGCCATTATGCCTGTAACGCCCCAGAACACATTCACTACTTTTGTTTCCTTCCATCCGCACAGCTCAAAATGATGATGAAGCGGTGCCATCTTGAATATCCTTTTTCCTGTCAGTTTGAAGGACCCCACCTGAAGCATGACTGAAATCGCCTCTGCACAGTAGATAAGCCCTACGATCGGAAGAATGAGGGGCAGTTTCATGGCAATGGCAAGTCCGGCCACCGCTCCCCCCAGAGCCAGTGAGCCCGTATCCCCCATGAACACCTTGGCCGGGTACCTGTTTACCCGAAGGAAGCCGACGCATCCCCCTGCCAGACCGGCAGCCAGAAGCCCTGTTTGAGGAGTTCCGAATTTCCACGCCGCAGCACTGAAGAACACCAGCACGATCAGGGTTACGCCACCCGCCAGGCCGTCAAGGCCGTCGGTGAGATTGACACTGTTGGTAAAGAAAATCTGGCCCAGGATCAGAAAGGGGACGAAAAGCAAGCCCATGTTCCAAAATTGGCCGGTTCCGGGAACCAGTATGTCCGATCCCCCCCGAAGAGCCATGGCTGTAATAACTGCGGAAACTAAAATTTGGCCGGCAATCTTCTGCCAGGCCCGAAGGCCGAGATTCCGTTTCTTTACAACCTTAATATAGTCATCATAGAACCCGATGATGCCGAAGCCCAGGGTGCTGATCAGAACCACCTGCGCCCCCCGGTCCGGTATTCCTGACAGTATGACGGCAACGGCTAAACCGATCAGGATGATGAATCCGCCCATGGTAGGGGTCCCCGCCTTGATCAGATGACTCTGGGGTCCTTCCTCACGGATGCTCTGTCCTATCTTGAGTTTTCTGAGCCACGGAATCATGAGCGGCCCGGCAATCCAGGCTGCCGCGCACGCCGCTGCTCCAACAACGAGTTGATACTGTATTCCGTTCATATCCGCTTTCCTTCTCCGTTAACTCTACTGAACCAGTTCATAACCTCTTCACGGTCATCGAAATGGATCCGTGTTTCTCCGATGATCTGATACGTCTCATGGCCTTTGCCGGCAATCAGCACGGTATCTCCAGGCTTTGCAGATTCCAAGGCTCTGACGATGGCCGCAGCCCTATCGACTTCAACGGAATAACGCCCGCTCATATCCGTCATCCCGGTGAGGATTTCAGCAATGATGGCCTCAGGATCTTCCTTCCGGGGATTATCGCTGGTAACCCAGGCGTAGTCGGACAAACGTCCTGCAATGGCCCCCATTTGCGGGCGCTTGGTACGGTCCCGGTTGCCACCGCATCCAAAAACAGTGATCAGGTTCCCCCGGGTGAATATCCGGGCAGAGTTGATGGCATTTTCAAGACCGTCCGGCGTATGGGCAAAATCAATAAGCACGGTGATGTCCCTATCATTGGGAACCGGCTCAAGCCGTCCCCGGAGTGGCTTGACCTTGCCGGCGCAGGCTGCCGCAACCTCCGGCGCTGTATTCTCCATAAGCAGCACTGCCAATGCTGCCAGTATGTTATAAACGTATATTTTGCCCGGGATCGGCATCCAGACAGGGACGGAAGACCCCTTCCACTGCATGATGAAGCGGCTTCCCAGGGGGCTCATCTCCAGCTCTGTGGCTCTCAAAACGGCCGGATTATCGATTCCGTATGAAACCGTGGGCACCGCGCCCCCTGAATGCCGTTCAATCAGCCGTTTTCCATAGGCATCATCCGCATTGATGATGAGCCCCTTCCCGGACAGCTTAAAAAATCCCGCTTTCGCCTCAAAATATGCGTCCATGGTATCGTGAAAATCCAAATGATCCTTGGTCAGATTGGTGAACAGCCCGTAATCAAACTGTATTCCCTCCACCCGCTTAAGAGACATGGCGTGGGAAGATACCTCCATGGCACAGAAGGAAACACCCTTATCCCGAGCCAGAGAAAGCATCCGATTCAGCTCCAGGGATTCGGGGGTGGTCACTGTGGCCGGGATGATTTCATCCCCTACACGGTTGGAAATGGTTCCGAAAACCGCTGTTTTGTGACCCAGCTGTTCCATCAGGTCTGCAACCAGGTGTGTGATGGATGTTTTTCCGTTGGTTCCGGTTACCCCCACCATCAGCATGGCCCGGGAAGGATTGTCATAAAATGCACAGCTGATGTTCCCCAGGGCTTGCCGGCAGTCGTCCACCTGTATGGTCCCTATCCCGCGGGCAATCAGCTCCTCAATGTCTTCATTGGCCTCATCGTAGACAATCGCAACCGCCCCGGATTCTACCGCAGCCTTGGCGTATTCCCGTCCGTCACTGCGAAACCCACGGATACACACGAAGCAGTGTCCCGGGCCCACATGCCTTGAATCATAAGAAACGCCGGTTATTTCTGTTTCTGGATTCCCGGTGAATGTCAGGGGATTCGCCGCCATAATCAGTGATTTTATTTTCATCCCGCACCTGCCGAATGGTTAAAGGCAATCCACAGATTCGGACTGCCTTTACCGGATTTTAACACCCATTATTATACCATACTCTTTGTTTTATCGGACAGTAAGATTGATCATTGGGTCGCCCCGTCCCTGCGAGCCGGATAAAGAATCACCCGTGTTGTTTCGTACACCCGTTCTCCCGCCTTGGGATACTGTTCTGATATCATCAGAATGGATTCATCCAACAGATTGTCCGGCAGAACAAAATCCAATTTCTTAGCCGTCAAAACTCTTCTGGCTTCTTCCAGGCTTTTACCCTTCAGATTCGGAACCGTCACTTCCTTCACCGTGCCTTCGAAATGAGGAGGAATCTCCATATACCCCAGGGTGTCCCGAAGGATTTCATGGGCGATGGGAGCTGCCACCAGGGAGCCAAAGTGAATATCGTTGGCTTTGGGTTCATCCACCACGATCAACAGGGCTATCCGCGGATTGTCCAGGGGTGCAATGGCAGCAAAGGAAGAATAGACATGATCCGCACTGTATCTTCCATCGATCAGCTTATTGGAGGTGCCGGTTTTTCCGCCGATCCGGTAGCCCGGCACATATGCCTTTTTCCCGGACCCTTCTGTTACAACACTTTCCATAACCCTAAGCATATCTGCTGCCGTGGTTGGTGAAACAACCTCTTCAGCTACCTTGGGGGCAGTGCTCAGAATGACCTTGCCCTGATCGTCCCGGATCGCCTTCACAATATGGGGCGCCATCATTTGCCCGTTATTCCCCAATGCACCCAGAGCTGTTACCATCCTCAGAGGGGTTACGGATGCGGAGTAGCCATATGTCATCCTAGCAAAATCAACATTCACGGTTTTATCCATAGCCCTGAGCAGTGGCGCACTTTCCCCCGGAAGCTCAATTCCGGTCTTTTTATCGATATTGAACCGCTTCAGGTACCCAAAAAACTGTTCCTTGCCTAACCGCTGTCCAATCTGTATAAAGGCAGGATTGCAGGAGTTTTGAGTCGCTTCAAAAAAATCCTGATGACCGTGGGGCGTTTTACTCCAGCAGGCAATTCGTTGGCCGTCCACCATATAGTGGCCCGCGCATTCGAAGGTTGAATTCAGATTAATCGCACCGGCATCCAGAGCGGAGGCGCCGGTTATGAGCTTGAAGGTGGATCCTGGCTCATAAAGGCTGTTCACGACACGATTCTTCCACATATGATTCCAGTATTCCACCTTGGCTTTATCATCCATGGCCTCAAGCAACGGAAGATCTTCGGATTTCATGGGTGCCCGGGGCTTGTTGGGATTATAGTCCGGTCGGGATGCCATGGCCAATATTTCGCCGGTCCGTACATCCATCATCACGGCAATCATTCCGGTGGCTTCTGTTCGGATCATGGCGGCGTCCAGGGCTTTTTCCGTATAGTGCTGAATAATTTCATCAATGGTCAGTTCAATAGTTCTCCCGTTTTTGGAGGGCGTAATTTCCTTGGTTCCATTGGGCAGCTGCCGTCCGTGGGCATCGGCCTGAATCACCATTTTTCCCGGCGTTCCGCTAAGCTCTTTTTCAAAGGTTAATTCGATACCCGCCAATCCTGCGCTGTCATCCGTGGTAAGACCCAGCACATGGGAAGCCAGGTTTTCCTTGGGATAAACCCGCTTGACGGTTTCTTCCACCGATATTCCTTTAAGCTTCAGTTCCTTGATCTGAAGCGCCGTGTTTTGATCCAGCTTCTCCTTGCCAATCCGAACATATTGTTTCTTGTTTTTTAGGGCTGCCACAATATCCGTTTCAGGAATTTCCATAAAGGCAGCCAATTGACGGGCTGTATCCTCATCCTTCTCCACCAGAAGGGTGTCTGCCCACACACTGTAACTGCGAATACTAAACGCCAGCTTTTCCCCGTTTCGGTCTGTTATATCTCCCCGGGTTGCAGGCAGGGCAATCGCTCGTGTCTGCTGATTATGCGCCATTTTTCCATACACGTCATGCATGTAGATCTGGATATAGCCCAATCGCATCCCCAATGCCGCAAACGTAATCAAAATCATCGAGAAAAGAAAAAAGAGCCTTTCTTTCATCGAAATTCCAGGCTCGTTCATACAATCACCTCACAGCAATTACTCGGCATTAAGCGCCATGGCCTGTTTCCTATCGAACCACGGAATCGTACGGACCCAGCGCTGCATCGCATTGCCCGAATTTGCCGGAACGGCAGTTTGGGGTTCACCTAAAGTATACAGGGCGGTCTTGTCGATGTAAACAATTTGCGTTTGAGACGGATATTGCATTCCAAGTTTTTCAACTGCAGTCTTTTCAATTGCTTCAAGATCCAGGCCCTTGTTAAGAGAGGCGCTGAGTTCGTCCCGGGTTAATTCCATGTTCTTAAGCTCGGCCTTCATCTGGTATACATGAACCTTCTGCTCGGCAAGATCTGAATATCTCACCAACAGCAATACCAGGGCACAAAAAACCAGAGCCATACAGAAAGCGGTCTGCATGACCACTCCTGAATTCTTGGGCTTTGCTTTTCTTTCGAGTCGCTTTTGGACCACTGATTCAGGAGCAATCACTTCCCGCTGCGGTTCGTAATCGTACAGCTTTCGAGCTGCCTGCATGTTGCTCCCTCCTCCCTGAGTACTGTGGGGAATTATTTCACCCGATTGATTCTTTCTGCTACCCGCAGACGGGCACTCCTTGCCCTGGGGTTTTCTTCGAGTTCTTCAGCACTGGGATCCACGCCCTTGCGGGTGATGACCTGAACAACCGGCACTGTGTTGCATACACAGATCGGAATTTCCGGAGGACAAACGCACTCCTGGGCCATATCCCGGAAGGTCTGCTTGATGATCCGATCCTCCAGGGAATGAAAGGTGATGATACAAAACCGTCCGCCATCCTTCAATCTTGGTGAAGCGCTTCGTATGGTTTCTTCCAAAATTCCAAGCTCGTTGTTCACTTCAATCCGTATCGCCTGAAATGTCCGTTTTGCAGGGTGGGGGCCGTCCTGTCTGGCTTTAGCCGGTATAGCCCCTTTTATAATCTGAACCAGTTCTTCAGTTGTTTCTATCGGGGCCTTTTCCCGGGCATTCACAATGAACTCCGCAATCCGTTTGGCCCATTTTTCTTCACTGTAATCCCTGATGATTTTTGTCAGTTCCTCAGCGGTATAGGTATTGACCACCTGCCAGGCGCCCAGGGTTTGTTCCTGGTTCATGCGCATGTCCAGGGGGCCCTCCTGCATATAGGAAAAACCCCGTTCCCCGGTGTCCAACTGATAGGAGGAAACACCCAGATCCAGCACAATGCCGTCAACGGCTTCTATTTTCAAGCGATCCAGCACAGCGGCTATTTCAGAGAAGTTCGCATGAACAGGAACAAACCGTTCCCCAAATCGACCGAGCCGCTCCGATGCCGCCTTCAATGCATCTCTGTCCTGATCAATACCAATCAGTTTGCCGGTGGTAAGGCATTCCAGGATAGCCTCGGAATGGCCGCCCCCGCCCAGGGTTCCATCAACATAGATCCCGTCAGGCTTGATGTTCAGATACGCGATGGTTTCCTTCAAAAGAACGGAGGTGTGGGCAAATGTCATTTGGCAATCTCCTTTGGGGGGTGTACCTCTACAGCTTTGTATAGTATGTCACTTACACTCGGAGGCGCTTCGCTCTCTCCTAGCAGCACTTTCTCGTTAATCCTGCGAACCTTGCAAGTACTACTCGGAGGCGCTTCGCTCTCTCCTCGTAACACTTTCTCGTTAATCCTGCGAACTTTGCAAGTACCACTCGGAGGCGCTTCGCTCTCTCCTCGCAGCACTTTCTCGTTAATCCTGCGAACCTTGCAAGTACTACTCGGAGGCGCTTCGCTCTCTCCTAGCAGCACTTTCTCGTTAATCCTGCGAACCTTGCAAGTACTACTCGGAGGCGCTTC
>CAZYQI010000002.1:0-160227 GCA_964649745.1 uncultured Peptostreptococcaceae bacterium | reverse complement strand
AATCCTGCGAACCTTGCAAGTACTACTCGGAGGCGCTTCGCTCTCTCCTCGTAACCCCTCTCAGTGGTTTGCACCACTGCCGCCGGCTTTGCCTGCGGTGCTGGCCGGATAACCGTCCAGCTGGGGTTATATACCCAGCTCGGCCATATGCTCGGCTATGGCGTCGTAGCTTAGGCTGTCGTCGTGGTTGTATGTATTCCAGTTTTCGTTGGACCATATTTCGGCCCGGGTTCCGACACCGATCACCACGGCGTCACGGCCAAGGTCGGCGTGCTCCCGCAGGTTTTGGGGAATGATGATGCGTCCCTGCTTATCGGTTTCACATTCGGTTGCCCCGGCAAAGAACATCCGTACGAAGGCTCTCGCGTTTCGGTTTGTCAGGGGCAGGGATTTCAGCTTTTCCTCGAAAAGCTTCCATTCCTCTGCAGGGAACACAAAAAGACACTGATCCAGGCCCTTGGTGAGATACACGGTATCCCCCAGGTCCTCCCGGAATTTTGCAGGGATGTTCAAACGTCCCTTGGCATCGATTGTGTGCTGGAATTCTCCAAAAAACATAAATTCACCCCGTTGTGTAGGGATACTTACCCGCCACAACCCACTTTAAACCACTTTCAAGTACATTTTACTTCATATTTACCAATCCCGCAACCGTTTAGGCAGAACAAAGCCCTTGAGTGCGAAGGCTTACGCGTTCTTATCCACTTAAAAATCCAGATATGGTGGTAACCGCAGAAGAGTTGCACAAGATATAGATTTGCTATAAATTGTCATTTGTGTAAGCCGTCCGCTGCCACCCTTTAATTTCAACGATTTTGGAGCAAAGAAAAAAATAAGTCTGCAGATTTGGGTCTACAGACTTATTTTACGTATTCGCAGCTTCCTACTTTAAATTAATGAACACGGCTTCTCAACAGCACTGGGCAAACCGCGGAGGGAATTCATCAAAACACATCATGAGCAGGGATCTTTAAACGTTCCGGATGTCCATTTACCGAATTCACTTTCGGTCGCCAGAACGTAGTGCTCCCCGGACACACAGCGGGAAGCGCCCAAGGCGTAATCAATTCCACTGGTTTTATAATCATAGCTTTCAGAAATTGAATTTCGGGCAACCAGAGGGTTCGGTTCCAAAATGGCCGACAGCAGGGAGCGGGTGTACGGGTGTATGGGATTGCTGAAAATTTCCTCGGTTGTCCCTGTCTCCACCAAGTGGCCCAGATGAAGAACACCGATCCGGTCTGAGATGTATTTCACCATGGACAGATCATGGGCAATGAACAAATAGGTTATCCCTGTTTCTTCTTGGATTTCTTTCATCAAATTGACCACCTGAGCCTGGATGGACACATCCAATGCACTAATGGCTTCGTCGGCGATAATCAGGCTTGGGTTCATAATCAGGGCACGGGCTATGCCGATGCGCTGCCTCTGTCCTCCGGAAAACTGATGCGGGTAACGGTTGGCATGCTCCCGAGACAACCCCACCCGATCCAGAATCTTAAAAACCTTCTCCTCCCGCTCCTTTCCAGTGCGATAACAGCGATGATTGTCAATGCCTTCTGCGATGATATCCATCACTTTCTTTCTCGGGTTCAGTGATGCCATGGGATCCTGAAAAATCATCTGCATTTTGGTCCTGAGATGAGCGGTGGTTTCCTGGTTAAGGCTGCCGCTGATGGAAATATCGTCAAACAGCACCTCCCCTGATGTGGGCTTGTATAGGCGAATGACCGACCGTCCGATGGTGGATTTCCCACTGCCGCTTTCACCCACTAATCCGTAGGTTTCCCCCCGGTATATCTTAAAGCTTACTCCATCTACCGCCTTAACCGTAAACTTCCGGCTGATTTTGAAGTGCTGTTTTAGTTCTTTAACCTCCAATAAGGGCGTTCTGTTCATCCCACTGAACCTCCTGCAGCATTTTGTCTATCCGTCCCCGCAGGGTATCGGGTATTTTAACCTCTGGCGCATCCTTATGAGCCAGCCATGTGGCCACTCGATGCTTCCCACCCACATTGAACATCGGAGGATTCAGCCTAAAATCGATATTCAGCGCATACGGGTTTCGTGGAGCAAACGCGTCCCCTTCAAAGGCATTCATCAGATTGATGGGATTGCCGGGAATGGAATACAGCTTTTCTCCCAAGGCGGTAATGTCCGGTATGGAGGACAACAGTCCCCAGGTGTAGGGGTGCCGGGGGTCATAGAATATCTCCTCCACCAACCCTTTTTCCACAATTCTCCCGGCATACATGATGGCTACGTAATCCGCCACCTTGGCGACAACCCCCAGGTCGTGAGTGATATAAATCACCGAAACACCCTTTTCCTTTTGAATATCTTTGATCAGCTCCAGAATTTTTGCCTGTACCGTCACATCAAGGGCCGTTGTCGGTTCGTCACAGATCAAAACCTCAGGGTCGCAGGACAGGGCGATGGCGATGACCACCCGCTGCCGCATCCCTCCGGAAAGTTCATTCGGATATTGCCGCATCCGTTTCGAGGGATTATCAATTCCCACCCGCTTCAGAAGCTCTTCTGATTTTTCCCATGCCTCGGCCCGTGCCGTTCCGTAATGGTGCCGCATCCCTTCCATAATCTGATTTCCAATGGTCATGGTGGGGTTCAGGGAGGTCATGGGATCCTGAAACACCATTGCAATGCGCTTTCCGCTGATTTCACGCCGTATCTCCTGGGGAAGCATCTTGACGATGTCGTACTCCCTGGTTTTGTCTTGCTCATCTTTACAACTGTAACGGATAGAGCCACTGTTGATGGTTCCGTTGTTACTGAGAATTCCCATGATAGCCTTGACGGTAACACTTTTACCACTGCCGCTTTCTCCTACAATGGCGATGGTTTCTCCCTTGAACAGGTCCAGCCGTATTCCCCTTATGGCATTCAGTTGACCCGATGAGGTACTGAAGGAAATATCCAGGTCCCTGATTGACAATATCCGTTCTCTTTTTTCTTCACCCATGGCGCACCCCCTACATTTCCTTCATTTTTGGATCAAACGCGTCTCGCAGCCCATCGGCCATGATATTGAAGCTGAGCATAAGCACAGCCAAAACCGTGGTTGGAATCGCAACCATGTAGGGAAATACCAAGAATGATTTGAAACCGTCATTGATCAGAACCCCCAGAGAGGCCATGGGAGCCTGAAGTCCCAAACCAATAAAGGCCAGAAAAGACTCCGTGAATATCGCATTGGGAATCGAAAACATGGACATGATGATGACCTGCCCCATGATATTTGGGAAAACCTCCTTGATAATGATCTGAGATTTAGGTGTTCCCAAGGTCCGGGAAGCCAGAATGAATTCCTGCTCCTTCAGCTTCAGAACCTGTGCCCGCACCACCTGACTCATACCGATCCACCCCTTGATGAACAGGGCCACGGTGATGGATAATATCCCCGGCTTAAGGATCAGGACCAGCAGCGTCACAATGACCAAATTTGGGATCCCGTTAATAATTTCCAGAAAACGCTGCATAACAAGATCGATCTTTCCACCAAAAAAACCCGAAACCATACCAAAAGTGATCCCTATAATCAGATCGATCATCATGGCTAAGGCCGCAATGTAGAGGGATATCCGGGTTCCTACCCAGGTGCGGGTCCACAGATCCCGGCCCAGGGTGTCGGTACCGAAGAAGTAATAGCTTTCCGATGCTCCCGCCTGCTGATATCGGTCAACCCCCTCCGCGATCCCGTCACAAATTCCTATCTGTTCAAGCACCGGAACTCTGGGCGGCAGAGATGCATGTTCGATAATCACAGACTTATAGGTATGTACGGTGAAAAACGGTGCAAGAATTGCCATCAAAACAATGACAAGGATACAGATAAATCCAACAAGAGCGCCTTTATTCTTCATGAACCGTGCGGAAACATCCTTGGCAAAGGACTCTCCGAAGGCGTCATAGGCATCAATCGTCGCCCGGCTGGCCGAAGCAAACCCAAAGTCCTCTTTTTCAAGCTGCTGATCCATTAACGCTCACCCGCCTTTGCCAGTCTTATTCGTGGATCAATGACGCCATACAGAATATCCACTGCCAGCATCACCGCAATAAACAAGACACTGTAGATAAACGCCACCGCGATGACCACATTGTAGTCATTTACCTGTATGGCTGTTACGAAAAGGCTTCCAAGACCCGGTATGGCAAATATTTTTTCCACTACCAGACTGCCGGTCATCAGGCTGACCACCAAGGGGCCCAGAACCGTAATCACCGGAATCAAGGCATTCCTCAGGCCATGGCGCAGGATGAGCTTCCCCTCGTTGATTCCCTTGGCCTTAGCCAGCAGGATATAATCGCTTCCGAAAACCTCCAGCATTTCGCTCCGCAAAAATCTGGAAACCGTTGCGATGGTGAACATTGACAGAGCAATGGTAGGCAACACGCTGGACCTTACCGCATCCGCCGGGTTAAACAGGATGGGAAAGACCCTGAGCTTGTATCCCAGCAGGTATGCCAACCCCAATGCAAACACATAAGAGGGGATGCTGACCCCGCAAACCGATATGACGCTGGTGAGATTGTCAACCCATGTGTTGTGCTTCAAGGCTGCAACCACACCCAGCACCAGCCCTATCAAAGACCCCAGAACCACCGCCTGAATTCCGATGGCAATGCTGACATCCACCCTGGGCTTCAACATCTTTGCAATGGGCATGTTTTTCTGAAGGGTATACGACACCCCAAAATCCCCTTTCAGCATCAACATCATATAGTTACCAAAACGCACCATCACCGGGTCATCCAATCCGTATTTTTCTTCGATGATGGTCCGCTGCTCCTGTGTCAATTTCTCATCGTTAAAGGGTGTTCCCGGCATCAGCTCCAGCATTAAAAACAGAATCAGCAGAATCGTGATAATGGTAAAGAGTGAAATCCCGATTCGCTTAAGTGCATACGTCCCCATCACCGGCTCCTCCTTAAGGGGCAAATTATGAATTCTCAACGATCCCATAATTTGCCCCTTTATTATCTATCCGTTCTTTACTGTGTAATATCCGCGAATTTGTAGGTGTATGGAATACCCACTGAGTTGTTGATCACACCTGTCACTTTTGGATTCCAAAGACTTGAAGCGCCTGTCTGATACACTGGGATCGGTCCGCCGCCCTGCAGCAATATACCCTCCGCTTCTTTTAAAAGCTCCCATCGTTCCTCCAGAGAAATCTCACCGGAACGGCATTTAGCAATGAGAGCATCATACTTCGGATCGGAGTAGCTGCCAAAGTTCATGGACCCGCCGGTAATAAACAGTTCCAAGTACGTCATCGGGTCCTGATAGTCCGGACCCCAACGGGTAAGCGCCACCTCGTAGTCTCCGGTATCCATCAGCTTAAGGCGGGTCTTTTTAGGCTGCGATTTCAAGGTAATGGTGATGCCGGGCAAGGTGGTTTCAATCTCTGATTTCATAAACTCCGCAACCTTCTTGGATGCCTCCGAATCTTCGAAGAGCAGCTCAATGGTCAATTGATCCTTACCAATTTCAGCTTTTGCCTTATCCCAGTATTCCTTGGCTTTTTCTTTTCCCTCCGTAAAATACTTTGGGGAAGTATCACGGAAATCTTTCCCGTCGGGGCCGGTAGCCAGTTTCAAAGGCACAAAGAAATTCGCAGGAACCGAGCTGTCCCTCAACACTGCGTTGGCGATCTGTTCCCGGTTGAAGGCATAGGACAGGGCTCTGTCAAGATTGAGATTGTTCAGATTTCCCTTTTTCTGATTGATGCTGAGGTACCAGAGATAGCTCCCAAGGGTTGTTGAAAAATCAGGATTGTTCTTGTATTTTTCGACCAGTTCTCCGGAAAGCCGCACATAATCCGTTGCACCGGAGTCGTATTCAAGAACAGCACTTTGAGAATCCAGGACCACTTTGAAGTTGATGGCGTCCAGCTTCACCGATGCCGCATCCCAATACGTTTCATTCTTAACAACCTTGAAGCTGCTTCCCGGATACCATTCCGTCAGCTTGTAGGGGCCGCAGGCCAGAAGGGCATCCGGGGTAAGGGCGTACTGATCTCCTTTAGACTCCACAAATTCCTGATTGGTGGGATAGAAGCAGGGAAACGTCATGAGTTTGATAAAGAAAGGAACAACGGTGTCCATTTCCACTACCAGGGTCTTATCATTTGTCGCTTTTACCCCCAGCTCGGAGGGCGGCATTTCTCCTTTAGCGCAGGCTCCGGCATTCTTAACCCCTGCAACCTCCAACATATAGGAATATTCACTGGCTGATTTCGGATTTACAAGCCGTTGCCAGCCGTAAACAAAATCTGAGGCAGTCACCGGAGTCCCATTACTCCACTTGGCATCCCGGAGTGTAAAGGTGTATTGTTTGCCGTCGTCGGAAACCTCTGTCTTTTCAGCCAAAGCCGGTTGCGCACTTCCGTCCTTGTCAATGGAATAGAGTCCGTCCACCGTGGCTGCAATAGCCTCGAATGAAAGCCCATCTGTTGCCAACTGGGTGTCCATGGAATTAAGGTCCATCTCCTTGGTAAGGGTGAGCACCTTTTCCTTCCCTGCCGCCGAGCCGCTCTGAGCCTTCGGGGTACAGCCCAGGGTACCGGCCGCCATAACCAAAACCATAATAAGTGCTAATAACCGTTTCATGCCTTATCCTCCTTTTCGCTTCGTTATCTCTGTTCAGCCTGATAGGCCAAAGCCGCTTGAATAAAAAAATCAAAAATTCGCCTGCTGGGAACGTCGCATACGCTGTCATCCGGCGCCAGCATCTCCGGATGCCATTGAACTGCCATTAAAAACCGTTCTCCATCGCCCTCAATTCCCTCTACAATGCCGTCCTCACTGACAGCATTCACCGTCAGTCCCTCTCCCAGAACACGGACACTTTGATGATGAAAGGAATTTGTCTGAATCACTGGTTTCCCGACAATAGTGCGGAGCAGCGTGTTTTCCCTCAGTGAAACATCGTGAATCATGGTGTTTTTCGGCATTGGATCCTTGTAATAGGTGTGTTTTGGGTATTCACCCATACGCATTTCCTGATACAGCTTCCCCCCGTGAACCGTGTTCATCAACTGCAGTCCCCGGCAGATTCCCAAAATTGGCATTCGGGTTTCCAACCACACCTTTCTGTACAAATTGATTTCCAACTCGTCCAGGCTTTCAACAAGATCCTTGTATTCAAACTCCGCACGCTCGTCATAATACTTGGGATTCACATCATTGCCTCCGGAAAAAATGATTCCATCCAATTTTCCGACAATACCAAAGGCATTTTCATAGTTTCCCATGATGGGTATTACCACGGGCGCCCCCCCCATCTGTTCCACCGATTTTATGTAATCATCCGCCAGCAAGAGCCATGACTGATTCTTACACCCCAAATCCGTAGATAGGCCAATGCTGTCATCCTGAGACAGCTTGGCAGTTATTCCGATTACCGGTCGCATATAATTCCTCCTTCCCCCCCTCGACTCCCATGGTCATCATGGCTTAAATGCAATTCCTCTGCCATAGTTCCTGTGTTTTTATAAAAAACCCTTTATCCATTGCAAATGCTCGCAAAATAGAGCTGCCCCCCGAGGAGTTCACGGAATCCTCAGGGGGCAGCTCTATTCATATTTTCATTTTGATTTGTCAATTTGATAATTTAGAGTAATTGTTTGCATTTATGCTGCTATTACTAGGTTTCTGAAAATGACAAACATTGTCATTTTGATAATACACCTTCATATTTTTTGATATACCGATATAAAGTCGACAGGCTGATCCCCATTTCGGCGGCAGCAGCGGCCTTAGCCTCCACGGAATCACCCTGTTTTTTCAGGAGTTCCAGTATATTCTGCCGTTTAAAATCGCTGAGGGTGATCTTCTTCCCCCCCTCTGATTCCATCCCCTGAATACAGCCAATATTCAAGGGAAGACTTCCCGCTGTCAGGGTATCGGTCTTCTCCATGGTAACGGCATATTCAATGACATTTTCCAACTCCCGGACATTTCCTGGCCAATTGTAAAGCAGCAGCATCCTTTTCACCACTTCTGAGATCTTGTTGATCCGCTTATTGAATTGGACATTGTATTTATCCATAAAATACCGAGTCAGCTCCAGGATATCCTCTGTTCTCTCCCTAAGCGCAGGTACCGTCAGGGGAATTACACAGAGACGGTAGTAGAGATCGTCCCGAAACTGCCCCTCCTTTATTTTTTCTCCAAGGTTCTTATTCGTAGCTGCCACAAATCTCACATCCAACTGAATCTCCTTGGTGCTTCCCACTCGGGTGATCTTCCCGGTTTCAATGACACGAAGAAGCTTTGGCTGAAGATATATCGGCATATCCCCGATTTCATCAAGAAACAGGGTTCCATGATCGGCCTCCTCAAAAAGCCCTTTTTTCCCCTTCTTATGGGCATCCGTAAACGCGCCGGGCTCGTAGCCAAACATTTCACTTTCCATGAGATGCTCCGGTATGGCAGCGCAGTTGATGGGTACAAAGGGATGCTCCCGGCGGTCGCTGAGGTTATGAATCAACCGGGCAAACATTTCTTTCCCGGTACCGCTTTCACCAAGTATCAGGCAATTGGAATCATACTGAGCAACGTGGCGCACCATCGTCTTCAGCTCATCAATCGCTTCATTCTTTCCGATGATCTGGCTCAGAAACAGTTCTTTGTCGATGAACGATTCCTCTTCCTCCTCGGCTGACGGGTGATCCGTTTTAAGAAAAAAAAGCTGGCTGTAACCATGATTCCCCAGCGGCGCCTTCACCCGACAGACTTGCAGCCGTTCATTCAGTCTGAAGTCGGTTTTCTCAAAATCATCTCCAAAGGAGTCTTTATTTTTTGGTATCAGTTCATAAATGTTTCGAAGGCCTTCAACGTTCTTTTTTACCCGATCTGTGGTCTGGAGAATATGTCCCTGCTGATCCGTGATGATAACGGATTCCCCGGAATGGATCAGTAGCTTGTTCAGCATTCCCGTCTTAACCGTATTTTCCCACAAGGCGGTGATTTCCCGACTGATAAGCATAACCAGTCGGTACAGTTTCTCTTTTCCGGCTTCCATCCGTCGCTTTGATCCATCTTCATATGCCGAAGCAATGGTTACAGAGCCTAGGCATATATCGTTGGAAAGAATCGGCGCATGGATGGAGTATTCTTTGGCACAGTTGTTGGAGCTGTTCATGGGACATTCTTCGCATATCTCATTTTGACAGGGATTGAACATAAAAAGAGGTTCTCTGTTCTTTATAACCCAGCCGTTGGAGGTGTTGGGGGGCAAAACAATGCCCAGCATTTTGCTGTATATCCCGGTGCCGCAGACCCTAAGCAATTGATCGTCCACCACATAGATATCAAAGTCAGCGGTTTCCGCCAGCACTTCAATGTACTTTGAAATTTCTCCTCGTATCTGTGTCAGCGCACTCATAAAACCCCTCCATGGCGGCGACGTTCGTTCTATTCTAAGACTTCACACCGATATCTTACTCCGCTTGCTTATTTCGAATCAGCAGCCACCGGACAATTCCAAAGACCACGATCAGGCTGAGACTTACCACCTGTGCCACCCGCAGAGGCCCTATCATCAGGCTGTCCGTGCGGAGACCTTCGATAAAGAACCGGGCAACCGAGTACAGCATCAGATACAGGCAGAACACCTCTCCATCCGCTTTCTTCCGCTGGTTATACCACATAAGAAACACGAAGAGACTCAGGTTCCACACGGATTCATAGAGAAAGGTAGGATGAACCCGCTGACCATCCACCATAATGCCCCAAGGCAGATTTGTGGGTCCGCCGTGGGCCTCGTTGTTCATGAAATTTCCCCAGCGGCCAATGGCCTGGGCGATAATCAGGCTCATACCGGCCACATCGGCATATTTCCAGAAGGGCAGCTTCCTGTAGATTACGTAGCCTCCCCCACACAGGACTCCGCCGATGATGGCGCCGTGTATGGCAAGGCCTCCCCCTCGGATATTGATCATTTCCATCAGGTTCCCCTGATAATAGCTCCATTCGAAAATCACATAATAGACCCGGGCCCCGATGATGCCCCCAGGGATTCCCCATAGGGCAATATCTGCGATTACATCCTCCGACAGGCCTGCTTTTTTTGCGTTGCCCATGGCAACCAGAACCGCTGTAAGAATGGCACACGCCATGATGATGCCGTACCAGCGGATTTCAAAACCAAAAACCTCAAATGCTATGGGATTCACAACTGCCTCCTGAAAGATGACTTATTCCTTGGGCCGGATAACCGACAGCGCCCTTCTGTCCAGCGCCGTCATGATTTCGAAGCGTGCCTTCACCTGCTTGGCATCCAACGCCTGAAGCGCATCGTAATAATCGAACAGATCCATGCCGCGGTTTACCATGGTGACATTCATCCTGGCCAGACTTTCCACACTGTTGCAGGCCTGGAGGAATCGGCCGATGGTTTTGCGTTTCACCCGCTCCACTTCCTCTGCTGTGATCAGGCCCCCGGCCTCTTTGGTAAGGAAGCTGTCCATAAGCTCCCAGGCCCCTTCCGGATCTAAGGATTCACTGCCCACCATGCCGTGGGCGTAGTCCGCCTCCAGTGAATACTCCATGCCCAGGGCACCGTTTACGAGACCCTTTCCCATCAGCTGCTGATAAAGCTCCGAGCTCTTGCCGAAGAGGATATCCATCACCACCGAAGCCGATGCATACTGTGCAGTGGCCGCGGAACCCACCGGGGGGCGGTCGTCCTTGAAGCCCATAAAGAGAGTGGGAATGGTCGTGGGAAACGCCTCTTCAATTCGGGGATTGTTTACATAGGAAGGCTCCGCCACCGGCGCCATTTCAGCGCCGGAACGGCGCGAGAGGAATTCCGGCGTAAGAGATTCCGACACCGCTTCTATACAGCGGTCCAAGTCTACATTCCCGACCATGACCACCTTCATATTTTTCGGCGTGTACCAGTGTTTATACGCATTGAGCAAGACCGGCGCGGTGATCTCCCGAATGCTTTCCACGGTTCCGGCGATGTCGGTACGCACAGGATGGTCCCTGTACAGGGCCTTCAGCATGTTGAAGTATACCCGCCAGTCCGGATTGTCCTCATACATCCGTATTTCCTGTTCGATGATTCCCTTCTCTTTTTCTACGTTTTCATCCGTAATATGAGGGGTCTGAACAAAGTGAAGCAGCTCCTTCAGGTTGCTCTCGTACTGTGCCGTGCTGGAAAAATAATAGCAGGTGGATACAAAATTGGTATAGGCATTGACCGCAGCTTCCCGGGACGCGAACAGGTTGAAGATATTATCCTTGGCACTTTCAAATATCTTATGCTCTAAAAAATGGGCGATGCCCGCAGGCTGATCCCACTGCTTCCCCTCCGCCAGATAACGATTGTGGATGGAGCCATACTGAACGAAAAAACCGCCGTGGGCGCTTTGGTACCCTTCCTTCGGCATGACGAGGAGTTCAAGGCCGCTGGGATGAACAGCCCGAATGATGGTTTCGTCCAGCTGTTTATGGTGTCGGATTTCACGCTTCATGCCTGTTCCTCCTTTCCGCTGAGGAAATACACCAGCTCAAGGCCGGTTCCTGCGGCCGCTTCAACAACAGCCTCACGGGATACCGCCTTCAGGGCATGGATGGTCTCATCAACGGTGTAGCGTTTCGTGGATATGTGCTGGCTATAGTAATAATCCGCCAGGGCGTTTTGAGAATCCCGTACGGCGCTCAGGGAACGAATCACCGTCATTTGGGCCAGGCTCAGCTCTTCCTCAGTGACTTTTCCCCGCTTCATCAGCTCCAGCTCTCGGAGCACCCCGGCCTCCACCACCGCCGCCTTGTCCAGATCGATGCCGGCTCCTACGATCAGCAGGGACTTGAATTTTTCAACCCGGGCATAGACGCTGTAACAGAGGCTTTCCTTTTCCCGTATGGTTTGGAACAGTTTGGAACTGGCGCCGCCGCCGAAAACAATGCCCATCAGCATGGCGGCGTCATAAGCAGGATTTTCATAGGGGATTCCGGTCCGAAAGCCCATGCAGAGCTTGCCCTGCTTAACGTCCATGGGTTCTTCCACACAACGGATCCCGGATGCCGGTCGAATCCGTTCCCTTTCCGGTTTTAAGGGCTGTCGTGAGGGGAGCATAAACACCTGGCTCAGCAGGTCTTCCATGACAGCAGTCTCGATATCCCCCACAACAATCCAGTCCATATGGGCATTGTCGAAAAGGCGCCGGTAGTGTTCGTATAAACCCACGGCATCCATATCCCGAAGGGTTTGGGCAGATCCCAGCTTATGCACCGCAAAGGGTTCTCCTTTGCAAAGCTCTTCTACACAGCGTTCGTAAGCGAAGGTCATCTTGTCATTCTGCCGTGCCTCTTGCTCCTGCAGAAGGATTTCCTTTTCCTGAGCAAAAAGCGTCCCGTCAAATCCCGCATTTTCCATAAGCGGATCGCAGATCATATCCCGCATAAACTGCAGGGCTTCCCGAAGCAGCTCCGGGCGACCCACTCTTTCCGGGGCGGCGCAGTTCAGGGTCCACTCCAGTATCTGACTTTCTCCGTGCTTATTCACCTGAGCGTAAAGGCTGGCCCCGAAAAGCTCATCCAGTCGCCGGTTCACAGCCTTCAGCTCCGGCCACGGCCGTGAAACCCGAGCCGTGATCTGGTTTATAAGCGCATTGGCCGAAGCCGTTGAATCCTCCAAGGGGACCCTTATGGCCAATCGTACCAGCAGGGTCTTGAACTGCCGGGTACCGAGTACATGTAAGTCTATTCCTTCCGCCATGGTAAGTCGGCTTATTACAGGTTCCATTTTCGGCTCCTCCTTTAATCAGTGCACTCCTTGCGTGGGGTAACAGTACCATTATACATGAAAAGGTTGCCCAACGGCACATGTACAGGTCTCTTGCATGTGTCTCTTCAATGAATTATAATATTTTAGTTAGAGCACATAAAAACACCACTTAACCGTGATAGACGAAAGGACCTCAATATGAAACTCGGAATCGTGGGTCTTCCCAATGTGGGGAAAAGCACCCTTTTCAATGCCATCACCAAAGCCGGCGCAGAATCCGCCAACTATCCCTTCTGCACCATCGAGCCCAACGTGGGCGTGGTTGCCGTACCAGACCCTCGACTGGAATTTCTTCGCCAGCTGCACAACTCAGAAAAGGTTGTGCCCACCGCCATTGAATTCTACGACATCGCAGGTCTTGTAAGAGGGGCCTCCAAGGGGGAGGGTCTCGGCAACAAATTTCTTTCGCACATTCGGGAAGTAGCTTCCATCGTGCACGTGGTCCGCTGCTTCGAAGACCCCAACGTGGTTCATGTGGACAGCACCGTGGACCCCATGCGGGATATCGAAACCATCAACATCGAGCTGATTCTCTCTGATATGGAGATGCTGGAGCGTCAGATCGACCGCACCCGCCGCAACATGCGGGCCGATAAGAGCCTTGAAGCCGAGCTTCTCATGATGGAACGGGTGATGAAGGTTCTTGAGGACGGAAAATCTGCCCGAACCATGGACCTCACCGAAGAAGAACAGCAGCTGGTGGAGAACATGAACCTGATGTCCTACAAGCCCATCATCTACGCCGCCAATATCAACGAAACCGATCTTCTGGAGGACGGCCACGCCAACCCCCATGTGGAAGCGGTACGAAAATTCGCCGAGACTGAAAATGCCGAGGTTATTACCTTCTGTGCCAAGATCGAAGCGGAGCTGGCAGAGCTGGACGACGCCGAGCGCATGGAGTTCCTTACAGACCTGGGCATTACAGAAGCCGGTCTGGATAAGCTGATCCGAGCCTGCTACCACCTGCTGAACCTGATCAGCTTCCTCACCGCCGGCCCCAAAGAAATCCGTGCCTGGACCATCCGCCGAGGCACCAAAGCCCCCCAAGCCGCCGGCAAAATTCACTCCGACTTCGAAAAAGGCTTTATCCGTGCTGAGACCGTCGCCTACGATGTGTTGAAGGATTTGGGCTCCATGGCCGTGGCCAAGGAAAAGGGATTGGTTCGTAAGGAAGGCAAGGAATATGTGGTGCAGGACGGGGATGTTATGCTGTTCCTGTTTAATGTGTAATAGTATTCGAACATATTTCAAATAATAAACCCGCTGATTGTGATGGATAGTCACTTTCAGCGGGTTTAATAATTGCTCTAATATTTAGTTTGTCACAATATTACGCAATGAATTTTGTTATGATTTACAATTTGTTAGAGTTTCAAGCCAATAATTAAAGTGTCCACATTGCGCTTTGATCTGATCAAGACCGATTTCATTGGCAATTGATGAACCTTGAACGACTTTTTTATATGACGGGATCAGCTTTAAAATTCGTTTAGATGGTGCTGTTACAGGCGAATCATTGATATGCTCCGGGGATATGCAGGATTCCCGCATATCTTTTAGTTGAGTTACGACCGCTCCGTCACACCATGTTTTGAAACACTCTGGATTGCTAAACAAAAGTCCTTCAAATTCATGAACAACCATATTGGGTATAAAATTAGAAAGATTGATAACCTGACTCATTGCCTTTTCGATACACAAGCCTTTGAAATGAGGCGTTTTCTCAAAAACTGATTCCGCTTTACCAGGCCAGTCGTCAGGTAATCCGTACAGGTCAAAAAAAGTTGTTGTGTATGCTTTTTGATCCGACTTACAAAGCCTCATGATCTGATTTTCAGCCTTTGCCCAAGAAACCACACCGCCTTTTCCAGCGGGACCAGTTCTGATGACAATTGGAAACAGGAGAATTTCTAACCGAATGAAGTAGTCATACATTACCCGCTTTACAAACATCTCTTCGGTTTGACCTTCACATAGCACATTTATCCTTATCAATACCCCGGCCTCCCTCCAAGAAGATTCTTCTTCCAGAGTTCTCCGAGAGCATAATCATTAATCCATTCACTCAGTTCCTGTTCATCCGGACGGCTCATCAGCGTCTCGCCCCGGAGTTTATCAATTACCAGAAGATCCTCAGCATCGAACTCGTTAACCAGTTCAACAGATTGAGTTGATACTATCAGTTGATGTGTTTCCGAAGCAGATTTCATTAATGATGCCAGCACGCTGATTGCATAAGGATGCAGACCCAGTTCCGGCTCATCGATCATGATAGTTGCCGGTTTAAACTGTTCAGGCTGAAGCAATACAGTTGCAAGACAAATGAAACGCAATGTTCCATCAGAAAAGTATGATGCCTTAAAAGGCACATCACTGCCTTTTTCAAACCAAAGCAACTCAATAGAATCACGGTTTTGTTCCTGAGGTTGCAGGTGAAAATCCTGAAAATAAGGTGCCACCAACTGAATTGTGCTTACAATTTGTTGGTACTCATTTTGATAGTTACCTTTTAATCGATACAAGAACGCCGCCAGATTTGCAGCATCATTTCTGAGAAACAGTTGATCACTAACAGTTGTCATCTGCTTGACCTTTGCAGTATCACTTGTATCATGGAAATGATATACACGCCATGATTTCATTTGCGGAAGTACATACTTATCAATCCCCGTTCGGGTTCCACGTTCCGCATAAGATTCAAAATGACCTGAGCCCAAATTCTTATCACCATACTGGTTCCACCAGAATGCCTCATGTTCAAAAACCATCCGGTTATCCAGCGTGGGCGAAAGACTGAACTTATATCCATTGTTTCCGAAATATAGTTCTGCGGAAATCTTTTCGGAATGCTTACGTCCATAATGCAGTAGCGCATCAGGCCCACCGCTTTTGGATACGTGCAGTTGCAGGCTTTGTGCCAGCATTTGCTGCAGCAGTTTAAAAAAAGAAATGAAGTTACTCTTCCCGGCTCCATTGCTGCCAATCAGCACATTTAACCGACCAAGATAAACATCGCACGCCTTGATAGACTTGTAATTATTAATTACCAAATGCGAAATCTGGTCACTATTTGTCACATTTTTCATAAGTGCATCCTCTTCTTTGAAGCATTCCTTATAAAGCATTATACCGTATATCTCGATTCCGGTCATCGCCAGAGATTATTCAGAACGACATCCGAACCCCATAGGTCCGGAGCCAATCCTGCCTCACTTCATAATCCGGAAGTAGCCGTTCAACCAACCGCCAGAATTCTGCCGAGTGGTTCGGTACAACCAGATGGCAACGTTCACGCACAACGATATAATCCGATACCGCAACTGAAGCCATGGCACATCGCCAATTAAAGAACCGTAGTCCGGTTTTTATCATGACAGAATCTGCCGTAAGTTCTTTCAGTAGGGCTACAATGCCGCTAATAACGGAATTGCAGCCGTTATTTCTATAGTACATTATCCGTCAAAATATTTCCAGTCGACTGCAGTCAATTAACCATATGAAACGCCCTGTCCGAATCGGATCAGGGCGTTTTCGCCTTCGCTCCCAGGGGCGGGATTCCCGTTTCACTATGGCAAGTTTCTATTCCTGATTATCACGGGTTACCGCACACAATGCCTTTCACTCCTGAATCCACTGCCGCTTTGAGAATGCTGTGGGATGCCGGGTCAATCTGCTCCGGATGATTAACAATAATTTTAAGGTCGTAGTTCTCTGTAAGATGCTGCAGCAGCCATACAAAGGCGTGACTGATCCGCACCGCAGGAACAAAGGAGGTCTGCATGGTTTCGGTGAGGGTGTGCCGCTCATATTCCAGCAGCAGGGCATTGTGAACAAATCCGAGGTCTGCAATGTAGCGTTTATCTATTGCGAAGATATGCTTATGCTCTGTTTTCGCAAGGAGCTTGGTCAGAACATCGGATATCCAGTAGTAGTCCAGCTCCTTAATACCGTTTCCTTCAATGACTATTTTTCGTTTTTTACCGTGATGCCCTTCCCGGTCTTCCTGCTTTCTTCCGCAGGGGGATTGGATCAGCCCTGCATATAAGGCCTTTAGCTCGTCATTGGGCGATATCCCCAAATTTCCCCGAAGAGACCGCTCAAACTGTTTATAGTAATGAATGGCCGCCGTGCGGTTCCCCAACCGACTGTAAAAATCCATCAACCGATGGGCGCATGCCTCATTATAGGGCTCTACCGCCATCATCTCACTCAGCACCTGAAGCCCTTCCTTCAATCTGTTCTCTCTTTCATATGCAGACACCAGCTCTTTAAGAATTTCCACCTGCCGATTTTGACAAACCACCCGTTCGAAAAGAACCAGTTCATTAAATTCATTGCAGTTTTTAAGGTAGAGCCCCTCAAGAAAATCGCCCTTGAACTGTTCCTTCAATTCCGCCAGCTGTTCCACTGTGGGATTCATCGACACACAGAAACGATCCAGAAGACATTTGTCGCACACGAAAAGATAGCCTTCGTTAATCCGACAGGAATCTTTACCTGCTATGATGAAACCCGCCCCTTGGGAATCCGGGGGAATCAGCTTATTCATAAGCCACAGATTATACCGCAAATTATAACGGCCCGCATCGCCATCGCTGTCCGGCCACAGAATAGAGGCAATCTTCCCCTTGCTCATATCGCGGTTTCGGTTCATAACAAGCAAACATATTAAAGCAATAAGCTTATTATTCAGCTTATCAACAATATTCTCGCCGTCAATGGAAATATTAATTTTCCCCAGCATATTGATCGTCAGCACAGAATTCTCCTTAACCATTCGCCTTAAATCCGGTTTTCAGAATGAAGATAGACAAGATCCCCGCTCTTGATGGTGGCCGTAACCTGAATCTCCCGTATACGGTCGGAGGGAGTTGCCAGAATGTCTTTGTCCAGAATCACGATATCCGCCAATTTTCCAACCTCCAGGGTTCCCTTTTGATCCTCCTGAAAAATCCCGTAGGCGCCATTCACGGTGAACATTTTAATAGCCTCTAAAACATCCACCCTGTGCTCCGCCACCGGGTGATTAACCGCGGAATGAATCCCCAGCAGGGGATCCGCGGGGGTAACATCGCAATCTGAACCGCCGCAGACCACCACCCGCTCCTGCACAATTTCCTTAAACGGATTGGACAGTCTGTAGTTCTCTCCCAGACGATCCCTGTACAGTTTATCGGGGCCTCCCCATTTGGTTTCATAGGTTGGCGACATGGAAAAGACCAGCTCCAGTTTTTTTGCCCGTTTTATCTGTCCGCTGCTGGGCAGCTCCACATGCTCCAGACGGTGACGGAGCCCTGTGTTCCCCGTTTTTTCCAAAGCATATTCGTGGGCCACCAGCGCCTGTTCTATGGCCCGGTCCCCTACGGTGTAAAGAGCCAGCTGGAGCTTGTTTAGGTAGCATTCCAGCACAAATTCATTAAGCTCTTCTTGGGTGTAGTTCAGTCCTCCACGGGTTCCGGGGCTGTCGGCGTATTCAAAGGAAAGGGCCGCTGTTCTGGCTCCAAAGGTGCCGTCAATATAAAGACTGCCTCCGATCCGGTTCAGCTTCATGGCCTTAATTTTGTCGATATCCATGGTCTGGTAAAACAGGGCTATATCGATAAGAAATTGATCGGCATATTCATAGATGAAATCCGCATCCTTGTCACAGTAAAGACGCCCGCCCTCCATGGCGTTCACCGTGGTAATTCCTTTTTCCACGACTGTTTTAAGGAAATCATTGACCGCATCTCTGCGGAAGCCGTTGGAAATTCCCTTAAGGACATTCTCTCTCAGAAGGGCGTTGGCGTAATGGGTAATGATTCCGGAGGGCATTTGATTGTCGTCAAACCCGATGCCGGAAAGCACGAAGGGAATTTTATAGTAAAGCAGGGCGTAGGTATTCAACACACTGGTCTGATATTCAACGCTGTTGAGGAAAACCGGGGCGTCCTGACAATATCTGTCCAAAACGGTTCTGTCCGGAACCCGTTTTTCTTTGAGCTGGTGCTCATCCAGCCGTATTCCCCGTATGGGCTTCCCCGGTGCCGCTTGAGCTGCTGCGGCTATCATTTCTCCGATATCCTGAAAGCATGTGGCTGGACTCAGGTCGATGCTTCTTGAATTCAGCGCCGCCTGCACCACATGGAAATGACTGTCAATGAATCCCGGAAGAACTGTGGCTCCGCCAGCATCAAGAATATGGGTTTTTTCTGTCAGGTGGTGCCTATAGTCCTCTCCAGCCCCCATCGCCGTGATAAATCGGCCATTGACCGCAATCCAGTCGTATTCTGCCGGGTGTGGTGCCATGGTCAGGCATCTTCCGTTAATGATGATCAGTTCCCTGTTCATTGTGCGCCCTCTTCGTTTGGATTCCATGTAATGTTGGTGATAATCCCCTTTATTGTACCGCTGAACTGCGACGGATACAAATTCAAATCACCGCGGTTTGGAAGTCCGGTGAAAAGATCTATGCCACGGATAACGCGGATGAAGGGCACGGTGTTCCTACTTCCCCGTCAGCTACGCCCCTCTCTAAAAATGAGATCCAAAGGCAGCTATCCCCTTTTGTGAAAATCCGTGTTATCCGTGGCTATAGTAGGTTTTTCAACCGTCTTCTAAATCAGGACCTCTTTTAGAAAGTGATAAATCACTTCACCTGTTTTTACCGTTGAAGACAGTGTTGCGTACTCATCCTGACCGTGAAAATTTTCTCCTTCCGCACCGAAAATCACCGTGGGCGCTCCTAATCGCGTCCCTAAATAATTGAAATCTCCAATGCTTTGGAAATACGCTTTCGCCGGTTCCTCTCCGCAAACTGCCGTTGCCGAGTTCATAAATGCCTTCACCAAGGGATCTGCTTCATCAACGGTGTATGGCATAAATCCTTGAGAACCTTCACTGGGCGCGTCTCTGAACTTTATGCGGTAATCACACTGTATTTGTGCACGCTCTACAGCGTTTCGGATTTCCCTTTCAATGGTGCTCGGATTTTCTCCCACAACAATATGCCAGAAGAGTTTAACCTTGGCATAGTCCGGAACGCTGCATGCGCCTCCGTCGCTTTCCATCGCAACCACACAGGCTGTTCCGGTACCCAAATGGGGATCGGTGATATATTCAGCGCTTTCTAACTCGCAGATCACCCGGGAGGCATCCAATACCGCACTCTTCCCATCCTCTGGCATGGCGGCATGAGCGGATTTTCCAAAGAATTCGATCTCCAGACCGTATCCCCCACGGGCACCCAGACAAATCACAGGAAAGGGCTTATGGGTGAAGCCCGCAGAGGGCTCTGTAACCAATGAAAAATCAACACCGTCCAGCAGGCCGTCCTCAATCAGTGCGTTGGTGCCCAAGCCAAAGGGGCCTTCCTCAACGGATACATAGGTGGCAATGATCTTTCCTTTAAACCTGCGGTGCTCTTTGGCAAATGCCTTTATCGCCAACATCGTGGAGGCGCAGCCCGATTTCATGTCCAGGGCCCCCAGACCGTAAACCCTGTCCCCTTCCACCACCGCTGCATGAGGGTCCCTAGTCCATCCGTTGCAAAGCTTTACCGTATCCAGATGCCCGTTCATGCAAAGGGTGGGGCCGGGTTCACCGCCGTCCAGCACCAGCACAACATTCTTGCCTTTAAAGCCTGTGATCTTCTCCTCATGGTATTCATGAATTTCCGCATTCATTCCATGACTCCGAAACCAGGCCGCAACAAACTCCATGATATGATCTTCCTCGAAGTACGGGCTCGGTCTTGAAATCAGCGACTTCATCAGTTCCAGCATTTCATTCCTATCCAGCATGACAACCCTCTCTGTTTTTTCATTGGCGTTCAGTCCGCTGCCGCTCCAACCTCACGGCAGCGGGCTGTCTCACTTTTTAAATGACAGCATGAATGTCGGCCTCTCTCCAGGCCTAAATCCTACCCTGCGGTATTTTCCTGATAATCCTTCTGAATCTCCGCCTGTTCTTCAGCGGTGTTGTACCAAACGAATTTCCCCGTGAAGGCATACAACACGGCAATGACCGGTACAATCAGCGCCAAGAAAGTATAGGGAAGATAAGCCATGGTCGATACGCCCAGTGTGCCGGCAAAGAATACTCCGCACAGACCCCAGGGCACCAAGGGAGAGGTTACAGTCCCCGCATCTTCACAGGTTCTGGAGGCCACATAACGCTTAATACCCAGCTTGTCGTAGGATGAAAGGAACATTCGCCCCGGTATCAGGATGGAAACATATTGGCTGGAGGACAGCATATTGACCACGATGGTGGCTACAACATGGGTTGTGATAAGGTTCCGCGCATTTTTGGTGGCGCCCTTCATCTTATCCAGCAGAGCCGACAGCGTGCCTGTTTTCTCCAGAACGCCACCGTAGCTGAGGCCCAGGTAGCCCAGTGAAATGGTCCACATCATGGACTGAAGCCCGCCCCGGTTCAGTAGCTTATCCACATCGGCCAGCCCTGTATCGATGACAAAGCCGTAGTTCATAAAGCCCATGAGTTCATAGAGGTTATAGCCGTTCAGCACCATGGCAATAACCATTCCCAGCAACGATGCGATAACCATGGCCGCCAGTGCGCTCACCTTCTTGTAGGCCATCACAACAACCGAAACCAGCGGGATCAGGGTAATGAGAGCCGCCATGGGGGACACGTTGAAGTTACCGGACAGCCCTTGCAGGATGGTGGTTACCGCAGCGGTATCCACTGAAGATGCCGTGTATTTCATACCCAAAACGAAATACAGGGCGATGGAGATGATAAAGGCGGGAACGGTGGTGTACAGCATACTCTTGACGTGCTTGAAAAGATCCGTTTCGCAGACACCGGCAGCCAGGTTGGTTGAATCGGACAGGGGGGACAGCTTGTCACCGATGATGGCCCCGGAGATAATGGCTCCTGCAGCCATGGCCGGAGGAATGCCAAGGCCGATACTGATGCCCATAAAGGCCACGCCAAAGGTGGCGCCGGTAGTCCAGCTGCTTCCCGTTGACATGGAAGCCACAGAACAGATCAGCGCAGCCGTCACAAGGAACATGGAGGGCGAGATCATTTGCAGACCATAATACATCAGCACGGGGATGGTGCCGGAGGCGATCCATGCCGGGATCAGCATGCCGATAAACATGAGAATCAGCATGGGGATTGTGGCGATTTTACAGCCGTGGGTTATACCCTCTTCGATTTTTTCCCACTTCATGCCCGACAGCATCAGCACCGCTGTTGCAAAGCTGATGGCAAAAATCAGCGTCATGTGAATGTCCGGCGTACCCAACTGCACAACTTGAACAAGCAAAACAGCAAATAGGAAGACTACGATCAGTGCGGCTGTTCCAAAAGACGGTTGCGTCAGTTCTTTTTTCTTTCCTTCCATTGCAAGACCTCCTTTTTTTCTTTCATTATATGAGCGAGGCTTTTAGAAACCGTGAATTCACCGTTTAAACAAAAATTTTCTTCACTACTGTTAAACACTTCTCAAACACTATCCAAACCTCTGTTGGTGCAGTCACCTAATTATACCTTAAAAAGTCTGACCATCCCCCGCACCCGGCGCAATATCTCTTCCTGACAAACAAAACCCGAAGAGCGTATATAGCAGCTGCTCTTCGGGTTTGTTCCTCTCCTGTGCCCCTATTCAAAATAGGCCTTCCCACATCGTTGACGGCTTCCATTCCCCTGTAAGAAGCTCTTCCTCCTTCATCGGCCGTGCGAACAGATATCCCTGATACACATCGCATCCCATTCCCTGCAGCATCCGAAACTGATGCTCTGTCTCCACCCCTTCGGCGCAAACCTTCATGTCCAGCTGATGGGCAACGCGGATGATCAGCTCAACCAACGATTGCTGCCGCGGAGAGTTCTCCAGCTCCCATACAAAGCTTCTGTCCACCTTCAGCATATTCACCGGAAGTCGCCCCAAATGGTTCAGGGAAGAGTAACCGGTGCCAAAGTCATCAAGATGCACTTCGAAGCCAACGTCCCGGAGGATCTGCAGATTGTCAATAACAGCGTCCATATACTGCGATATGGCGGTTTCAGTTATTTCGATGGATAGGAGCTCCGATGCTATGCCGTATATCTCGGTTTGCCGTGCCAGCTGCACGATATAACGGGCGTTCATCAGCTCCAGGAAGGAGGCGTTGACGGACACCCGTACCGGAGCGCCGTGTATCCGCGTGTAATCCCGGATGAAGCGGCAAGCCTCCTCAACGACAAACTGCCCGATTCCTTCAATATGGCCTTCCGACTCTGCCAGAGGAATAAACACATCCGGAGGAACAAATCCCAGCTCCGGGCTGTTCCAACGGAGCAGAGCCTCATATCCCAGAATCCCCTCTGTTGAACAATTCCCCACCTGGGGCTGATAAACCAGATGAAACTCGCGATTCTCCACCGCCCGCTTCATCAGGTGCTCTATTCGCCCCAGATACTCCTTTTCCTCCTGCATCCGTGGCTCAAAACGAACGATCCGGGCGCCTCCCGGATTCTCAACACCATATTCCATGGCTGTCTCTGCCTGTTGAAGCATTTTGTAGGGGTCCGGTTCCCCCTCTTCGGGAATGGCAAGACCGTAAGCCAGGGACACACTGACATCCACCTGGTTTACCCAAATAGGCGCGGCCATCGCATACTCCAATTGCTCAATGCATCGGTCAAGTATGCCCTCTTCCCACGCCTGTTCAATCAGAATTCCAAATCTGCCTTGGGAAAGAACACCTATATTCTCTGTTTGAGAGAATGCTTCTTTTAGTGCCATCCCCACCTGGTAGTGGACGACCTCCGAAATATTGAGTCCATAAATACTGGTAATACGCTTGATAGACGGGACCCCAACCGACAGCAAGCCGATCCCCGGGGGCCCGGAACAGTTCTTTGCAATATACCGCTGTACCGTATCGATCAGATAATCACGGTTGTAAAAACCCGTGGCCGGATCATGGAAGGCATAGTGCTCCACCCGTTCCCGCTGAAGCATTTCTTCATGGATATCCTTATGGGCCCCTACAACGCGTATCGGTTCTCCCTGATCATCCTTGATGACAATGGCGTTGCTGAGTACCCAGCGGTAATTCCCCTCTTTGCTTAGGAGACGGATAGGATAGCTCCGCGTCTCCTGTTCCCGCATTGCTTGGTTATCCCTGAGCCACTGCACTCTGAAAAAATCCTCTGGGTGAACCCTTTCAAACATCGAATTTTCAACCTCTGAACGTTCATCATACGAAAATCCCAGTATCCTGCAGAAACCCTCCGATACCTCCAATCGCTGATCCCGTACCCAGTAGTCCCAAAATCCTTCCTGGCTGGCCTTCAATACCAGGCGATAACGTTCGTCGCTCTCTTCCAATTTATAGCGATAGGCTTGCAGCTCATTGAAGTTTTCATGAAGGGCTTCTTCCGAGGCGGCCATTTCTTCATACAGGGCGTGAATTTCTTCGTTGGAGGCTGTCAGTTCATCATTTTTTGTGCTTAAGTCCACATTGAGGCCATTCAATTTATTATAATCTCTTACGATTATCATATAAAGAAGCACGGCGGTAACGCTGATAAACAGCCAGCCCTTATACATGGAAACCTGAATGTGAATCTCCCTTTCAAGTTTCATAGCTCCCAATAACTGATCCGAGAAAAGAATCCAGCAACTCCC
Source organism: uncultured Peptostreptococcaceae bacterium (assembly GCA_964649745.1). Taxonomy (GTDB): domain Bacteria; phylum Bacillota; class Clostridia; order Peptostreptococcales; family Acidaminobacteraceae; genus CAZEHS01. The sequence goes on along the minus strand of CAZYQI010000002.1, from coordinate 135,775 downwards.
GAAAAAAATATAGACCAACACCGATCTAAGCGGTAATTCACTGTATTTTTTCCGCATCATCCATCACCTCTGCCCGTTATTCCCGTTTGGACATCTATACCCAGCGGTTCTGCACATACACTTCCTATGATTAAAAAAAACAGGTGGGAGGCTGAACAATCCATCGGAACGGGAGGCCATGGGCTTGAAGGATTCCTTTATCGTGTCACCGTCACTTTTTTAAGACCTCGGGGCGTATCCGGGTCAAGCCCCTTAAGCATTGCCAGCTGACAGGCAATCTGCTGAATGGTAACCGCGTTAAGGAACGCCGCCGTGATATCGTCATCTGCTTCCGGAATCCGTATGGAAGCCGTTCCCCGCTCCAGCAGGCTATCGTCGTTGGAAATAATAAACGTTTGAGCCCCGGTTTTTTCAAGCTTGTCCAGAATTTCAACCGCATTGGCATACATGGGACCTTGAGGTGCCAAAAGAATTACCGTCGTCCCAGGAGCCACCATGGCAAAGGGGCCGTGATGAAAATCGGAAATGGCGTAGCCCTGAGCCCGCACATAGCAGGTTTCTTGAATTTTCAAGGCCGCTTCCAATGCAATGGGATAATTGAGCCCCCGAGACAAAACAAAACACGCTTTCATATCCCGAAATTCTGTGATCCGCTCCCGTACATATTCTGCCGGAAGCAGGGCTTTGGCAACTGTTTCCGGCATGGCAAGAAGCTTTTCTATCCCCTGGACATCCCCTGCCATCGCCGCTGAAAGAACCGAAAGAATCATCATTTGAGCCAAAAATGTCTTTGTGGCCGCTACGCTTTTTTCTTCCCCGGCCAAACAGGGAAAATGCCATGTTGCCTCCCGGGCAATGGGTGACTCCCCATCATTGGTAATGCCCACGGTCACACAGCCCTGGCGCCTCCCGTTCCGCATCACTTCCAAGACATCCTCTGCCTGTCCCGACTGGGATATTCCGATGATAAGGGCATTTTTGTAGTGAACCGGCTTTTCATAACCTGTGTGAACCGATGGAGCTGCGAAGCCTACAGGAATTCCGTTAACCGTTTCAAAAACATATTTCCCGAAAAGAGCCGCGTGATCAGATGTTCCCCGGGCTGCAATAAAGATGGCATGAATCTCTTGCTCCGCCATGGCAGCGGCAAACATTTTACTTCTGGGAATCGTTTCTTTCAAGCATCTGCGAAGAACATCCGGCTGTTCGCGGATTTCATTTTCCATATGGGACAAGGTCCGCACCTTCCTTCCTGATATTTTCAAATCGCTCCAGGGCAATGACAACGCCTCCGTCAACCGGATCGCCCTCTCCCCTGGAAACGTGGAGATTTGTCAGCTTATAGTTCCTATTCAACTTTTCTTCAATATTTTTCCGCATCACCGTACTATTGAACAGTCCCCCTGCCAGAACCACATCCACCTGCTTTTCCAATGCGAAATTCAGTTCTTTGTAAACGGAGTTCCCCAGAGCCGCGAGATGCTCTGCTGCCGTATCCAGAAGATCACAGGCAAAGACGTTTCCTGATTCAGCCTGTTGGGCTATCAATCGGGCCACCGATGCGATCTGATGGCCCTTAAGGGCCGTAACGGTTTTCGGAAGTTCCCGGATCCCCTCCACCCCGTAAAATGCTGCAATATCACCGAAGATATCCAGGTATTCCCGGCACCCGTCGCAGTACAGCAGGGCCTGCTGAAGGGCCTGGGCCCCTATCCAATAGCCTGAACCCAGATCGCTGATTCCGCTTCCCCAGCCACCTGCCCTGTGTTGGCTCCCATCGGCCGTGAATCCGTATACGATGGAACCGGTGCCGCAGATAATAACGAGACCGGGCTTTCGCCCAACAGCATGGAATGCCAGCTCCGAATCATTGCAAATATACCGGTTCACCTTTGAAATACCAGCCTTTTCAGCCATTCTTTCCAAAACGATCCTATCCGGCTCGGTATCCAGGCCAGACAGGCCTAAAACACACCCGTATAGCTCATCCTGCCCAATGTCAAGGCTGCTCTTCAGGGCTTCGAACCCCCTGCGCAGATTTTCCGATGCCTGGTGTTCTCCAACATTTTTGTAATTGGTACTTCCCGTATGAAAATAATTCCGTGTGTTGCTGTAATGGTTATAGGCGCACAGTTGCGTTTTCGTGCCGCCACCATCCACAGAAACATAGAATTTATTTTGCCGAATCATTCTTACACCTCTCGATTCATCCTTTGCCGGCCTTGTGACGCCTTGTCACCCTACTGTCCGGTACGCTATACAGGATGTGATATAATGAAAGTTGGTACCTGGCCCCAGGTACCAACTCATTTGTTTTTCCCTTTGGCGCTGTTGTTAATCAACAGCTCTTTTTTTTACCATTCACCCTTAAACTGATCCACATTTTCTTTGTTTACTTCCACCTGTACAATCTCGGTTACCGCTTCTACCGCTTCGCCCTTCAGGTGCTTTGCGCACATGTCGATGGCAGTGGAGCCTTCCAATGCAGCAGACATATACGTGGTTCGATCCATGAGTCCGTCTTTAATCGCCTGAAGTCCATCCTTGGACCCTCCAAGACCAATAACCAGAACCTTGTCCTTGAGCCCGGCTTCTTTCAATGCCATGCCCGCTCCGATGGCGGAGTTGTCATCCTGGCAGAAGATCAGGTCCATGTTCATTTTTTTCTGAATCAGGTCCTCAACGATTTTCATGGCCTCTTCTTTTTCCCAGTTGGAGGTTTGCTTATACACATCTTTAATGTTTGGTTGAACCTTGATGGCGTTCAGAAAACCCTCACGACGGTTCCGTTGGGGAGGTGTGCCGGGACGGCCCTCGATCATTACAACATCGCCGCCCTTTTCACCAAGCATCTGGATGGCCATATTCCCACACAGCTCTCCCGTTTTAACCTCGTTTTGTCCAACATAGGTGACCAGACCCTCGTACTTACCGCTGGGATCCGTTCCAACTGCGTTGGTGAATGCAAGAATTGGGATTCCCGCTTCATTGGCAATCTTGATTGCCGGTTTAACTGCTTCTGCGTCCACGCTGCAGATGGCAATCATATCAACTTTTTTAGCAACAAAGTCCTCTACCTGAGACAGCTGCTTGCTGGAATCCCAGCCGGCATCCGCATACTCCACCTTCACATTGTTTTTTACAGCGGCTTCGTCAATACCCTGACGAACGGCCACAAAATACCCCACCGGTCCCGGAATCAGCACCGCAATGGTTGGAACAGCTTCTGCCGGTGCAGCGGCTTCCGGCTCCACAGGCGTTGCAGGAGCAGGCTGACTGCAGCCCGTCATTGGAAATACCATTACAAATGCAAGCACCACGGCCAAAATAACCTTGATTTTTTTCACGATTGATTTCCTCCTCTGTAGTTGATTGCTGTCGAATACTTCCCTTTAACACGTCATGGTAAACGGCTCCTATCCCCCTTCCGCTTCCAACTGCCTGGCTCTCAGAGCTATCGGGCCTTTTTTTTGCTGTAGCAATCAAAGCCTACAGCTGCCAAGATGATCAACCCTTTAAAAATATACTGGTAGTAGATGTTGACCCCCAGAAGGTTGAAGCTGTTGCTGATCACGCTCATAAACAGGACTCCGATAATGGTTCGGAGCACATTCCCCTCACCGCCGGCAACACTGGTGCCCCCAATGACAACGGCTGCAATAGCATCCAAGTCGTATCCGTCCCCCGCCACCGGAGTGGCTGTGCTGAGTCGGGCGGCCAGTACAATTCCTGCCAGGGCGGCCAACAATCCGTTAATGACAAATACACCTATTTTATACCGATCGACGGAAATCCCTGAAAGCCGGCTTGCCTCGGCGTTTCCACCGACCGAATAGATATATCGCCCTGGCTGTGTTTTATTCAAAATGAAATAGGACACCGCGATGCCGCCGAAAAATATCAGTACAGGAACCGGCAGGCCCAACAGATAGCCGTTGCCGATAAAATCAAAATTGTCGTAAAACCCCGATATGGGATAGCCTCCGGTAAAAAGCAACAGAACGCCGCGAACAATTGTAACCATTCCCATGGTAGCGATCAGGGATGGGATGTTAACCTTGGCCACCAGAACCCCATTGAGAAAGCCCACCAGGCAACCGGTTGCAAGAGCCGCTGCAATGCTGAAGAACAGTCCATGCCCCTGACCCATCAGTGTCAATGCCACGGCTCCGGAAAATGCCGCCACGGCTCCCACGGACAAGTCAAAGTTACCTGATAGGATGACAAAGGTCATCCCGGTGGCGATAATCCCGATGATTGAACTTTGCCGCAGCAGGTTCAGAATGTTCTTACCTGTAAAGAAGGCAGGTGTAGCAAAACTGATGATGATACACAGAAGGATGAAACCAATTACCACCCCATAATCTTTAATCGGGAATTCCTTAAAACGCTTTTTCAGTGATTTAGCCGTCATCTCCATAGCATTCGTCTCCATGTCTGTTATTTACCCGTGCAGAGCTGCATAATGAATCTCCGCAGCGTTTACTGCATCCGCTTCCAGCTCTTTTACAATCCGGCCACAGTGCATGACCAAAACCCGGTCGGACAGTCGGGCAACCTCATCGAGATCTGAGGATATGAAAACTACCCCCATTCCCTTTTGAGCAAAATCCGCTGCAATACGGAAAATATCTTCTTTGGCAGCCACATCAATCCCCTTGGTGGGTTCATCGAAGAGGATAACCTTCAGATCCATATCCAGCCATTTGGCCGCTACGATCTTCTGCTGATTGCCTCCACTGAGATTGCGTACCCGGACAGTAAGACTGCTCAGTTTGATCCGCAGGCGCTCTCTGGCGTCCTGCATGAAGGCCAGCTCTTTCTTCCGGCTGATCCATCCCCTATGGCTCATACGGTTCAGTTGAACCGCCGTGGCATTCTTGTAGGATTCCTGAATCTGAATAAGACCCAGGTTTTTTCTATCCTCCGGAACCAGACCGATCCCCATTCGAATTGCCTTTTTGGGGGAGTTGATGACGACTTTCTTTCCTTCAACCAGCACCTCGCCGCCATCGATCCTCTGAGCACCGAAAAGTGCCATACACAGCTCTGTGCGGCCCGAACCCACAAGCCCCGCGATGCCCAGTATTTCACCGGGGTGAAGTGTTAAGGATACCTGCTGCAGCAGCTTTCCCATGGAGAGATTGCGAACCTCCAAAACAGGGGGCTGATCCTTATAATTCCGCCGTTGACGAATCATCCGGTCTTGGTCGGTATGGGTGTTCCCCATCATCATGGCAATAACCCCATCCTTGTCCGTATCCCGGGTGTTGCAGACATTGACGATCTCACCATCCCGTAAAACGGCAATCCGATCTGCGATCTTAAAAATCTCGTCCAGCATATGGGAAATATAGAGGATGGTTTTGCCCTGATTCTTTAACCTCAGAACGATTTCGAAAAGCATATCCTTTTCAGTTTCCGTAAGAGACGCGGTGGGCTCGTCCATGATGATAATCCGCGCATCCGTGGAAACGGCTTTCATGATTTCCACCATTTGTTGCTGCGCGATACTGAGCCGTGACACCTTCACATCTCCCGGGATATTGAAATTCAGCATTTCAGAAACAGACAGGTATTCCGCAGCCATGGCCGCTTTATCCAGAACCCTGGCCCGCTGTCGCTCGCGACCCAGAAAAACGTTGGACACGGCATCCAGAGTAGGAACCAGGCTCAGTTCCTGGTAAATCACGGCAATCCCATTTTTTCTGGCCTCGCTGGGGCAACTGACCGTCAACGGGATTCCTTGAAGAAACATCCGACCGCCATCAGGCTGATGGGCGCCGCCTATGATCTTCATCAAAGTGGATTTACCCGCGCCGTTGGCCCCCAATACGGCCAGCACTTCTCCGGAATTGACCGTAAGATCGATTCCCTTCAAAACCCGGACGCCGGAAAATTCTTTCCCGACACCTTCCAGCCTGAGAATAGGTTCTGCCATTTGCACTCACCTTCCATCCTGTATTAATCGGGCCTCAACAGCCATTAGATTCTCCTGAGGCGCATCCATCATATCCCATGAAAGAGACAACCCCTTCGCTCCGGCTTCACAAAAGAGGGTGACACTTTCTTCTACGTAGTGAGGATCCACCGGCGCAATATGGGCTTTTCGATTGACCTCAAAGCCAAAATGCAGCTTATCGTACTGCGGAACGCGCTGGAGCTCACGGAGTTCTCTTTCTACAAATTCCCGGCGAAAGGTTTTCCCGTGGCCCGATGCTTCGAAACACTCCTTAAGCAGGGAATCCTCCCCGACATACCGGAAAACATCTGCCATCAAACCTGTTTCATAAGGCAGTCCGGCCGGTGCCCAGGTCTGTCTGTAGTACATGGGCTTCACATAAGCTCCCCAATTCAGCAGGGTCTTGATATCCTGGCCTACAAAGGGGCTCAGATGAGGGGAAAAGGTATCCAGTCCCACCTCCAGCCCCAGGTTGGCTAAATGCCGGCTCAGCCCGGAAACCGCTTCGGTTATCCTGTGTTGCTTAAAACGGAAAAACTCATTTATATGCCCGTTTTCAAACTGATAGGTCAAATCTCTGTAATCTGTTATGATCCCGGGGTTCCCCGCCTTTTGAGTAACCGGATTCAGATCCATGGCTTCAATGGCGGCCTTAAGGGCATCAATGTCAAGCCCCTCCTCGGTCATCCGACGGACACAGGATGGACAAAAGCATGAAAATACGCCGTTAATTCCATTTGAAAAGGATGGATAGCGGATTTTATCTAAAAAAACTCCGTCAATGGGAAGTCTCGCAAACCGACTGTCAACGATCTCCCTTATTGCCTCCCGATTTCCGCTATGTACCGGGCAATAAAATTCAAAGTTCTCCCCTTCCTGAAGACTTTGCTGTTTTACAGGAGCCCCTGTGTAATCCAGCACCGGTTGGAACTCCTTAAAATAACCCAGCTCCGAAAAAACAGGGAGCCATAAGAGCAGTTTAACGCCCTTCCCCCGGAGATATCCCCCGATTTGATCATAAAGGGCTTCGTCCTGACTCCACCCAACGACAACCCGGGTTAGCTCAAAATGTGCCAAAAGCCAGTCCAATTTCTCACGAAGTGCGTAAAAATCCACCTGCTGACGATCAAAGCCCCCGGAAAAAAACTGGACATTCAGCTTTATTTTGCTGCCATTCATCACGGTCTTCCCCTCTCGATTAATTGCTGCCGTCTACACACCTTTATCATCCATAAAAGTGAGACTGGCGCTGCTATGGGAAAGCCCTAACTTTACAGTGCCCTCCAGCCCGATGTCCTCGTCCCTGACGAGGTATAGCTCGGGACAATTTCGTTCTCCGATATATTCTGATATCAGGGCTGCCATGGCCTTTAGCATTCCGGGAGTCAGAAATTCTCCCCTCAGGGCCACAACCTCTGGATTGATTAGTGTGATCATATTGATGATGGCATAGGAAATCGTATTCATCATGGCGTTAATCCTGGGATCCTTCAGGTACGCCCCGCCCTCCGGGTCACTGCTCAGTTGCTGCCGAAGGCCCTGATCGTGCAATATTTCTTCAATGAGCCTGAGATTCTCGTAACTGAAGTACCCCAGTTGCCGATGGGGTTTAAGCTCCCCGTTGTGACGGCTGCTGACCAACATATGGCTGATTTCTCCGGCATAATTGTTGTGCCCTTTGAAGAGCTTGCCTCTCAATATGATTCCGGCCCCTATGCCTTCTCCAAAATACATATAGACCATGTCCTGCCGGACGCCGCTGTAGTATTTATGATAAATCCCCACGGCGGTTAGGTTTACATCGTTTTCAATATAGGTTGGAACGCCATAGCGTTCTTCCATCAGCTGTTTCAGGTTCACACCCTCCCACTGAAGGATATTGGGCATCCGATAAATCGTGCCGTTATCCTCCACAACTCCGGGAATCCCCATGGATATGCCGCAGAGGGTTCCATTGGAGGGCGTTTTCTCAATCAGTGCATCAATCAGCCCGAAAATGCTGCTTTTCCGGGGAGCCTCCAGGTTGTAGTCAATCTTTCGCTCTTCCCGGTAAACCACAACCCCCAGCAGATCCACCAGGACGCCTTTCACGAAACCGTTTTCATAGGCGTTTTCAATATAGAGGGCGGCAACATATCCCACATCACCCTTTAGCTGATAGCAGGTGGCACGGCGCCCTACACCGCCGTTCTCAGATACCGTTTCTTCCAGGCTTCCTTCCTCCAGCATCATCTCAATGATCTTTCGCACAGTGGGGACGCTGAGTTTGGTGAGTTCCGCAATCTGGGGTCTTGAAACAGGGCCGTTCTTGGCAATGGCATCCTTGACAATCACCTGATTCAGCTGATTCATTGTCTGTGGCTGTCCAACATATTTTTTCATATCTAGATCCCCTCAGCCAGCGATTTAATTAATTAAGTAACTTTCTTTATTAATAGCAGTGTATTCCACAACACCCCTTGGTGTCAAGATGCAAAAATTGCATCTCACCGGCTGCAATGCATGACCCTGTCGACTTTTTTGAAACCCAGCTTATGGTAGAGCATCCCTGCCGCGGGGTTGTCGTACTGAAGCCAGGGGGTTTTCCCTTCAGCTAACAGGGCTCTGCATAACTGTGCGGTACAGGCTTCCGCCAGCCCCATACGTCTGTACTCGGCGTGCACCGCCACTCCCACAATCAGAGCGCTGTTTATTTCTTCAAATTCGGTCTGGGCCACCCCTACGATGCGTCCCTGTCGACGGATTCCCACGGCCTTGCCTCTTCCTGAGGAAAGTTTCTCCTTCATCTGTTTCACAGACATATGCTGTTCAAAAACGGTGCCATACAAAATAGCTACCTCTTCAATGTCCTCCGGGCCCAAAGGTTCCACATCCTCGTAATGACGAGAGCCGGAAAGCGCCTTCAATGAGGCGATCCATGCTCCCGGCCTACAGGTCCTGAACAGTCCCGCTGAAATCAATCCCTCGCAGCACCCCAGGGGGCTGATGAGCTGTTTTCCCGGAAGCTCCTCCATAACGGCGGCCAGGTCGGCACCATCCGCATTGCCGTCAGACCAGAGCTGCAGGGTACCGCTCCGCCGCTGGCACAGGATGGTGCTCACGTCTTCGGATTCTGTAATATCGGCGTAAACGGCTTGAAATATGCCTTCGTCCAGCAATCCAAGACGTATGAAGTAGCTTCTGGCACTGTCCCGTGCAAGGCAGCGATTAAGGGTACTATAGGTTTCCGGGCTGATTTTACGGATCATACTCTCCTCCGAATATCGTATTGATTCGATTATAGCCCCTGACGAGGAAATTGTGCACGGAAATTGGACATTTCAACACATTTAACACCCATTTAACCCGTTCTCTCCTCAAGCTTATCGTTGCCGGTATACGATTATCCTGTAGCTGTTTTTCAGTACATACACTTTCACATTTTAAATGAGCACCGGAGGAATGCGTATGATGGATTCAAATGGCCTGATAAAAAAACGCTTAAACCGAAAGCTTTGGTACAAATGGCTGAATCATTACAAAGGCGTTCTATTGCGCAAATCGGCACATTTTCAGGGGCTTCCCCCCGGAATTTATCGGAATCTGCTGGTTGGTTTTTTCAGTGTCGCCTCGGTTACGCTGGTGGTCGGTGCAGTGGGGCTTTGGGGGCTTAACCGCACAAATTCACAGCTTCAGGAGATTGCAAACAACCGGCTCCCCAGTGTACAGGCATTACTGATATTGGGTGAGGCTCAGGCATCCATTGATGCTCAGGAGAAGACACTCCTGCTCCGGGATATTGAGGCGGAACAACGGGAGTCTTATGCCATTCTCATTGAGGAGGCCTTTATACGGATCGATCAGGCGTGGAATGATTATTCCATGCTGCCTCATACACCTGAAGAGAGTGCTCTGCTGGAAGAGCTGACCCCTGCCTGGCAGGCTTGGACAGAGAATGCCCGCATGCTTTCTGGGATGGCGGCGGCCTACGAATCAAATCCCAGTGAGGAAAACTACCAGTTGATGAAGGATCAGCTGCTGGGACCTACCGCGGTCACGCTTTCAAAATCTCATGGGTTTCTGGTGCAGTTGGCTGAAATCAACAAAACGGCTGCTGCAGACAGTCAGTTCGCTGCCGATGAGGGCGTTCGGCAAATTATCATCATTTCAATTTTTTCCATTCTGGCCGGGTTTCTGGCAGCTGTTGTCTTGGGGGTTATGACCACTCGGGGTATCCTAAGACCCCTGAAAGAGTTGGAAAACGGTTTGAATGCCCTGGCTGACTGCGGCGGAGACCTTACAAAGCCTATTGCCATTGCCGGCAAGGACGAAATCGGAAAAATGGCTGGAGCTGTCAACCGATTCCTGGAAAATATCCGCAGCCTGGTTAGCGCTGTCATTGACGAAAGCAATGGAATCAATCAGTCTGCAGGGGAATCAAAACAAAGCATCCAACATCTCCAGGACAGGGCTAAAGCCGTTACTTCAACAACACAGCAGCTTTCAGCGGCCATGCAGGAAACCACCGCCTCCTCGGAAGAAATCCGCCAAACCCTTGAAAGCATAGCCTCCTCTGTTGAGGCAATCGCCCAAAAGGCCCTGGATGGCGCCGCTTTTTCCGATAGGATCCACAGCAAAGCCGACCAGGTAGCCGTGCAGGCTTGGGATTCCAAACTAAGAACCGAGGCACTTTATCATCAGACACGGATCGAAATCCAAGACGCCATTCAGGAATCCCACGGAGTTTCCCATATTGACAGGATGGCCAAGGCCATTCAGCAGATTGCCACCCAAACCAACCTGCTGGCCTTGAATGCCGCTATCGAAGCCGCCCGTGCCGGTGATGCGGGTCGGGGATTTGCAGTGGTGGCAGCAGAAATCCGAAAGCTGGCGGAGGAATCGCAAAAAAACGTGGCCGGAATCCGGGCCACCGCTGAAGGGATCACCGCTTCCGTGGAAAGCCTGGCCAGGACCTCTGAAAAAATGCTCAGGTTCATCGAGGAACAGATTATGACAGACTATGGCACCCTGGTGGAAACCAGCCGGCAATATCAGGCCGATGCCGGGTATTTTAATGAGATGTCTCTTGGCTTCAAGGAAACCACCTCCCAGCTCTTCCACTCCATTCAAAGCGTTGTCCATACGGCTAAAGAGATTACTGAAGCTGCCACCGAATGCAGTCTCGGTACCGGCCACATCGCAGAAAAGGTCATAGGCATCGTAGATCAGGCCGACATCGTCACCCACAATTCTGTCCATATCGAAAACCAGTCTTCCATCCTTGTGCACCTTGTCTCCCGATTCAAAGTAGATTCTCCGACGGAAGCTGTGCCGGAAACAAACCTCTCCCGGATTGAGCCGTTGTATCTGTTCCCCGGTGAGCACTGTGCATAACCCGTTAACCGGGAAACATCAAAGGGCCGGCATCAGAGATCCAATCTCCGATGCCGGTCTTTACGCTGCTTTTTCTCAGTTACCCATCAACCGTTTGTTTATAAGAACCGGCAGCCGAAGTAAAAAGTTGAACATCAGGGCCACAATGACGAGGACTGCAGATGCCTTATCTGCAATTTCCCTGGCATCGGGCACAATCGCCTCCGCCTGAACATACCATAAATGAACCGCCAAGGTACCCCCTGAGGAAAAGAGGCTGAAGTCCCATGGGTTCCCCGATGAAGAGGTCCCCGCAGTCAGCAGAATTACTGCCGATTCACCGAATGCCCGTCCGGCCACCAAACCGATGCCGGTGATGATTCCCCCAAGGGCTGCGGGCACCACAACGGTCAGAATACACTGGGTTCGGGTGGACCCCAGTGCCATGGCCGCTTCCCGCAGTTCCCGGGGCACTGCCAGTATGGATTCTTCCGTAACGCGGGTCAAAACAGGCAGATTCAAAAGTGCCAGACTGACAGAGGCCCCCAGAATGGTCAGACCAACCTGGAAATAGTCAACAAAAAGCGCCATTCCAAACAAACCAAATATGATGGAAGGCACCGAAGCCAATGCTTCGACGCTCATACGCAGATAGCGTGTCATACGACCATCCCGGGCATACTCTGCCAGATAGATCCCCGCCCCCAGTCCAATGGGTATGGAAAACAGCATCGACAGACACAGCACATAAAAGGAATTGAACAGAAACGGACCAATTCCACCCCCGGCATCCATGTCCTGGGGTGGGGCCATTAGAAACTGTGGCGTGATTTTCATAATGCCCCGACTGACGATGATCCAAAGAAAGAACAGCACAATGGCCGCGACAACAAGGGCAAGCACCCAGAGGGCAATTGTGGCAGCCCTGTCTAACCGTTTATTATACGTACCCCGTGAGGTGTGTATCATCGTGTTCGTTCCCCCTTTAATCGATGTGCAAAGGCGATCAGTATCAGGGATATGATCAGAAGAACGAATGCCATCATATACAGCGCGTAGTTCCATGTGGAATCAAACTGAACATTGAGGATCTGAGAAACGATATTGCTGGTCAGCACTGCGGTTGGTGTGAAAAGTGAATCGGGCATCTGAGCTACATTTCCGATTACCATGGCCACTGCCATGGTTTCACCCACAGCCCTGGCCATCCCCAGAACAACCGCGGATATGATGCCATTTCTGGCTGCGGGTATCCACACTCTGAAAATCGTTTGCGTCCGAGTAGCTCCCAATACGTAAGAGGCCTCGATATACTCCCTTGGCACCGCTGTAAGCGCATCATCACTGATCCGGCTGATGGTGGGCAAAACCATGAGGCTCAGTACCAGGGCAGCAACCAGCATACCGTCCCCCATGGGTTCCCCTGTCACCGCCCGTATCATTGGAATCAGAACCGTCATCCCCAAATAGCCGTAAACGACAGAAGGAATCCCCACCAGCAGGTCCAGGACCATCCGCATGGTCCTCTGCAGCCAGGGAGGGGCAACAACTGCATTGAAAACGGCTAATCCGATGGAAACCGGCCCTGCTATGACAAGGGTGATGAACGTCAGATAAAAGGTCCCGAAAATAATGCTGCCCGCACCAAACAGTTCATTTTCCGGAAGCCAGTCTGTAGAAAAGAAAAAGACCAGGGGATCCACTGTTGAAAATACCCGAAACCCTGTTCGCGCAAGAAAATAGACGATTACCAGCAGAGACAGGGTAAGAAATGCAATGCTCATTTGACAGCCAAATGAAAACAGCGCATCCTGAACCCCTTGCTTTCTTACTCCCCGACGGGGTGTATTGCTTCGGGAGCCTTCTTCCAATACACCCCTGGAAATTGTCACACTGCCATTGGTTTTAATATCCATAACGCCTCCGTTAATCTGAAAAAGACCCTTGTTTGACAAGGGCCTCCTTCGGATTTCAAGTTATTTCCCCATGCTGGAGATTGGAATAAACTTCATTTTTTTAAGGGACCCTTGTTGAAACGCCTTGCTTTGCATGTATTCGATGAATGCTTTCTCCGCACCCTTGGCGTCCCCCTTGGTCATGAAGTACCCTGTACCCCACACCGGGTATTTGCCATTGATCACATTCTCTACGGTAGCATCCGTTCCATTGAACTGAAGTGCTTTCATATCTCCGGAAACGTAGATCAGATCAATGTATCCGATAGCGTTAGGCGTTGTCTGGATAGCTGTCTTCATTTCACCGCTGGAACCCACTTCCTTGTAGTTCTTGCTGCTACCCGGCTTCATAAATTCTGTGCCGTTCAGGGCCTTTGCCTGATAGTTGACCCGGGTACCGGAACCGAACTTTCGGTTTACCACGATGATGGCGGCATCTTTGCCACCAACCTCTTTCCAGTTTACGATTTTACCGCTGAAAATTCCCTGGAGCTGTTCGCCGGTGAGATTTTTCACTTCAACGTTCTTGTTGACCACGGTTGCGAAGGGGATCACTGCAATTTTATATGCCTTCAACCCCTCAAAGGCATCGAATCCGGGCACCTTGGTGGTGGCATCCCAGTCGCACGCGCCTATGGTGGCAGATCCTTTGGTTACAGCCTGGGGGCCTGCAATGGAACTGGAGGCGGATGCCGTAATCTGTACGGAGGAATTAAGCTTCTTAAACTCCTTGGATGCCTGCTGGGTCAATGGCAGTAGAGCAGATGAACCGGTAATGGTTATTTTTCCGCTGACCCCTTCGGCGGCATAGGCGGGGATACCTGCAGTCATTAGCAGGACTGCGCTGAGAAGAATTGCGGATGCTTTTTTAATCATGATTTGATCTCCTTTTTATACGGTGGATGAATGGCTGGTGCCGCTTATCAGTTCAACGTTTTGCTGCCTGTTTTAGAAACAATCTGTAGACTGGGGGAATCCGTTCCCGGAAGTAACACGATGGCTTTGTTGGCGTCCGGAGACAAGGTGATTTCCTTAATGTCCATGGGGATTTCAAAGCGTTCAGCCTTGGCGGCAATGTTGTAAACCATCTGTTTGCCGGCAGTGTTCACAGTCAGGGACCACGCATTTCCATCCGGGGTAACCATGGTCTGACGGGGGTTTTCAACGGCTGTCATTGCACTGCTGGATTTTCCGTCGGAGGATGTCAGTCGTGCCACGGATTTGTTCGCCGGGCTGTTTGGATCCGTACTGAGATAGATGACTGCACCGCTATCTGTCAGAAAACTATAGGATTTGTTATCCAGAGAGCTGGTCATTTTCAAAGGCTTTGCATCTTTTTGCGTCAGATCCAGACGGTAAATCTGGGGCTCTGTTCCCTTGGCGCTTACCGCCAGGGTTGCCGCATCTGTTGTACCGGCATTGGTAACCGTGTAGATCAAACGCTTTCCGTTGGAAGATAGGTAAAGATCGGATTTATAGGCAACCTTATCCGCCAAGACATCGGCAGTCTTTTTAGTTGCCAGTGTAATTACCGAAATGGCGTCCAGCTTTTCGCCCTTGAGAAAATACAACTTCCTGCCGTCGGCTGCCCAGGCAAGCTCGGTTTTCGGTTCGTTGTCCGAGCTGATTTTTTCTTCCTTCATGTCGCTCAGGTTCATTTTAAAAATATCGCCGTTATCATTGGTGTAGGCAATCATCATGCCGTCTGAGGAGGCCGCAACCTCTGTGGCGTTCTTCTCCTCCGGGATCACGACCTTGGCGGAGCCGTCCGCTACATTGACCAGATAGTATTCCAAACCGATTGTCTTGGCTTCCCCAACAACGATTTGCTGATTGCCTGCCCAAATCGGATCAACCAGTTCACCCTTCAGCGCGGTATCTGCAAAACCAGGTGCGGAAACCGACAGTGCCGTAAGAGCCGTGATCACTAATGCTGTGATCTTCTTGTATCCCATTTTTCATTTCCTCCTCACAGTTAAGTTGCACCTTGAGTATATCCACCCTATGTTAACAACCGGTTATCCCTGAGTTATGAAGTCATTACGCCTGTGTTAACACCGTTGCAAGAAAAACACAGGTACATCCGCTTTTCAGCATCAATACCTGTGTCTGCAACACCCTTATTATCTTAATCTATTCATCATTCCACTGAGCAGTGCTTGCGAATCAGCCGGGAGGCTTTGCTTTGGCTTATCTGAAGAGCCTTGGCCGTTTTGTAGGAACTCCCTGTAAGGCCATAAACCTGTTTAATGATGTTTCTTTCACAGCCATCCATCAGTGGGCCAAGGCCCCCCTCCGGAATGCCTCGGTTATTCTCTCCTGTTTCCAGCAATAGAGGGGGAGGAATATCCCCAACCTGTATCCGGTCCTCCGGTGCCATGATCACCAGCTTGTGCATCAGATTCTGCAGCTCCCGGATATTACCCGGCCATCGGTATCGGTTTAGGACCAGGCGAGCCTCTGCCGACAAGGATCGGCTAAACCCGTATTCTCTGTTGTATTGACGAAGAAAGTGATTCAGAAAGGCATCGATGTCCTCCCGCCGTTCCCGAAGGGGGGGCATTTCAAGTTCAATGACCTTCAGGCGGTAGTAGAGATCCTCCCGGAATTTCCGTGCCTCCATCAGTTTCTTCAGGCTCTGATTGGTGGCAGCAATAATACGCACATCTGCGTCCCGCATCTTGATATCTCCCACAGGCAGATACCGCTTTTCCTGTATCAGCTCCAGAAGTTTCACCTGAAGATGCAGCGGAACTTCCCCTATCTCATCTAAGAAGAGTGTGCCGCCGTTGGCCAGCTCAACCAGCCCTGCCTTACCCTTGGGCCCCGCCCCGGTGAAGGCTCCGGGGGCGTATCCGAATAGCTCGGATTCAAAGAGGGTCGGAGCAATGGTGGAACAATTGATGCTGATAAATGGGTTTTCAAGCCGCTGACTCTTCCTATGAATGAACTGGGCCAGATGGCTCTTCCCTGTGCCGGATTCTCCCTGGATCAGCACGGTGGCGTCTGTTTGTGAGATGCGGAGGGCTCCATGAAGAAAACGCTCCATGGAAACACCAAAATCAAAGACTCCTGAGGCAAGCTCCCCTTCCATACGCCGTATGCTTTCCACTTCTGCCCGGTACCGCTGGGCTTCCAGCTCCTTCTGATTGAGTTTTACCTGTATCCGTTCCAGTTCCGTTTTATCCCGACAGTTTTCCACGATAAAAGCAATTTCCCCATTGGAATCAAACCATGGGGTGGCCGTTATGGACAGGGTTCTCCCCGTGGCCGTTTTCTGCTCCATGGTGGATTGCCTTCCGGTTCGTATGACTTCCGGAACGGGGGTGACATCGGAGTACCCCTGCTCCACAAGAAACATGGCGGTTTTTCCGATCATATCCTGGCTGGATATGCCGTAATTCCCTTCAAAGGCCTTGTTGCAATAGAGAGTTATGCCCTTGCCGTCGCAAACGTAAATCTCATCGTGGGAGGTTTCCAGTATCCGGCGGAAAAACCCGGTGCAATTGTCCTCCAAATGGCTGGCATGGACAAAATAAAGTGTGCCGCCGTCAATCCGGATACTGTGGACAGTCAGGTCCGAAGTTTTCAGAAATACACACAACGCTTCCGCAGTCATTCCCGTGATCCGTTCTCTTACGGAAGGGGCTGCCTCCCCGGCCAGTATTTCCAGCTTCTTGCCCTGTTCACAGCGTATTATCAGATAATCCATTTCCATAGGCCTCTCCTCGGTTTTATCAATAAGTCAATTATAACTCATGCCAATGATCTTTACATCGTAATCTTACCAAGGATTATCCTCTTTCAATCTACTGCATACCATTTTTTAAGTCTTTATATGGTCGTTTTCTTTGAAAGCAAGTCACATATAACTCGTTTCCTGTACCCCTTATTCTGTCCTCTGTTCAAAAATTCTCTCACCGCGTTCATTTTACAGCTTTTCAGCGGCATTCCCACAACTCCGGAAAATTGGCAACGCTTTTGCAACAACAATTGGCATAACCCGCAGTCTCGTTTCCATAAGGCTGCAAATGGAGGTACACAATGAAAACCGACAAAAGGATCCGGTCCGGCCAGCTGATGATTGCGGCAGCCGGTATGTGCTGGGGAACCATCGGCACCTTTGCCCAGCTCCTCATGGATCAGGGCTTCAGCGCAAACATGGTTTCACTGCTCCGGTTGGTTACAGGCTGCCTTCTTTTAGGGGGGTTCACCGCCATGAGCAACCCCCGGCAGTTGCGAATCGACCGCAGAGGACTTTTTCTTACCGCCATGATCGGCCTCGTCTCTCAGGCCGGTTTTAATCTCCTCTATTTCAACGCCATACGGCATATCGGAATCGCGATGTCCGCTGTCCTGCTTTACACCGCCCCCTTCTTTCTTCTGCTTTGGTCTGTGGTTTTTTTCGGGGAGCACATGACGGCAAGGAAGATTTCAGCCATTCTGCTCTGTTTCCTGGGCTGTGCTGTGGCCGTTACCGGGGGCAATGTCACCGATCTTCACATCTCTGCCATCGGAGTGCTTCTGGGCATTCTTTCCGCCATCTCTTTTTCTCTGATGAGCGCCATCAGCAAGCATGCTCTGGCGGATTATTCACCCATCACTGTGGTTATCTACAGCTTCTTTTTTGGCGCACTGTTCCTCATCCCCTTTAATATCACTTCTTTCAGTGCAGGTATTCGCGTGAATCCAGTGACAATCGCAGCGATTCTTGCCCTGGGGCTAATCCCCTCCGCCCTCTCCTATCGCCTTTATGCACAGGGCATCTCCCATGGTGTCGATCTGTCCGCAGCTGGGGTCTTATCAACCCTGGAAATGGTGTTTTCCGTCATTCTGGCATGGGCGGTTTTTCATGAGCCCATGGGTCCGGTCCGCTGGGCCGGAGTGGTGATCATCCTTTTCTCCATCTGGATCATGAACTGCCGGCTGCCTCAACTCACCGGCAAAAAGGCACTCCTGTAGGGTTCATAAAACCCGTCAGGAGTGCCTTTTTATAAGGAGTGTGGCTATGGGGGTTGGTAAGGTAAGGAGCTATTTTGGTGCCTGAACGACCGCCTGTCCTTCGACAGCAACAACGCCGTCCTGCCTGGTCACCGTGGTTCGAAGGGTGACCTTACGTTTTTCAGGCTCCAGAGCGACGACCTCAGCCTTGGCTGTTATGGTATCGCCTATCTTTACGGGAGCCGTGAACTTCACTTCCTGGGAAAGATAGATGGTTCCTGGTCCGGGCAGATACATCCCCAATACGGTGGATATGAATCCGGAAACCAGCATTCCATGGGCGATTCGCCCGCCAAAACGGGTCTTTGACGCTTCTTCTTCATTAATATGGGCCGGATTCAAATCTCCGGTGATGCCAGCGAACAGATATACGTCGCTTTCGGAGATCGTTTTGCTGAACTCCGCACAGTCCCCCATTTTTATTTCATTAATCGTCTTGCCTTTCATTCCGTTTACCTCCGGGATTGAAATGGGTCCGCTGCCTGTCGGTCAGCCGCCAGTTCAGTATACCCGATAAGAGCGTTGCCAAACAGTTACTCTGCAGCTTTTGACGCTCTTATCTCATCCACCAGTGCACCGAGTACCTTGTGCACATCCCCGACGATACCGACATCGGCGACGTTGAAGATGGGCGCATCCGGATTCTTGTTGATGGCTACGATAAACTCCGACTCCTCCATACCCGCTACGTGCTGGATGGCTCCGGAAATACCGCAGGCAAAGTACAGATTGGGGCGAACCGTCTTGCCGGTTTGACCAACCTGACGATCCTTGTCCAGCCACCCCAGATCGATAACGGCACGGGAGCCGGAAACCTCACCCTTCAGCTCGTTTGCCAGATCCGTAAGCACGCCCAGGTTATGCTTTCCGCCCATCCCTCGGCCTGCGGAAATCAGGGATACAGCGTCCTCAATATTAACCCGTTTCTTGGTTTCTTTAACCGCTTCAAGGATGGTTACATTCATATCTGCGGATGTCAGCTTCGCATCAAACGCCTCAATGGTGCCCTTCAGGGATTCATCCCTGTGGGGCTTTTTCATAACCCCGGGGCGCACGGTGGACATCTGTGGCCGATAGTTGGGACAAACAATGGTAGCCATGATGTTGCCGCCGAAAGCAGGCCGTGTCATAAGAAGGCCATTGGTCTCGGCATCGATATCCAGGCTGGTGCAATCCGCCGTAAGACCGGTGTGCACACGGGCGGATACCCGTGGTGCCAGGTCGCGGCCGATGGCAGTGGCCCCCATCAACACAATATCCGGTTTTTTCTCGTTGATAACTGCCACCAGGGCCTTTGTATAAGGCTCACACATATAATGGTGGAGCATTTCGTGATCTACCACCACTACATGATCCGCGCCATTGTAGACCAGTTCCTTGGCCAGGCTCTCCATCTTGTGACCGATGACTACCGCTGTCAGTTCTGTGCTCAGCGTGTTTGCCAATTCCTTGCCCTTGCCCAGCAGCTCCAGGGAAACCTTCTGAATTTCTCCGGTGCGCTGCTCAACAAAGACCATTACGCCTTTATAGGATTCAAGATTCATGAATTGATGCCTCCAGTATTAAATGATGAACTTCTCCTTGAGTTTTTCAACGATGATCTGTGCGGCTTCCTTGTGATCCACCTGAAAGAGTTTTCCGGCAGATTTGGCCCCCTTGGTAAAGGACTTCTTTACCTTTGTAGGGGAACCGTTCAAGCCCAGATTGGAAGGATCCACTGTAATGTGACCCACATTCCAGATTTCAACTTCCTGGCTTCTGAAAGCATCGTATATGCCGCTTACACGCATGTAACGGGGCTCATTGAGCTCCTTAAGCGTTGTAATGAGGCAGGGGAATTTCACCTGAATCCGGTGATAGCCATCCTCAAAGGCCCGCTTCACGATGATACCGTCATCCGTGGGCTGAAGTTCTTCAACGTAGGAAACGGAGGGGATTTGAAGATGTTCCGCAATCTGTGGGCCCACTTGGGCCGTGTCACCGTCAATCGCCTGACGCCCTGCAATGATCAGGTCGTGATCGATGTTGCGCAGAGCCCCTGCCAATGCGGAGGATGTTGCCCAGGTATCGGCACCGGCAAAGGCACGGTCTGTAAGCAAAATAGCGCGATCTACCCCCATGGCCATGGCCTCCCGCAGGGCAAGATCTGCCTGAGGGGGACCCATGGTGATAACCGTGACATGAGCGCCAACCGTATCTTTAAGGCGAAGAGCGGCTTCCAGCCCGCTTTTATCATCCGGATTGATGATGCTGGGAACCCCATCACGGATCAGGGTGCCGGTTTTCGGATCCAGCTTAACTTCGTTGGTGTCTGGAACTTGCTTGATGCATACAACAATTTTCATGAATGGCCTCCTATTTCAAGAGCGCCGCAGAGATAACCATCCGTTGGACCTCTGAGGTGCCTTCATAGATCTCTGTGATTTTGGCGTCACGCATCATGCGCTCAACTTCATATTCCCGTGTGTAACCGTAGCCGCCGTGAAGCTGTACAGACTTGGTGCTGACTTCCATTGCTGCTTCAGCCGCATAAAGCTTTGCCATGGCCGCTTCTTTGGAATAGGAAAGTCCGTTATCCTTACACCATGCAGCCTTATACACCAGCATACGGGCCGCTTCCACCCGTGTAGCCATATCCGCCAGCTGAAACTGAGTGTTTTGGAACTGAGAAATAGACCGCCCGAACTGCTTCCGCTCCTTTGTATAGGCAACAGCAGCGTCCAGGGCGCCCTGTGCAATACCCAGAGCCTGTGATGCGATGCCGATGCGTCCGCCATCCAAGGTTTTCATAGCAATTTTAAAGCCATGTCCTTCCTTGGCCAAGAGGTTTTCCTTGGGTACCCGTACATTATCGAAGATCAGCTCACAGGTAGCCGAACCCCGTATTCCCATTTTCTTTTCTTTGGGTCCGAAGGTGAATCCCTCCATCCCTTTCTCCATAACAAAGGCCGAAATTCCCTTAACGCCCTGACTCTTGTCTGTCATGGCCATCACCACATAGGTATCGCCATAGATCCCGTTGGTGATGAAAATCTTACTGCCGTTGATGATGTAATGATCCCCATCCGGGATTGCCGTGGTCTGCTGAGCACCGGCATCCGTTCCCGCATTAGGCTCTGTAAGACCAAAGGCCCCCAGTTTTTCGCCCTTTGCCAAGGGAACCAGAAACTTTTGTTTCTGTTCTTCCGTTCCAAACTCGTAGATCGGAGCAGATCCCAGGGACACATGGGCCGACAGGACAACCCCAGTTGTTGCGCAAACCCTTGAAAGCTCTTCAACCGCCATGGCGTACCCCAGGCTGTCGCCGCCTTCACCGCCATAAATCTTCGGGAATGGAATCCCCATGAATCCGGCTTTTGCCATCTTTACAACTGTTTCTTCGGGAAATCGCTCTTCTTCATCGATCTCCATTGCAAGAGGTTTTACCTCCTGCTCTGCAAATTTCCGGTACATCTCACGTAGCATCGTGTGTTCTTTGGATAATCCAAACTGCATAGGAGCCTCCTAAATCTGTTATAAACTTAACGACTAACCCTATCGCAAGACCCGTGCCAAACTGGACACCCTCACTAAGCAGCCCTGTTTTTGATACTAACATGTTGTATTTTCAACACTTTAGTGATAGTTTAACCTTAACGGCTTTATCGTTACACTAATCACAATTAGCGAAAAACTGTCTACTTTTTTTACACGTCCTTGACACTCTGTCTTTACGTGTGGACACTTTCCCCTGAGCTCCTTTGTACAATCCGCGCATTGCAAGGCTTTCGTCCTTCGCATCACCATTCTATTTTTGGCACAAGGATTGCACCAATAGATTAACGATCAATTTAGAGGGTATAATGAGTTATGTAAATTTTAAATACCAAAGGAGAGCCCCAATGAGACTGAAAGGTAAAACTGTATTCATCACCGGCGCCAGCCGAGGCATTGGCAAGACAGCAGCATTGATGATGGCAAAAGAAGGCGCAGAAATGATCGTCTGTGCAACCGGTTCCGCCAGTGCGGAAGCCGTTGCAGATGAGATTCGCGCCAATGGCGGAAAAGCGTTGGGCCTGGCCTGCAATGTAAGCGACAGAGCCTCTGTCGATGCAGCTCTCGCTTCCGCTGTGGATACCTTTGGAAAGATTGACGTTGTAATCAACAACGCCGGTATCACCGCGGATGCCACCATGATGAAAATGACGGAAGAACAATGGGATTCCGTTATCAACACCAACCTCAAGGGGGCCTTTAACGTAGGCCAGGCAGGAGCTAAGCTCATGACTGAAAAAGGCGGCGTCATCATCAACACAGCTTCCGTGGTCGGCCTTTACGGGAATTTCGGACAGTCCAACTACGCTGCAACCAAATGGGGCATCATCGGCATGACCAAGACCTGGGCTAAGGAGCTTGGCAAGTATAACATCCGTGTAAATGCAGTGGCTCCAGGCTTTATCATGACAGAAATGACTGCCAAGATGCCTGAAAAAGCACTGGAATCCATGAAAGAGAAATCCCCGCTGAAAAAGCTCGGTTCTCCCGAGGATGTGGGTTACGCCTACATCTACCTGGCTTCCGACGAATCCTCCTTTACCACCGGCAGCGTGCTCAGCCTCGACGGCGGCGTTGTTCTGTAAGCGTACACTCCTTCACAACACACACAATAGAGGGCGCGACAAAAGTGTAAACTTTGTAGACACTTTTGTCGCGTTTCTATTTGCATGGACACTATAATCTGATAAAGTGGAAGCAGGTCTTTACATCATAAGGAGAATCCCATGGACTCGCTTCTTTCTTCGCTGATTACCGCTGCAAATACCCTCCATGAGGGGATTATCATCACCGATTCCAAGCTGAACGTTCTTTATGCGAATCTTCGGGCCCTGACCCTTCTGGATATAACCGAACGGGAGCTGATGCGAAAACCTCTGATCTGGGTAAGCAATGAGTTTTCCAAAGGCGCCATCGCCATGGACAAGAACAAACCATTTCCGGAACATCGTTTTATTTACAAAGACACGGAGCTGAGTGTGAGCTTTTACCCGGCCACCAATTCAGCCACTGGTGAAAATTCCCTTTGCATTCAGCTTAACGACCTCCGCACACACCAAACCCTTAAGGCAAAAGAAAGTGACACCTTCTTTTATTTCGACGCCTTGGATACCATCATGAACAATGTCAACGACTGGATTGTCATCGTAGACCAAAACGGAATCATCACCACCATGAGCCGACCCTACAAGGAGTTTCTCCAACATCCTTCCCCGGAGGGTAAACACGTAACCGAGGTGATTGAAAACACACGGATGCACCAGGTTATTGAAACCGGCATCCCCGAGATGGACGATGTTCATCTGATCCGGGGAAATAAAATGATCGTCAGCCGGATTCCCATTATCCAAAACGGCATTGTGGTTGGCGCCGTTGGCAAATCAACCTTTAAAGATATCGACGACTTCTATACCCTGTTCAATAAGCTCTCAAAGCTCCAGAAAAAGGTTCAGACACACCCAGAGGATTCTTCCCCGGATTCCACTGCAAAGTATTCCTTTGAGAACATCATAGGCGACAGTCCATCCACCCTCATGGCCGTGAAAATGGCCCAGAAGGCTGCCCAGACAGATTCCAATGTCCTGATCATCGGCGACAGCGGCACCGGCAAAGAACTGTTCGCCCATGCCGTGCACAGTGCCAGTCCCCGAAGCAGCAAGCCTTTTATCACCATCAACTGCGCGGCAATCCCCTCCGAGCTATTAGAATCAGAGCTGTTTGGTTATGAACACGGGGCCTTCAGCGGCGCCCGCAAACAAGGAAAAAAAGGCAAGTTTGAACTGGCCAATACCGGCACCATCTTTCTGGATGAAATCGGCGATATGCCCCTTGAAATGCAGGCTAAGCTACTGAGGGTGCTCCAGGAGAAAGAACTGGACCGGGTCGGCGGTGATACGCCGATAAAAATTGATGCAAGGGTCATTGCCGCCACCAATCAGAATGTGGAGGCCCAGGTGCAGGAGGGAAAATTCCGGGGGGATCTCTATTACCGCCTTAATGTCATGCGTCTGAACCTGACCCCTCTGCGGGAGCGCAAAGAAGAGATCCCCGATATCGCCAACGAGATTCTTCGGAAGTTAACTCAGCGCATGGATCTTATTGTATACGGGTTTACCCCCGAAGCGATGAACGCCCTTCAGGACTATTCCTGGCCAGGCAATGTGAGAGAGTTGGAGAACATACTGGAACGGGCCCTCAATCTCCTGGAAAACGACCTGTATATCAAGGAGTCTCTTCTCCCGGAATATATACGTACTGAAATTCCTTCTAAGCAGACGGCGGTTTCAGCCTTGGGATATTCCGTGGATGCGAATCTTCACACCGCCACCGGAGAGATTGAAAAGGATCTCATCCTCAAAGCCCTTAAGGAAACCGGAGGCAATAAGAAAAAAGCCGCGGCCCTGCTGGGGATCAGCCGGGCCGGGCTTTATAAAAAACTTGAGAGCTATTCCATTTCACTCTGAAGCAGCAGACCTTCAATGAATTTATTGATATTCACCCGGCCCCCTTCCTGCCGTTTTCCTCGAATAAAGTCCATTTCAGCACGGACGTTCTCAAAATCAAAAAGCGTACCGGCAAATTTGATAAAGTGCTCGTTGGTATAGTCTTCTATCCCTGTGTTGGCAACATTGGTCAATCCATGATAAACCGCACGCCGTATCCGTTGCTTCAGTATCTTCGGATTATCATCCAGCCTGTCACAGATGGCATTGAGATCCAGAATTCCGTTGTGAAGATGATGGCGAAGCGCATAATCGCAGACATTCATGATATCGTAGGATCCTTTTTCTCCCAAAACCCCCACCTGGCCTAAAATCATTTTGATCCGGTTAACTCTGGGGCCTTCCTTGTCTGAAGCTTCTACCTTGGGCGCCAGCATACCCCGTATGTTGGCAATGGTCTGTTCCATCTTGATCTTTTCCGTGACAGACCGGATGACATTCTCCACCTCAATGACGTTGATGGGCTTGCTGATAAAGAAATCGATCCCCGCCATGTAGGAATGAGCCACCATTTCCTTATCTGTCACCTGAGATATCAGAATAAAACGGATCCCCGGCAAGCTTTCCTTGATGGTGCGCACCACAGAGGAACCGTCCCGTTTGGGCATCAGGTAATCGATAAGCACAACCTCCGGTTGAAGCGCTTTCACCAGCTCCAAGGAGGCCTCGCCATCATTGGCCCGCCCAACCACCGTACCCAGCTCCCGGTCATCAATGATGTTGGAGAGCATCTGAACCACATTGGGATCATCGTCAATTATACAGAATCTCATGCCGGGTTTCCCTCCAGTTTCACCTTTGGAATGCTGACATTAAAAACAGTATGGTTACCATAGACAGAACCAACTGAAATGGTTCCGCCGAAATGCATCTCCACCATTTCCTTAACTAAGGTAAGACCCAATCCCCGGCTCATGTTCCCGGATTCCGGATCGTACTTGGTGGAAAATCCCGGGTTAAAGATATAATCAAGATCTGTAATTCTTATGCCATATCCATTGTCCTTTACCGAAATGGTCAGGAAATCCTCCACTTCGGCCACTGCCAGCTCTACCCTGGCATCCGGCTTCCCCTCACAGGCCTCCAATGCATTTACAACCAGATTCCGCATGACAGACATCAGGTAGAAGTGTTCTCCCACCCTGAATTCCGTCTCAATCTTCGACACCACATCCACAGCCAAATGGCCGGGCTCAGCCGTTTCTCTGAGAGAATCCAGGAGTAGGCTCACCAGATCCTGAATGTTCATAGGCTTAAGCTCCATTCGGGTTTCGGACATATCTTCGAGACCCTTTATTACGCGTATATAATCCTTCTTGATCTCATGAACGTCCTTGGAAATGTCCAGCGCCAGAACCCGAAGTTCATCCGCTGCCCCTGTTTCCTCCGCTATACGGTATGCACGAAAGGACTTCCCCATGATGCTTTCGATGTTCTTCATATTCATGTTCATAAAATATATTTCGCTTTTGTAGCTGGACATCAGCATAAGAAGTCTGCGGTAACGGGCCTCGTGCTCTTCACGGGACAGGAAGGACCGATATGTCTTCAGCGCAATGACCCCCACCGCTACAATCAGTGTTCGAAGCAACGCAATAAGGAGAAGCGCCTTAACCACTTGGAATTCTAGCCCAACTATACTGCTGCGTATGCACACCTCTGCCAGATTTGACAGAAAATCCGCCAACAGAACCGTGATGATCAGCCGGGTGATGTTTCTTTTTCCCGTGTACCCATATCCCAGGGAAAACACAATCCCATAAACCACATAAAACGCACTGGAAGGCACTTCCCGAATAAAGGCATAACCGATGTTATGGGTGGCAAGATAGGTTAGCACCATGCGGAATCCCGGGGAAATCACCGACACAAAAAGACATGTTGCCATGGGCTCCAGAGGTTCGTATGCAAATAGAAGCAGCGGCAGCAGGATAATCGACAGGGTGATAATGAACCCTTCCATAAAGAAATCAAGTGAAAATGTTGTTCCCAGGGCCACAATGGCTGATATCATCAGCATCCGACGGACATTCTTCATAGTTCCTGCTTCTCCCTGCTAATCCTGAAGTATTTCCGAAAATTCCATCAACACCCTGTATTCCAGGGTTTCCCTGTGAACGATGCCCTGATTCGTGTTCTTCATTACATTGTCCCGCACCGGATATCTGATTCTGAACTCCGCCCCCTTTCCGGCAGCACTGACCACCTGAACCGAGCCGCCTTCCATCTCAATGAGCCCCTTCACAATGGCCAGACCGGATCCGTTCCCTTCCGTGTTTTGAACCAAATCGTGCTCCAGTCTGACAAACTTTTCAAAAATACGCTGCTGACTGTCCAGAGGAATCCCGATACCGGAATCCTTGACAGCGACAACAATATCCCCGGAAATCCGGTTACGAAGGGCCGTGATCAGAACATCTCCCCCCTCCGGGGTGAATTTAAGGGCATTGGACAGAAGATTCAGCAGGATCTGTTCAAAGACCGAAGGGTCACAAACCGTACCCAGGTTGAGATCCACCTCTTCAAAACTGAGCCGAACCGCTTTCTTCTCAAACCACGGCTTTACCGCCTCAAAGACCTTTCGCGTTTCCAACCCGATGTTCACCGACTCCTGCCCGATTATAATGGCTTTGGCTTCAATACGGTTGATATCAATCAGGTTGTTGATTACCCGCAGCAAACGATAGCTGTTACTTTTAATAAGGGAACATATACGCTTGTTTCGCGCCTGAAGCTCTTCAACACTGTCAGCCTTTTCGGAGTCCTCCTGCAGCTGAAGGGCGCTGAGTATAACATTGATTGGTGTTCTTAGTTCATGGGACATGCTTAAAAGCGACTCTTGCTGGAGCCATTGCCGGTCATGGAGTTGTCTTTCCATGGTTTCATTATGGGTCTCCTGCTCTTTCAGCCTTCTATTCTTCATGTCCACTGTTCTTTTCATTGCCAGGATTACGAACAGGGAAAGAATCAGGGGTAAACCGAATAGAACATCAGCGGATTCCGTCCAGTTAGTCAGATGCATGGCAGCCTCCAGAAATCTGTGCATTAAAGCGGATGGCTTTATTATACACCATTTATCCCTCATGCAAGAAGAGAAAGCCGGGGCTCTGGGAGCACCGACTTTCTTAGGGCATAACAAGAATATTATTCACTACAGGCCGCTCCTTGCCGTCCGATGGTTTATTAAGCAGCTTGCCATTGAAGTACATGGCAGAGGAACCGCCGCCATCCAGATTATAAGCGGATTTTACTCCGAGATCCAGCAGCTTGTCCTGGAGTTTTTCAAGGGTAATTCCCACACTCCAGTCATTTCGTCTGCCATCAATGACGATGAAAATCAGGTCGTCATTGGCATATTTCCCGATCATGGTTCGGGGTTGCTTGGTCGTCATCCATTTGGCCGGAATATTAATCTTTTCGCCGTTCTGAAGCAAAACCGGGATAAAGCTAACCCCCATGTAGGGCTTAAGCTTCATCAATTCCTTTTCGGTCTTAGGAACGTTTCCAATAACACTGCCGTTTTTATCAATACCCGCAATGAACAAATCCCCCGGATAACCGTTAAAGGGCTCCACCAATTTTCCGTTAATCACGGTATTTCCGATAAGCCGCGCATAGGGCTTCCCATTCCGTGTTTCCTTATAAAAACCCCCGCCGTTGATGGCAAGGATCGCCTTATTCCGTTTCGCCGCCGCAGAGGTGGTTTCCAGCTCACCCAGCCTGCTTTTCCCCAGCACAACCTTGAAGGCCTTGGGGTCAAAAAGCTTAACCTTTGCAATTACGCCTCGATAGCCCAGTTCATCCAGCTTGAATACCTTAACCTCCGTGCGGTCGGAAATATGGGTGGCGATGGCCGGCCCCAACACATCCAGTATCCTTTGCTCGTAAATGTCGTCGGAAAGCTTCCGCTGGGTGGCGCTTTGATTTGCCAAATTCCCAAGTTTTTCGTCCTGAGAGGAGAACGCTTCTTCTTCCTTGGCAGCCAGCACGCCTAAGGCGTTGATATCCTCGCCCAAGGCGCTCATATCCACTTCGATTTCAGACAGTTTTTCTGAAAAAGGGGCGGTATCCATGATCATTTTATTCAGTTCCGCTCCTGAGTCTCTGGCAGCCAGCAGGAGGGATACAAAGGGTGCTGCCAGGAAGAGCAGGAACAGGTTAACAATGATGAAGGGCCTGAATTTCATCAGGGCGCCTCCTTCAGAACCTTCAGACTGCTTTCAAGATCCTTCAGCTGTTTGTCCAGATTGCTTAGTCGTTCATCTATCCGCTGTTGGACTGTAGCCGAATTACTGATGGAGCTGCCTGCGCTGCTCAAGCTTTGTCTGAGCTGTGCCATTTCCTCGCCCAAAACATCGATACGCCCTTGAAGTTCCTGCACACTGACAGCGTTCTCCTGCCTGACTGCCTGAACAGACTGATCCATATAGGCTTTCGCCAGTTCATATCCCCTCAGAGTGATCTGCCACCAGGCCACACCGCATAGAACGATGATGAGAATATAGAGGATCCCCCGCTTTATGGTTTTCTTCTGCTTGTTCTTTGCTGTATGTTTGCGATGCACACCGGTTTCATGGTCCGTGCCCATCTCGTGCTTAGTGTCGTACATACCCAGCCCTCCTGATTTTGAATACCGGTTTCTGTCCATAATCATTATAACAAAAACAGAAGACTGTACCGTTACAGTCTCCTTAAAGCTATTCCCGTCTTTTTTCCCCGCAACGGGGACAGTAGATGAACGTCTCATTCATTTCGCAGCCGCAATTTCCGCACCGACTGGACGGATGAACGGCCGTTCCGTTCTTGAGCTGCCAGTAATTCAGGGACTTGAGAGTTCCGTCCTCCACCTGATGCCCCACCTCGGCCTCAAGATGAAACCAGCTCCTGCAGCTGCTGCAGTAAACGGCAAACTCCTGATTCCATTTATAAATCGGCAGAAAGAAGATGTGAAAATAAGAGTACCGCGTCACCACATGACCTACCGGTGTACCTGTACAATTAGGACACTGGTCCAGGGTGACATCTGCCACTTCCTTTTCTTTGAAGCTGGTACCGAAAACACCTATAAAAAACATGGAACCTCCATCAGCTCAACAGGTCGTCGTCCTCTGACTCCACAGGGGAGTCCTCTTCGTCCGTATCCAGGGAATTCCCCAGCAGTTTTTCCGTTTCATCCTTCGGAAGCGCTTCCACATGGCGCAGTCGCCGTTCAATGGATCTGGAACGAACCCCCGCCTTGTCGATGACATTGGTGGCTTCCACCAGCTTCTTCCGTGTTTTGTCCAAAATCTGTCCGAAGATACCGAATTCCGTCTTCACGGCCCCCAGCACCTCCCACACCTCGCTGCTCCGCTGCTCAATGGCCAGGGTTCTGAATCCCATCTGCAGGCTGCTCAGAAAGGCCGCCAGATTACTGGGGCCCACCACGGTGATTTTCATATCTCTTTGAAGGGCTTCAAAGAGACCGGTACGTCGGAGAATTTCGGCATACAACCCCTCTGTGGGCACGAACATGATGGCGAAATCCGTGGTCAGGGGAGGATTAATGTACTTATCCCGGATATCCTTGGCGTTTTTTCGTACAGCGTTTTCGAACAGCTTGGCGAAGCTCTCCTGCTCGGCTGGGCTCAGGTCCGCGCCGCGGTCATAGGATTCCAGCAAGCGCTGATAGTCCTCCACCGGGAATTTCGAATCGATGGGCAGCAGCAGCGGCTTTTCTCCTGAAATTCTTCCCGGCAGTCTTACAGCAAATTCAACCCGCTCCAGACTGCCTTCTTTTGTGACCGCATTTTTTTCGTACTGCTCCGGAGCCAGGAACTGCTCCAGAATGCTTCCCAACTGAATTTCTCCCAGGGTGCCCCGGGTTTTCACGTTGGTGAGGACTTTTTTAAGATCCCCCACGCCATTGGCCAGGGTCTGCATCTCACCAAGGCCCTTATGCACCAGATCCAGCCTTTCGCTGATGAGCCGGAACGAGTCATTAAACCGTTTCTCCACCGAGGCCTGCAGCTTTTCATCCACCGTAACCCGCATTTCCTCAAGCTTGCGCCCGTTCTCTTCCTGAAGGGTTTTCAGGCGGCCGTCTACCGTATCCCTTATCTTGTCCAGACGCATTTCAGTAGTTTCCTGAAACCCCTTGAGTCCTGCGGTCAGCTCCTCCCGGTTGGCCTTTAAAACCCGGCTGCTTTCATCGCGGTTCCGACCAATTTCTTCCCGAAGAGAGCTTTCAAGACGGGAAAGCTCCCGCAGTACCATGTCCTGTTTGTTCTTAACGGAGGTCCACAGTGTTATCAGAATAAGGATAACCGCTAATGCAACCGCAGCAATCACTATTTCCATACTCATGAGCTCACCGCTTGATTAATACGGCGAATCAGCCGGATCAGATCACTGAAGATGCCATAGCCGGTCTGTTCAATTTCCGGATCGTGCTCAATGATGGTTACCGCTCCCATCAGATCCGTGTGGAGGGTTACGATGGAGGACGTTCCCGAAATGGCTGCGTAGGGATGACTGCGCTCAAGCTCCACAGGCTCCACTGTTCCCACCGGTTCACCGTCTTTAAAGTGCCCTCTGCACAAGAGCTTGATTACGTTCCCCCGCTCTGCGGCAAGTGCGATATCCGCCGGGGTGATCCCGGCGATTCCGGTACGGTGAATATCGCTGGGACGGATATCCGTATCCATCAGGACATTCATTAAAGCGGTGAGCTTTGCGGAGGCATCCCAGCCGTCGATATCAAGAGAAGGATCCGCTTCAACAAATCCCCGTTTGCGCCCTTCTTCCATGGCCGCCTCATAGGTGTTTCCCGCCGCCATCTCATCCAGCAGAAAATTTGTGGTGCTGTTTAAAATCCCCTGTATTTCAGTGATGCGGCAAAACGGCAGCGTCTCTTCCACCAGGTTGAAAACGGGGGTACCATCCATAACCGTGGTCTCATGAAGGTAATGCACACCGCTGCGCCGTGCATGGCCTTTCAAATGCAGAGCGCCATGGGCCAGGGGGCCTTTGTTGGCCGAAATAACATGTTTCCCCTGAGAAAGGGCATATTCTATGTAATCCATGGCCGGCTGACCCGTGTGGATATCCAAAGGCGTCAGCTCCACCGCCACATCGTACTCGGCGGTTTCAAGAATCTGGGTTGTATTCAGGACGCAGTATCCCTTTGTTTCCGGAGAAAAACAGCCACTTTTATTAAGCTCTATCAGGATTTCTGTAAGGTTTATTCCCTCCCCATCCATAAGGGTACCCTTGGAAGCCGTTGCAATGGCAGTTACCTGTACATCAGCATCGAATTTTTCCTTTATTTCGGATCGTTTATTCAAAAGCAGCGCCGCAAAGGCCTGTCCGGCATTTCCGAAGCCCAGCATGGCCAGTTTGAGTTTTTTCATAATATCCCCTCCTGACAGTATCATACGGTTAATTTTCCTCAACTTCAATATAAAAGGCCTGAGAAAAAACTCTCAGACCTCTTAACGCCTTTTTTCAACCACGGCATAGCTTACAAAGGGAATTTTAGCCATCAGGGCCACCACAATGAACGACAGAATGAACGCGGCACAGGCGGTTATCGGCACCGCGTAGGCAGGGTAAAAGGCCGAGCCGTGTAGCTTGAATCCAAAAACGCCATCTGCAAAGAGGGCCAGCAGCATGACATGAACCAGGTACATCCCTAGGCTGTACCGGCCGATCCGAGACATGACATTCCTCACTCCGGCAGAAACCGTCTCTTCAAGGGACTCCCCTGCATGCTTGAGAATAATGAATAACGATATGGCCTGCAGCATAACGGTCAGTGAAAAATAATCATAAAGGATGGCCTGAAAACCTTTAGCCGCATCGGTGAAGGCCCAGGTCCCCAAGAAGGTTAGAGCGGTACTGACAACGAAAACAACCACCCATCCCCAGACTGCAGGCTTGGGAAATTCTCTTTTAGCGAGGCAAAACCCCAGGATATAGTACCCTGTATACCCTGCCACCATGGGAATCTTGATACCCAGATTCACGGAGTAACCCGCGTATAGCCAGATGAGGTAGCTTGTCAGAGGCAAAACCGCATTCCACACAAGCCAGAGAACGAACAGATAGTTCAGTTCATGATGTTCAATCACCTTCAGCAGCTTTCGCAGCACCGGGGTGACCAGGTAAAGTCCCATGACCATATAAAGGTACCACAGGTGATAATAGACCGGCCCCGTAAAGATGGAGATAATCAGCTTGTCCACCGGCAAGACCTCGCCGATATAGAATATACGCCAGTTGATGTAGGCCGCCACCCAGAAGGCAAAGGGAAAAAGCAGCTTTGAGAACCGCTTTTTAAAAAAGCTGCGGGTATCCTCCTGTTTTCCCAGGATCAACGCTCCGCTGAGCATCACAAAAAGCGGAACACTGGCTCTGGCAAGGGAATCATAGGCGTTGCCCCACATCCAATAGTCAAAGGGAATTTTGTCCCATTTGTTCAGCAGGGTCGCCGAGGAATGGATCAGCATGACCATAAAAACAGCCAGCACCCGTATCAGATCGGCATAGAAATATTTTTTACCAGCAGATTGCGTCATAGGACCTCTTGATAAATAAAACTGATCAACCTTTTGCCGCAGATGACGCAGATGAAAGGCGATGGGGGTCAACGTATGTGTTACCGTTTTGTTTATTCGGTCGGTTTTATATAAATCATAAGCTAATCTTCGTAAAAACCACAGTGACAGATGAAATCCATTGGTTTTCATCTGCGTCATCTGCGGCTGAATGTCTAATCTTTTTTCGGTGTAAATCCGTGTTATCCGTGGCTAAATATACTATCTTACAACCTTCTCCAGCTGGAATACTGCATGTCTTTATCCCCCAGGCACCGGTCGATATCCCGCAGAATGTGATCCTTGTCCTCCGGCAACCGGCCATTGATGCTCACATAATTCGATGCATGATTGGAGCGAAGCTCCGTGCCTGAAAGCTCCAGTTTCGCTATCATTTCGCGAAGCTCTGTCAAGGCCTCCCTGGGCCCTAGCTCGGCGAATTCACCGGAACGAATCATGGGGGTGATTTCCGAACCCTCTTCAAGCATCAGGGTCAGGAGGCTAAGATAATCCGGCTGAATGGCATTGCAGACCCGGGCAGATTCTCCGGCATGTTCGGCGGAGAAGGCCGTGCCCCCAAGTCCCAAAATCACCATGGCGGAAAGGGTGATGCCCGAGGCCTTCACCTTTCTTCCTGCTTCAATCATCAACTCGGAAGTAACGCCCTTATTCATCCATGTCAGAATCCTATTGCTGCCGGATTCGATTCCCAGATAGATAATTCCCAACCCAGCCTCTTTCAACGCCTTTAAATCCTCCTCCGATTTTAGAAGGATAGACTGGGGGGACCCATAGATGCCGATGCGTTTCAGCCGGGGGAACAACTGACGGCACTCAGAAAAAACGGTCAGCAGATCCGGCGTCTTCATGATAAGAGCATCTCCATCAGCCAGGAACACCTTTTCTATTGCCCCGCCATAGCTCTTTGCGGCCCATCGCAAATCTTCCAGTATGTCCTCCACCGGTCGGATCCTGAACGGTTTGTCCTTATACATGGTGCAGAACCGACAGCGGTTGTGGGAACAGCCTATGGTTGCCTGAACAATAAGACTGGACGCCTCACTGGGCGGTCTGTAAACGCTGCCTTCGTATCGCATGGTGCCTCCTGTTCACTTCTTAAGACCCACCATTGGAGCATTCTCCCGCTCTTTTGCGGCCTCGATCTCCTTAAAATACTGTTTACCCACCAGCAGATCGTATTGAAGCTGCCAGTATTCGGTGGCCGTCTTGTCGTCCATTTGGTTGATGGTGCCGTCGTTGTTGATAATGTTCTGCCCGTAGATGCAGGTAAAGGTGTTGGAAAGACCATACAGCATCTTGTAGTAATCCCCCATCTCCACCCCTGTGTAGGCCAGTAGCCGGGCAGACAGCATGGAGGGGCTCACATATGCCGGCAGCTCAATATCCTTGTAGTTTGAAAACGCACTGACCTGAGTGCTGCGGGTCTTCAACTGCTCTTCCCCGGTCATCTCCTGGTAGGACGCCACGTTTTCCCGAATATATCCGTACTTCTTATACATTTCAAAGTTATCCCCTAGGCTGGGCAAATGATCGCCAAATTCAATCACCAGGGTTGGTTCCTCCGATTTTGCTACATAGTCCGTCAGCTTCTTAAATGCCCGATCTGCATCCAAAACACCCTGGGTGTAGGTATCCAGCATCTGTTCCTTCATAGCCGGATCCTGCCCCGCAAGTTGGATTTCTGTTTTTTTGTACCGATTATCATCAAAGGGTCCGTGGTTCTGCATCGTTACCGCAAAAACGAACAGGGGCTCCTCCGTCGATTCAATTTTTCCGATTACCTTGTCCATTACACTGTCATCGGATATATAATAGCCCTTTTTCTTAGCGCCTTTGAACTCTTCCTTGGCGATAAACGCATCGAAGCCCAGCAATGGGTACACCTTGTCCCGCCCCCAGAACCATGCATCATTGGGGTGGATCGCCACGGTGGCATATCCATTTCGTTTCAGCTCGCTGGGCAGAGAGGGCATGGATTTCTTGATAAAATGCTGATAAGGCACGGATGCAGGGGGTAAAAATTTCATCGTCATTCCCGTAAGAAATTCAAACTCCACATTGCAGGTATATCCGCCGAAGGTTGGGGATACAAAGCTGGATTTGCGGGCCTTATTGAGATTCTCCATGGGATTTTGGCTGAATTTCACTTTGCTCAACTGATTGGGGTCCCAGAGAGCCTCGCTCATGACGACGATGACATTGGGCTTTACCCCTTTACCGTCCACCGCCGGATTCTCCGCAGCATAGGCCGCGGATATTTCATCCACAATGGCCGCAATCTGTTCTTTACTGTAATCCTTTGGTTTTTCAATATAATTCATCCGATAGTTAAAAAGATAGGCTACCACAGAACCATTGTTCTGATAGCTGTGAACCGGAGCCCACGCATAATTCCGGACCCCCAGCAGATTGATGGCGGTATCCAGCTTCCATTCCTTATGATAGACCAGACCTCCCACCAAAGCCGCAGCAATACAAAGAGCGCCAAGACGTTTGACAAAACTCAGCTTCAGATCTTTGCCCCTGAAATAATCCTTTTGGAGGAGCCAGTAGAAAAAAGCACTCCCGACGGCCAGGAACAGCAGGGGTTTCGTAAAGTCGATATTCACGACATTGGTCATGACGCCGCCCAGTTCACTGAAGGAGGCGTTGTCCCAAGGGTAGTAGTACTGCCCCAGTGTTTTGAACTTAACAGAGTTCACCATTCCAAACAGGTATACCAAAACCAGGGTGAAAGCGGCCGAAGCCTTCCATCGATTGATCACCCCATGCACCAGAAGAAGAATTCCCAGAACCGTTAAGCTGTTCAGCAGGAACATATGAGGATGGGTGATGATCCATAGACATGTATTGAGCACATCGCCACGGATGAACAATTCCAGATAAGCGACACAGATTATGGCAAAAAAGAGCAGCTTCATAATTTGATTTTTCGGTATTTTATCCCGCCAGACCTTCATTAAATCCTCCAGAACCGTTCCTATGATGTCTTCTATTTATAGTTGTCACAAACGTCTACTATTATACCATAAATAGCATCATCTCTTTACAGAATTAAAAGAACCGTATACTGCGGTGTATCCTTCTATTGAAACACCGTCACGGGAGAGATTGTTTATGTTGACCGCAAGTTAGGTCAGCCCCACCATGGAGATGCCGTGAAGGTCCACCCATGCCAGCTCCCGATTGATCTGATGAACCAGCCGGCAGTTTCCCGCAATAACCGCATTTCCACGTTTACCCGCCCAGGGCTGCACAACACCCCCCGCTTCGGTTACAATCAATGATCCTGCAGCAACATCCCATGGGGCAAGCCCCAGCTCCCAGTAGCCATCCATGGCACCTGAAGCCACCTGACAAAGATCATACGCGGCTGCCCCCATCCTTCTGAAGCCTCGAAGCTTTGGTATCAGGTGGGATGCATAATTTGCATTGTTATCCGGATGGCTGGCACTGTCGTAAGGAAATCCCGTGGCCAGAACGCAGTCAATCAGCTTTTCCTTGGCGCTGACCTGTAACGGCTTTCCATTGAGGAACGCCCCATCTCCGGAAACCGCGGTATAAAGCTGATCCATCATAGGAGCATAAACCACCCCCAAAACCGAATGCCCCTTGTGTTGAAGGGCGATGGAAACGGCGAATATGGGCAGTCCTTGGGCATAATTCGTGGTTCCATCCAAGGGGTCCACAACCCAGCAGTAATCCGAGCTTCCTTCCTGCCGACCCGTTTCTTCCGCCAGTATGCCGTGGTCAGGGTAAGCGCTTCGTATATTGGCCAGGATTATCTGTTCCGAGCCTTTATCTACTTCGGTGACCAGATCTGTCTGGCTGGATTTCCGTTCAATGGCAAGCTCCGTCCCAAACCGTTCCTTTTGAAAGGCTCCAGCCTCCCTGGCCCAGCTGACGGTTTGATATAGACATTTTTTAAGATTCATTTATGGTTCTCCTTTCAAAAAAATAAAGGTGCTGATATTATCTTTATAGAATTAAACATGATTATACTACACACCAACATATTGAGGAGTACCGATCATGACAAACACCTTTGCTCCCCCCATCGAACGGGCCCCCACTCGCCGCAACGACACATTAAAAATCATTGCCCTGCTGACCATGCTGATCGATCATATCGGGGCCATTTTCTTTCCCGACGAAATGCTCTGGCGTACCATTGGACGTATTGCGTTTCCTATTTTCAGCTGGCAGTTGGTTGAAGGGTATGTGCACACCTCCAGCCGATCTAAGTACGGGCTGCGATTGTTTCTTTTCGGGTGCGTCTCGCAGATTCCCTATATGTTTATGAATCCCGATCTCCTGTTGAACCCCCTGCATATCAATATCATGTTTCAGCTGTTTTCAGGAGTTCTGCTGTTGGCTGCCTACGACCAGGCCAGAAGAGCCGTGACAGGAATAAAGGATGGTCTTCCTGCCAGTATTATTCTATCACTTTTCTGGGTAATGGTATCAGGGATTCTTATTGGCGCCCCCGACCTTCTCAATGCCTATAACCCGGATTTCCGGTTTTCCTACGGCGCCTACGGGCAATTGATGTTTCTCGTTTTCTATCTGTTCCGGGGCCGACCTCTCCTGATGACGCTGGGGTACATCGGATTGTCGCTTTACCATGCCCTTGAGGCCAACGCACTCTGGTATGCCTCTGAGGCTGCCGGCATGGCTGGAATCGCTAAATTTTTCGCCTTCTGGACCCAAGCTGACAGCGTAAAATCGGCAGCTCTTTGGTCCCTGGATCAGCTTCCATCCATGGGCAGCGTTTTTTTCCAAGCGCGGAGCATCATCGTCCTTCCAATTCTTTGGATTTTTGAAAACCGTGCCGGGAAGCTACGCCTTAACCGATGGATCGCCTATTGGTTCTATCCTGTTCATATGACGGTGCTTCTGACAGTTAAATGGATGATGCTTAACGGGAAGTTGTTTTAAATGAAGGGAGAGATTGCCGCTTCGGCCTTGCTTCCTCTCAATGACGGCTTTAATGCTTGTCATTGAGAGGGTCGAAGACCCGCGGCAATCTCTCCCTTCTCTTTTTCCATGTCTTTACTCCCGGGCGGCCTTTAGCAAGGTGAAGGCCATGGCATGATCCAGGCGTTTGAGATCCAGCCCTGTAAGCTTCTCGATCTTCATCAGGCGATATACCAAGGTATTCCGATGCAGGAAGAGATCCTGGGCCGTTTCCGTTATGCTCAGATTTCTTTGAACAAATACTTCCGCTGTCTGGCAAAGATCCGGATCCTTCAGCATGGGCTCAATAACCCGTCCCAGATCCAGTATCAACGGAAGTGGATTTTCTATGATTTTTCCCACAACCAGCTCCGGCAGATTTCCCATCAGGGTCTGGAAACCCCTTCGGCCCTTGGGATAAAGGGCTTTACATGTTTTTTCCAAAACGGTGGCATGGGTGTGAAGCAGCTTGAAGTCCGTTACACCTTCGCCGTAGATTATCAAAGGATCCAGCATTAATTCTTCCGACAGGAGAGCCATGATGGACTCCGCCCATTCGTGGGCCGTTTCCCGGTCCATGGGAAGCATCAGAATAACCACCCCTGGCTCCAGTACACAGTACTTTAAATCCGGAAGCAGGGCCTGCATGGCTTCGCAGGCTTCGTCGACAGACGGGCTGCCAATCCTTATGGCTGCTAATCTCAGCGGCATTCCAACGCCGGTATCCGGAGGTAAATCCTCAAAATTAAAGGCATCTGCAGGCTCGGTAAGCATACGCTTGAACCAGTAGCCCGGCCCTGAAACCACAAGATCTTTCAGCAGCAATTCCAGAGGACCTGTAGTCAATATGGGGTCATATCCTCCCGGTACCTTCCAATACAAGCGGCAGGCCTTACCCATTCCACTGAAAAGCGAAACATAAGACCAAGCCAGATAGTCATTGCCAGAGCAATTCCCTTTTCTTGCCAGAACCGTACCCGACAGCGTTGCCAACACGGTATCCCCCGGCAGGCTTTCAAGGATCTGATGAATGGAGTTCTTTCCAGGTGAATTTCCCATAGTACCCCTCAAGGAAGCAAAAAGAGCAGAGACCTTCAGGCATCTGCTCTTTTGTTTTTCATTATCATATCGCGTTTTCAGTTTCTTTGTCAAACAGATGCAGCTTGGCAGGGTCAAAGCGGAACCAGATTGCATCCCCCATTTTCACCTGTTGCTCCGGGCGAACCTTCGCCACCAGAGTGGATTCATTGGCAGCAATGTTAATAAACAGTTCAGCTCCCATGAACTCCGTCACATCCACCTTACCCGACAACGCGCCGGAGTCTCCTTCGCTGCAAAGCGCAATATCCTCCGGGCGAATCCCCAGTATCAGGGGTTTTCCCACGTGTTTTTCCCATCTGCTCTTATCAAAGTCAGGCTTCTTAAGAATCATACAGGTACCGTTCACATCCACCGCGGCCTCCCCGTTCTGATCCTTTAAGACCGCGTTCATGGTATTCATGGCCGGCGACCCGATAAAGCCGGCAACAAACAAATTCACGGGATAATTGTATATTTCATTGGGTGTTGCAATCTGCTGAATGACACCCTTATTCATAACACAGATCCGGGTCCCCATGGTCATGGCCTCCGTCTGGTCATGGGTTACGTAGATGAACGTGGTTCCCAGGTCATAATGAAGCTTAATCAACTCTGCCCGCATCTGAACCCTGAGTTTTGCATCCAAATTGGACAGCGGCTCGTCCATAAGGAATACCTTGGGGTGACGTACGATGGCACGGCCCAGAGCAACCCGCTGCCGTTGACCGCCGGAAAGCTCCTTCGGTTTTCGTGTCAGCATATCCTCAATACCCAGGATAGCAGCCGCCTTCTTAACCCGATCATCAATCTCAGCCTTTGGCTGTTTGCGCAGCTTCAGCCCGAAGGCCATATTCTCATAAACCGTCATGTGAGGGTATAGGGCATAATTCTGAAAAACCATGGCGATGTCCCGATCCTTGGGGGAAACATCATTCATTTTCGTTTCTCCGATACGCAGCTCGCCCTCCGTAATGGTCTCAAGGCCGGCAATCATGCGCAGGGTCGTGGTCTTGCCGCACCCTGAAGGCCCAACCAGAACCATGAACTCCTTATCTGCGATATCCAGATTAACATCCTTAACCGCGTGGAATCCGTTGTCGTATTTCTTGTTGATGTTCGTAAGCTTAACCCCTGCCATGATATCTACCTCCGGGTAGTGTGAAATGAGAAGCCTTGCTGCGGCCTAATTGCCCGATCTGCGGCCGTTGTTATTGTCTTTTTTTAGTGGGACCGTTTTAGACCATGATATCGGATTCAACGCTTCCGCGCATCGGCAGAATAACCAAAAGCATTTCACCGCTTTCGTCAAAATGCCAAAGGGCTATCCTAACATACCCATAATATGTTATACTGAAGGCTACGACCACTGGACAACTCTGAGAATTTTTCTCATACACATGAAAGAAGGAAAATGATTGATGAAGGACAGCCTTTCAGCAAGACACAGTTTTTCAAAGCTGGGTGTAAGCAACGAACTCTGTGACGCATTGACCGAACAGCGGATTGAGGTTCCAACTCCGGTTCAGGCCCAGGCCATTCCCGAGATTTATAACGGCAAGGACATCATTGCCCAAGCTCAAACCGGTACCGGGAAAACCCTGGCGTTTCTTTTGCCGCTTTTCGACACCCACGACAGCGAGATCCAGGGCATTCAGGGGCTGATCATCACCCCTACCCGGGAGCTGGCCATCCAGATCACCGCAGAAGCAAGAAAGCTGGCCCACTTTAAAAAGCTGAACATCCTGGCTGCCTATGGCGGTCAGGACATTGAAGCTCAAACCAGGAAGCTTCAGGGCAATATCCATCTGGTTATCGGGACTCCCGGCCGTATTCTGGACCATATGCGCCGCAAGAACATCGCTCTTAACCATATCCGTTACCTGGTTCTGGACGAAGCGGATCAGATGCTTCACATGGGATTTTTGCCGGATGTGGAGGCCATCATCAGCCAAACGCCGAAAAAGCGACAGACGCTTTGCTTTTCCGCCACTATGCCCCACGCCATAAAGGTATTGGCAAACCGTTATATGAACGTGCCCCTTCCCATTACCATTAAATCCGAACAAATCACACTTAAGAGCATCCAGCAAAAGGTCATCCTCACCACAGACCGCAAGAAGCAGGACTCCCTGTTTGAAACCCTAAGAGAAACCACGCCGTATATGGCAATCATCTTCTGCCGTACAAAGCGCAGGGTAAGCACCCTGCTGCAGGCTCTGCATGACGAGGGCTTCAAGTGTGACGAGCTTCACGGTGACCTGACCCAGTCCAAACGGGAGCAGGTTATGAAGCTGTTCCGCTCCGGCAAGCTGCAACTTTTGGTTGCCACAGATGTGGCTGCCCGGGGCCTGGATATCGACGGCATCACCCATGTGTTCAACTACGATATCGCCGGCGATGCCGAGAGCTATATTCACCGGATCGGCCGTACGGGCCGCGCCGGTCAGAGCGGTGTTTCCATTACCTTTGCTACTCCCAGGGACCAGGCAGATCTGGTTGCCATTGAAAAGGGCATCGGCATGACTCTTTCAAAAAATCGCATGGCCGGGGACCATGTCCACGAGGAACCCCGGAAAAAGCTGCCCAAGCACCTGGACCGCCACGGCAACCCCAAGGACGCCACCAAGAGCGGCAAGGGCCGTTTTGAAAAAAGTAAGCCCTTTGCCGACAAGAAGGGCGCTCCGGCGCGAAAAGATGCTTCAGCCCGGAAAGAGGCGCCAGCCCGTAAGGATGCCCTTCCAAAGAAAAGCTCTTCCGCTCCTAAATCTGAAACGCCTCATCAGCACCAGTCCCCACCCCGGGCAGCGAAGCCCGCTTCGGGGAAACCCCGCCGGGAAGGACCGAGAAGCCCTGGCGCCAGCGACGGAGCCAGCACCCGCCCAGCACCCAAGAAAAGTTACGGCCCCATGAACAAAGGGCCCAAGAGTGGCGGACGAAAACGGTAAGTGATAATACCGTTTATTGATCAGAAATAATAGGGAGAGATTGCCGCGTCGGCATGCCTCCTCGCAGTGACAGACGGATGTCTGGCCTTGCGAGAGATGCTGTGACACAGTGATCTCTCCCTTTTCGTATTCGCGGTGCTATTTCTTCAAATACAGCGCCGCTCCACTTTCAATATCCTTTGGAATGTCATTGCTCATAATGGCAGTACCGGTCACACCCTCCAAATTCGCCAAAGGGGTTCCCGCAT
Source organism: uncultured Peptostreptococcaceae bacterium (assembly GCA_964649745.1). Taxonomy (GTDB): domain Bacteria; phylum Bacillota; class Clostridia; order Peptostreptococcales; family Acidaminobacteraceae; genus CAZEHS01. The sequence continues at coordinate 93,143 of CAZYQI010000002.1, read as the reverse complement.
TCGCCGTCTGATACTGGCCATCGCTGCTGGCAAGGGCAACATAACCGCCTTCCGCGCCGCCTCCGGACTGATAAATAATGATCTCATGGCAGCCTTTGTTCATCTTATCACTGATGATGAGGGGCTCCCGCATCAGAGTGAATATTTGGTTCACTTGGAAGCCCTCCGGATTTTGCAGCACATGAAGTGCCGTACTTCCGCCGGATCCGCTGGTGTAGGGTCCCACAACCAGGGCCAGAATCTCATTGGTGCCGTCGGCGTTAAGATCCACATAGTTATAAAGGTACAGGGTCTTGGCAGCTTCCTCCTCGGGAATTTCCAAGGCTTTTACGATGGTCCGTTCCAGCTCCGGATTGGCTTCCTTTTCTGCGGCCAGGGCGGTTATACCGGGGCCAAGGTCGCTCCCGGTCTCCACTTTTGCCGGTTCTACCGCCGCAGGGGGAGCCGGCTCCGGGGCAGGTGCAGGTGCCGCAGCCACCGGGGTTTTGCTGCCTCCGGTGCAGGCCGATAACAAACATACCGTTATGCCACATAAAAGTGCAACCCGCCATAAGCGTTTTCCATAATTTGCTCCGGTGCATTTCTTAAGGTTCTTCATTGTGTTCCTCCAGTTTGATTTTTTATGCATGTCAATCCCTTGCGGGAACTTCTTCAATCGTTGGCCCTGCATCCGGGGAGGCTGCTTTGGCAACTTCCAGTGCTTTTTGTGCATCCGCTTTTGTGGCGAATTGCCCCAACTCAATATAATAGTTTTCCGAGTTCTGTGCAACATGCAGAATCCGTCTTTGAGGAAACGCGTTCATCAGCATTTCCTCGGCTATGGCCAGGCTCTCCCCTCTAGGCATCTCGGCGGTTCTCAGTCTGTAGGGGGGGACATCTTCGTCCTGCTTGCCTCCTGGAGTGACCTGAATCACCAGGCTGGCAGGCTCCTTCATTTCCTTCACCTCATAGACCACCGGTTCCTTAAAAACAATCATGAACCGGACCATGGAGTCGTCCATGGTAATGATGGGGTAAACATCCTCAACTAAGGAACTGCCCTTCAGGGCATCAAAATCCTCCGCTGCGGAAAACATGCGGACTCCGCTGAGCTGAAAGCTCAGTGTATCCGGGTGCTTAGCATACTGTACGGTATACGCCCCCGCAATATCCTGAGGCAATTCTCCCTGTTGAAAATGAATAGTAAAATATTCCGACTCTCCGCTTTTCACTGCGCTGACCCCGCTGACATCGGAGCCGTCAGTAATTTCCCCGCCCTCAGCGGAGCCGTTGGTAAAGATAAGCACCTTCACCAGCTGTCCCAGTATCGGAATCCCACTCATTCTATCCGCAAAGGCCGGAGAAAGATTCAGGCTGAGGATCAGAATCATCATAGCCGCTGCAGCCCCGGCCATAACACGGAATCCAGCGCCAGGTCTGGCCCCCTTCGCCGTGGAGGCTCGTTTTTCCGACAGCCTTTTTCCTTCCAGGGTTCCCCGTTTGATGGCATCATCCAGGGTATCCGGTACGGTCATATCCAGATGCATCCGTTTCATCTCGTTGAAGACCTCTTGTCGATTATTCATATGACTCCACCTCCCCCAAATCCAATTTGAGACGGTTCAGAGTTCTGTAAATATGGGATTTTACTGTTCCCAGGGGCATATCCACCACCCGGGCGGTTTCCTCCAGGGTCATATCTTCAAAAAAACGAAGGTGAATCAGGGTTTTCTGAGGTTCTTCCAGTTCATCCAGAGCCCGCTTAAGATCCATCCGCTCATCAATGCCAACCCCCGATTCCTCTGAGGGCTGATTTTCCATGGTCTCCGGAGCCACTCCCATAATTCGGTTGTTTCGTTTGCAGACATCCACGGCATAGTTGATCAGGATCCGCACAAGCCAGCTTTTCATATATGCCGGTTCCCGAAGGCTGTCCTGATTGGCAATAGCCCTGCACACGGTTTCCTGGACCACATCCAAGGCATCCTGTTCATTCTTCACATAGCTGTACGCAATGCGATACAACTGCTGCTTGTTCTTCTCAATGGTTTTTGCCAGCTCGCTGTCTTCATAGCGCGTTTCCGGCTTTTCTCGTTTAAACCAGCTCACGATTTCCTCCTTGCCCTGTGACATAACACCCATTAGACAGATCAAACACGCAAATGGTTTCAAACCGAACAACTATTTTTTGCATATACGGATCTATAAACATGAAAAGGCCCCAACAGAAGAACATGTCGGGGACCATTGACCTTGCTTCATTCAACTTCAATCAATTTCTTGCACACATCCGGCACGAAATTCTGTTCGGTAAACGGGGGCCGCACATAGCTGTCGTCCTTCTGTTTCTTTGGCAGCGGTATGGGCTCCGGGGTAATGTCCTTGTACTTGAACTGTCCCAGCAGGTGGGTGATACAGTTGATCCGGGCCCGTTTCTTTTGGTCCGCATCCACCACATACCAGGGGGATTGTTTCGTATCGGTATACTCGAACATGGTGTCCTTGGCCCGGGAATAGTCCACCCAGTGCTTGCGGGATTCCATATCCATGGGACTCAGCTTCCACCGCTTGGTGGGATCGTTCATGCGGTCTTCAAACCGTTTTTCCTGCTCATCATCGCTGACGCTGAACCAATACTTGATTAGGACGATGCCGGAATCCATCAGCATTTTTTCAAAGGCTGGGGTGTTTTTCAGGAAATACTGATACTCTTCCTCTGTGCAGAAGCCCATGACCTTCTCCACACCGGCACGGTTGTACCAGCTGCGGTCGAAGAGGACTATTTCCCCGGCGGCTGGCAGATTCGACACGTAGCGCTGAAAATACCATTGGCTTTTTTCCTTTTCAGTAGGGGTGCCCAGGGCAACAACCCTGCAGGCCCGTGGGTTAAGGGGCTCTGTGATGCGCTTGATCACGCCCCCCTTTCCGGCTGCGTCCCGTCCTTCAAACAGAACAACCACCTTCATTCCCGTATGGCGTATCCATTCCTGAAGCTTCACCAATTCAACATTCAGCCGTTCCAATTCTCTCTCATAGAGCGTGGTTGAAATCTTTCCCTCTGTGGGTCCGTTATCCTTATCTTTGTTCTTTCCCATTGAGCACCCCCGGAGCTTAGTGTTCCCGTTATACCCACTAAATTGTTTGCTGACGCAGCTGTTATTAGGTTTTCCCGATTATTCATACGGCTCCAGGGAGCCAAATGGTGAACGCCACCCGTCCTGAGATATAACCCACCTCGATGGTTCCCCCGTGGGCCTCCACAATCCCCTTGGCTATCCCAAGCCCCAGGCCGCTGCCGCCGGTATCAGAGGACCGTGAGGTTTCCAGCCGGTAGAAGCGGTCGAAGATCTTGCTTAGATCCACGCCCTCCAGATCTTTGGCCGGATTTTCCATTTTTAACTGATACCCGTTATTTACCGGGCGGATGCTCACATAGATGGCCCCCGGTTTGTCGCTGTATTTCACCGCGTTGGAGAGAAGATTTTCCAGTACCCGGTGAAGCTTCTGGGGATCCACCATGCACCAGGTGTCTTCCGGCGGCAGGTCCAGCTTCATTTCCAAGGTGTTTTCTTCAAGAACGGGGATATATTCCTCCACCATTTGCTCCACCAGCTCGTTTAAAGATATTCGCGCCAGTTCGAGGCCAATTCCGGAGTAGGTCAGCTTCGTATAATCAAAAAGGTCATCTATCAGCACCTTCAGCTGTTCAGATTTATGATACACGGTCTGAAGATATTCATCCATCTGTTCTGGAGAGTCGTACCGATGGTCGATAACCAGTTTCAGATAGCCCAAAATTGATGTCAGCGGCGTCCGCAGATCATGGGAGACATTGGTGATCAGCTCCTGCTTGCTCTTTTCCGCCACACGCTCTGCTACGATCTGGTCTTCAAGGGAACCGCTCATGTGATTGATGGACCTCGCCAGCCGGTAAAGCTCATCTTTCCCGGTTTCCGGAACACGATGGGAAAGCTGCCCCCTGGCAATTACACCGACACCGGTGGAAATTCGCTGGATATACTGAATCTTTTGCTTGGTGATAATATAGAACATCAGAATGAAAACAGCGGTTGCCTGGAGCACGGCCATAAGCCCTGCCAGATTTCCCGCTTTCTTGTATTTTACAACCCCCTGGAGTTGATCCTCGATCAGAAGCCAAAGGTTCTGATTCCCTTTCAACGATACAATGGAGGAATATTTTCCCGATTTCAAGTCTTCTTTATACTTCTCCTGCATCTTCTGGACCAGTGTGTGAAAATCCACTGCCTTGGGCGCATTCGGATTATTGCTTATCAGGATGTTCCCATTATTGTCAACCACATAGTAGATGGCCGTTTCAGAAAAATCGTTCATTTTATTGCTGATGATTTCTCCAAAGCCTTCGTTATATGCGTTCGGAAGGGAGGTTCCCAGTGTATTGATCAGGGTCAGCATTTTTTCTTCGGCAACGCTGGCCGATTCATCATAATCGATGTATTTCCGGTCATCCAGTCGGGCATAATTCTGAAGGGTTGAGTAGAACACGATCATGGCCACGAGAAAGCAGACCCCGAATGTTACAATCAGCTGTATCCGGAGATTGTGTTCAATTTGTTCCCGGGTATATTCCACCAGCCCCATGAAGGATTGCATAACACCTTCTGCCGTCTGATCCGTCCTCCGTTTAAAGCCCCCCGTCCGCCGGGCCGCCTTTTCCTGAATCCGTTTCTGCCGTTTCCGGTTTTTTTCCTGGGCCCGTTCTATCTTAAGTTCGATTTTCTGGCGTATTTGTTCAGGATCTTTCATGCGGCACCCGTCACTACCCTTCCATCTTATATCCTACGCCCCATACCGTCTGAATATACATAGGGTTTCTGGGGTCCTTCTCAATTTTCTCACGAAGCTTGCGGATATGGACCATAACGGTATTCTTCGATTCGAAAAACTCTTCCTTCCAAACATGCTCATAGATTTTTTCAATGGTGAGAACAATGCCTTCGTTTTCCGCCAGATAGCGGAGGATGTCAAACTCGGTGGGGGTCAGCTTAACCTTCTCCCCGGAAATGATGACCTCATGGCTGTCAACATTGATCTCCATATCATGGATGGAAATCACCGTTTCATCCCGTCCGTGCTCCTTGCGCATCATGTCGATACGGCGTAGCTGTGATTTCACCCTGGCAACCAGCTCCAAGGGATTGAATGGCTTTGGCAGGTAATCGTCTGCCCCTGAGGAAAGTCCAAGGATCTTATCCATGTCCTCGGATTTGGCCGACAGCATGATGATGGGGATGGCATGCTGCTCTCTGGCTTTGATGCAGGCGTCAATCCCGTCCATCCGGGGCATCATAATATCAAGGATCATCAGGTCCACTTCTTCGCGTTTCAGAACGTCCAGAGCTTCAACTCCATCTGCCGCCATAAGGGTTTCAAAGCCCTCATTACGCATGTATATTTCCACCAACCGCCTTATTTCCTTATCGTCATCCACTATCAGTATCTTTTTTTTCATATTGCACCTCCCGCACCTTCAGTATAAGGGTTGAACCTGAATAATAGCAAAGGAAAATGATTAAGGAATTCTTAAGGATACAACAAAATATCCTCTCCAATAAGGAACTGTTTCCTGATTGGAGAGGATATTTTATAATTCCTTAGAAAACTAATTGTTGTAATAAAGGCTTTCCGAGGGGTATTCCGGATCACAGGTTACATCAATGCCCAAATTTCGAAAAATTTGCTCGTCATTGGTGTTGAGGATCGTTGTCGAATGCGCCTGACAGCCTTTGAGACCTGAAAGCTGAGCCAGCGCAGCCTGGGCCATAGGGTTCGTGGCAGCACTGATACTGAGGGCTATAAGAATTTCTTCACTGTTGAGAACCGTTACCCGGCGGCCCAAGGCCTTTTCCTTAAGCCGGATGATGGGCTCTAGAATCACCGGGGACAGCAGGTGCAGCTCATCAGCCATATTGGCCAGCTGCTTGATGGCATTCAGAATCACCGCCGCAGCAGCGTCCATGGTTTGGGAGCTTCTGCCGGTGAGCAGGGTGCCGTCCTGAAGCTGCAAGGCCACAACGGGACACATATCACTCTTTTCAGCGTTCTCTTTAAGCCTTGCGGAGTATTCCCTAGCCGGCGTTACAACTGCCAAATCCTCTGGCCTCAGGTTCAGCTCTTCCATGATCAGCTTTGCCCGCTGATAGGAATCGAAATCCATGTTGCCTTTTTTATATTCACAGCCCACCTTGAAATAGCGGCGGATGATTTCATGATTGGAGGCAGCCCGGATAACCTCATCGTCGAAAATACCGTAGCCTACACGGTTAACACCCATATCCGTAGGAGATTTGTAAACCGCTTCCTCGCCGGTGATGCGTTCAATGATCCGCTTCAATACCGGAAATGTTTCAATATCTCGGTTGTAATTGATGGCAATCTCCTTGTAAGCATCAAAGTGGAAGGCGTCAATCATATTGATGTCCTTGAGATCCACCGTGGCGGACTCATAGGCAATATTCACAGGGTGCTTCAGAGGAAGGTTCCACACCGGGAAAGTCTCAAACTTCGAATAGCCTACCTGCACACCCCGCAGATGCTCATGATACATCTGACTGAGGCAGGTGGCCAGCTTACCGCTGCCGGGGCCAGGGGCCGTAACAACTACGATGGGCTTTGTTGTTTCAATATAAGGGTTCTTTCCGTAGCCTTCTTCGCTGACAATGGTGTCCACATCCGTAGGATACCCTTTCGTGGAGCTATGGGTGTAAACCTTGATTCCCCGCCGCTCCAGCTTGTTCATGAAAACAGTGGCCGCCGGCTGATTGTCATAGCGGGTGATGACAACGCTGTTGACATCCAACTCATAGCTGCGCAAATCGTCTATAAGACGCATAGCGTCCATATCGTAGGTGATGCCGAAATCGCCGCGGATTTTATTGCGCTCGATATCTCCCGCGTAGATGCAGATAATAACCTCAACCTTTTCCTTCAACTTATGAAGCAGCTTGATTTTTGCATTCTCGTCAAACCCAGGCAGTACCCGTTTGGCGTGCATATCGAAAAGCAGCTTGCCGCCAAATTCCAGATAAAGCTTGTCGTAATGGTTTACCCGCTCCAGAATGTACTTGGACTGTTCCTCCAGGTATTTTTTACCGTCAAATCCGATTTTCATCCGCTGCCCCCTCTTTTCTCTGATAAACAAACATCCTCTAAAACAACATACCTATTCTACCAGAGAATGAACCTTCAAAGAAGACCTTAACCCGCGTTTTTTTGATTCAACTCAATTTTCTTATGACCTTGTCCGAGGCCTTGAAAAACTCACGGTCATCGGCTCCTGTAAGCTCTTCCATTATCTGCTGCGGATTATACCCCTTCTGCGTTTCGGCCAATGCCCGATACTCGCCGGAAGACTCCAGGATACTGACCTTTACGGTTCCATTGAGGTAGATGTCCAGTATTCGCTTAATCCTTGCCTTGATGCGCTCATCCTCAATGGGGAACATCAACTCAATGCGCTGGTTCAGGTTCCGAGGCATCCAGTCGGCACTGGACAGGTACAGGCTCTCACTTCCATGATTGGAAAACCAGAAAATACGGCTGTGCTCCAGATACTTTCCGATGATGCTGCGCACTTGAATCCCTTCGCTTAAGCCCGGTACTCCCGGCACCAGACAGCAGATGCCCCGTATGATCAACCGGATGTCCACTCCCGCCTGGGACGCTTCATATAGCTTTTCAATCAACGGCTGATCCACCAGAGAATTCATCTTGGCAATGATATGGGCCGGGTGTCCCTTTCGGGCATGTTGAATTTCACGGTCAATCATATGCATCAGGGTGCTGCGAAGCCCTGAGGGGGCCATAATCAGCTTGTCCATGGTTACATCCTTCGAAAAGCCGGACAGGATGTTGAAGAATTTTGAGGCGTCATGGGCCATACTCTCATTGGCAGTGAGGATTCCCATATCCGTATAGAGCTTGGCGGTCTGGTCATTGTAGTTCCCTGTGCTGAGATGCAGGTACCGTTTGATGCCCGCCCCTTCCTTACGAACCACCAGAGCCACCTTTGCATGGGTTTTCAAGCCCGGGTATCCGTAGATGACGTGGCACCCTGTTTTTTCCAATTGCTTTGCCCACTGGATGTTGTTCTCCTCGTCAAAGCGGGCCTGAAGTTCAACCAGCACGGTTACCTGCTTCCCCTGCTCCGCAGCGGCTGCCAGGGCCTTGATAATGGGAGAATCCCCGCCCACGCGGTACAGCACCTGTTTGATGGCCAGAACGTTTTTGTCCCGGCTGGCAGTTTCAATGAAATCCACAATGGTGCTGAAATCATCATAAGGATGATGGAAAAACAAGTCTCCATGCTTGATTTCACTAAAATAGTCATCGTGAATAAGCTCCCGTTTTACCGCTCGGAAGGCATCTTTCTCCGGGCGTATGAATTTGCCCAGACCGAAAAAGGCCGTCATATCCAGAAACAGCCCGTATTCAAAAACATGGGAATCCTCCACTTCAAAATTTCCCATAAGAAACTGGCGGAGCTTTGGATCGGCAGGACTCTGCACCTCAAGACGTACAACCTCGCCCCATTTTCTTCGTTTCAGCGAGGCTTCGATCTCCACCAGCAGATCTTCGGCTTCCTCGTCATTGATATCAAGGTCGGCGTTTCGGGTAATTCGGTAAGCGGCGGCAGAAATGAGTTCTCTTCCTTGAAAAAGCTCCGGAATAAAGATTCGAATGATATCCTCCATCAGTACGTATCGGCCGCTTTTCCCAAATTTGAGGGGAACAAAACGGGGAAGCCCCGAGGGAACCTGAACCGTAGCAAAATCATATTCCGTTTCATCGGGGTCATCACTTTTAAACATAACGGCGATGTTAAGGCTTTTATTGAATATAAGCGGGAATGGTCGTACGTAATCGATAGCCATGGGGGTAAGCACCGGATAAACGGTTCGAAGAAAGTACTGTTTGAGATAGTCCATCTCCTGGGATGTTACGTCTGCAATGCATATAAGCCGAAACCCAAGCTCCGGCAACTCGTTGGCGATCATATCACGACAAATACGCTCCTGCTCTGTGATCAGTTCCCGGGTCACATCCATGATTTCTGCCAGTTGTTGCGTCGGTGTCAGCCCCGCCGGATCCGGCAGCTTGAAATCGGCATTGATCTGATCCACCAGAGAACCGACCCGTACCATGAAAAACTCGTCAAGATTGGAACTGAAAATAGCGGAAAACTTGAGCCGCTCGATACATCCCTTGCTGCTGGATAAAGACTCCTTCAACACCCGCCGGTTAAAGGCCAGCCAGCTGAGCTCCCGGTTAATATAGCGTTTAGTTTCTGAATTCAAGATTTCACATCCTTCAGCAGAATATCGTATCCGAATATTTCATAGAATGAGTTCCGCATGGCATCCACGGCATACTCCTCGAAAAAACAGGGCCTCAGCCTTTGTATGCTTATCTTTACCGTATCCTCGGCAAGCTTGACCTGATCGATAATCACACTCTGTTTCTTTGATTTATCCAGGGCATCCGCCAGAGACTGTATCGCTGCCAGCTTAAGCAGCTTGGTATCATTGAACAGGAAGGGCTCTCCACCACCCAAGGTTCCCTCGCTGGAAATCGAGAAGCTGTTAAGGGATATCTGGGCCGCCGTTTCCATCATTTCGTCCGAAACCCCCAAAATAGAGGCGTTCTTGATATTTTCATAGGTGGATTGATAATATCCGCTCTGCTTGTTGAATTTTCCGGTTTCGTGCAGAATGGTGGATATTCGAAGGAGCAGCAAATCCAGATTATCAAAATCCTCTGCATTCTTAAGGGCACCGAACAGCTTCACCACGTTGTCGTCGATGGTCTTGATATGGCTGAAGGTGGAATGATACCGCTTGGAAATATGCTTGGCCGCAGAAATAATATCCTTGGTGTATTCTGACTTTCGGTCGTATAAGCTCTCATTTTCCATCATGTTATAGAGAATTCCGTCACGAAGGGATATATCCGGCACATGAACGAACTCCGTGGAGGAATGACTAAGAAACTGATTAAAAATAACGAAAGCTGCCAGGGTCTCGTCATAATCCAGATCAAGCTGGTGAATACGGTGCTTGAATCCCGGCTCCTCATGCATCAGAGCATCAAAGGCCCTGTCAAATTCCTTTCGCTCCAAGCCGGCCCCTTTTTTGCCGAAGGCGTCGCTGATGGCCTTTATGGAGCCTCCCACCACCACAAAATGATCAATTTTTTTCCGTGTAAGATACCCCTGAAGGTTCTCGGTGTTTGCGAAGGCATAATCGTTTAGGATCTGGGGCGCGAAAAGCGACACCGCCTCTATCTCTTTAACCATATTCTTAAGTAAAAGCGTTCCCAGGCGCACCTCGTTGTTACGCACCAGCTTGCCGGATTTATAGATGATCACCTCGGAGCTGCCGGAGCCCACCTCCACCAGCAGCATCCCTTCCCTACGCATTTCATCATACATGGGAAGAGCGTATTTAAGGGCCTGATAGGTAAGGGCCCGCTCGATGGGCTCCTCCAGGATTTCGATCTCCAGCTTGGCTTTCTTGGCCAGCTGATCCACAACGAACTGTCCGTTTTCCGCATCCCTTACAGATCCGGTGGCCACTGTTCGCACCCGGTCCACCCCATATTCCGAGAGCACCCTTGCGTAATACTGCAGGCAATGGGTGGCCTCTAAAATGGCATGTCTGGAAATCCGTCGGTTTTTAAAGGAATCCAAACCGAACATGATTTCGGATTTCACGTCCTCCAGTATCTTGATATGGTTCTGTTCATCCACTTCGATGATTTTCAGCTTTATCGTATGCGATCCAATATCGATTGCTCCTAAAACACTCATGTTCTCAGCTCCTGTATCATTTTACCGGATTGGTACTGCTCAACTATACATTCCCAGCTGAAATGGTTTAAAACAGCTACACTTACTATATTATTTTTTTGGCGTATTATCCATTGATTTCATGTTAATTCCGTCTATTCATCCTCCGCTTGGTGTATAATGAAGGAAACAAGCAAAGTTCCCGATCCTACGTGAAACTTTCCAAAGGAGTCTTGACAATGTCTGAAAAGAATATGGAAATGATGAAGAAATTTCTTGAAGAAAAGAAAAAAAAGGCCGCAGCAGATAATCTCGCAAAGCCCAGCAAAAAAATAGGCAGCGGCCAAAAGGCCTTCAACAACAAGAAGACCGGGGGCTCCCTCAATAAGTAATGAAGCGCGTATGGGCTGTCCCAATCATATCCCTGATTGAGACAGCCCATTTTATATCCTCACGCTCACCTGCCAGAACACATGGATACACTCCAAAATTTACTGCTACACCACTTCCTCTGGGAGGCAGAAATAAAATTCTGTCTCCCCTTTTTCATTTGAAACCAGCTCCAGCGAAGAGTTGTGCCCTTTGATGATGCGTGAAGCGATGTGCAGCCCCATACCATAGCCCTTTCCCGTAGCCCCGCGACCACGGAAAAACATCTCGAATATTTTCTGAGTCTCATCTTCGGGAATTCCAGGCCCCTGATTTTTTACAGAGAATCGGAGAGACGCATCCGCCTTTTGAAGCGAAAATCGGATTTCAGTGCCTGCCGAAGCGTACTTCGATGCATTGCTCAACAGATTAAACAGCACTCTTCGAATTTTTGCAGTGTCTATCCTGACCCGTGTGCCTACGGATGCACCGTCTACGAAAACCATCAGTCGTTGTTCTCCTTGAATCAAGCCAAGCAGCGCCTCTTGTGCAACCTGTTCTGCAAATCGGCCTGCATCCACCGGTTCCAGCTCAAAGGCGAATCCGCTATTCACTTCATATGCGGAATCCATTACGTCATAAATCAATTTTTCAATGTCAGAAGTATTCTCCAGTATTCCTTCCGCATAGCGGTTGCGCATGTTGCTATTCTCCCCATATTGTTCGATTCCACGGGAGTATCCTTTTATCAGCGTCAACGGCGTCCGCATATCATGGGAAAGTACGGACAGAAAATCATAGGTTCGCTTATGATTTTCTTCAATCTCCCGGCTCAAGGCATCTATGTTTTCTTTGAACCTATTGCTACTGGCTACGGCACTGTAATCATAAGAATCTATCAGCCTTCGCAGTTGTACCGTAGCCGTTTTCAATCGCTGTATCTCGTCCATCCCCTTGGAATTGGTCAGAGTGATCGCTTCCGGCAATTGGTTTCGCAGTCTCAGCTGCCGTTCAGAGGCGTGATTCATGGCCTGTATCATCGTTTCAAGGGGATCTGAAATTTTTTTAGCGAGGTAATATGTTATGAGCCCAGCAACAAGGATCAATACAAATCCCACGACCATAGTAGCCTTGAGCAAGGATGCCGCCTTCTCTTCAACTGCCGTTTCGTTCATAACCGCCAACAGTCGCCACCCCGTCTGGGGCAGGATTTTTTGTTTAAAACGATACTCCCCCGCGCTGTCACTTTGCCAGTCCTCTCCTGTTTCACGTGTAAATTCTCTTATTCCCAGATGCTTGGCAATTCGATCTTTGTCGGGGTGAGAAAGAATCAGTTGATTGGAATCCAGTATGATGTAGTAGCCATTGGGGTCTTCGCTGAAGCTTTTCATGAACTCTGTAAAAAATGTAGCCTTCAGGGCAATACCGGCGAATCCGACAAGGCTATTGTTTCCATCAAAAATGGGCGTCAGGGTAACTATGATGCTTTCAAGATCGCTTCTTGCAAAAAGAATATCACTGGTCACCGTCTTTCCCGTTGATCTTGCCGCTTTAAAATATTTTCGTTCCGATAAGTCCAGGTTCTGGGCATTGTCCATGGCCGTTGCAACAATAATTCCTTCCCTACTGGTGATAAAGATATTCTTGTAAACATTCCGGACCCTGTTTTTTTCCTCCATAATCTTTTTCAGATACGTAGCGGTTGCCTCTCTTGGCAATTGCCCTTCAGAAAACGTCCGTATGATGGAATCCTTGGCGAGAATATTTGTTTCAGCCTGATTCAGTTCCATCAGCAGGTTGATGTTCTCTGCGGCTCTATCCAGCTGTACGGTCATGACCTGTTGTACACCCAGACGAATCATAGACGCCGCCTGTAGATAAATCACGATGGCTGTGGTCAGTATGATTAAAACAGATAGTCGAATAAAAACCATGGCAATTCTTTTTCGCAACCGCATAATGCTATTCCCCATCGGTAATTTGGCTTGGCTTTACCTGGCGTGCACATTTTATTCTGTCTCCGCCATTTTAGTTTTGAAATTCTTAAGCGCCCAAGTCTTTCAGCCCCATTGCATCATTTATAATGCAACGGGGCTGAACATATGAACACTCTGTCAGATTATACAGCTCCTCTATTGCTCAACTCCCTGCAACAAAACCGCTATCTCGCTTGCGGGCATAGGTTTGTAATAATAAAAGCCCTGCATTCCATCACACATCGGTTGCGAAAAAAACGCCACCTGTTGTTTGGTTTCTACACCTTCGGCAATAACCTCCAAGCCCATGTTTTTCGCCAAAACAATGATACTCTTGGTGATGACCGCGTCCTTCTCATCAATAGTGACTCCTTGAATAACCGGCACAGGAATCTTAATCCGGTTTACAGGGATATCTTGGGTTGATAGTAAACCTCCAGTTCATTCCTTTCCAGCGCACGGTATAAGCCGTTGCTCAGCTTCATGTTGTCATGAATGAGTTCCTTCATCGTAGCGGTACAAAGGACACTTTGATTCTTGCCTTTCTCCTTGGCCTTATACATGGCTAAATCGGCATTCTTGATTAGGGTTTCATGGTTTACGCCGTCCAGAGGATAAACGGACATACCGATGCTGGCCGTTACAAAAACTTCATTGTCTTTCAGTATAAAGGGGTCTCTGAAAGCCTCACAGATTTTATTTGAAACCCTGTGGATATGTTCGGCACTTTCGAGGTTTTGAACCATGATAACAAACTCATCCCCCCCCATTCTTGCAACGGTATCACTTTCTCTTACCTGATTCAATAGCCTGGCTCCAACCTTTTTAAGTAATTCATCCCCATGACAATGGCCCAGGGTATCATTGACCGTTTTAAATCCATCCAAGTCCAGAAATAAAATTCCGATTGGTTTTTCAATTTGTTTGGCCAGATCGATCGCCTGCTGAATCCTGCTCACCAGCAAAACGCGGTTGGGCAAACCTGTGAGTGCGTCAAAGTAGGCAAGGTGCTCAATTTTTTCCAGTGCCATTTTTCGAAGAGAAATCTCTTTAGATAAATTGGAATTGGCTTCGACTAATTGACGCGTCCGAAGACTCACTTTGGCTTCCAGACCGGCGTGGGCCTCTAACAACGCGAACTCCGCCAGCTTTTTTTCGTGAATGTTGTAAAAAACACCCATTAACGCAGTGCTTTGATCCTCATGATTTATTACCGAAATATCCATTCTGAACCATTGCCATGTTCCATTTGCCGCCTTGCCTAAGAACTCGTAGATATCAAAATCCGTACAGCCTTCGCCGGCTTGCCGTAAAATGAGCTTCCAGCTCTCCAGACTCTCAGAATGAAGGATGAACGTAATGGGCTCCCCAATAATCTCATGATCCGGATGACCCGTTATTTCATCGCAGTTAGGAGAAATATAGGTTGTAAACCCATGGAGATCAACAGTGATGATCACGTCTCTCCCAGCCTCAACCAACTTGCGATATTTTTCTTTGCTTGCCTTCAGCTCCTCCTGGATAGCTCCCAGCTTTCTCAGCATACCATTGATCGCATCGCTTACAACCGAAATCTCATCATTGTGATGGTCATTGGGCAGGAAGATCGCCCCATCACGAGGCTCTCCAATATTAGCGACATCGCTGCTCATTTTTTTTAAGCGCTGCAGCACCCTGCGGCTAAAGAAGGTGGAAATCAGCACCATCAGCGTTGTAGGAAAAATCGGCAAATACATCATCATTGCATTCAGTTTATCCCTGGCGGCAGCGCTGAACTCCCTGTCCAACGTAACCAGAAGTCCGCCGATCGGTTGCTTGAAGAGATCATTTAAAAGGGAATACGCCCTCACGGTATTCTTGCTCGTGCTATCAACCATAATCGGCTCTGAAGAGGTCAATTGGCTGAACACTGCACCGTGTTCTCCATTCATTCTCTTAACACTCAGCGTCAGGTTCAAATCCTCGCCAATCTCATCGACTTCCCTCTGATTTAAAAACCTGCCAACAATCAGATTTCCCCTGACGGGTCCGGTGTACTCGCTGGTGATTATTGGGTGCGAAGCGATGAGCATGGGCCCTTCATCTAAAAGGATAAGGCCCTTAACCTTCATTCCCAGATCCGTGTTGGTGAGCAGGCCGCATTTTTCAAGATTTTTCTTCAGGTCTTTGTATATGGGAACAAGTTTTTTTTGATTTTCATCCATTCCCTTGGCAAACACATAGTGTCCCTCATGATGGATGTACACCATCATATCTAAGTCAAGATTTTCAAACGTGGTAAGCGGAAGGTTAACCGTCTCATACTCCGGGTAATGCTCTGAAATATAGTGATAGCTGTCGTCCCAAGCCGCATAGTCCTGAGCAATCTGCTGCAGCTGATTCAACTTATACTGGATGTTCTTTTCTACCCGGCCAATGTGCTCCTTTACATACTTATCCTCCAAGTCATTGAGCTCGCTAAGTAACGTAACGCGGATAAAGGAGGTGGCCCCAATCGCTACAAGAGTAAACACCGTCAGCAAAAAAATAGTGGTACTTTTCTGCAGACTCTTTACCATAGACTTCAACGCGTCACTCCTCTGCTTGTTTAAATGCACACTTATGTACTAAGCGATTTCGAATTGTGCTGCGGTTTTTTCAAGGTTCTCTATCATATATGCTAAATCATTGACCAGAGCGGCTACTTTTTCAATAGACGCTGTTCCTTCTTCTGAAGATATCGAGACATCTTGTGTGGATGCAGCCATTTTTTCTGCCGAGGCGGAGATGTCTTCTACATAGCGAATGCTCGTGTCTTTTCGCGTCTCCATTTTACCGCAGCTTTCCTTTAGCTCCTGAACTTTCTGGGTGAGAGACTTTACATCGGCAATGATGGAGGTGAATGCGGCATCCGTTTCGGCAACCAGGGCTTCCTGATCCAATTCCAATGTGCGAATATCCTTAAGGATCACAACGGCTTTATGGGATTGAACTTGAATCCCTTCGATGTGCCGCTTCACCTCTTCAACAGCAAGAGCAGACTCCACTGCCAGTTTCTTAACCTCTTCCGCAACGACAGTGAATCCACGACCATGCTCTCCGGCCCGCGCAGCTTCAATCGAGGCATTTAAGGCCAAAAAGTTGGTTTGCTTGGCAATAGTCATAACGGCTTCAATGATGCTGCCAATTTCCTGAGCACTGATATAATTGGCCGTAACCGCCTGATCGATCGCTTCGGCCCGTTGTGCCTTCTCATCGGTTTTAGTGACCAGTGCCGTCAGCGTTGATAACCCCTTTAGACTTTGCTGAGTGACCACCGCCGATAAACGGTCCATTTCCTGACTGCATGCGGTTACCGATTGGATTTCACCTCCAAGGCTGACAACTTCCCTAACGACGTTTTGGGTGTCTAGGGATTGATCCGCAGCACTATTGGATGTGTTTTCCATACTCGTGGAGATATCCATAATAACCTGGCTAGTAGTCTTTGAAATTTCGGTTAGTGAATTTGCTGCACCAAATACTGTTTTGCAGCTCCCCTGAATTTCGCTGACCAGCCCGGCCATTTGGACCATCATCGCATTAAATTGTTCGCTGGCCTGCCCAACCTCATCCTTATGATGACTTAAGACACGGATGGTCAAATCGCCGCAAGAAGCTTGATTAAAGGCGTTCTTTAAACTGATGATTGGTTTGGACAAACTGGAGGCTATCCAATACGCAAGCGCCGAAAAGATGACTACACTTCCGAAAATGATAACCAAAATGAACTGCGTCGTCTCGCTGACCCTCTTAAACATTTCCTCGTAAAGCGGTGCAGTGGCAACAAACCAACCGTTCGGCATTCTTTTGTAACTCAGGATCTTCTTCTGATTTTGATACATGTACTCCACAGTTCCAACATCCTTTTTTGCCATGGCCTCTGTAATCAGGTTAAGCGCCCCATTATCCATCGTCTTCAGTTCTGTTCCCTGATCCAACGACGGGTGGTAAATGATTTTATAGTTACCATCAACCAAAAATGCATAGCCGCTATCATAAATCTTAACTTTTGAAAGTGTTTCAATAAATACGTTGAAATCAATATCGAAACCAGCTAATCCAATGGGCTTTCCATCCAACACAATTGGAGCAATGTAGCTGATCATCTCTTTTTTCAGTTCAGGGTCGAAATAGATCTCCGTCCATTTTCCGCCGACGTTTGCAAATCTGTGGTATTCTTCATCGCCAAACTCCGAATCGGCCTGAGGAATTAGCTCCGCTCCCTCTAAAGCCACCCATGCATCAAGGCCCTCAGGAATGATATCATTGTCGAATGCAATGTAGTTTGAAAGCGTTCCTGGGGTATTCTCGGCAAACGACAAGGCCAGCTCCATCAGTTCTTTCTGGGTGAAGGCCCGTTGTTCAGCTGTCTGAGCGGACAGGGCTTCTTTGGACCCAATCATGTCTTCTGCGACCGCCGCCATCTT
Source organism: uncultured Peptostreptococcaceae bacterium (assembly GCA_964649745.1). Taxonomy (GTDB): domain Bacteria; phylum Bacillota; class Clostridia; order Peptostreptococcales; family Acidaminobacteraceae; genus CAZEHS01. Next base: position 75,546 of record CAZYQI010000002.1, on the reverse strand, counting down.
TATTGTCGAATTTGAGATCTGATCCATTTGATTTGAAAATTGATTGGAAACGTCACGGGTCAGATACCCCAGCTTATCAATCGCCTCACTTCTGATGTTTTCAGAGCTTTTGACTACACTGATACTTCCTATAGAAACGGATGCGATCACAGAACAACTCACAATGGCCAGTATCAGTTTTGTACTGATGTGTTTGAAATTCACTGGAACCCTCCTTAATATGGCTATTCCTCTGAAGTTTATGGTTGCTCCATAATAGCCCTTTCGTACAGAATACAATTTTCTGCTGAATTGTTCTAAAATTCCACAAAGCTGTGAGACGGTTGTTATAAACATGTTATACTTTTCTGCACCGGATTGATTATATACTGATACCAGGAGGTGGCCCATGCCCCGATTATTGCTCGTAGACGACGATGCGCGGATTTCCGAGATGCTGCGGGATTTTCTTGAAATGGAAAAGATGACCGTATTGACCGCAGAAAATGCCACTGATGCGCTATCTCACCTGGAATCCCAGATAGACCTGATCCTGCTGGACATTAATATGCCCGGTATGGACGGGCTTACCCTTCTAAAAAAAATACGGAGCATTTGCAACACCCCTGTTATCCTGATTACTGCCAGGGTTACTCAGGCTGATAAAATTCTGGGCCTTGGAATTGGGGCCGACGATTACATCACGAAGCCCTTCGACCCTATCGAGGTCATTGCCAGGATTAAAGCTCTCCTGCGGCGGGCCTGCCGAACCTCAGCCCTGCAAGCGGTTGAAGTCTATGGCAGCCTTTCCCTGGATCGCCTCAGCAAGGAGGTTTGCATCAACAGCTATCCGGTTCTTCTAAGCGTCAAGGAGTATCAACTGTTAGTCTGCCTTATCGATCACTCCAACCAGGTAGTAAGCCGTGATGATATTCTAAAAAGCGTCTGGAACAGCGAGCTTTATCATGAAAACACCGTGAATACCAATATCATGCGGCTCCGCGACAAACTGGGCGAGGACTCCGAGTGTCCCGAACGCATTCAAACCGTTCGGGGACATGGCTACATCTTTCGAAACAAATAGCGCGATGCTACAGCTCATGGAGGAAATTCTACTTCCACTCGCGCCATACCGCCTCACACTCCAGTTTCCATGTTTGCATGTCTTCTTCAATCCCATCGTGACACGTTCTCTGGGCAATGAAATAGTAGTTCTCCGGAACCCCAGTGGTGTTTTGAACAACTAAAGAGGTAAGGATCGGCACCTCGTTCTCAATGCATTGGCGCGTCACTTGTTTCAGGTATGGCTTGAGAAAATAAGATTGAAGGCCGTACCCCCGCTGGTACATCCTACGTTGAAGCTCAGTGCGGGTTACTGTTCGCCGTTCTGTAGAAATAACCCAAAGCTCTTCCCAAAGATCCTCCAGTATGTCCAGCCTGATTCACCTTCCTTCCGCCGTCGTTAATTTCCTATTTTTCTATCATAAAATAAAGAATCAGATAATACTTTAATTTTACAAAACTGTAAGTCGATTGTTATTAATTTGTTATACTTCCCTGCTTTGATTGTTAACAACCGGATACCGGAGTCTGTCCCAAGCCCCGATTAGTAATTTGCAACTTTATCTTCCAATACAAATAAAAGAGACCTTGAAGGGGCTTCTGCCGTTTTCAAAGTCTCTTTGTACTGTACTGCATGAAATTTACGAAACCACAAGAACCCTACAAATCTTTCTGATCAAAATAGCGAACAGCGATCCCCAGAAAGAACAGAATGTAAAGGATGCTGTAAACCAGCATGGCTCCGCTGGGCTCTGAGGCTGCTCCCATCATGGAGGAGGCGGAGAGGTTCAGGCCGGATTCCGTGGTCATTAACTTGGAAAAGGCCATGCGGTAGATGGGATCGGTGGGAATCACCAGTCCTGACAGGATTCCGATCTTCACCAGCACCGCCCCAGCTCCCTCCGGAATGGCAGAGCCGATCTTCTCCATAAAGCCCCCGATGACGCCGCAGAAATAGATCAGGGTGATGACGATGCCCGCCGGGGCGGCCGCCAGGCGGGTACTTAAAAATAGTCCCAAGGCAGTGAGGGTGATGGGCATCAGCCAGATGATCCCCAGGGCCTTAACCAGGGCCATGGCGGTGATCTGAACCCCTACCCCATGGCCCATGATGCCGTTCATCAGCAGAACCGCTCCGAACAAAAGAGCGGAGTAAGGCAGCATGACGCACAGAATCCCGGTATACCGGCCTATGATAACCGTATGCCTTTTTATAGGTGCGGTAAGGATCACATCGAAGGCATTCTGCTCCAGGGCTCCTGAAATGCTTCCCGCACTGATAAACACCGCCAGAAAGGCGATAACCAGAGACGCCGTATACAGCCCCATGGTCAGCATCTGGGTGCTGATCAGTAGCTGCATCAAGCTCTGTATGTTCTTGTACTCCCTGAACACGAAATAAAGTCCGGTCCCGTAAACCGCAAGGAATACGGCGGACATTAAAACCGTAAAATAGAGCACTTTTTTCCGGATCAGCTCCAGAAACGTGAGGCGGACAATGGTTTTAAATGCATTCATCGGCTGTCCTCCTCCCCTACGGTTTGAAGGAACAGGCTTTCCAGCATATTGTCCTTTTTCCGCACCTCCTGAACTCGGGCGCCGCTATCCACCAGCACTGTGACCAGTTCCGGGACCAGGTCCTCCGAGAGGAAGGTCTCAAAACCGTCCAGGGTCATGGAAATACGGCTTCCCCTGGCTTCAACCCATTGGTATACGGCCTCCGAAAGGTCCGTACAGCGCACAGAAACAGGGCTTGCAGTCAGTTCCTCCAGCACCCCCACCTTGAGCAGCTTGCCCTTATCGATGATGCCCACACGGTCGGATACCATTTCCGCCTCATTGAGCAGGTGGGTGTTGAGGAACACGGTGTGCCCCTGAGCCTTCAGATGCAGGATGATATCCCGTACATGCTTGCGGCCTACGGGATCCAGGGCGCTGGTGGGCTCATCCAGGAATATCAGCCGGGTGTCCGGCAATATGGCACAGCCAAGGCCAATGCGCTGCTTCATCCCTTTTGAGAATTCTTTTATTTTTTTGTTTTCATGACCGGCCATTCCCACCAGCTCCAGCACTTCGGGTATCCGTTCCTTGATCCGGCCCTCCGACATGCCATAGAGCTGTCCCTGGGCATTCATCAGTTCCTTGCCGGTAATCCATTCGGGGTAACAGAACAGCTCCGGCAGATATCCGATCTTCTCCCGGGAAAGTGCTTCGCCGATGGGCTTGCCCAGCAGGTAGCCTTCGCCGGAATCGCTGTGAAGGAGCCCCAGCAGGGTGCGGATAAAGGAACTTTTGCCGGCTCCGTTCTTTCCAAGGAAACTGAACACCTCCCCTTCCTTAACGGAAAGAGAGATGTCCACGAATCCCCCCCGCCCCTGGTACTGTTTTGTGAGGTGAAAGGTATTTATCATTGGTTACTCCTGTGTTTCAATCAGTTTTATTGCATCATCCGCTGTTATATCCCAACCGCTGTAGATATACAGGTAGGCGCCGTCCTTCATGAAAATCGTGAATCTCTGCCCTTCCTTATCCTTTATAATTACAGCAGCAGTCCCGTTGATTTCAGTCTCCGTTTTGGTTTGGGTTTCTTCCATGTATGGGATGGGAAGCACGGTTGAAAGATTGTCGAGTCCAGCCAGCTTATCTGCAAGACCATCCGGGAGGAGACCTGTTTCGTTAAGGGTTGCGAGGATCTCGTTGTGGTCGGTTCCTTCCGGCATTCCGATGACAGGCATTCCTGACACGGCCGCATGGAGACTTCCCTTCTCATCTGCCATCTCGATGGTATATCCCAGGGCCTTGTCTGCGCCAATGGAAAAGGTGTTTCCGTCCAAAGTTTCCGGAAAGGATGCCTCCTTGCCCATGGCGGCCAGCAGCTCATTAAGGGGTTTTACGTGAAGCGTGAACCGCATCTCCGTTTTGGGGGACAGCATGGCGCTTTCGTACTTGGTTCCCTCTGTCAGTGGAATAACCTTGATTCCCGGCATATGAGCGGTTAGGGCGGTGGTGTTGTCCAGGGTGTCAATGTGCTTCACCTCGCCTTCAGAAGCGCTTTCGAAGGTTCCGATTTTGTCGATCTCTACCTTACCCTCTCCTTTTTGGAAAATGCCTTCCAGCTGGTAGATGTCATCGTTTGTGATGGCAACCGCCTGAACATCCTGTGTTCGGAACAGATTCAGAAACTGATCTGCCAGGGCTGCCCCCGGAGCCGTGAACACCAGTGCTCCGCAAAGAACCGCGGCTGCGGCCGTTTTTATGCTCCAATGCATTTTTTTCATCTTTATTACCTTCCGTTTCCTTTTATTTTCAATTGTCATCAGAGTTCGTTCAAGCTCACTTTCCTTTTCTTCATAGCCCAGGTGCAGGGCATTTTTAACCAGGATTTCCTGGCCTTTAAGCTGGTCGTACCTCTCCCGGCACGCCGGACAGCTGTTCAGATGCCTGCGGATTTCCAGGGCATCCCCTTGGTATTCGCCATCCATCAATTCCTGTAAAACGCCTTCATCATAGCACATAGGGTTCACCTGCTTTCTGGTACAGTGTTGTGAACTTGGCTTTGCCACGGGCGATCATCTGACCCACATTCCCCCTGGGCACCCCGGTGGCCTGGCTAATTTCATCATAAGAATAACCTGAGAACTTCAACATCAGACACGCCCGCTGCTCGTCCGGAAGATGACTTAATACCTCCCGAACCTGTTTCACATCCTCCCGGCGAAGCAGCTGATCTTCTGCCGTGAGCATTTCCTGAGGCTCTGCCATCACACTCTCCTCCCTGGCTTCGCTGCGCCTGCGGCTGCGCACCCGGTTGAGCGCCAGGTTGGCGGCAACCTTGCAAAGCCATGCCCCCGGATGTTCAACCGATCCCGGCGGGGCATCCCAGTATTTGATAAACACGTCCTGAGCGACGTCCTCGTTAAACTCATTGCTTCCCATAAGGAAATACAAATGCTTCATCACCTTGGGATAATAGTGCTCGTAATGGGCCCTGAATATTTCGAGCGTATTTGACTGTTCCGGGTACCCTGGAATGATCATCACCTCCAGTCACTCCTTAAACACCACAGGGGTGAAAAAAATGACAGGTTCTATAAATTATTCTCACTATTCTTATCATACAGGATAGGACAGATTCTTTTCTCTGCAAAATAGAGATTTTTCTGGTACGCTATTAGATGAATACAAACCATTCCAAGGAGACCATCATGCTGCTGACCCTTAAACGAATAATCCTGCTCCTATTCTTCGGCTCTGTTCTCACCGGAATCTGGCATACCCTGAAGCCTCTTCCCAAAGGGCTTTCCTATGAAAGTCCTGTCCTCCCCACTGATAACGTGAGCTTTCTGTCGGATCTTACCTACCTGAAGGGTACCGAAAAGATACGGGAGCAGCACATCTTCTCGGAAGCCTTCCAGATGATCGATTCTGCTCAGGAATTCGTGGTTTTGGATGTTTTCCTCTTTAATGATGATTATGTGCGGACCCTGAAATTCGACAGCCTGGCCCAGGAGCTGACCACCCACTTAGTAGCTGCCGTCAGGGAACGGGGGGTTAAGGTGGTGCTGATCACCGACGAGATCAACACCTTCTATGGGGCCTATGATAATCCATATCTTGAACAGCTGAAAGCCGCCGATGCCCAGGTGGTGATCACCGATATGACGAAAACCCGGGATTCCAACCCCATCTACAGCGGCTTCTACCGGCTGGGCATCGCCCCCTTTGGGGTTTCAACCGCCAGAACCCTGACCAACCCCTTTAGTACGGACTCCCCTAAGGTTTCCATCGGCAGCACCCTCCGCATGTTAAACTTCAAGGCCAATCACCGGAAGCTGATTATCACGGAACAAGGGGTGCTGGCCGCCTCTGCCAACCCCCACGATGCCAGCTCCAACCATTCCAATATAGCCATTGCCGTTAAAAGTACAGATCTTGTGAGAGCGGCCCTGGAAGCCGAGCAAGCCGTTCTGAACTTTTCAGGCTCCCGGATGGATATAACCGCACTGATGGCTCCTGCCGGAACTCCAGCTGCTAAAGGGACCTATAGCGTTCAGCTACTGACGGAAAAACGGATTGCCGAGCAGATGCTCCTGGCGATAAAAGGCGCAAAATCCGGCGACCGAATCGATATCGGCGTGTTCTACCTGTCCCACCGGCCCCTGATCAAGGAACTGATCCAGGCAGCGGATCGAGGCACTAAGATCCGATTGGTGCTGGACGCCAACAAGGATGCCTTCGGTCGGGAGAAGAATGGTATTCCCAACCGCCAGACCGCTCAGGAGCTCGTCACCAATGGGAAGGGCAACATTGAGGTACGCTGGTATATCACCCACGGAGAACAGTTTCACAGCAAGCTGATGAAGGTCACCTCCAGTGACAAGGCCACCCTTTTCGGAGGCTCCAGCAACTTCACACGGCGCAATTTCGACAACCTGAACCTGGAGGCCGATCTGATGGTGACCGGCCCTGCGGACGCCCCCGCTTTCACCGATGTGGATACGTGGTTTGAGCGCATATGGACCAATAAGGATGCCCAGTTCACCGCCCCCCTGGAGATCTACGCCGACAAAAGCCTTTTCAAGGTGCTGATCTATCGGATTATGGAAAGCACCGGGCTCAGTACGTTTTAAAAACCGGAACCAAAGAAAAGAAGCAGCTCTAACAGTAAAAGCCAGCCCAAATCAGATGTTTGATTAGGGCCGGCTTTTCTATTTGTATTTTCTTATGGCTTCACTGCAATCTTTATCACGGTATCAGGACTGCTTTCAAACAAGCTGAAGGCTGTCTCAACGTCGTCCAAGCTCATGGTATGGGTGATAAGAGAGGTAAGATCCACGCTTCCGGACTCGATCAGTCCCAGCAGCCGCGGCATATTTCCCAGATTTCCAAGGCCCATTTCGATGGTGATGTTTTTCATCAATACCTGGTGAAGCGGAAGCGCCACATCCTTTGCAAACATTCCTACCATGGATACCACACCGCCGAGCCCCAGACACTGGAGGGCTTGCTGGGTGGAAACTTCTGATCCTGCGGCCTCAATAGCCACATCGGCGCCCCGGCCATCGGTCAGTTTGAAAATCTCCTCAACGGGATTGCACTGATCCGTTCGCAGTATGTGAGTTGCCCCAAGTCTTTGGGCCAAATCCAGCCGCATCTGATTCTTCCTGCCGATTACGATGATCTTGCCCGCATTAAACAGCTTGGCCGATTGAACCGCGCACAAGCCCACAGGACCCGCGCCAAAAATGACTACCGTGTCGCCTGGCTTTACTCGGCCTTTTTCAATGGCATGATAGCCTGTGGCGAATATATCTCCTACGAACAGCACCTGCTCGTCAGACAACCGATCCGGCACATGAAGCAGGTTCACATCCCCAAAGGGAACTCGTGTGAATTCGCTGTGAGTGCCCGGAATGCTTCCCAATTCTTTTCCGCTTCCGTGAATGCCGCCGCGCATGCACTGGGCGATATGCCCTTTCTTGCAGTGTTCGCACTGGCCGCAGTATGGAGCAGCCGGCCCGATAACCCGGTCTCCCGGCTTGAATTTCTTCACCTTTTCGCCCACCGCTTCAACAATCCCCACATACTCATGGCCCAAAACATACCCGGGGGTCGTTGGAATATGCCCCTGAACCAGATGAATATCACTGCCGCAGATAGTGGTGGTGGTAATCTTGACAATCACATCCTCTGAGCTGTTCAATTCAGGCTTCTCAACCTCTTGGAGTGAAATTTTCCCTACCTCTGTGAATACTAAGCCTCTCATCGTCATGCCTCCTCACTATCCTGATTTCGTGTCAACGCTATGCTGAAAACCGAACAACGGATTACTGAAAACCGGCATGACCGCTATCATTCCAGGGTTATGGAAACGTGGCGGCCCGCAGACATCGTGTTCATTGTAGCATTCCAATCATTGGCATTCAATGTGCACAGCGCCGATTAAACCCATGCGAAAACTGCCGCCGTATTAAGTATCATAAACGTGTTCCTAAACATAAAGAGACAGCAGCTTAAGTCCCGTGGGACATTTATTGAATAAGGCTTTCCACACGAAAAAAAGTTCTGCCGCTATCCGGAGGTGATGCTGTATCTATGCGCATTATGGTACTTAAAAGAAATTCATCACGAATGCTTATTGAATCCCATAACAGAAATGGAGCATCTCATATAAAATGAGATGCTCCAAATGCTGAAAATTACTTGTTAATGAGTTTGGATTCTACCAAAAGATTTTTAATGGCTTGTGCTGCCTCTGCATAGGTCAGGTTCGCTTTTGGTGAAATCGTCGTTGTTCCGGCTCCATTAAACACATGGGCTGACAAGACTTCATTTACTGCTTTTTCTGCCCAGACGCTTACCTTTTCCCGATCCGTGTAGCTCAAGTATCGTGTTTTATCAGCGCCTTCAAGCTTGGTGATCTTCATGGCTTTTTGATACATGACCATGGCTTCTTCTCTTGTGATCTGCTGATCCGGTCGGAAGGTTTCATCCAAATAGCCTGTCACAATTCCATACTCACTGGCTGTCAGTACAGCCAGTGCCTTCTCTCCTGTACCGCTTACATCCTTATACTTGTTTCCATGGATTGAACCCTCTCGGTAGATCCCCAACGCTCTTACGATATACTCCGCAAAATCCTCTCTTGTGATCGCTTTGTCAGGATCAAACGATTCTGAATTGAAGATAATCAGCCTGGAAGCCATGTCATTAACCGTTTCTTTCGCCCAGTGATTTTCAACAGACTTCACCGTAACCGGGTTCCAAACCACGGAATAATTAGAGTTTGTCAAGGAATTCAACCGTGCATACCACTTTCCGTTCTTTTGGTATACGTCTGTGGGTACATGGCTGTAGGTTCCATCCTGATTGAACACAATACCGGTGGTAATCTTGCTTGGCTTGACCCCTGCAGGAATCTCCATAACCCTTTCAACGTAATTGCTGAACTTATTGATGGCTTGTACTTGTGTGGTTCCATTTGTTTTGATGGTCTTGGCTGTGATTTCGAATTCAACCGGTGGGAATACAAGCTCTGCACCGTTTGCTTTCGCCACCTCGTTGTACTTTTTAACCACTTTTTCATCCAGCTTGGTGATTTTCACTTCAACCTTTATGTCATCCAAATCTTTTTCCTGAATGCCAAGCTTTTCTGCGACCTTACTGATTGTGAATTCCTCAGCTGCAATGATGTATTCTACGTTATCGCGCTTAATTGACACATCAAAGGCGCTCTTTTCAAGTTTTTTAACGGTATCTCCTGTGAACTCTACCTTCGCGACTTCGGATTTGGTATCCGTTACCGGAACTTGAATCACATTACCGGTTCCGGTTGTATTGTTCTTGATCGCTTCATCAATTTTGCTTTCGATGGCTTTATTGTTAACGCCTATGGTAACTGTAGATTTTCCATCTTCAGTGGCTTTTGTTTCATTTCCAACACTTTGATCCTTGCCATTGACGATAACCTTGACCACACCTGGGTTTGGTTGTGCCGGTGTTGAAGAACCGCCGCCTCCGCCGCCGGTGGAGGTCCCGGCTGCTGTCGTGGTGAAGGTCTGGTCACTCCCATTGGTGGTTCCTGTGCCGTTCACCCCTATAACCCGGTAATGATACATGGTGTTGGGAGTAAGACCGGTGATGGCCTTACTCACCAAGGTGTTGTCCGTACCTGTCACGGGGCTTGGTACTGCCGTCACAGTTGTTCCATAAGCTGTAGTGATGCCATATTGAAAGGTCACCGTCGTGCTGGCGTTGTTGGCATTCACCGTACCGTTCAGAGTGGCCCCTGTCGTGCTGAGGCCACTGGCCGTGTTGGTGCTGGCCGTGGGGGCAAGCGCAGATGTGGTGAAGGTCTGGTCACTGCCATTTGTCGCACCACCCGTATTCACCCCAACAACGCGGAAATGATAGGTGCTGTTGGGGAGAAGACCCGTGATGGTCTTGGTCACCGATGTACCAGCCGTACCCGTCACAGGACTCTGGTCCGCAGTAATCGCGGAGCCGTAAGCGATCGTCAGGCCATATTCAAAGGTCACCGTTGTGCTGGCGTTGTTGGCATTCACCATGCCATTCAGGGTGGCTCCTGTGGCACCCACTCCGCTGGCCGCACCAGTGGTAGTCGTAGGCGATACCGCTGATGTAATGAAGGTCTGATCGTTGCCGTTGGTGGTTCCGGTACCGTTCACCCCTACAGCCCGGTAATGATACGTGGTGTTGGGGCTGAGACCGGTGATGGCCTTACTCACCGAGGTGTTTGCCATACCCGTCACAGGGCTCTGGTCAGCCGCCACTGTGGAGCCGTAGCTGTTTGTCAGGCCGTATTCAAAGTTTACCGTTGTACTGTCGTTATTGGCGTTCACTGTGCCGTTCAAAGTGGCACCTGTGGCACTTACACCGCTTGCTGCGTCGGTGCTGGCTGTGGGCGCTACCCCAGATGTTGTGAAGGTCTGGTCGATTCCGTTAGTGATACCGCCGATGTTTGTCCCCTTCACCCGATAGTGATACATGGTGTTGGGCTGAAGACCGGTGATGGCTTTGCTCACCGAGGTATTGGCGGTGCCCGTCACGGGGCTCTGGTCCGTAGTAATCGCGGAGCCATAAGCGGTCGTCAGGCCATATTCAAAGGTCACCGTTGTGCTGGCGTTGTTGGCATTCACCGTGCCATTCAGGGTGGCTCCTGTGGCACCCACTCCGCTGGCCGCACCAGTGGTAGTCGTAGGCGATACCGCTGATGTAATGAAGGTCTGATCGTTGCCGTTGGTGGTTCCGGTACCGTTCACCCCTACAGCCCGGTAATGATACGTGGTGTTGGGGCTGAGACCGGTGATGGCCTTACTCACCGAGGTGTTTGCCATACCCGTCACAGGGCTCTGGTCAGCCGCCACTGTGGAGCCGTAGCTGTTTGTCAGGCCGTATTCAAAGTTTACCGTTGTACTGTCGTTATTGGCGTTCACTGTGCCGTTCAAAGTGGCACCTGTGGCACTTACACCGCTTGCTGCGTCGGTGCTGGCTGTGGGTGCTACCCCAGATGTTGTGAAGCTGATCTGTGTTCCGTAGGTGGTATCCGCTGCATTGGTGGCATATGCACGCACATAGTAGGTAGTATTCGGAGTCAAACCAGTCATGGACGCCGTAAATGCTCCGGTTGAGTCCTTGGCTCCGTTGTCCGCCGTGCTGTGCAAAATGGTGGGGTTTCCGGTCGTGTTCCAGCACACGCCGTGGGCCGTTGGATTTGGTACACCTAGTGATGTCACGTTCCCATTGCCCGTTGCGGTTGTTGTTCCAACGGATGTGGCCGCCTGGGTGGTAATAGAGGGCGCGGTTGTCACCGTGACATTGATCCGATAGTAGTTCACGGTTGTGCCGTCCTGAGCGGTCACCTTGATAATAAAGAAGTCGTTATTGGTGATGGCCTGATTGGCATAGGCAGCGTCGGTAGCAAAGTTAGCCGTGGAGGTGCCGGTGGCATACTTCACGACTTTAACGGTGGCATTGCCTTCATTCCTGTCAAACAGGGTGATAAAGCTCCCCCCGTTGCTGGTGTCTGCCGCCTTGGCCGCTGTGATGGTCACAGTCCCTGCTGTTTCAGAACCTAAGGCTGCATTGGGGGTACCAAGACCTGTTACAGCCTGGCCCTTGACGGTGGAGGCAGCTTTCAGCGTTGCATCGCTGCTGGGTGCCGGGGTTACCGTGACATTGATCGTCCTTGTAGCCGATGCCGTTCCATCGCTAACCTGTACCGTAAAGCTGTCTGAGCCTGAGTATCCGCCAGTTGGGGTATATGTAATGGTTCCTCCTGGGGTTATGTCCGTACTGCCTGAATTAGCTGTTGAACCGGAAAAGTTGAGTGTACCATGACTTGGAGCACCACCAGTCGCTTGTGACCACGTCAAGGTTTGACTGCTGTCCAAATCGCTGGCATGAAGTAAATCCTTAACATTCGTTGCCGCTGCATCTTGACTAACCGTAAGGGACACGGTGGCGCCCACAAAGGTTGGCACCGTGTTGACAGGGGCATCCGATCCGAATGCGTACATGTAGATTATTCCACTTTCATAACCGAGGCCGGCATAGGTATAACCAGCGGGAACCGCCGGAAAAGTTCCAATATCACTGCTATATGCGCTTTCCGTCATTAATCTCGTCCGAATTTGTCCCGTTGCATTATTTTTAATCACTATTGCGGGATGCATTTCGGTTTGGTAGCCCCCAAGAGGAGCGTATCCATCCGGTATTAATACCGAAAAATCAAAACCTTCACCCTGGATATTATACGCTGCAACAACTTGACGCATGACATTGCCATTCGTTGAGTTCATTACAAACGGGTAAATATACATTACCCCCAGCGGCTGATATCCATCAGGTATCGCTGCACCAGGAGAATAAATCAGTTCATCAATGTTACCCCAAGCAGTCGCAGTAATAGTCCTAAAGTGAATCTCGCCGGTACTGGCCTTAATCGCGTAAAGCGAGTCATTGCTGACACTGTACGGTTCATACCCTGCCTCGACTGAACCATCAACCCACCCAGGTACATCTGACCATGTGGCAATGTTAAGCGCAACCCTTTTCAAATGCGTACCAGATGCCGCATACGCCGTCGGTGTCATCGCCGGTAGCAAACTCACCATCATTGCCAAGGTTAGTAGTATTGCCACAAACTTCTTGCTTCGTTGTTTGTCCATTCAAGTTCCCCCCGTTGCGTTTTTATATACATTTGTACATTGTTTCCATTTTAAATTCGCCAAAATATTGTTTTTAATCGTTTAAACGAACTATGTATCAAACTACGGAATTAAATTATTAAACAATTTATTGCCAAATGACTCATTCAATTAAATCGGGCTGAAACACACTACATTCTGTAGTCACTTGTTATGACTAGCTTATAGGTTCAAATCTTCTGATTCCAACTTATCCATAAGGCCTTATCTTTATAGTCCAACAACTCCAGCAATATCCTAACAATACATATTAACACACAAAGATAGAAAACACCTATCACCCGCTGGGTGACAATCCTTTGAGTTCAAATTAATTGCTCAAAAAAAGGCTGACTCAAAACAGGAATAACATTCCTGATTGAGTCAGCCTTTTTGATCTTCACTTATATATTAGTACCTTATTAACTCCACTCCAAAATAACCTTCCCGGACTGGCCGCTTCGCATAATCTCGAAGCCTTTTTCGAACTCGGTGTAGTGGAACTTGTGGGTGATTACCTGGGATACATCCAGGCCGGACTGCAGCATGGCTGTCATCTTGTACCAGGTTTCGAACATTTCGCGGCCATAGATGCCCTTGATGTGCAGCATGTTGAATACCACGGTGTTCCAATCCACCTTGACATCCGGCCCCTGGATCCCCAGCATGGCGATTTTGCCGCCGTGGAACATGCATTCGATCATACTCTGGAATGCCTGGGCGTTGCCGGACATCTCAAGACCGACGTCGAAGCCTTCCTTCATATTCAGCTCCTTCATCACATCCTGAAGGGATTCTTTCAGAGGGTTCACAACCCGGGTTGCCCCCATTTTTTTGGCCATGTCCAGGCGGTACTCGTTGACATCGGAAACCACCACATAGCGGGCTCCCGCATGCTTGGCAACCGCTGTTGCCATCATGCCGATAGGGCCGGCACCTGTAATAAGAACATCTTCACCCAGCAGGTCGAAGGACAGGGCTGTATGAACAGCATTTCCCAGTGGATCCATAATGCTGAGCACGTCTTCGGAAATCCGCTTGTCGCAGAGCCATACGTTACTCATGGGAATCACGGCATACTCGGCAAAGATTCCGGTGCGGTTAACGCCTACCCCTTTTGTATCCTTGCAAAGGTGACGGCGGCCGGCCAGACAGTTGCGGCAGTGACCACATACGATATGCCCTTCACCGGAAACCAGGTCCCCCACTTTGAAGTCTGTTACGCCGGAACCGATCTCCACGATTTCGCCTACAAATTCATGACCGATGGTCATAGGAACCGGGATGGTTTTTTGTGACCACTCATCCCAGTTATAGATATGGACATCCGTACCGCAGATAGCGGTTTTTTTCATTTTAATGAGGCAATCATGCTCTCCCACTTCCGGTACATCTACCTGCTCAAGCCACAGACCCGGCTTCGCATATTTCTTTACCAATGCATCCATCTTCTTAGCCATAAGGCACCTCCATAACGTTTCTTTAACCATTGTAAGGGTTATAGTCACTTTCATCAACAAAAACCGTGCGCCGAAGGCGGACATTTTTGTTGTGTTCACCATCTGACAGCCAATGTGTGTGTCATGTGTACAATTAGCACCCTATAGCGCCTCACAGCCAGTAATCCAATACCCTACTTTTGGAATATTACGCACGTCTTATAGGCAGCATACGCGGATATTTTTGTCCAAATGATGACACAAGTGGGTAATGATGAGGATAATATGATTCCGGAGGACTCCGTATGGACAAGCTGATTACATATCTTCGCCTCCCTAAAACCGAGGCATTCATAAAGAAGGCCGCCCGTTTAGGATTTGGCCTATTTGCCTTGATTTTGATCATCATCGATGGCCGTCAATTTTTAAAAAATCTTAGCTTTGGCTCCACGCTTCATTTGTTGAGAACTTTTACAGCCTTTCAGTTGATCGGCTTTCTGATGATAAGCCTGACCGCCATATGGCTCACCTTCCTATATGATTTCACCGCCATACGCCGTTTGGGTTTGAAAATACCCACCCTACGGATTATGCGGGTTTCTTTCATCGCCAACACCTTCAACAATATTGCAGGCTTCGGCGGACTCGGCGGGGCTGGCGCCCGTATGCTTCTGTATAGATCCAGCGATGTCAGCGGCAAGATGATCCAACGGGTCAGCCTTATGATCATCCCTGCCACCATTACCGGTCTCGGCTCCCTGATGCTGCTGAATATCACGGGGTTAACCGGTGTCGGACCTCTGATTCACGAGTACAAATGGCTCCCCCTCCTGATAGCTGGTTTTGCTGGGTACATACCTGTATTCTGCTGGTTTACGGATATTCGCTTCAACCGATTCCATCTCAATTTGTCCCACAGCCCGAATACTGGAGAAACCAAGACCCGCATCCTGATGAGCTTGGTTTCCACTTTGGATTGGGCAGCCGCTGCCTTTGTGCTATGGGCCATCCTTAGAAACATACATCCCGGAATTACTTATCTGGAAGCGGCGGGTCTTTTCAGCATCGCTACCGCTGCAGGTATCACCAGTATGATTCCCGGGGGGTTAGGAACCTTTGACCTGATGCTGCTTTCCGGTCTTCATGTATATGGCCTTTCCTCGGAAAAAGCCCTGGCTGCATTGCTGCTGTTCCGTTTCTTTTACTACGTGGTTCCCCTCCTGGGTGGAGCAGTCCTTGCACTGGGGGAAGCATCTCCTTTTATGCTTCGTTTCGGCAAGAGTGTTACGCAGCTGCTTCATTTGGAATACAAGCCCATTCCAGCAAACAGCCTAACCGCAATTTTTGGCGATTTGGCTTCAAGAGCGCTCTATATCCTTATTCTTGTGGGTGGGTTGCTTTTGGTCATCTCTGCGGCCACCCCCGGTCTGCCGGATCGGGTTCGTTTCATGGCATCCATATTTGATGTTCCTCTGCTTCAGATGTCTCATCGGCTATCCCTTATCTTCGGTCTTTTCATGCTTCTGCTGGCCGACGAGATCCTGCTCCGGGTGCGAAGAGCATGGACCGCCTGTCTTATATTACTGGCCTTTGGAGGCATCTTCACCTTTATAAAGGGCTTTGATTTTGAAGAACTTATGTATTTGAGTCTGGTCATGATCCTTTTGTGGTTTTCAAGACCTGTATTTTTCAGACGATCCTCTCCAATTGCTCCTGCACGGCTTCTCAGGCCCTTGCTTTTAACCGCATTCATGGCGAGTTTCTATATTTTTTCCGGTCAACCCCATCCCATTGCGTTTCTGTGGTCCCACACAGGTATCAGCATGCTTCACTTTACGCCAACAGACTATATAAATAATGGCGTTGCCGCCCTGCTCATGGTGTGGATTGTCTACGCCATCTGGCTTAAAACCATGGAGAAACCTCCTCTTGACAGAGTGCCACCCTCTGCGGAGAACTACGAGAAGCTGAAAAGATTGCTTTCCCGTTTCCCAGGGAACAGCCATACCCATCTCCTCTATCTGAGGGACAAACGGTTCTTCTGGTCTTCGGATGACCGCGTTCTTATCCCCTATCAACAGTCAGGAACCTGTTTGACTGCTTTGGGAGAACCCTTGGGCGATCCATATGAGGTGATTGATGCTATGGAGTCCTTCAGTAATTTTGCTGAGCTTTACGGACTCACCCCTGTGTTCTACCAGGTTGGCGAATCGCTTCTTCCAAGCCTCCACGATCAAGGCTTCGGTTTCTTTAAACTGGGGGAAGAAGCCTTTGTGGAATTAGAGGATTTCGACCTGAATCTTTCTCATTTCAAAGGGCTGCGCAATGTGCGCAACCGAATCGAACGGGAGGGATACGCCTTCGAGATGTTGCCTGCCGGTCAGTTCAGCGAATTATTCAGCGAGCTTCGAACCATCTCCGATATTTGGCTTTCCGGACGCCGCGAAAAGCAATTTTCCCTGGGTTTCTTCGACGAAAGCTATCTGAGTCTTTCCCCCATCGCCCTGATCCGAGCCCCTCAGGGTAAGATTGTCGCCTTTGCCTCTCTGATGCCCGCCTACAGAGATATGGATGAAATATCTGTGGATCTGATGCGCTTTCTTCCTGAAACCCCCAACGGCACGATGGACTATCTTTTTCTACGGCTTTTGCTCTGGGCCAGAGAAAGCGGATATGCACGCTTCAATTTCGGCATGGCTCCGCTTTCCAATGTCGGACAAAGTGGTTATCCCACTGCGGCAGAGCGGTTGGCCGGTTTTATGTACAGCTACGGGAACCGCTTGTACTCCTTTACAGGCCTTTACCAGTACAAGAAAAAATTCCACCCTGACTGGCGGCCGAAATATCTTGCTTACCCCCACCGCGCTAACCTTACCAGCATCCTGCTCTCGGTTGCAAATCTCATTAACCGCGGCAACATAAGCGAACCCCCGGTAGATACCGGTGTTCAGAAAGCGGAGTCAAGTATGTCGGTTGTGATACAATCCCATTTCAAATAGTTCCAATTAATTGAAATTAAAGGATTCCGGTGATACGATTAATTTATACGAGAGGATAGCTTTCGTATCTTTAACTTTGGCGATTTTCACTGTTTCATTTAGAACAGGAGGAACGATTTATGTATACGAATAGACGGCCTTTAAAACTAATGATCGCCCTGTTGGCAGCTGTGGGGCTTTTTTCCGCCACCTTTGCCGCCGCAGGATTTTCCGCCAGTGACTTATCAGGGCATTGGGCGGAATCCCAAATGAATGCTTGGATAAACCAGGGATATCTTGCCGGATACCCGGATGGCACAGTTCGTCCCGATGCACCGGTCACCCGGGCAGAATTCATGGCTCTGGCAAATCGTGCGTATTCCATCAATACCACCGGCAGCGGAACCTTTAAGGATGTGCCGGACAACGCCTGGTATGCTGCGGCAGTGCGGACGGCATACGCCTCCGGCTATATCAGCGGTTATCCCGACAGTACGATGCGTCCAAATAACCCCATCAACCGCTATGAAGCGGCAGTCATCCTTTTTAAGATCACACGACTGACCGGGGACACCTCCGGAATTTATGCCTTCAACGATTTCAAGTCAATCCCTTCCTGGGCTCAGGAGGCGGTTGGGACCGTTTATCGCAAGGACATCATGACCGGTTACCCCAATGGCAGCTTCAGCGGCAGCCGCAGCATCAGCCGTGCTGAATCCGTGGTTGCCCTTTCCCGTGGCTTGTCACAGGCCTCAGGTGACAAAACCTATTCTCGGGCAGGGACCTATGGCACCGATTCCATGACCACCGTTGCCGGGAATGTTCTTATAAAAGCCTCCGGTGTCACCCTTCAAAACATGACCATCAAGGGAAACCTCACCCTGGACCGTGAAATAGGCAGTGGAGATGTGACTCTGAAAAATGTAATTATACGAGGAACTTCCACCTTCAATGGCGGCGGCTCCGATTCCGTTTACCTGACCGATGTGGTGGCTCCCGCCATCACCGTTGCAAGGGACAGCGGAAAGCTGCGGATGGTTCTTTCGGGCAGTTCTTATATCGATCGGGTGAACGCCAAATCGGACATGATTCTTGAAGAAAAAAATCTCACCGGCTCCGGTGCGGATGTTGTTGTGGCGGAGGTAGGCCAGTATTCCACCGTAGATGTAGAGCTGATCAATGTAAAACCGGATCAGCTGGATATGAGCAATACCGATGGGACCCTGACCTTGGACAGCCATTCCACCGTTACCCGCCTCACTGTCAATGCCCGTTACACCCGCATCCTGACGGTTAAAGGGAGCCTTATCACAACCCTGGTTGCCAATGCTCCAGTGACCGTCAGCGGGGCGGGAACCATCAACCGCGCTGAGGTGAACGCTACCGGCGTAGTCTTCGAAACCCGGCCCACTACGGTAGTGGTAAAATCCGGTGTTTCCGCTCCCACCTATTTGAATCCCATCATTGAATCCTTCAGTCCTGCAGACGGCGCCAAGGATGTGGCCTTAAACGCAAACATTGTCATCACCTTTGCCGAAACAATGCGCAATAGCGATAACAGCAGCCTTACTAATGCAAACGTGGACGGCCTGATCACCCTAAGGAAGGACGACTCCGGCGGGTCCTCCGTTGCCTTTGACGCCACGGTATCCGTAAGCGGTTCCAAAACCATCATTACGATCAACCCCACTCTGGATTTTGATGCTGACCGAAGCTATTACGTTTCGGTTTATGATCTTGAAAACGCCTCCAACCAAGCTTTAGGCGGCAACTCCAGTGTGATTTTCACCACGCTTTCCAGTGACATTCCCCGGGTTGAGTCTTTTGTTCCTCAAAACGGTGAAACCAACGTCTCCCTCGCTTCCAACATTCTTATCAACCTAAGCGAGATTCTTCGCAAAACAGACAATTCCAGCCTTACAAGCACCAATGTGGATAGCCTGATCACTCTGAGAAAAGGCAGCTCCAGTGGTACGTCAGTGAGCTTTGATGCGACCGTTGCCACTGTCAGCGGGAAAACCGTTATCACGGTTAATCCTGTAAGCACCCTTTCGCCCAATACCGCTTACTATATTGCAGTAAGCGGATTGGAAGACTCCAATAACCAAGCTCTTACCGGAACCCTCAGCGCCCTCTTCACTACGGTTCCCGTTGATGCAGCGCCTGCGGTTCAAAGTTTCAGTCCTGCCAATGGAGCCAGTGGCGTTGCATCGGACGCTGACATATCCATCACCTTCACTGAAACGGTCCGAAATCTCAACGATGCACCCCTGGACGGGGCTACAGTTTCTTCTCATATTGTTTTCAGAAAATCATCTTCCAGCGGCGCCAATGTTCCTTTCACCGCCACGGTGAGCACTGCAGAAGGCAAGACCGTGATTACTGTGAATCCCAATGACAGCCTGTTGAGCAATCAATCCTACTACATTGCGGTCAACAGCCTGGAAGACGGGTCCAACCAATTGCTTACGGGTACTCTCAATGCGGTTTTTTCCACCGCTGACCCCGTGCCCACGGTTGAAGCCTTCAATCCTCAGAACGGTGCCGTCGGAATATCCCTGGACAGCAACGTAACCATCCGGTTCAGCGAAACCGTAAGACTTCTGAACAACACCGCCCTTTCCAACAGCAATGTGGATGCCCAGATCATTTTCAGAACCCCGGGCAGCACAGGCACGGATGTGCCCTTCAACGCAACCGTGGATTCCTCCGGCGGCAAAACAGTCATCACCGTTAATCCCAGTGCCGATCTCACTGCTTCCACCACCTACTACCTTTCGGTAAACGGACTTGAGGACAGCAGCAACCAAGGGTTAAGCGGCAGCTCCAGTGTTGCCTTCACAACCCTTACTCCTTCGGCAGATGTTCTTACAAATCTTTCGATTGCCCTCGGCATCGCCGGAGACGGCGGTTCGGTTACCCTCAATCCTGATTTTTCAGGCAGTGTCATGAACTACACCGCCACAATTCCTGATACGGTATCCACCGTCCTGGTGACGCCCGCTGTCCAAAGCGACAACACCGCAACCGTAAGGCTCGCCGACATTGTTAAAACCGGTGGTGTGGCAGACGGTCTGGTATATGGCAGCAATGCATTGACAATAACCGTCAGCAAGCCAGGCACTACCGATCTGGTCTACCATGTGACCCTCACGCTGTCCGATACAACTGCTCCCGCCTATGTAAGCGCTCAGTTGAGCGCCAATAAAAAGTTGGTGACCATCGCCTTCAGTGAGAATCTTGTGAGCAATTCCGGCGATTTGAAAGCCAGCGTGACGTTCGCGGCTGACGGAACCGGTTTCGTACCCCTGGGGCCACTGGACACCGTTGCCATCAGCGACAATCAGCTGCTGATTGCGCTGTCATCTCCCCTGACTGGAACAACCAACAGATTCTCCGTTTCGGCGGGAGCCCTTCGGGATACCGCAAACAACATACTGTCGACACCGATTCAAACGGATCTCCTGTCGGCAGAATAAGCCCCCTATTAAAGAAGGCCGACCTCACAGCTGGAACACCCTGTGAGGTCGGCCTTTTAGATGGATACAAATCTTATGACTGTCTTAATCGCGGCTTTGGTGAACACTGGCCACATTCTCAAAATGCCCTTCATCAAAGGCGTATCCCATGATATGTTCCAGGAATCCCTCCGGGTAAAAAGTCTCCAGACTCAGATCCTGCAAGGGATAGCGTAAAAAATACCGGACACTGGGGAGATCCACCTCTGTAAGCTTTTTGAGGGCAAGCCCCATGATACTGACAAAATCGGACTGCAGCAGCTGGCTTTCGTTTAGGTAGGAAAGCTCTGTACGCATCTCAAATACCACGTCCAGGAGATCTGCCGCCTCAAGAATCAAGCCTTCCAGGCTGCCATCCTTTCCGTCAATCATGAATCTTCGCATATCTTCGTTCCAACTGACAGGGATCAGGGGGGTGTAATTCTCTTTATAGAGACCTTCCTCCGCCCTTTTCAGTTCTGCCTTCAGCTCCGGCGTGTAGTTCTTTGTCGGAGACAGGATGTCCCCTGTCTGTGTTTCCGGGGCATCATGGAACATTACCCGACCGTACAATTCCCCCCAGTTCACCGGAGTTCCGAATTTTCGTTCCTGCCATTGAGCTAATATGAAAGCAATGTGGGCCACACCGGTGGTATGCTCCCCTACGGTTCGGGGGAAAAGCATTTTCCGGGTCTGATAGCGTTTGATATTCTCTGTTTTTCTAAGCTCCAGCAGCAGACTTCCCACCATAACGGATCATTGCTCCCTTCATTTCCAACTGAAATTCTGAAGAATTTCATGGTGTTTTAACATGTTAGACCTGCATTTGACAAGTAAAACATGGTATATTATCTCTAACAGAATGATACACCTCAACCCGAAACGAGGTCAAATGTATGTCCGATTATGAAAAATATCAGAGAACCGCTGAGGGTTTAAAAGATAATATCATGGAAGAAAACCGCAAGCTTTCCCGTAGGCTTGCCGAAAAAGACCAGAGCTTCGAGCTGGTTAAATTCGTTCATTTCGACAAATCCATCGATCTCGAAACCTTGAACGATATCATTATTGGCTGCACCGGCTGTCTTCATTCCGTGATGTTCTACAAAAATCGTGTCATTACGAACATCAACTCAGCCAGCCCTCTCTATGAGATGGTCATCCAGCATAAGGACCGGATCACACAGAGCAATGAGCTTTTCGTATCCGAATCGATCATACCGGGCTTCACTGTCGTTATGTACCCGGTTTCGTCTTCGCAGATGCTCTCCGACAGCAAGCATTTCGTGAAGAACATCGTTCTCCTCTATCCCAGTAAATTCATCAATTCCGAGGTCCTTGAATTCGTAAAATCTTTTATGATCGTCAATGAAGTACTGATCAACATCGTTCTCACTCGGGAAAAAATGCTGGAATTGATAGAGACCGATCCCCTGACCAAGGTTTATAACCGAAGCTCTTGGAATGACACGTTGAAGGCAATGGCTCAGGATAAAGAGCCCATCTTCATCGTTTCCCTTGATATCGACAATTTCAAAGATCTGAATGATACTCTGGGGCATCTTCGGGGCGATGATATCTTGAAGTTCACCGGAACCTGGCTAAAAAGCTCGTTTCGCCGTGAAGACAAGGTGTTCCGCCTCGGGGGAGATGAATTTGCGGTCACCGGAAAGGTGAATGCGGAAACCAAAGCTGGCCTTATCAGCAAATTTGAATCCCTTAACACAGGCTTCAAAACCACCTTGCGTCAGCTCTTGGGAATCGGTGCCACGGTTTCCATCGGCGCCATTATTGCCGATAACCCTTCTGATGAGGACGACCTTTACACCCGGGTTGACAGCCTCCTTTACCTTTCCAAAGACAAGGGCCGGGACACCATCAGCATCATTACCGACGACACCCGTCAGGTCTACTCCCCTCACAGGTAAATTCTCTTGAATTAAAAACGGTATTTCGTCTTGATTTCCTTAAGGCACCTTTCCTTGGAGTCAAATGCAATAAGGTCTTTTACTAACGGGATTGTCAGGAGAAGCCTCCATCCCTCGTATACCCCCCGGATGAATTCCGGTCGCCATGTATCCTCCTGCTTCAGCAGGGGACAGTCGTGAATCTGTTCATCCGGAACCACAATCCACAGTTCCCCATTCTCCAAATGAGGTTCAAAAGGATATGTGCGACACTGTATGGGCCGGTTTCTCCGCATGCAGCCAGAGCTGTCCGTACAATACACAAAATACAGGTACTTTATACTGGAAGGCATCTCGTAGACCTTGGCCGAATGGCTGGTGATACGCAGGTGCTTTTCTATTTCCAAATCCTTGATCACGGCCTCATATTCCAAGGGCAAAAGATAAATGCCCATTTTGTCCCCGTCCTCGGCCCGTTCTCTGCAACAGTGATAATTGCACAGCGTTCCGCAGTTGCCGTTTATTACAGGCTCATCCATCAGGGCATACGCTTTTTCATAAATTTCAGTGATGTTCATCAAAATCCCTTTCATCCCCGCTCTTCCGGGCCTTTTTCATTTCATCAGCCGCTATGCCCCGATAACTGAAAAGCGCGGCCACAGTGAGTCCCAAAGCCGCATAAACCGCCATGCGCCCGGCAATGCCGTTCCCACTGACACTGATAAGGATCACTGCCAGGTAGAAGGCTGCGGTTGCGGCTTTTCCAAAATGATTGGCTGGAATCACAATATTGTGTTTTGAATAATAGAGGTGAATGCTCCCCAAGATCATTGCCGCCTCTTTGATGATCACGATGGCGGCGATCCAAAAGGGGATATACCCCTTCAGTGCAAAGCACACCAGCACGGTGATGATCATAAGCTTATCTGCCAAAGGGTCCATCAATGTGCCGAGTTGCGTAATAAGGTTATACTTCCGGGCAATATAGCCGTCGAGCAAATCCGTAGCCCCAGCCAGAAGGAAGATACTCATGGACCACAACAGGTGCTGGTCGCTTTGTGAAAAGAAAACCGTCACAAAAGCAGGAATCAAAATAAGTCGAAATAGCGTCAGCATATTGGGGATATTCATTATTACACCTCACTCCCATGTTTTCCATACATCCGGCTGATAGCCAACGGTGGCTTTCTTTCCGTTCCTTACGATCGGAGTCCTGTAAACCTGAGGGTTCTTCAAGGCAATCTCTTCCATAACGCCCTTTGTCCTTATTTTGTCCAGATTAAGCTCCGTATAAGCCCTGCATTCAGGATTGATCAGGTTTTCAATCCCCACCGCCGCCTTTACGGAATCAAATTCACCCTTGCTGAGTCCGTATTTCAACAGGTCCACCATCTGATATTTGATCTTCCGTTCTTTAAAATACCGTTCTGCCTTTTGTGTATCAAAGCATTTCTTGCCACTGTATATCTGTATATTCATATGTACCCCTTCTGTCGGCATTGATTCTTACTGTCTTTATCAAACTGATTCCAGTTTAGCCTGTACAGGGATCAATTTCAAGAACGTTAAAGAAAGCCCGCCAGTTAATTGGCGAGCTTTTTGTCTAGTATCCCGAACGCATGGTGTTTGAATAGAACAGCATTTCCTGACTCCGCATCTTATACAGTACTTTATCATAGGGCGCTTCGCTCCCGCTGGGTATCTGTTTCGGCAATCCGGTCTGTTTTGGTGTTGATACTGCCGCGGCGTTCTGGTCGCAGTGGCTGCAGAAAACCATCTCCTTCATACGTGTCACCTCCTGATTGAATAACGGACATTCATACTGCACAATTCATAGTATTACTATACACTATTTTGCATCGTCATGCACGTTAAATTATTATTGCCCTTTGAATACTCCGGTGAAAAAGTGCCTAGCCATAAAACCCCTTACCGTGGATGAAAACCGATGAAGGGGGTATTATGAGTATAAGAGGGGCGATTGATTTATCTGCACTCTTCCAAATATACGAAAAAACCTCCACGGCTCTGTTCCGGGAGGTTTGCTTTCTTCTATTATCCTATTTCAGATGCGGCACGTATCATCCGCAGCATGTTATCAATGGCCCTTCTCATTTTAATCTCCGGATCTGTAAAGACCTCCTCCATTGTACAGGGGGTGTTTACAATGGGATACACACCATCAACACCGGCGGCGTAAAACGTCTCAATGTCTCCGGATATGGAGCCTGCCAGAACGAACACCTTGGCATTCAGGGCCTTACATCTTTTAGCAACGCCATAAGGGACCTTCCCGAAAACAGACTGCTCATCAACCCGTCCTTCGCCGGTTATGACGATATCCGCATCTGCGGCCAGATGGTCAAAACCCACTGCATCAAGAATGGCTTCGATCCCCGGCTGAAGAGATCCATCCAACAGCAGCGCTATCGCCGCTCCCATTCCTCCCGCAGCTCCGCTGCCGGGGATTGTGTCCGGATCTTTTCCCGACAGACCGATCAGCGCTTTCTTATAGACGTGCATGCCCTTCTCAAGCTGCTCCACCATATCCGGTCCGGCCCCCTTTTGAGGGCCATAGGTCCGCGTAGCGCCGGTTATACCTGTCAGCGGGTTATTGACATCGCAAATAGCAGTTATTCTGCATTCCCGAAGCCGAGGATCGAGACCCGAACGATCAATGGAAACAATTCTGGAAAGGTTCTCTCCATTTCCCTCCAGAGCGCTTCCTGCTGAATCCAGGAATCGTATGCCGAGAGCCCGAGCCATGCCGGTTCCGCCGTCATTGGTTGCGCTGCCGCCGATACCGATGAGCATTCGCCTTGCTCCGACATCCAGGGCTCTACGTATCAGCTCACCCGTCCCCTTTGTAGACGCCTTCAGAGGGTTTCTGTTCGCCGGATCCACAAGGCACAGTCCGGACGCCTGAGCCATCTCAATCACTGCGGTATCGCCTTTCATCCCCAGGCAGGCCGATACCGGGCTTCCCATAGGCCCTGAAACACGGCAAAGCAACCTTTCAAATCCAAGGGACGACAGGAATATCTCTGTAGTTCCCTCGCCACCATCGGCAATGGGAAGCGCGATGCGTTCCGCACCAGGAAAGTGTCTTTTGCAGCCTTCTTCCAGCATGGAGGCAACTTCTGCTGATGAAAAAGTTCCCTTGAAGGAATCCGGGGCCAGAATTATTTTCATAGAATTCTCCTAAAATACATAATAAACGGTATATGTTATCCACCCTTCTCATTATAACGTATCCCCTCGGTGACCTCAAAATTACCTTTCTGTGAATACCTGCTCAAACTATCATTTCCATGATTCTCTGTTCCATTCGTGGGTATTCATCCAATATAATATAAAGGCGTACAACGGCGGGTGGGACCTATGCGAATTGTAAATTCAGTCAGTATGCATTTTCTGAAAGTCATTTTAAAAAAATACTATCTTGCTAACAATCTTGATTATATCTTCATTGAAGATGATGACAGCCTTACAAACGTTGTTATGAACAGCCGCCCTGATATCATTCTCATTGAGGATGACCCAGAGAATCCTCTTCAGGAGTCTCTTGTGACACAGCTTATGGATATGAGTTCTGTGGAAAAACGTGTGGGACGGATCATCTTGGTTCATGAACCAGATATCCCGTCTCTTCTCTGTGACTCCGAGCATCCGTGGATCAGTTGTATCCCTTCCGACAAAGTTCTGGCTGAGCTGCCGCGGATTATCTTTGCCATCACCACCCATCTGGAATCGGAGCAGAATACTCTGCTCCGTATGGAGAGTCAGAAGATAATCCTTTATGTGGATGATGATGCACTGATGCATGCCATGGTTGAAGACTCCTTTTCCCACACCCCCTATAAAATCATTCATGCCCGGAATGGCACCGAGGGACACAAACTCTTTTGTTCCCATCATCCCAGCCTGATCATTACAGATCTGTTGATGCCGCAGATGACAGGAGATGAGCTTTGCCGACTGGTCAAGGCGGATCCCATCGGAAGTCAGATCCCTGTGATCATCCTTACCGGAAGCAGCCAGCCAGGCAGCGCAGAAACCGCTTACAATTATGGTGCCGATGATTTTCTTGAAAAACCACTTCGCCCGGAAAAACTGATCAACAAGGTCAATGAATATTTCGTAAGCCGCTCCATGCGGCGTAATGAAAAGGTTCTGATTGTGGATGACAGCCGAATGATTTGCGAAATATTGCGCCATGCGGTGATGAAGAGCGGCATGACTGCCCTGATTGCCTCCGATGGCACTGAAGCACTGAAGATGATTTCAGAGGATATTCCGGATGTGCTGATTACCGATATCAACATGCCGAATATGGATGGGTATGAGTTGGTTCGAACAATTCGCAGCACCTCCGCCATCAAAGATATGAAGGTTATCATGATCAGTGCAAACAGCACTCCCTATGACATCAAGCGAGGAGAAGAGTTGGGAATCATCCGCTATTTCGTGAAACCCTTTGATGTTGATAAGGTTATGATGGAAGTGGAGCATACACTGATTGAAACCTATAAGATTTACAAAAAAGAATACGAATACATGCTGTACTCTATTCGCGCCCTGGTACAAGCCCTTGAAGAACGGGACGCCTATACCCGGGGCCATACAGACCGTGTAACTGACCTTTCCGTAAGACTGGCAACCTTTATGAATCTGGATACCCAAGAAATTGAGAAAATCCGAATCGCCGCCAATCTTCACGATATCGGCAAGATTGGAATCCGGGATGACATTCTCCTGAAATCGGATCATCTCAACGCCGAGGAGTATTTGCGGATTCAAGAACACACGATTAAGGGTGTTGAAATCCTGAAGCCAATCCAGTCTCTTAAGGATGTGCTCCCCTTGATTTTGCTACACCATGAGCGCTGGGACGGAAAGGGTTATCCTACCGCCATCCGAGGCAACGATATCCCCATCGGCGCTCGCATCATCGCCGTAGCGGATGCCTATGATGCCATGACTACCAACCGACCGTATCGAAACCATATCCCCCCCAGTGAAGCCATCGCCAGCATCCAGGCAAAATCCGGCGAACAATTCTGCCCGGTATGCGCAGGGGCGTTTGTAGAAATGATGAAACAATGAACGTTAAAAACCTGCCTCAATTGGCAGGTTTTTGTATTATCCCAAAATTCGCTTAATGATTCGTTTGAAAAAGGACACACTCTCGGTTTTTTCCTGTGTTTGCACTGCCACGGTTGTCTGCACCGGCTTTATTTCATCACGAGCCGAAGACGCTTCGGGCTCACGACGGGGCCTTGGCGCAGAGGGTCTGTCATGGTTTTGGGGAGGACGTGCCCCTTCCCGCTGCTGGTAAGACCGCTTTTTATCGCCCCCCGGCCCATCTTTGCGCTGTTCATTGGGACGGGAATTCTGCTTTTTATCCGGTGACGAGGTTCGCCGCTTGTCTGAATTGGTACCGTCAGAGGGTTTCCGTTTATGTCCTTGACCGCCCTCGGGTTTCGGTGATTTTTGTCCGCCCTCTTTTTTCCCCTCAGAAGCATGCCGTTCCGGTCGGTGGTGCATCCTGGCCTTGGCCCATTTTTCTGCTGCCTGGGACCTGCTCTGCTGCACGGCCTGATCTGTTGGCAGGTCTTCTTCCGGTATCATAACCCCTATATGCTCTTCAATTTCATACAAGCTGATGATGTCCTCGCTGGTCACCAGGGTGACGGCGCGGCCTCCGTTACCGGCGCGGCCGGTGCGGCCGATCCGATGTACGTAGCTGTCTTTCTCGTTAGGCACATCGTAGTTGATTACCAGGGAAAGATCTTCCACGTGAAGACCCCGGGCTGCCACATCGGTTGCCACCAGCATGTGGAAATCTCCGGTCTTGAATTGTTGTATGGTTTTCAAACGTCGTCCCTGAGGTATTTCCCCATGTAAGGCCTGAGAAGCATAGCCCTTGCGGGTTAGATACTCCTGAACCCTGTCAACGGCTGCCCGGGTATTGCAAAAAATCATACAGCTGTCCGGCTGTTCTACGGTAAGCAAACGGTCCAGCTGGGTGCGCTTATCATTCTTTTCCACCCGGTAATAGGCCTGTTGAATGGTGTCCACTGTCATGGTTTCCGATTCAATTTCGATGGTGACAGGCTGCTTCATATATTCCCGGCATATGCGCCGCACTTCCACAGGCATGGTAGCGGAGAACAGCATGGTCACCCGATCCTTCGGCAGGGTCTTGATGATGCGAACCACCTGATCGATAAAACCCATATCCAGCATCCTGTCCGCTTCGTCCAAGACAAGGAACCGGATGTGCTTGGTCACCAGATTGCCCTGCTTTATGTGATCCTGAACACGGCCCGGTGTACCGGTAACAATTGAAACGCCCTTTTGCAGGGCCTGAATCTCGACGTTCATGCTGTGCTGGCCGTAAATGGCGGTTGTTTTAAACTGAAGCTGTTTCGCCATCAGCTTGATATCGCTGTCCACCTGTACCGCCAGCTCCCTGGTGGGGGTCAGAATCAGCGCCTGGGGCCCGGGGGCTGCTGCGTCGTTCATCTGCAGCATGGGAATGCCAAAAGCCGCTGTTTTTCCGCTGCCCGTTTTGGACATGACGATAAGATCTTCCTTTTTCATCACATGAGGGATGGCCAGCTTTTGAACCTCTGTTGGGGTATCAAATCCCATTTCTGTAATGGCACTTAAAATTTCAGGGATAATCCCAAGATCGTTAAAACCAGTATTCATCATTTCCTTCTTTCTGTACACATTTGTGCATCACTGTGATTGTACCATCCCGGATATTAAATATAAAGACTTACAGCATAAGCTTCAGTAAAAGCGGCATCAACAGAGTGGTCAGCAATCCGGTCAACCCGATCGATACACTGCTGACACTGCCCTCTGTTTCTCCAAAATCAAAGGCCCTTGCAGTTCCAAGGGCATGGGAGGCTGCGCCCAGTCCGGTTCCCCGGGCAACGGGATGCTGGATTTTAAGCCATGAAAATATAAAGGGAGCCGTCAAAACCCCGGTGATCCCGGCGATGATGACAAAGGCTACCGTTAAGGGCGGATTCCCTCCAATGACGGCGCTTAACGCAGCGGCAATGGGATTGGTCAGTGATTTTGGAAGCAGTGACAGCAGCAGCTCCTTATCGAATCTGAAAAAACTGGCGAAAAGGACGGCAGTAACCGCGGATACCAAGATACTTACCATGATTCCGGAGGTAAGTGCCATAAAATGCCGTCGTACTAATTCCCTCTGACGGTAGAGCGGCAACGCCAGAGCAACCGTCAGAGGCCCAAGAAAGAAGCTGATGACACTGCCCCCTGTCTGATAGGTATCAAAGGGAATCTTGAACGTCATCAGTACGGCCCCTATCAGCACCGATGCCACCAGGATAGGGTTCAGCAAGGCGGAGTTCCAGCGCCCCTGAATCCTCACGCCAACATAATACATTAAAACCGTCAGTACCAGCCCCAAAAGCGGTGTTGCGAATATCAGGCTCATTTGCGCACCACTTGCCGGCGTATCACCGCCTGAACGGTTAAAGCTGCGGCCCCCAGGGTCAGCATCGTGCTGAGAATTGTCGCTCCGGTCAGCTGAAGCAAGACGTTCCCTGATATGCCCGTTACGGTCATCAGCCCCACCACCACGGGAACAAAGAAGAATCCGATATTATTTAGAAAAAAATCTGAACAATCTTGAATTTGTTCTTCCCGAACAAGACCCGTCAGCAAAGCTCCGAAGAGCAACACCATCCCCAGCACCGTTCCGGGAAACCCTATCACGGGCTTTATAATCTCGCTGAGCATCTCTCCAAGTCCCCAAAAAAACAAGAGCACTGTCAGCTGATAGATATATTTCATAACACCCTCCATTTGTATCGCGCCGCGGCATTTGTCTTTCCCCGCCGATTAGCTGCGGCAGAAACGCAAATACCGCGCACCTTTCAGCGCCTTTATCCGGTAAAAGAAACAGGTACTTTGCATACAAAGTACCTGTTTACAGGGTAACAGATAGTCGTTCCCTTGTTAAGCGCTTTTCTGTTTATTTCTAACCCCCTGCATCCAGCTCTTCAGATCGTCCAGCAGCGTATAGATCACCGGCACCACCACCAAGGTCAGCAAGGTTGAGGTAATCAGCCCTCCAATAATGGCGTGGGCCATAGGGGCCCGCTGCTCCGCTCCTGTACCAAGGCCCAGGGCCAGAGGGATCATACCGAAGATCATGGCGGTGGAAGTCATGATGATGGGCCTCAGCCTTGTTTTGGCCGCCGCATAAAGGGCTTCCTCACGGTTCATTCCCTCTTTCCGCTTGTTCTTTGTGAAATCGATGAGAAGTATGGCATTCTTGGTGACCAGACCCATCAACATGATTATGCCGATCATGGAAACCAGGCTGATGGCGCTGTTGGCGATAAACAGCCCGAGAATGGCCCCCACCACGGCCAGGGGCAGGGACAGGATGATGGCAAAGGGATCAATATAGCTCTCGAACTGAGCCGCCAGAATGAACAGGATGAACAGGACACCCAGAAGCAGGGCCAAGGTCATATTGGTAAAGGTCTCCCCCATCATGGAGGAATCGCCGCCCAGATAGATGGAGCCTCCCCCCGCCAGGCCCCCCTCCGCCTTCAGCTTTGCATCCAGGGCTTCGTTGAATTTCCCTAGGGAAACGCCGTCCAGATTGCAACTGATATAGATCTCGCGGGTGCGGTCGAAGCGGTGAATTTCAGCCGGTGAGGTAGCCAGGGATTTCTCAGTAACCTGTGTAAGGGGCACCATGGGCTTGTTTCCAACCCTATCCTCGTTGCTGCCCATGACATACAGATTGGTGAGATCATCCAGCGAACGCCGCTGAGAGGGGTCCATCTGTACCCGTACATCAATCTGCTTATCGCCATCCTCATATTTACTCACAACCACGCCGTTGTAAAGCGTACGCAGGGTTTGGGCAATCTGTCCGGTACTTATGCCAAGATCTGCAGCAGACTGCTGACGAACGGTCATCAGTACCTCGGGTTTCCCCGGCTTATAGGAGCTGCTGATATCATAAACCCCGGGGATGGTTTCCATGATGCGGCGCAGCTGGTCGGCTGAGACCTGCATGCCGGTGATATCGTTCCCCATCAGGCGATACTGAACGGTTTTTTCTTCGGACATAGGTCCTTTGCGTATCATCGAGATGCTTGCTCCCGGTATCTCCACGAGCTGATTCCGGGCTTGAGCCATGATGTCACTGATTGAGCGGCTGCGCTGGCTCTTTTCCTGAAGGCGAATGAATAGTTTCACCTGCTCGGGGCGGGCCGTTGCGTAGACCTTTGTGATCTCGGGAATTCCCACCAAGGCTTTTTCCATGGTGCCGGCGAAATGGCCCGCCCCCTCAAGATTGAGTCCTGCATCCAGCTCCGCCACCACCGTGAACTCATTCAGATCTCCGATCGGGACAAACTCAGATCCCAGAAGAGATGTCATCATAAGGCTTGCCACCAGCAGCAGCACCGCGGCCCCCAAGGTGCGCCAGCGTGCCTTCAGGACGGTTTTCAGAAATTCCGCATAGCGATGGGCCACGGTGTCGAACCATTGGTTGAAGCCAAAGGCCAGCTTTCCCAGGAACCCCTTGGGCCGGGTAATTTCATCCTCCGCCTTCAGATACCGTGACGAGAAGAGCGGAACCAGAGTGAAGGAAATCAACAGGGACACCAGAACACTGCACACAACGGTGATGCCGAACTGCTTGAAGAACTGCCCTACCACGCCGGTCATCATGCCCACCGGCAGGAACACCGCAACAACAGTGAAGGTAGTGGCCGTCACCGCCATGCCGATTTCCGCCATTCCCTGCTTGGCCGCCTCATAGGGACTTTTTCCCATGTGCAGATGGCGCACCGTGTTTTCAATCACCACAATGGCATCGTCAATCAGCAAGCCCACCGACAGGGACAGGGCCATAAGGGTCATGGTGTTCAAGGTGTACCCCAGGGTGCGCATGGCAAAGAAGGTGGTGATGATGGAGGTTGGGATAGCGATGGCACTGATCAGGGTGCTGCGCCAATCTCTGAGGAAAAGCAGCACAGTAAGCACCGCCAGTATACTTCCCTCGATAAGGGTTCTCAATACATCCTCGACGGAATTTCGGATTTCAATGGAATTATCACGGACGATTTCCAATTCAACACCGGGAGGCAGGTTTTCCTTGATGGCCGCAACCTCTGCCTTGACAGAGTCCGCCACCCGTACCGCATTGGCACCGGACTGCTTGATGATGTTAAGTCCGATGGCAGGCTTTCCCTGATAACGCCCAAGGGAATCCGGTTCTTTAATTCCGTCCGTCACTGTTGCGATATCGCCCAGATAGATCGGAACGCCGCCCCGTTTGACCACAGGAAGCTTCAGAAAATCATCCAGGGAGGTGACCTTGCCGGAGGTTCGGATGCTTACCTGCCGCTGATCCCCCGTCACCTTGCCCCCCGGAACATCCATGTTCTCCGCCTGTAGGCTCTGTATCACCTCGAAGGTGGTAAGACTAAGGGCGGCCAGCTTGTCGCGGTCCAGGTTCAGCTGAATTTCACGCCTCTGGTCGCCGAAGGCCCCCACCGCACCGACCCCGGTGATAGCCTCCAGCCTTTTTTTAATCTGATCGTCCACCAGCAGGGACAGCTCCCGAACGGATATATCGCCGGTGACCGCCAAACTCATGATCGGCGCAGCCGCTGGGTCGTATCGTGCGATAATGGGTTCTTCAATATCCTGGGGCAGGTTCCCCCTTATGCTTCCCAGTTTATCCCGTACATCCTGGGCCGCCGTATCGGGAGAGGTCTCCAGGGTGAATTCCGCAATGGTGGTGGAAGCACCCTCCTGTACCGTTGTATAGAGGTGCTTGACCCCGGAAATCTGAGCCATGGCCTCCTCCACCTTCAGGGAGACCTTGGTCTCCATCTGCTCCGGTGAAGCCCCGGGCTGTACCACGGTAACCGTCACGAAAGGAAACTCCACCTCGGGCCAATCATTGATATTCAGGCCAAAATAGCTGGTAATGCCCAACACCACCAGCGCCAGGATGGATACCGTTGCCAGCACCGGCCGTTTCAGGCTCAGGTCAGTCAGAAACATGGCAGCCTCCCGTCACTGAAGGATCAGGATACGGTCCTGATCCTTCAGCTTATTCACATTTGTTCCCGCAATCCCTTGACCCTCAGTGAGCCCGGATCGGATCTCCACCATCTTGCCCATGGTGCTGCCCACTTCCACGGCTTGGCGCCTGACACGATCGCCTTCTATCAGGAATACATGGTACTGTCCCTGGTTGCCTGCCAAAGCGTCCATGGGTACGGCGATGACATCGGTGGGCTCACCGAGACGGATCACCGCCTCCGCGAACATCCCGGATTTCAAGCGGTTCTCCTTATTGGGAATGCTGATTTCTGTTGTAAAAACCCGGGCGGCAGCCTTTCCGCTGGGATTGATCCGCTCCACGGTTCCGGTGAAAGGGGTGCTCTCAAAGCCTTCCACGCTTATCTTGGCGGTAAGGCCCGGCACAATCTCGGCCAAGTCCTTCTGCTCCACATCCACAATCAATTTCACAGAGGAAAGATCCTCAACCGCCAGCAACGGAGTGCCAGGAGCCACCATCTGTCCCAACTCGGCAAAGCGGTTGGCGGCCAGTCCTGAAATGGGGGCCGTTATTCTGGTGGCGCTTAGGTTTTCCTGGGCGATGGCCACGGCGGCCTCGGCGGCCGATACATCGGCCTGAGCCACCGTCATGGCCGATTCCAGGTCATCCGCTTCCTTTTGACTGGCCGCACCGCTCTCCAGCAAGGCCTTAACCCGATCACGGTTGAGCTGAACAGAGGCCAGGTTTGCCCTTGCCTTGCTGAGGGCCGCCTGATCCACTGCCAGGGCGTTTCGATAGAGGGTGTCCTCCAGTTGGATCAGAACCTGTCCGGAGGAAACAGAATCTCCGTTTTGAACCTCCAGTCGGCTAATTCTTCCAGCCACCTTGGAGCTGACAGTTGCCCCCTGATTCGCCGCTATGGTTCCGGTAAGGGCCAGAACATTTTCTTTTTTAACGGAGGTTGCATCGACCACCTGAATCCTTGGGATATGGACAGCCGCATCCAGAGCAGGGCCCTTGTTCTGGTTGGCCCGAATCCATATGAAGCCTGCCGTGCAGGCAATGGCCACGATGATGGCAATGACAGTCCTGGGTTTCATCGAATTTCCTCGTTTCTGTATATCTCTCTTCGGGATTCTGAAAGGATACCCATCAGAAAGACCTGACGAACCGTTTTAAGCAAGGAATCCATGGTCAGGTTGTTTCGGACAAGAAATTTCATATCCAATATTAATTCCTGAACCTTATTGACCAAGGCCCCAAGCACCACGGCATCAATTCCAGGCTGAAAATCCCCGGCATCCACCCCATCGTTGATTAACCGGATCACAAGATTCTTGTTGGCTTCCATCACGGCTTCAATCTTCGCCCATTCCTTGGGGTACGACTGCTTCAGCTCATTCCAGATCCAAGGCGCAATATCGCACTCCTCATGGGCAATAATCCGTTCAATCTTTTGCAGAGCGGACCCTTCCATATGGCGTATCCCTTCATTGTACCTCTGATCCTGCAAAACGATCTCATCGACAACAGCCGTTACGATCTGCTCCTTGGTTTCGAAATGCCTGTATATGGTTTTCTTGCTGATGCCCAGCTCGGAGGCAATGGAATCCATTGTGAACTTCCTGAAACCGCAGCACGTGATCTGGTTCAGAGCAGATGCCGTTATTTGATCCTTCATATAAACGCTCCCTTTGGAAACTATTTTTGTTTATTCAGTTTCCATACCTTAACTGTACTGCTCCTTTACATTTGTGTCAAGGGACATTCCTGTTGCACCGTTGATTATTCCCCCGATTGATATTTGTCGTGAAAAATGGTATGCTTTTAACAGTAGCTTCAAGAAGTGTTGTAACTGCATAATAACCAATGGCAGGATTGCGTCTTGGTCAATGGTACACTGAAGAGCTTTTTTACGGAGGCTCTTTTTTAGTGATAGAGAAAGGTACGGATATGATAAAAGTTGAAAATTTGTCTTACGGATTTCCGCAAAAGGATCTCTACAACAGGATTTCATTTGCCTTAGAGGATGGGCAGCACTGCGCTTTCATCGGAACCAGCGGCAGTGGCAAAAGCACGTTGATCGATATTTTTATGGATCCCGAGCGGTATATGTTCGATGGCACTTTAACGATTGAACCCACCTGCAGAATCGGATATATCAGTCAGTTCTCTCAACAGGACCAGGCAAAAGAAACCACCGTATTCCAATATATTGGTGAGAAGTTCCTTCGGCTGCAAAATGAAATAAACGCCATCTGCAGTGAAATGGAAACAGCCGTGGAGATTGAGCCCTTGCTGGAAAAATACCAGCATACCCTGGATGCCTTTGATGCCATTGGCGGGGACGATTACGAAAGCAGCATCAACAAGAAGCTGAATCTTGCCAACCTGATGAAATGCAGGGATCAACGGGTATCGGAGCTCAGCGGCGGCGAATT
The DNA here is from genome assembly GCA_964649745.1 of uncultured Peptostreptococcaceae bacterium. Lineage (GTDB taxonomy): Bacteria > Bacillota > Clostridia > Peptostreptococcales > Acidaminobacteraceae > CAZEHS01. The sequence continues at coordinate 39,449 of CAZYQI010000002.1, read as the reverse complement.
CAAGCTGATTCAGGTAATCAAGGAAATGCTCAATCGTCCGGATGTGATGATTATGGATGAGCCCGATGTTTTTCTTGATTTTGAGAATCTCAATGCCCTTAAGGACCTGATCAATTCCCACAAGGGAACCCTGTTGGTCATCACCCACAGCCGCTATCTGCTCCACCATTGCTTTGACAAGATCATCCATCTGGAGAACATGGAGCTGCAGGAGTTTGACGGACGATACATCGACTACAACTTCTCCCTGCTTCAGAAAAAAATAGAACTGCAGGAGCTGGCGATTGCGGATGATGAAGAGATTCAGCGCTACGGAGCCTTGGTGGATAAATTGAGGCTGATTGCCAGTTATGACACCAACCCAGCCAGAGGCAAGGCTCTAAAAGCCCGGGTCAAGTACCAGGAGCGGTTGGAAGCCCGGCGAATCAAGGCGCCCTTTGTTGATATCAAGCAGCCGGATATCCGTTTTGCTGCGGACGCCGCAGAGGCTGAATCCATTGCGTTAAACGTGACGGATTACAGCGTTGCCTTTGATGAGATGCTTCTTGAAAACGTGAATTTTGAGATCGGTTCCAGGGATAAGGTTGCCCTGATCGGTTCAAACGGAACCGGAAAGACCACGTTGCTCCGAGAAATCTTCAAGAACAACCACGCTGCCATTAAGATAAATGAAAATACCACAGTGGCCTATTTGTCGCAGCTGCAGGGCGAAATACTGGATGTATCCAATACAATCCTTGAAGAGTTCTTCGATGCCGGTTTCAAGCGGCCTGAGGAGATAAAAGCCTATCTCGCGAACTACGGTTTTTCCGGTGAAATCATCGATCAAAAGATAGGCGCCTTATCCGGCGGAGAGAGGAACATCCTTCAGCTGGCCAAGGTTTCTGCCCAGAAGGCCGGACTCCTGCTGCTTGACGAACCCACCAGCCATTTGGACACCTATGCACAGATTGCCCTGGAAACAGCCATAAAGAATTATGACGGCGCCGTTTTGATGATCTCCCATGATTACTACACGATTGTGAACTGTATGGATTATGTCCTGATCCTTGAAGACAAGACCCTTCGCAAGATGAGCATCCGAAAATTTCGGAAGATGATTTATGCCAGCCATTTTGATAAGGATTATCTGGAACGGGAAGAAAAGAAAAAGGCCCTTGAAACCCGGATAGAACTGGCTTTGAGCGAAACGGACTTTGAATTGGCCAAGGATATATGCGAAGAGTTGGATGAATTGATCAAAACGCTGTAGAATACAGACTCTATACAACAAAAGACAAAATCCCCTGAACATCACCAGATTGAATCATGATCTGAGGAGGTTCAGGGGATATTTTTGTGGTTAAAGAAATATGTTACTCTTGCAAAGCTTTAATGCAAAATGATATAGGGAGAGATTGCCGCGCTGCGCTCGCAATGACAAACACAGGGCAGAAGTAAGAGTTACGGTATACCAAAGGACTACCTCCTTCAAACTCACTCCAGCCCTTCCAGATCCCCCATCAGAACCTCCACCGTATGGGTGCCCTGATCATTCACCAGGTTTATCTCCAGTCCCTTGAGCTTCTTACCATCCAGCAAAACACTCAGAACACCGTGACTGCAGCCCTCCGGGTTTTCTATTTTTATCTCATAGTCCGTTTGCATATATCGGTAGTGCAGGGTATAGGATTTCCACTTTTCCGGTATGCAGGGATTGACGGTTAACCGATCCCCGTTCTTGGTGAAGCCCAGGATGCTCTCCATTCCTGCCTTGTACATCCAATTGGCCGAACCGGTATACCAGGACCAGCCCCCTCTCCCCACATGGGGATGCTCCCCGTAGACATCCGCCGCCATCACATAGGGCTCTGCCTTGTAAATGGCCGTTTCCCTGTTGGTGCGGGTGTGATTGATGGGATTGATCAGGGCGAACATTTCCCAGGCCTTGTGCCCTTCCCCCATCTGTGCGAAGGCCGAAATAACCCAGGCCGCAGCATGGGTATACTGTCCGCCGTTTTCCCTCACTCCGGGCACATAGGCTTTGATATATCCCGGCTCCATATCCCCATCACCGAAGGGGGGCGTCAACAGCTTGATCAGCCCTTCCTCCCGCTTTACGAGGTAATCCTCCATGGATTCCATGGCCTTGTGGGCTCGGACCGGGTCTCCGACCCCTGAAATAACCGCCCAGCTCTGGGCCAGGGAATCGATCTTGCACTCGCGGTTATTTGCAGAGCCCAGAATGGTTCCATTGTCAAAAAAGGCCCGTCGGTACCAGTTGCCGTCCCAGCCGTTCTCTTCAATCGCCTGAACCATACCGGCATTGATTTCAATGTAGCGCTGAGTGCGGTCCTCATCTCCTGCCTGCTCACAGAGTGGAATGAATTTGCCGAGGACATCGCAGAGGAACCACCCCAGCCATACACTTTCGCCTTTCCCCTGGTTTCCAACAGTGTTCATTCCGTCGTTCCAGTCACCGGAGCCCATTAGCGGAAGCCCCCGTTCGCCGAATTTCAGCCCGTTTTCCAGCGCTCGGATACAGTGATCGTAAAGGGTGGAGGATGCCTCTGACATCCGCGGGGAACAGTAACGCTCGTCCTCATGCTCCTTTAGAACCTCTTCCTCCAGAAAGGGCACCACAACTTGCAGGATTTCCATATCTCCTGTTATTCGGATATACTCTGCCGTTACGTACGGAAGCCATAGAAAATCATCGGAGATCCGGGTGCGGGTTCCTTTTCCCGTAGGCTCATGCCACCAGTGAAGCACATCCCCTTCGATGAATTGGTGCGCGGCGTGCTTCAGGATCTGCTTTCTCGCAATATCCGGCCATATGACCGAAAGCGACAGGCTGTCCTGCAGCTGATCCCGGAACCCGAAGGCACCCCCTGCTTGATAAAAACCGGATCTTGCCCAAAGTCGGCAGGAAATCACCTGATACAGGAGCCAACCGTTGAGCATGATATTCATAGAGGGGTCCGGTGTGTTCACTTGAATCACCTGCAGTTTTTCTTCCCAAAATGTCTGCACATCATCCAGGGCCCTCCTTGCCGCCTCCGGCGAAACGAAGGTATCCACCGTTTTCTCAGCCTCCGGCAAATCCGCGGCAACCCCCAACACAAAAAACAGTTCCTTGGTTTCGCCGGGCTCCAAACGGATAGATACCTGCATGGCGCCGCACGGGTCGTAGCCCGCCCCGAGTGATCCTCCCAGGCCCTTTTGTTGCATGGCATCCGGTATTCCTTCCCGGCACATGCCGAAGAATTCCCGCCGGTCCCCTGTAACGGTCCGCTCCTCTATGGATGTATCCATAAAGCAGATCTGATCCGGGAAATCACGGTTGTATGGATTTTCAATAGTCAAGGTTCCTTTTTCTGTTTGAGCGGTAATCAGATGCATGGCTGTTTCATTGACACTTACCCCCAGTACCGGGCTCAGATAATAGGTGACGCTCAGCCTCCTGCTCTCCGGGCTGTCGTTGGTCAAGGTCATGATGCTGATTTTCACGGTGCCCTCTACGGGCACGAATTGCACCAGCTTTTGAGTGATGCCATGGCTGGCGTGCTCAAATTCACTGTAGCCGAAGCCGTGCCGCATCACATAGCTCTCCTCTTCCCGGATAGGAAGGGCTGTGAGAGACCACACATCGGTTTCGTCGTGGATGTAGAACACCTCTCCCGGTGTATCGCTGACAGGGTCATTGGACCACGGAGAAAGCTTGTTCTCCCGGCTGTTTTCGCACCAGGTGAAGCCGCCGCCGGATTCGGAGACCATGAACCCGAAATCCGGGTTGGCAATCACATTAACCCAGGGGGCAGGGGTGTTCTGGCCCTTCTCAAGCCGAATCGTATAGGTCTTGCCGTCCTTGCTGAAGCCTCCGATTCCGTTGGAATACAGGAGTCCCTTTGAGGGGGGATGTTCATCTATCGGATTGATCCTATCCATCACTGTTCACCTTCACTTTTTTCGATATGCCTCGGTTCGTGGCGGTTGGGCATCCGTTGCTGTTTCCCCATGGTCCCGTCGCTCCCCCGGAATATCATTCTGGCGGAGGCGCTGAGCAAGTTGATATCCTCTGCCGCCATGTTGTTGATATTGAGTATGAACACATCTCCCTGCCTGTTGAACACATCGTGGGTCTGGCTGGCGAACACCACCTCCGTGGTCAGGGCGTAGAGGGGATTCATGTAGTTGTTGTCCTCCTGGCATACGATGACCAGATCCACCTTAAGGTCCTTCAACCGCCAGTATTCGTGAGCCTTTAGAACCTCAAACAGGATTTCTGTATCCTCCACCTTATTCAGGCAAACCAGGATGATGGGGCGATCCCCCGAAATCCCGTAAGCCCATAGGCCGCTCTGACCCTTGTGATTTTGGCGGATCATGCTCTCGGCACTGCGCCGGAGCGGGCTGTTGAACAGGATGCTCGAAATCATATCCTGATAAAGCTCCATATCCTGTGCCTTGATGTTCAGGTACTTGGTTTCAACCTGGCTGCGGGTGAGGGCCAGCCAGAATGCCGCATCACAGATTTCCGGATTTCTGTATTTTTCAATGAGGTCGATCAGGGCGTCCCGTCCGTCCGCCATAACGGTTACAAAGGAGATGCGGGCGGATTTGCCCGGCTCTATCTTCACCCGGAGACGAAGACTGAAAATGGGGTCCAAAACCGATCCCACCGTATTGGTCAGAGGTTTTTCCCGCTCGATGCATGCCGGATTGCTGACGGTATGCCCACGTCCTATGAACTGCATCCGATCCGTTTCATACTGCAATTCTCCAACGGCTTCCCCATTGCTGACAGGGATCTGAGCAATCCACATGCCCTTCTCTCCCTCGCTGCGGGGTCTCCGGTGAGCCAAAAGAGCCCCGTGCTTCGGATCGAATTCCGTGCTCACAAAAAGGTTGCTGAAGGCCGGATGGGCCAGGTCGCTCCGATGCTCCGCCATTACCAGCTCGAAATAACTGGTGATCTCCATGGTGCAGGCTTCATCTCCGCTGTTCTTCAGTTGAACTCTGCGAATCTCAGCGTTATCTCCGGAGGCAACCGCAATTTCCGTTGTTGTTTCAATGTCGCCGTCCACACGTCGGTACACGGCCTTGTCCGCCGTGAACACCGCCTCATAGCTTTCCGGCATGACATTCAGGGGCGCATAGGCCGAGGACCAGCTCAGGTTCTTGTCCGTATTTTTGATATAAAAGAACATGCCGTAGCTGTCCGCGATGGAGTCCTCCCGCCAGCGGGATACCGCCATGGTTTTCGTTCGGCTGTAGCCGGTGCCCCTATCGGTCACCATGACCGAATAGATGCCGTTGGAAAGGATCTGAGCCTTGGGTATGGCGGAATCCATCTCCGTGAATCTCCGGTAGGAGCCTTTATCCTTGTACACCGTTCCCTTGAAGGGCATGATTTTTTCTTTGTTTTCTTTGGTGAATACCACATTCAGGGGTACTCTTTCCTGAAGCAGAAGCCGGGCGGCCTTAACCGTCGGATCGGCGAAGAAGCGGCGCTGCATGATGTTCTGATTCAGGTAATTGTTGAGAGCCATCAGGCTCATCCCCTGATGATGGGCCATATAGCTTTTTACGATGACGCGCTTGGGCTCAAAGCTAAGCCTTTCCTGAGTATAGTCCGCCGCTTCATAGAAGCCATAGGGGCCTTCCATTCCTTCCGCTTTCAAATACTTGATATTTTCAAAGGCATCCAAAGGACTGACCATCAAGGCCAGGAAGGTTGCATAAGGCGCTGCCACCGCATCCTCGATCAAGCCCCTTTTCAAGCCCAGCCAGGGTACACCGATGGCCTTGTACTGATAATCCAGATTGATATCCAGGGCATTGTAGGAGGATTCCGACGTTCCCCAGGGCATGCCCCGCTGTTTGCCGTATTTCATCTGACTTTTAATGACAAAGGAATAGGTTTCATCCAGCAGGGTGTTGTGATAGCTGCGCATAATCAGCAGCGGCATCAGGTATTCGAACATTGTGCCGCTCCATGAAACCAGGCCTTTGAAACGATCCACCACCGTAAGGGATCGCCCCAGCATGAACCAGTGCTTAGGGGGCACCTCTCCTCGGGCAATGGCAAGATAACTGGTTTGCCTTGCTTCTGATGCCAAAAGGTCGTAGTAGGAGTTGGTGAGCCGGTTGTCTTCAATATTGAAACCGATGGAAAACAGCTGTCTCCTGTCATCATAAAGAACTCCGAACCGTGTGTTCTCGGATAGGGAACCGATACGGTGCTGTACATCCTCAAATTGTTTCATGAACCCATCCGAGAAAGCCCCGGCCTTTACCGCTGCCTCCCGTAATCCCTTGAGCCAGATTAATCCCTGTGCGTGTGACGATCCCTCGATCAGCATTATTTCTTCGATCAGCGTGTCCACACGATCCACAATGTCTCTCGCTGCATTTCCGTAGTCGTTCAGCCTGTGATTGGTGTCCAAATACACCAAAAGGCTCTGTGTGCTTTCCTGCAAGGTCCCGCCCAGCAGCTCGGCGGGCACTTCAGGAATCATGGGAATCCAGGGGGCGAATTTAAGCAGCTCTTGTTTGTGCTGTATTCCCAGCTGCTCCACCTTCGTTTTCCAATTCTGCCGCTTGATTGTGATAAAGACATTCCATTCAATCAGTTGGGTCAAGCCTTGATACCACTGCAGCAGACTGATCGGGCCGCCCCCCTTCAGAAAGTCGAAGCACGACAGATCCGCCGGCAGGGTTTCCCCTGCCTCCAGTCCGTTTTGCAGGGTATCTTCAATTCCCTGTATACAGGACAGGTCGATCAGGGGCCGCACTGCATACTCCTTAAGCCCCTGATCCAAGGTAATCAGATAGCTGACAAAGTTCCCGCTGTCCACCGTAGATACATAGCGAGGGGTGAGGGGTTTCAGGGTCCGGGTGTCATACCAGTTGTACAGATGCCCGTTCCATTTATCCAGTTTTTCAATACTGTCAATGGCCCTTCTAATGGATTCCACTGTTGCCAGTATCCCGGCATAGCCCATATCCCGCCCGGAGAGCGACGCCAAAAGCCCCAACCCGATATTGGTGGGGGATGTGCGGAAGGCAATTCCCCTGGGCGGATCCTCTTGGTAGTTGTCTGGAACCAGATAATTATTCTTTTGATTTGAAAATTCCTCGAAATAGCGCCATGTTTTCCGTGCGATTCTGCGTAAATCCATCAAATCTGCGGATTTCAGAGTCACTGTCCCGCTTTCATAATCCCGGCTGATCATCCAGGCGATGTATGGTGCAAGGCCCCACATCACCAGGAATATCAGGCTTAAAACAACATCCTCCGGCTTAAACAAAAGCGCCAGTGCAGCCACGGCAATCCCCTCCAGGGAACTGACTCCCATGGAAGTGATATAGCTTTTAAGGGAATTGCTCTGCCCTTTTTCCGCATCGGCGGAGGTCACCCATTCCAGCATGTTTTTCTTGGTTATCAGCACCCGGATCAGCGTAACTGAAACAGCCTCCAAGACAATGAGGGCATGATACGGCAAGAATACCAGCGTCAGCAGGAATTGGAACAAGGATGCCTTCAGGCCGAAAAAACCCGGTATATGTCGTTTGACCCGTTCCGGCTTCAATCCGCCGCTGGACACCCTGCCAATAATGTTGATGGCCAAGGGTAGCAGCAGTGCCGCAACACCGAAGCCCGTCCAGAAATAGCTGCTGCCGGGAAGCAGACTGAAGCCCATGAAAATCACCACTATGATGGCAGGTGCCACCAGGCTGCGCCTGAGATTGTCCATTATTTTCCACATCGAGATGAAGGTCAGTGGATTCTTTATCCGGTTTCCGTTCTTATCGGTTATCTTTCTGCCAAGCCAGGGAATGAGCTGCCAATCGCCCCGAATCCAGCGATGGAGCCTGGCAATATAGGAGTTGTATTTTGACGGGTAGGAATCCACCAGCTCTAAATCGGTAACCAGAGCCGCTCTTACATAGGAGCCCTCCAGCAGGTCGTGGCTGAGGATGGCGTTTTCCGGAACCGCGTTCTTCAGCACCTGCTGGAAAATCCGCAGATCGTAGATGCCTTTCCCGGTAAAGATCCCTTCTCCGAAAAGATCCTGATAAACGTCCGAAATTGCGCTGGCATAGGGATCTATGCCTTCCTGGCCAGTGAATATCCGTGAGAAGACTGAGCGGTTGGAGCTGTCGATATCGAAGGATATCCGGGGCTGCATCAGTCCGTGGCCATCCACGACAATGCCTCTGACCGGATCAATGATGGGGGTGTTCAGGGGATGGGCCATGGTTCCCACCATACGCTTGGCCATTCCCAGAGGCAGCACCGTATCCGCGTCCAGGGTGATGATGTATTTGATAGTGGGGGCCGGCAGTACAGCATTGGAATAGAAGGTAATGCTGGTATCCAGTGAGCCCAGGAGCATCTCGTTGAATTCCATCAGGGCGCCCCTTTTTCGTTCCCAACCGGTCCAATTGTTATCCACTTCATTGTATTGGCTCAGCCGGTGATAAAAATAGAAACGATCTGTACCCTCCGGCGCATATTTCACATTAAGGGCCTTCACCCCTTCAAATGCCTCCACCAGAACATGATGACCATTGTCGGTGTTCGGCTCCTCAGAATCCTTGAATGCGCCGATCAGAGCAAAGGACAGGTTGTCCTCACGGTTGGCCAGATAATGATTTTCCATGTTCTCCAGCAGCTCCTGAACACGCTTTTCATCCGTCAGGAGAGCCGGGATAACCACCATGGTGCTCAGTTCGCTGGGAATGCCGTCCTTCAATTCAAGGCGCGGAAAAACAGCGGGTCGTTTAATCCTGCAAACCACCCAGTTCAAGATTGCAATGGCCATTTCAGATGATGGGATGATAACTGCCGCACCAACCAACATCGCGGCGGCGAACCCCTTCCAGCCTGAAAACCCTCTGACATAGCCCATAGGGACCGCTGAAATGAGCAAGGTAAGGGCACCAATGGAAAGAATATAGAGCATCCCCTGTCGATCTTTAAGCCAATTGGTCAGTTTTGCAGGAGCCTTCTTGTTTCCCTTTTGACTGTTCTCCAGATCTTTAATCCCTTTGTCCACCAGATAATAACCCACATGACATCGCCTGCAGATCAGACTTTCATCGGCGAACTCGCCGCTTGTTTCCGAATATGCCTTCTGAGCCAGAGCAATGGCTTCCCTTGCGATGTGCAGCTCCGATACGCCATAATTCTTCGCCAACTTCTCAATCTGTCCGCGATAATAGTTCCGTGAATAGATATCCATGGACGTGTAGGTACCGTGGGGATCCTGCTTCAATATGCGCTCCACATAGCTTGCTGACTCAAACAGGTTCACCCAATTGAGACTGGAAACATATTTAAGGCTGACGATGGCATTGCCCATGGAAACCGTACTGACAGCCTGGGCGTTATGTTCCTTTTGAGCAAGGATTTCTGTCGTTGTTCCGAATTTGTCCAGATTCTCATCGATATATCTTAGAACATTGGAGTAACTGCGACCGGAACGTCTCAACCGGTAGAAAAGATGCTCGACAAAGGAAGGGTTCGCTTCACTGACCCCTTCAATATTGCTTTTGAACAAACGAATGATGTTTTCCCCATCGACAAATTCATCAGACCACCAGGTCTCCACAATTTCATCGGCTATATTCCACTGCTTTTGGGTCTCGTCAATCTTTTCACATATGGACCGTATATTCTCTATCAATGCAATCCGTATCATTGTGGGAATGAGCCATATTTCTCTGTCGAATAGGATACTGTGGGTTTGGTAGGCCTCCAGGTACTTTAACAGCGTACCCTCTTCAATATGCCCATCCATATGGGCAACCAGCTCTGTTGCAATGGCAAAAACACGGGTGTAGCCCTTATAGGGGCCGTTCCTTAAAACAGGCAGCCTGTTGTAATCCTTTTTTACCAGATCGACCCGTATGTTCTTTACCTGCTCCTCAACCACATAGAAATTATCCAGCAGCCATTCCGCCGCCGGCGGAACCGTTCGCTTATTCACCGCATCGTCGTTCAGATCCTTATAAACGGATCGGATAAACGTGTAATTTTCATTCAACCTCCCCATGGGCCATTTCAACCGGGTCCGTTTCGAGGATACCGAGTGCTCCATGGCCATTCTTCTGGCGTGGTCCTCCAGCTCTTCCACCGTAAGAGAAGCGTTACGAATACTGCTGATCCGATTCCTGTGTACCCGGTTCAGCAAGACCCATAAGAAGAAAATTAAGAACACAGCAAAACCGGCTGTCATGATTTCAGTCATGTAACCCTTGATGAATGATTCAAAATAAGAAAGATAAGTGTACAACGTTATTCCTCCTGCCATTTATTCCTATATACCCATTGCCTGTGCCTTATGAAATCCATGAAATGAGAAAACCGGGAAGCGCTCATTGCCAACTTACCGGTTCTGGGTTTGATTCCACGCTTTTTAGTTTTGCTTTCCCTCGTCCACTACCCTCTTTGTTTTTTTAAGGCTTCTGAAATCGCAGCGATTGCCGGTGCCGCAATGACCTTTTCCACAGCCTTTTTCTTCTTTTTCAATTTATTCGGATTCTTGTCTCCCATTTCGCTACCCCCTTGTCGGACGCCCTGATGGCACACATGTGCATTAGTGTAATATATTTACTTTAAAGCTATTAGAAAAGCCACTTTATGAAAAGTGGCCTCAGTAATTGGATTCAATTGATTGCTCAAACACACCTCGCCGGTGAGTGTCTGCAGGTACATTATAGCATCTGGTTTACATAAAGTCAACTCATTTTACATATATTTCCTTTTAAAACCGCCCCGTAACTCACTTCTCAAAGGATAGTCGGTAATTTACATAGGTTCCGGTATCCTGAAGCAGCACCGTGGCATCGTACACACCGTCCCCGGCCTTCTTTTTAAGTCCGGTCATCTTCACCTTTCCCTGGGCCAGGAGCTCCCGTACAATTTCCGGTGTAAGCTCCTTGCCCTTGTCGCTGAAGAACTTCTCGCTTTTCCACATGGAAAAGCCGCATTTAGGCTCACTGCGGTAACCTGAACAATAGTAGGACTTTGAATTCTCGTAAACGGTTTTCCCGCAGCGGGGGCATTTTCCAAGGGCTTCCCGCTTGAAGGCCTGCCGGTCAATACCGCCTGCAGCCGCCTCGGATACGATTTCGGTCACATAGGCTCGGATGCCTTCCATGAATATCCCGGAGGAAGACTGTCCCGCCGCGATCTGCGAAAGCCGGCTCTCCCACTCCCCGGTAAGGTCCGGAAGCCTGAGCTTATCCGGCACCAAGTCGATCAGCCTCACCCCTTGAGGTGTGGCTGTGAGGTTCTTTTTCTTCCGCTCCACATAGCCCACGGTGATCAGCTTCTCGATGATGCTGGCCCGGGTGGCCGGTGTCCCCAGGCCCATCCCCTTCATCTCTTCCCGCAGGGCCTCGTCTTCAATGGCCTTGCCGGCGGTTTCCATGGCGCTGAGCAGGGTGTCCTCGGTGTAGTATTTTGGCGGGCTGGTGGTACGGCTCAGCAGGTTGATGGCTTTGGGGGTAAGCTTGTCCCCTTTATTCAGGGTGATGAACTGTTCAGGTTCTTCCTCTGCATCGGCAGCTTTATTCTTTCCGATCAAGGCATCCTCGATGGCCTTCCATCCCGGCTTTGTAATCTTTTTTCCGGAGGCCTTGAACCGTTCTGCTTCAATCACCAGCTCGATATCGGTCTGGTCGTACTCCTGTTTGGCATCCAGTACACAGAGAAATCGTGTGACGATAAGTCGAAGCAGGTTCTTCTCTTTTTCATCCAGCCGTGCCGGATTATAACGGGCAATATTGGGGGTGACCACAATGGCGTGGTGGTCGGTGACCTTCTTGTCGTTGATCACCCGCTTGTCGCTGTTGAGTCCCTGCTTAAGGAGCCTTTCCCCGTGCTCCGCCGCGTCCTTATAGCCTCCGCAGATGGCTTTTACCAGCCCCGGCAGTTCCCCCTTCATGTCGGAGGACAGGAAGCGGCTGTCGGTACGGGGGTAGGTGGCCAGCTTGTGTTTTTCGTAAAGGGCCTGGGCGGCATCCAGGGTTTGGTTGGCCGTGTAGCCGAACCGGCGGTTGGCTTCCCGCTGAAGCTCTGTCAAATCGTAGAGCATGGGCCGTTCGTTGGAGGCCTTCTTGCGGTTGAGCTTCACCACTTCCCCTTCCCGGCCGGAGCATTTGTCTACAATGGCCTGTGCAGCCGCCTCACTGGAGGCTCGGGTGCCGTCGTCGTTGAACCAGGTGGCCTTGAAGGCCTCGCAGTCTGCCTCGATTTCAAAAAACGGCTCCGATACGAAGTTCTGAATCGTGAGCTGCCGGTTTACAATCATGGCAAGGGTGGGGGTTTGCACCCGCCCTACGGTAAGCTTGGTATTGTATTTAACGGAAAAAAGGCGGGTGGCATTCATACCCACCAGCCAGTCGGCCTCGGCCCGGCTACGGGCGGATTGATAAAGATTCTCGTATTCCTGATTGTCCTTAAGAGCAGCAAAGCCCTGGCGGATGGCCTCATCGGTCATGGAGTTGATCCACAGCCGCTTCACCGGCTTACGGCACCCGGACAGCAGGTACACATACATGAAGATCAGCTGTCCTTCCCGCCCGGCATCGGTGGCGCACACAATTTCCGTGATCCGCGGGTCGTTCATCAGGCGGTTGACGACTTCAAACTGCTTTCCCCGGGAGGGATTCACCCGGTGCTTGAAGTCGGCGGGAAGCATAGGAAGCGTCTCCAGCTTCCACCCCTTCCACTCAGGGGTATAGTCCTCCGGGGGAACCAGCTCCACCAGGTGCCCTACACACCAGCTTACCAGGCAGTCACTGCCCTGCAGAAAGCCATCCTTTGAGGAGGATGCCCCGACTATTTTTGCGATATCCTTACCCACGCTGGGTTTTTCGGCGATGATGAGTTGCAAGAAAACGACCTCCGTAATTGCGCAATCTATTTCTTAACCAACAAAATAAGAAAACAGTATTGAGAGACGTTGTTAATCACGCTTACTCCCCCTGTCACTCCGTGACATCCCCCTCATGAGGGAGATGGAGATGTTGACCTCCCTCACGAGGGAGGTGGCACCGAAGGTGACGGTGGGAGTATGACAGTAATAACTCCCTCTGTATCTTCTCCTACCAGGGCCTACCGAGCTTCTTAGGCTTTGGCTTGGCCGGCGCAGAGGTTCTAGCTTTAAAGGTCTTCTTTGCCGGTTCCTCCGTTTTCACTTTTTCAATTTCTGGCACTTTCGCCGTAACCGATTTTTTAACCGAGGGTGCAGAGGATGAGGGCTTCCCTCTTCGAGGGCTGATGATGCGGGCCTTGTAGACATCCTTCTGCTGGATCTTCACCCCAAGCCGGTTCTCCAGCCGCTTGATCAGCTCCATTTCCGTTTCTGTCACCAGGGAAATGGCGGTTCCGGTGTTGCCTGCCCGTCCGGTGCGTCCAACTCTATGAAGGTAGCCTTCCTCATCCGGGGGCAGGTCCATATTGATGATATGGGTGAGTCCTTTGATATCAAGGCCTCTGGCAGCGATATCCGATGCCACAAGAATCTGTATCCGCCCGTAGGTGAAGTCGTCCATGGCCTTCTTTCGATCTTCCTTGGCGGCGTCTCCGTATATTCCTGCCGCTTTGATCTGGTGGTGCTGCAGCTTGGCCACCGTCATCTGTATCTGATCGTTCCGGTTCAGGAACACCAGGGCTTTCTTGGGTTCCAGGGCTGTGAGAAGCTTTCGGAGCACCTCTATTTTTTCCCGCTGCTCCGCCTTGATCACCCAATGGGTGATCTGGCCGCTGACAGGGGTTTCGTCAATCTGCACCACCTCCGGCTCCTTCATGAATTCCCTGGCCGTTTTCAACGCCTGTTCATTGATGGTGGCGGAAAAGATCATCAGCTGCCGGTCCTTTTGGGTTGCCTTGATAACTGCCTTAACGCCCTCAATGTTGTTCATATCCAAAAGCCGGTCGCCCTCATCGATAACGATGGTCTTAATGGTGTGGGCATTGATTTTCTTCAGCTTGATCAGCTCCAGAATGCGACCCGAGGAGCCCACGATAATCTGGGGCTTTTCCTTCAGCTTCTCCACCTGACGCTTGATATTCACTTCTCCCATGATAGTGGCGGAATTCATGGGTATACCGGAATTGGCAGCCAGACTCTGGATCTGGCGGTTGATCTGAACCACCAGCTCGTGGGTAGGTGCCAGGATAATGACCTGCATCTCCTTTTTCCCCGCATCCACCTTCTGAAAAATCGGAAGCAGGTAAGCCAGGGTTTTTCCACTGCCGGTTACAGAGCGGCCAACGATATCCCTGTTCTCCAATGCGAAAGGAATGGCGGCGGCCTGAACGGGGGTCGGTACGGTAATACTTTCTTTATTAAGCCCTTCAACTAAGGCTGATGACAGTCCCAATGATTCAAACGTACATTCCATGGTAAGCCTGCTTTCTTTAATGTTCTTCACTGATTATATCACGGATTCTCCCTAAAACGGAGAACACAGCCGCTCCCCTTGTCAGGATCACGGCTGTGCTTTTTTAACAACGCCGTAGCTAAGAGCCCCTTTTACCGGACACGCCGCTACACATTCCATACAATTAATACACTGAGGTGAACGAAGATTCTCTATTTTGGATACGTTGATCTGCATAGGACAGGCCCGGTCACATTTGCCGCAGGCCACACAGGTGTGGAGATTCCGGCGCACCGTGACGACCCTCGCCAGACTTATGGCGCCGAATTTTGCACCTTCCGGGCACAGATAGCGACAGAAGGCCCGGTCATTGAAGACTGAAACGATGGTGAAAAAGGCAAGCACTGCCAAGGCCACTGTGGAGGGTATGTTCCCTGCCAATATTCCCGGCATGGTTCCATAGGGCTCCACGGCCAGTATACTGAACACGATGTCCGCCGTCCACAACGCTGCGGCAACGGCAAGGATGTAGCGACCATAGATCAGGGTGTTGTGAAGGGCAGGCGTAACTTTCCGTTTCCGTATGCCAAGTCCTCTTCCCACTCCCGAGGCAAGATCCTGCACCAGCCCAAAGGGGCACAGCCATCCGCAATAGAAGGCACCCCCCAGAAGGGTTATGGCCAGAAGCACCAGCTTCATGGCCTCCGGGGCACCGGCCAGCACCGTGACCCCAAGGACTGCTGCAATGATCTGAATCCCGGTTCTTACAAGACGTATCCTTTTCATTGAATCACCTGCTTCGCAGCCGCACGGGCTTTACTCAGGGCTTCCGCCACGCCGTCGATGATTCCTCTCGATGAATAGGTCGCTCCGGATATTGTGTCCACATTCTCACTTTGGGCCGACAGTATCCGCTGAACTACTCCTGAATAGGCCCGTTCAAACCATTTTCGGTCTTCCTGCTGGTCTGTTACCGTCACGTCGGTAATATTTCCGCCCTGCACGGTAACATCCACCGCAATATCACCTCTAAAACCGTATCCGGTACCGCTATAGGTCCCGTCTGCGAATTCAGCCGTCGAAACCGCAGCTGCCGGTGCAGGATCCACCACGGCGGGGGGCTGTGCCGGCACAGAGCTCTTCACTGTATTTTGAACTTCAGCCGGCGCGACAACGGTCTCCGCAGGAGTTACTGCGCTTTCTACCGCAACGCTTTCCTGTAGCCCGCTGTCCGATTCCGTCACTTCTGGCATTTCGGCCTCTTCCGGATCTTCTTCATCCCCAACTTCCGGAACCGTTTCAGCCGCTGAAGCCTGCTGGTAGGCGGTCTGATCCATTGCCGAAACATTATCCACAAGGCTCGTTGCCACAACTCCGATTGCAACCGCATATGCAATCAGGGTCGTTACCCCCAGGGCTGCAACCAGGCCGGAAACAGAAAGATCCATATCCCGCACCAAACGGTTTCCCTTCAGTCTGCCGCCGGCTATTTTTCCAACGATCATTACGCTCACCAATGCAAGGGTTGATACAATAACAAATGTCATAATAACTCCTCCTTTAATGTACTCATTGTAAAGGAGAAATGTGACGGGAATGTGTTAGCTCCGTGAACATCCTGTGAAGGGTTTATTTATTGCGACTGAGCCGATCCCGGATTTTAAGGTACTGCCGGACGCCAGCCATCAGGGGCCGTACAGCCAGGGGTTCCATTTCCTTTACTACCTGCCGGAGCTCCTTACGGATGGCAATATGCTGCGGGCACGCTGTTTCACACTTGCCGCAATTCACACACAGGGATGCATTGGAGGGGTTCCCTCCGGCGAGCCCGCTGGTGAAGCCGACATATTGAAGGTTCGCGCCGTTTCCGCCAAAAAGATGCTTGCTGTTGTAGAAACCGAAGCACATGGGGATATTGACCCCTGCCGGACACGGCATACAATAGCCGCAGCCGGTGCAGTCCACCTTCTTCAGTCTGAAATACGTTTCCTTCACTTCATCCACCAAGGCCAGTTCCTGGGCCGTCATGGAGTTGGGCATGGTTTCACAGGCCACCCGGATGTTTTCTTCGATGTGAGCCTCTTCATTCATGCCGGAAAGCACCGTGGTCACTTCCGGTTGGTTCCACAGCCAGCGCAGAGCCCATTCCGCCGGGCTTCTCTCGGCGGCGGCCCGACTCCATATCTTTTCAACGCTGTCCGGCACTCGCCCGGTCAGCATACCGCCCCGCAGGGGCTCCATGACCATGACCCCAAGTCCCTTTCCGGATGCATAATGAAGTCCTTCACGGCCTGCCTGATAGTTTTCATCTAGGTAATTGTACTGGATCTGGCAGAAATCCCAGGGATGATCGTCAACCAGGGTCTTGAAGTCTTCCTTCTCTCCATGATAGGAGAAACCGAAATGTCCTATTTTACCCGATGCTTTGGCTTTTTCAATGAATTCCAGGGCCCCCTGCTCCTTAAGGCGGTTCCAACCCCCGGCATTGTTCAGGGCGTGAATCAGGTAAAAATCAATATGATCCGTTTGCAGCCGCTTCAGCTGGGTTTCAAGGATATGATCCATATCCTTTGGCGAATGGACCATGTAGGGAGGGAGCTTGGTAGCAATCATCACCTTGCTTCGGTGACCGCCGGCAAGGATGTTCCCCAAAACCGCCTCATTCTTTCCCCCATCGTACACATACGCGGTATCGAAATAATTCACCCCACGGTCGATGGCACTGTGGACCTGCCGGGCGGCTCGCACCTCATCAATTTTACCGGACCGGTTCTGTTTCCCGCCACTTCTGGGGTACCGCATACAGCCGTATGACAGCGCGGATATCTGTTTTCCCGTATTTCCAAGAGTTCTGTAAAGCATCTACTTCTCTCCCCTGACGGATTTAACCGCCGCTTCAATTCTTCTCAGGGCTTCTTCCAGCTGATGTCGGGGGCATGCAACGTTCATCCGCATAAACCCCTTTCCCTCATCCCCGAAGGATGCCCCGGCGTTCAGGGCAATACGTCCGGTTCCCTCCAGAAGCTCTCCCAGTTCCTTCCCGCGGAGTCCCAGGGCTCTGAAATCCAGCCAAAGCAGGTAAGTGGCTTCGGGAATGAAGAACGTCACCTCGGGAATATTCGTCTCCATATATGCCTTTGCATAGGCGATATTATCCGCCAGATAGTCTTTCAGTTCCTCCAGCCAGGGCTCTCCATGTTCCATGGCGGCCTGAGTCCCGGTTAGTCCCAGGGTGTTATGGAGCACAATATCCATTCTTTCCATCTCCTCACGGAAGCGCTTTCTGTCATTCTCCCGGGGAAATGAAATAAAAGAAGCCTGAAGACCTGCCAGATTGAAGGTTTTAGACACCGCCCAGAGGGTGACGGTCATCTCTTCAACCGCCGCTCCCAAGGATGCCAGCGGCGTATGCCGGTTTGGAGCATAAACAAGATCCCGCCATATTTCATCGCTGATGATGCGCACACCATGCTTCAGACAAATGTCTGCCAGCTTTTGCAGCTCCTCCCGGGACCAGCTTCGTCCAACAGGGTTGTGGGGATTGCAGAGAATCAGCCACCGGATCTCCGGATCGGAGGCCAGGGATTCCAGATGACCATAATCCATACGGTAACGGCCGTTTTCTTCAATAAGGGGATTTAGCACCGGCTGCCGGTGATTTTTAACCAATACGTTTCGGAACGGTGGATACACCGGGGGCTGAATGATTACCTTTTCACCCCGTTCCGTGAACAGCTGAATCAAAAGTGAGAGGCCCGGCACCACACCGGGACAATGAACCAGGGTTTCTGCCGCAACCTCATGGCCGTGGCGCCTCTTTGTCCATTCTGCGGCCCTTTGAAAATAGGAAGCCGGCGTGGACACGTAGCCGTATACCCCGTGCTCAACCCGAGCCTTCATAGCCTCCTGTATCTCCGGTGCTGCCTCAAAATCCATGTCCGCAATCCACATGGGAAGCAGATCGGTTCCCTTGTAATAAAGGCCCATATCATCCCACTTGATTGCGTTGGTGTGCTTTCGATTCAGTGCTTTATCAAATTCATATGCCATGGTTTGTCCTCGCTTCATCATATTTCATCCTTTGCCACAATCATCTTTGTCGCGATCATCGGCAACAAAATTTCAAAGCTGGCCCCCCGGGAAGGCGAATCGATTACCCCAACCGTTCCCTTGTGTTTTTCAATGATTGCCCTTGTAATCGCCAGCCCCAGTCCGGTTCCGTCATAAGACCGGTTTCTGGATTGGTCGGTGGTAACGAAGGGCTTGAATACCTTTTCTCTAAGGTCCGTTGGAATCCCAGGGCCGTTGTCTGTCACGATGATTCCAACCCTGTCCCTTTCTTCAGGTATAACAACGATACTCAAGACAGGATTCCGGACACCTGTAAGGTATCGGATACTGTTGTCAAGAAGGTTGGAGAACGCCCTGCGCATCAACGCCTCATCGACATATGCAATGATAATCTCCGCCGGAATGTCGATATCATACTCAATGCCGGCCGCCTCCAGTTCCGGGATGTAATCTGTCAGAATTCTGCGGATCACCTCGCCAATGTCCTGAGGGGTGATATTCGGCACAAACCCTGCATTTTCAATACGTGAAAGCTCAAAGAGGTTTTTTAGGAGGGTGTCCGCCTTTATGCTGTTGTTCTGTATGATCGTCAGGTAATTCTTAAGGGTTTCATCCGTATCCGCATATTGACTCAATGCGGTTTCTGAATATCCCCGTATATTGGTTAAGGGCGTTTTGAGATCATGTGAGATATTTAGAACCAACTGCCGCCGGTCATCTTCACTTTGCGTACGGAGCCGGTCCTCTTCCTTGATCTTTTTAGACATCGCCAACAGGGCCTCTTTCAACTGCCCCAGCTCATATTTTGCCTCAAAATCCGCATTGATATCATATTGCCCGTTTCCCACCTCTCTGACCGCATTGGTCAGGCACTGGATGGGCTGAAGAATTCGCACGGCGGTTGTCCGTGTCAGGAGGTACAGAAGCAGAATCACGCTTAAGGAATAGGCTCCCCATGATTTCAGCAAAATCGCATTGATCCGATTCTTCATCTGATTGCCGGTAAGCTTCACAATCATGATTTCATCTGTTTCGTTGGGATAGAACGCATAGGTGTCCGGATCATTGATCAGGTTGTTGGATTCCTTCTCCGGGAATTGATGCCCCAGGGAGTAGGGGGAGCCATATTGGTCCAACACCACATCATTGGGGCTGATGATCACAAAATAATCCACCGAATAACCCAGGCCCGTTCCCAAGGTTTCATAATAAGCCTTGGCTCCCTTGGACTCGTATATGGCGTACGCCTCCATAATGCGATCATCACTGACCCAGGCAAGAACCTCGTCTACCTTTGCTGATGAATAGCTGTTGGTAGCCCACACCCCTGCCAGTAAAAAAATCAGCATGCTCAGGTAGTTCAAAAAAAATATCTTGGTAAGCGTCTGCTGCTTCATCTTCCGTTCTCCAGTTCTTCAGAGGATCTTGCGGTATACTCGATTTTATCATGTACAGACGGATAAGTACCACCGAAAATCGCCGCCGGTGCCGCTTCAACACAATAAAAACGGCAGTACGCCTGCCGTTAAAGGTAATATAACCTGTTTTAAGTGGTGGTCCCTTCATTTTCCCATGCATCCAGTTTACCGTTGACCAGCTCCATGGTTTTCTTCGAAATGTCCGGTAATTGACCGCCAAACGCCTTTTCTGCTTCTTTAAAACCTTTTTCAATTGCAGCCCTCAGGGTATCAAGCTTCCCTGTATCGCCGCCGGAGATGGATTTTGCAAACTGAACAATCCTCTCCGCAGTCTTTTCCGCTCCAAGGGGGCCGTCATCCGCGATCATTTTCGCTGCATCTGCCCGGGCCTTGTCATCCACTTTCACCGTATCGCCCTTTTGGAGCTTATCCAGTTCAACCCCCTGACGCTTCAGTAGGTCTGTAACGATATCCCTCAGGGATTGAAAGTTCTTGTCTGTCTCCCCTTTCAGCATCGAAATCGTCATCTGGTCTTTCTGTGAAAGAATGGCATAGCCCTCTGATTTTGAAATGGCGGGCTTTTGCTTCTCCGTATTGTTTCTAACCTCTTCCGCTTTAACGGAGGATTGAACCGGGTATCCTGATTCGATTTTCATACATCCGCCTCCCTGCCTCTGAAACAATCCTACGGCTTCAAACAATTATTTATCCTATTCATGTATACCCAAAAGTCAGCGAAACCGGACACTGGAATGAAAATAAATCCATCACACAGGCAAGGCTCTCAGCCATGCCTCCAGATCCGAACACTGGTCCTTCAGCAGCGGCTCAACAGCAAGACCGGCAACCGCGTTGCCCAGCTCCACGGGATCCAGACGTTTCCCGTCAAACAGCCCCTGCATGGATTCCACCAGCAATGTAGACATAGCATCGGAGTATATGCCGCTGGATTCGATAACGGCGCCCTTCAGCTTGAAGCTGAGAACAATTTCACCCCATGCAAATTTTTCCTCGAAGGTGATATCAAACTCCGGGGTCTTTCCATACCGCCACTCCCATGATGCATAGTGATGATAACGGTCCAGTGCATCTTGGGGTGCCTCCTTTTCCGACACGATATTCACAGCCTCCGGCACCCCGTAAGTTTTTTCAAACGCCCTGGCTACGGATTCCTTGACCCCGTCGATGGTGATTTCGGGGTTTATTTCTTTCAAATTGATAACCCGTGACTTGACCGACTCTACTCCTTTTGCCTGGAGCTTTTTAACCGAGACGTTGAGATAGCGGCCCAGTTTTGACATATCCACATCCACCAGGATGGTTCCGTGGTGGTAATAATTAGTGCGTCCGTGATAGAATGCATTGCCGGAGAACTTGCGGCCCTGGGACAGGATATCGTTCCGACCGGAGAATTCCGCATCGATACCGAGGGATTTTACGCCCTCCAAAATCACACCCAGCTGGCGGTGAAGGTCCTCGTGCTTCTTATTCATTGCAAATGTGAAGTTCAGGTTCCCCAGGTCGTGATAAACGGCTCCGCCCCCCGAGAGGCGTCGGGCCAGACGGCCGCCGTCCTTTTCAAGCTCGGAGGAAAGAACCTCCCGCCACGGATTCTGATGCTTGCCGATGACAACCGTGTGCTGGTTTTGCCATAAATAGAGGCAAACCTCGTCCTCACCCACGGTGTTGACCAGATATTCTTCAAAAGCCAGATTGAACCACGGGTTTGTCGATTCAGAAAAAAACAGTTTTGTCTGCATTGCCGGTATCCTCCTTTGAGCGCCGTCATCCCGCATCTGAGGAAGCCTCTTCCCGGGAATCCGTGTATGGAGTACAACAGTTCTTACCACTTCGTTTTGCTTGATAAACAGCTGTATCACTGCGCAGGAACAGGGAATCCACATCCACGCTCCCGGTGCTGATGGCATAGCCGATGCTCACCGTGTATTGTATGGGTTTTGAACTGACCATGCATATACTTTTTCGGACCCGCATCATTAAATTTTCCAGCTTGTCGGCGAATTCCGATTCGCTGAGTATCCTTGAGAAAACACAGAATTCCTCACCGCCTATGCGGGCCGCTATGTCTTCCTCTGCAAAGGTTATCATCAGTATCTGAGCCAGTTGGCAGATGACCTCGTCTCCCACCACATGTCCATAGGTATCATTGATCTGCTTGAAATCGTCGATATCGATGACTGCCATCCCATAACGTTCCCCTTCAGGCGACATTTCCGCCGAGTCAAAAAGATAGCGGCGATTGTACAGGCCTGTCAAGGGATCCGTAATGGCCTGCCATTTAAGCTCTGCATTGCGTATTTCCAGTGCTTTCTGTGTCTCCCTGATCTGCGAGGTGCGCAGGGCCACGGCAGATTCCAGTTCTTCATTGCTTCTGCGCAGCTCTTCGTTGATCCGCAGATTCTCCGTGGCAAGGTGCTCCGCCTGCTTATAGGCGTTGGAGTACACAATAGAGAGCATAACCGCCTGAGCAAACAGGAACAGCATGAATCCAATCGGCGTGAGGGATGTGGTATGAATGATTCCCATCTCGTAAAGCAGATCGTTGACGCCGGTGGCACAGAATATGACAATTCCCGACAGCATGACCCCGGAACCGATTTCTCCTTTGAAGCGGGCTCTGGATATAATGGTAATCATAGACAGCATTAAAATCACGAAAACCCATTCAAACAAAACCATTACCTTGTCAAAGGTTTCGAAGCCGGTAACCAATGTCATCAGGGTGGTTGCAATAGAAAACACGGTCATTCCGACAACAAGTATGCGGGGGGTATAGGTGGTATAGATGGCTCTAAGAAACAGCATGATCAACATCGGCATCAGATAAATTGTGATATAGGTGATTCTCATAAAAACCTCAGAATCAAGGTTCGGTATCAGGGTTACTATAAAGCGGTTCCCGACGCAAAGGGTACGCGCACAGTAAATAAAACAGATCATTGCAAAATAGAGTAAGGACGTATCTTTTCGCCTCAACCAGTAAAGGCACAAATGATAAAGGCCCATAATCAGTGCGGAACCTACAATCAAGAGATCCAACGCGAGCCGGATGAGGTAGTGATACCGTATACTGCTTTCTGCGCCGATCAAAAAATCTCTTATATAAAAGGCATTCTTGAATACAGAAAAATGAAGCATCAGGGTGATTTCTCCATCCTGCGCTTCGACAGTTCCCATAATGGGATTGATGTGTCCTTGGGTAGATTCAGGTGTCTTCCCAATCTTGCCGACTTCGCCGATGAATGTCCCGTTGGCGTACATCTCATAGGCTGACCCCAGGTAAACGGTTTCGACGGCATATCGCTCTTTCTCTAGTTCAGGAGCCTCCAGCTTCAGTGCAAGGGTGCCAAAACCCGCTCCGCTGTCAGGAAAACCACGAAGCTCATCAGGCTTATAAACCCCAGGAACCTTAATATTCTGAGTACGGCTTAAGACCTCTTCCCATGGCAGGGCAGGGTCAAGCCAGCTGCCGAAGACAATCCGCCAGTCTCCCTTAAGCTTGTACAGATGATTGACTTGCGTGACTTCCTTAGGTATTGTTAAAATCCCGTTCTTGGCCTGAAGAGCCCCCTCCGTGATTCCGCAGGCAGATAAAAGGCTCCCCAAAAGAATCAAGATCAAAACTGTTAGAAGGCGTTTGATGGCCCGATTAGTCATTGATCATACCTCAACTTATGTCTGTCTCCACAGCTGCATCTGTTTTGATATCAATGAAGGGTCCTATCTCTAAATGATAGGGTGCATTAATGGGTAGTTTTTGCGATTTCGCAAAGTCCTTAGGCATCCACGCGCTGGGAACTCTGCTCCCACCCATCACGTTCATATGTATGTAAGTGTCTGCTGTCAACTCGCTGCAAAAGTAGTTTCCCTTGTCAATATGCAGGTTTAACAGCTTTCCTGCCAGATAATCTATGTATTCTCTGGAATCCGGTTCAGGAAAATCACATTTTTGGGCCTCTTCCATAAAGGTTCTCAGCGCCCTCAGTTGCTCCCCGGAAAAGCATGGGGTTGTTGCACTCTTAAGGCTTATCAGTCGAAAATAATTATCATAGCCCTCAGATACATCCGTTTTCAGCCGTTGTTCCAGGTCCACCAGCATCGGTCCGGTTTTGGGCTTGTTCAGTAACAGGTCCGGGAGATTGAGAAGGGTGTTGGATTCCCAAAACATAGGCGCATCATACGCCAGACCAATGTCTGCCGGCAGGATCACCATCCCCACATGGGACCAAAAGGACCCCTCCAACAGCTCTGAGATATGACTGCTTCTTCGCATACCGTGACACAGAACAAGATCTCCCGTTTTCAGGACAGACTTCAGTTGATCATAGGAAACACGCTCGAACTCCATGAAGGAACCTCCAATAAATAGTTGAAAACACCTGTAAATCCCCAAGCTGTTTTTATTATATCACGAATACGGCCAATGCCTGTACCCTTTCACCCTTTCAATGCCTTAAGGCGTCAAAGAAGGTACCGTTTTACCTATTGCCAACTGAATCACCTACGGCCTGTTTCAACTTAACCCAGCGATAAAGAGAGCAAACGGGCATCCTAAAGGTGTGGCCCTTCAGATATGCCCGCTGCTAATGTCCCTTATTTGGTAACACGCTTGCAATTTTTCCTCACAACGCTCCGGCAGTACTACTTGATTGTTGGCGCAGCAACGGTTGTGTCGTTCTTAAAAACAGGCTCGCCGATAACCAGTTTTGTCACTTTATCATGGCCAATCAGTACATTGGAGATAATGTAAAATTTCTGAACGCCGGCGATATCCGCTTCAATTTCCTGGGTTTGGCCAGGCTTCAGCGTGTAGCTCTTTATGACCTCCCCATTATAGGTATCTTTGCGGAGTTCAAGAACCAAATCCATTTTGACTGCTTCATCCAAAAATGCGGAGGCTTTGAAGGTTTTGTACTTGGCTTCCGGCATCAGTGCACATCCGTAGGTGAAGAGACTTTCAGGCTTTCCGTTTACGATACCCCACTTGTATGCTTGTCCCGGTGTGGACAGCATGGCGGCATCCTTGGTAATCACGGTGCCATAGTAGTCCTGATACTGTGCGGTACTGTCAACCGGCACGGTTTCAATCTTCCCACCCATCCAGATTGTTTGTGTGTTCGCATCATACTCCACCGGAATGTTCAGCGCCTCTGCCAGTGAACGGACCGGAAGATAGGTACGGCCATTATAGGAAATCGGAAGGACATACGAGCCATCGGTTTCCTTCGGTGTAAAGTCTTTTCCATACAGTTTCATCTTCGTTGTGGCCTTCAACGTTGCGGTAATCGTTCTGTCACCGTCTGCCGCCGCAGTAACGACGGTCAAACAAAGCAGCAGACACGTAATGAATCCGGCCATGTAGCTTTTGAATGATTTGTTCATACGTTCACCCCTGTTTTTTATTTTATTTCCATTATAAAGAATATGCCAATAATTACCGATGGTCAATAGGGATTGCGCACCAGCACGGGATTAATTCTAAATTCGGGAGAATATTCCGTATTTTTTATCCAAATCCAATTGAATCGAATAGGAGGATTTTTCGCACGTTTGAAGAACTATAATCATTATCCCCTATTCGGAGGCACACCTTCATGAAACCCTTATTCAAAACATTGGCGTTGCTGCTCTCGGTCATCACTATCTTATCACTGAATGTTGCCGGCGATTCAAATTTTCCAAAACAGCCTAATCGGCCATTGCTTATCATTGGCGATGATAAAAACTATCCTCCATACAGCTATATCGATAAAAATGGAAATCCGGCCGGATTTAATATTGAGTTGGCAAAATACGTGACCAACGCCATGGGTTATGATGTGGAATTTCGTTTGGATGAATGGCGGAACGTCCGAAAAGCACTGGAGGACGGCGACATCGACATGATTTCCGGCATGTCCTATTCTGAAGAACGGAAGAGCCTGTATGATTTTACAAACATTCATAGCGTAACCAGCGGAGCCTTTTTTACCAAAAAAGGGATCCAGGTGCAACACCTTGAAGAGCTAAGGGGACAAACCGTTGTGGTGCTCCAGAGCGACATTGTAAGCGAATACCTAAAGGCTCAGAATCTTGGAATAACACTGATTGAGGAGGCTACGATTACTGACACACTGGAAAAGGTTGCCAACGGAACATACACCTATGCAGCCGTTTCAAAGCTTCCCGGATTGTATACCGCTAAAGAAAATGGATTCACCAATCTCACCGCCCAAGACCTGACCCTCAAGCCCCACGATTACTGTATGGCTGTCAAAAAAGGAAACGAGCGCCTGTTGCTGACTCTGAATGCAGGGCTTCAAATCGCAAAAGGCACCGGGGATTATCAACGTATATACGAAAAACAACTGGGGATTTATGAGAAGAAAACACTATCCGGCATTATAAAATCACACACCTGGCTTATCCTTTTCATATTAGGCATTATTTCAACCTTAACAATATGGGGCTTCACATTGAAGCATGCCGTCAAGGTAACAACCGTGGAGCTTGTAACCGCAAACAAACTGCTCCAAGAGCAGCAGGAGGAGCTGACCGCATCCAACGAAGAGATGGAAGCCTCCTTGGAGGAGATTATCGCAATTGAACAGGAGGTCAGCAGACAAAAAGCCCATTTCGAGGCCTTGTTTCTACGCACCCCCGATGCAGCGGTTCAGCTAGACCAGCATAATATCATACAGAATGTAAACGATAAATTCGTTGAGCTTTTCGGCTATACCCTGTCAGAAATAAAAGGCCGTGATTTGGATGATATTGTAGCCGGTCCGGAAAACATGGAAGAAGCCAAATCCCTGACTAAGGCCTTTTTAGCGGGGAACGATATACTTATAGAGGGAATACGTCACGGAAAGGGTCAAAAGCCCATTGAAGTATCCATGAAAGGAATTCCTGTCCATCACAAGAATTTGTCTCAAGGGGGATACACCGTCTACTCGGACATCACTCACCGAAAATCACAGGAACGGATGCTGATTCATCAGAGAAATCATGATGATCTCACCGGATTACATAATCGCCGTTTTTTTGAGGAACAAAGGATACATCTCGAGAACGAATACCGCGGACCGGTCTCCGTTATAACAGCGGACGTAAACGGACTCAAACTCACCAATGATTCACTGGGTGTCGAGGTGGGGGATGCTATGTTGATGGCGTTCTCTCACATATTCAAAGAGGAATGCGGATCAGAAGGGATTGTCTCCCGATTGGGCGGGGATGATTTTGCAGCCATTCTTCCGGGAATATGTGATTTCCAGGCCGTTCATCTTCTGGACAGAATTAAAACCCGCTGTGCGGAGGTTCGTTTATGCGACCTTCCCCTTTCGGTCTCTTTAGGCTGGGCCGAAAGAGTGGACACGAGTGATTCCATAAGTGAAGCCCTGAAATCTGCCGAGTATTTTATGAACCGACACAAGCTTACGGAAGCCACCAGCGCCCGGGGCGAGACCATCAAGACCATCATCCGAACCCTACATGAAAAAAACAAGCGCGAGGAAGAACACTCGCAACGGGTTGGCATTCTGAGTCATGCCCTCGGCGCCGCTCTCGGTGTCAATGAGCGTCAGCTTCGGGAACTTAAGACCATGGGGATCCTTCACGATATCGGGAAAATTGCTGTGGATGATTCCATCCTTAACAAAAATGACCGTTTGACCAAAGATGAGTTTGATCAAATCAAACGCCACCCTGAAATTGGGTATCGCATCCTGAGCTCTGTGAATGATATGGCCGAAATGGCGGAATACGTCCTTTCCCACCATGAACGTTGGGATGGCAAAGGCTATCCTCAAGGGTTAAAGGAAACCGAAATCCCCTATCTGTCAAGAATCATTGCCGTGGTGGACGCGTATGATGCCATGACACGAAATCGTGCTTACCGTCTGGCCATGCCTGAAAAAGCTGCATTGGAGGAACTGGAAAGGAATGCCGGAACCCAGTTCGACCCCGAGATCATAAGGGTTTTCCTGGAACGTCCGGATGTACGCTACAGCGATTTGGAAGCAGAATCGGACACCGTGGATATTGCACGACAGCAACCCTCCTGAATCAAACATTCAACACATAAAACAGCATTTGCAGGAGTGATCCACTCAAGCAAATGCTGTTTTAAATTTGACAGTGGGTACCTGCAGGGAAACCTCAGTTCAGGAAATTCAGCAGAATTTGAGCACCGGTTCCATTGGTCGCTACCGGTATCCTGTGAACGTCACAGACCCTGAGCAACGCCAGGATATCCGGCTCGTGAGGCTGCGCTGTCAAGGGATCCCGAAGAAAAATCACCAGTTGGATCTGCCCCCCGGCCACCATGGCGCCAATCTGCTGATCACCTCCGTGGGGTCCGGAAAGGAACCGGGTCACCTCAAGCCCTGTTGCCTCCATGATCCGGCTCCCGGTCGTACCGGTAGCGAACAGGGAGTGGGCGCAGAGCTTGTCGTAATTCACCAGACAAAAGGCAACCATCTCATCCTTCATATTGTCATGGGCAATCAAAGCAATGTTCATACTTAGCCTCCGTTTCCGTTTCTTCTTTAAATTAGCTTCATAAATTGTAAAATCTCTATTATCATGTTACCATACTTCTTATCCAGCTTCAGTAAGGAATGCAGCCTGCCGATAATGACTATATGACCGCTTTCCTATACCGCATCAGCAAGGAGGCACTATGCGCAGAATCCCCACAACCAATGCTAAAAACGGCGACATCCTGGCACAATCCATCTACGACCCCAAGGGGCGGGTTCTATTAAAGGCAGGGAACCGCCTCACCACATATCTGCTTTCAAAAATAAGGGAGCAAAATATTCACTCCCTTTATATTGCCGACGCCGAAGATGACGTCGGCTCACTCAAGGATGTGGTAAGCCCACTGGTACGCCTTGAGGCTGTTCACTCGGTACGGGAGGTTTACGAAAAATTCATTGTAAAAACCACGGCGGAAGACATCCTTGATATGAAAAATATCCAGTTCAAGGACAGCCCCATCATCTCACGGATTATGAAAGCCGCAGATCTACTTATTGATGAGGTGTTCTTGAACCCCAATGCCATGGTGGAAATGGTCAGCATCAAGAGCCTTGACAATTATCTTTATGAACATGCGGTAAACGTTGCGGTGCTCTCCCTGCTGCTGGGCATGGACCTTCATCTCAAGGAGGAGGAGCTGAACAAGCTTGTTCTGTCTGCTCTGCTGATGGATATCGGCATGCATTTCGTTGAACCGGCCATCCTCCATTCAACCGAAGCGTTGACCCCGGAACAGATGGAGGCGGTGAAGGCACATCCCGCCACCTCCCACGAATACCTTACAAAGAAAACCCAGCTGTCAACCGCCGTAAAGCATCTGATCCTTCAGCATCATGAACGGGTGAATGGCAGCGGCTACCCAAATGGAATCTACGGAAACGACATCCATATCCTTGCCAGGATTCTTGCCATCACGGACACCTACGATGCCCTTACCTCCGACCGCCACCATCGTACCGGGTACTCACCGGACGAAGCCCTGGAGATGATCATGGGCTCCGCCGGCAGACTGTTCGACTTTGATATGGTGAACCTGTTTGCCAAGCGGGTTGTTGCTTACCCTGTGGGTACTTATGTCCGCCTCTCCAACAACGATCAGGGAGAAGTGGTGGATGTGAACAACGATATCCCCCTCCGTCCCATTGTGAAAATCCTGCGACACGGCTCCCCCGAAAACAAGAACAAGGAAATCGATCTGGCCATAAACCTCAATATCACCATCGCCTCTGTAATCTATCAGCTTGAATAAGCCTGCACATACGGCATTGCATCAAAAAAAAGACAGCATTTGCATGGGTGTTTAAGCCTTTGCAAATGCTGTTTATTAGTGTCGTAGAACCTGCGAAAAACAGACGTTTGGAGAACAAAAATGGTTTTGACAACCTGAGTTTTAACAGGAAAACCCTCCGCTGAGGGAGGGCCGTGGCTACTTCACTATCTTTAATTTCACCTCGTGCGCATCTACCTTGGTCTCCAGAGCCTGCATTTCCGTTCTCAAGCTGTTGATTGCTTCAGTGTTTCCCTGTACCGCATCAAACAGGATGCCAATCTTATCATCAATTTTCTGCTCCATCCTGACACTATTTTGTTCAACACGATCTATCCGGACGTTCACTTTCGTGAAGCCATCATTCATTTCACTTCTCAGCTCACTAAACCCTTCTTCCATCCGGCTATAAAGCTTTTCTATCAGTTCAAAGGTTTTATCTTCCATAATTTTGCACTCCTATCAAAAAGATTCTAATGGCATAAGTATAACAACGGTATTCGGACGCGTCAATAAATACACCTAGGCCGATCGGGATTTCGAACGCACGGGGGTCAAGTAGATGATACGCCCTTTCATATACTTTTTAGAGCCGATTTAATGTACTCCTCATCAACATCCATGCGTTTTGCAGTTTCTTCTGCCGTGAGGCCAGAAGAAATAAAACGCCTTATTACCATAACAATACTCTCCGCAACCTCAATAATGTGTTTATCCGAATCATAAAATCGTACGGCACGTTGTCCCCAGCTGTGCTCCAACAATGGATGGATATACGAAATATGAGATACGCTCTCTAGCTTTGTTATAAACCTATCCATATCCTCTGTTTCAAAATATAATTCAACCGCGTTATTTTCAAAAATAATATCCGATGGTGACTTGCGAATAAAGTTAATCCATGTATCGGCAGTTTGCAGGAATACTCCTCCTGTCAATTCAACATTTGACCCTGCATCCATAACAACTTCCAATTCAAGCACGTCATTGTAAAACGCCTTGGCTATTTCCATATTTTTAACCGCCAGTAAAGCACCTTTATATTTCATCTTAATCCCCTTCTTTTCTTAACCGTCCTATACGAAGTTTTACTATTGCTATTTTACCACATAGACCCAACTTCGTCATTTATGCCTTTTTATGCCCGGCTTTTTCTTGGTAATTCTCAACCGACTGGACTTTGAATGCACCGGTTAAGCACGTTTGCGAACACACGAGGTCAGGCACTACCTATCCACGTAATAACTAAGTAGATAGGTAGTGCTCCTTTACATATAAATGCCAGAACCGTCGAACAAAGTTCTATCGACCATTATCACAACATTTTGCGACAATCCCCCTTGCCAACTTGCTCTAATATTCCCAAATGGGCGTTATTCTTTATGCTATAATTAGAGTATAGAAAGGCAGGATATCTCCTATGAAAAAAACAATTCTTAGCCCGGAACGCGTATTGCAAACCGTCCAGGCTTCCAGTTCCTTTGAAGGCCTCTTCCCGACACAGCGATCCAATGAACTTGGACGTGCCTATCTCCAGGGCAAAATTACTGGGGCGGATGCCTTGAAACAAATTAAGGACAGCTACCCCCAAAAGAGAATCGCGAAATGAGAATTCCAGAATTTTCTAGGTGCTCTGCCGACAAACACTACAGATCTCCATACATTTACTCTGATTGCGATATTCTAATCAACCTGAAAGATATTAAGGACGTAGATGAACTTTCCCGCTATGAGGAAGAAATGACCGGTTTACGACAGCTTATCCTGGAGGAAGAACTCCCAGTCAAAGGTCGGTTTTCCGTAACCCACCTGAAACGACTCCATGAGTATATTTTTCAAGATATCTATCCTTTTGCAGGCAAGTTCCGAATCGAAGATATCGAAAAGGATGAAACGAAATTCACCCCTTTTCACTGTATTCAGGAGCAACTTCATAAGCTTCTCGGCGAGCTCAAATCAGAGAAATGCTTGATTGGTTTGACGCAGGATGCCTTTAGTAACCGAATTGCCTACTTCATGATTGAACTCAACATGATCCATCCTTTTCGTGAAGGCAATGGCAGAGTGATTCGTATGTTCCTCCGCCAGTTATCCATTCAGCGTGGTTACGAGATTGATTGGGCAAAGGCCGACGGCACTCAGTTATTGAATGCCATGATTTCTGGAGTAGTCAAAGACTATCAGCCTCTGACCGATCTAATTCGTAAGTTGATTGTTGTCTGCGCTGTCGAGGAACCTTAATTGGCTAGTATGTCAATTTGAAATCGCTAAAGCCCAGTTGGGGTAAGGATCGAATTTCAACACACTAAAAAAGCATTTGCGAGAGTTTTGAAACCCTTGCAAATGCTTTTTCGTTTTGGTCGGAGTGACAGGGAATAGCAAAGGGGGCTAAAGAAATTAAGCAAAGTACTTTTAAATTATTTGCCCTCAGAGTTGCTTAATTGCTTTAGAATTGCTCCGATTAACATCTAAGAACTATGCACAAAAAAGCCCCCATTCCTGGAGGCTCACCAACTACTTCACTATTTTCAATTTCACTTCATGATCATCAACCTTGATTTCCAAGGCCTTCATTTCCATCCTCAGGCTGTCGATTGCCTCGGTATTGGCGGTTAGTCCATCGAAAACAGCGCTTAACTTGGTATCATACTTGTTTTCCATACGTGTTTACCGTCACTTGTCAGGCCTGACCCCGTACTTCTCCCCCCTGTCCGTTTCAAGGACCAGTTTATCCCCTTGAAGCAGACTGCCATTTCTGTTGTTTTGCAGAAATGCGCAGGTCGCTTCGTCCTGAAGGGCAATTCCGGCCTGCATCTATGATGCAGACCCGGTTACTGACCGAAAGGAGCATCCACTATTTCCAGTAGCTGTGCCGTTGGATACTTTGACGGTTCGGTACCCTTCTCCATTATAGCTGCTTTCGATGGTGCCGCCAGCACCTTTTGTGGCGATGAGTTGGTTGAAGGCATGAAGCAGACTGCCGATTCAGTGCCTTTCTGAATCGTGCAGATCGCTTCGTCCCTGAGGGCAGTTCCGGCCTGCATCTATGATGCAGACCCGGTTACTGACAGAGGGGAGTACCCGCTGAATAGACAAGGCAGGAGATGGGGTTCCTCCTGCCTTGTCTATTTCAATCGCTTGTCAATTTCGTCGCTTCTAAATCTCCGGAATTACCTTCCGCAATGCAGGCGGTGCCTGCATTTGAATTCTTACTCACTCTTTTAGAGGAAGAATTCTGGGGCCTTCAGCCTCAGACAGACTGAACGGAGCTGGATCTGGGCGGGATGGATGGGGATGGGAGGCCGGGCGGATTACCGGTTTAGTGTCATTTGTCAGGCCTGACCCCGCTCGTCTCCCTCTTAATTTCCAAGGCCTTCATTACCATCCTCAGGCTGTCGATTGCCTCGGTATTGGCGGTTAGTCCATCGAAAACAGCGCTTAACTTGGTATCATACTTGTTTTCCATACGTGTTTACTGTCATTTGTCAGGCCTGACCCCGCTCGTCTCCAGGCCTGACCCCGCTCGTCTCCCTTTGTCAGGCCTGACCCCGCTCGTCTCCCCTCAAATAATCAACTTTTATTGAAATAACCGTACTGGTAATCTCATACAATTACCGACCTGGTTCGCGTTTAAAATTCAATTCGATACTTATTGTTTTTTCATAAACTTCTGCCAAACCTTACGGGTCACAAACCAGTAAATTAAACCATTGGTCGGACAGTTGAGAAGCCCGAACAAACCCCACAGCCATTTGTTTTCGCCTCTTTTTTCTGCGTCCTTATAAATCAGGATGCTTTGGGTGAATAGGATCGCAGCTATAAGGAACCACAGCGGCAAAGGTATAACCGATAAATCATTTGTTGAACTATAGCTCATATTACCACCCCTTTTTGAGCCGATGGCGTATGACAAATGGTATGCTGACGATGGCCAGGCAGGTGACGATGATTTGTTCATAGATCAGGATATTGGTGTTGCCTGTAATGATAAGACTTGTCATCAAACCTATGATGCTTAATGCAATCAGCACAAATACCCTGAATTGGCTTTGGCTTTGTCTTTTTTCAATCAGTTGATCTGCCTGCCTAAAGGCGCTGCGAATCAAGGCCATATCGGGCTGAGTATCCCCTGTCATTTGATCAAGCTCTGCTTCCAGAGCGCTTTGCATCTGCGTGATACTCTCCCAGTGGATTTGGCAGGATTGACATTGATCCAGATGCTTTCTCAGCGCATCTGTCATTTCAGCCTCGCCATAAAAAACATCGGACAACTTCTGCTGTTGTTCGCATGGTTTCTCCATCATGTCATTTTCCTCCCTTCCACGGCTTCTCTTATTTTAATCAGGCTGTGATGGAGCCGGGACCTTACTGTACCAATAGGACATTTAAGCACGTGGGCAATTTCTTCGTAGGTAAGCCCCTGGAAATACTTGAGCAAAAATGCTTGTCGATGCGTATCAGGCAGTTTGTCTATAGCGCTCTTCAGCTGCAGTGAAGTTTCTTTTTTAACAGCCGCCGTCTCCGCCGATTCGGCCACAAGTTCCGCTGTCAA
The DNA here is from genome assembly GCA_964649745.1 of uncultured Peptostreptococcaceae bacterium. Lineage (GTDB taxonomy): Bacteria > Bacillota > Clostridia > Peptostreptococcales > Acidaminobacteraceae > CAZEHS01. The sequence continues at coordinate 5,215 of CAZYQI010000002.1, read as the reverse complement.
AGCTGGCGTTTTCTTCTTCACCATATCTTTATAGCGATTCACTGCCATGGACACCAGCCACGTGGAGAACTTTGAGTCCCCTCTAAAACGGTGTATGTTGACTATGGCCTTGACCATGACCTCCTGCGTGATATCCTTGGCCAATTCCTCGTCTCGACTTAGCGTCAGCAGGTAGCCATAGACAAAGGAGTAGCTGTCGGTCAGCAGGCTTTCAAGGGCCTTTCGATTGCCGTTCATCGCTTGTTTTATGATTGCCTGCTCTTCCAACTTTAATTCACTCCCTCCGCAAAATCCAGAATTACTGAAATGAGCTCCTGATCCAGCTCATAGGATGGATCCGTATAGCTGGCAAGATTGTCCCTTTTGTCGCCCGTTTTCACCCTTTTCAATACATGGTTCATACCCAAAAGAACAACGGTGGTATCCGGTCCGGACAGTTCCCTTAAATACTCCTTTTCTGCCGGGGGAACTTGAAGATCCTCTGAGCCGAAAATAAATAGGCTGGGAATGGTTAATTTCTTGTCTTCTGTATAGGGATCATAAGCCATCCATGAGATTAAAAAGTCCTGCACACCTGGGCCGAGGATTTTAGCCGTGTTCTTGCTCATTTCCGTCACATGATTCCCTTGCTTCAGGCTCTGGATGACCTTTTGCATTTCATCAAATTCAGGGAGATTCTGCTGCTTCAGCTGCCAGAGCAGCACTTCATCAATGGATCGTGTAGCGCCGCACAAATTGATAACCCCATCCACTTCCTCTATTTGAGCAGCAAGGGTGCTGACCATTGCACCTTGGCTATGACCTATAAGAATAATAGTATCAAATTTTTCGTGTTCCTTCATCGTCTTGATTACTTCAACCAGATCCCCCACCATAACCTCAAAGGTCAAGGTATTTAAATCTTTGGTGGTGTGGCGCCTCGTTTTTCCAGCAGAGCGCTGATCGTATCGAAAGGTTGCATAGCCCGCCTCGGTTAAGCCGTAGGCCAGGGCCTTCAGAGAATCATTTTTACCTGTTAAGATGTCAGAATTACCATCTCTGTCGGTTGGCCCAGACCCAGCTGTGAATATGATAACACAGTTCCAAAGGGGCTTCTGAGGTCTTAAAAGCTCTCCATAAAGAGTGCCATCAGATAATTTGACTTTAACCTCGTGGAGATGGTCCACCCACCAGGTCCCCCCTAGCATTGCCAGCACCAGCGCCAGCAGCACGATATAGGGGCGACTTCTTTTGAAATAGGATGCCGGCCCATTGCCTGCATGGTCGTTCCCCATCTGTTTTTGCTGTTTGTCCATGTTTTATTCCCCTATCTATACCAATTCCTCTGACTTGAGCCGAAGGGCTGCAAGTGTTAAAAATATGATGATCATGCCGCATGTCCATATTATCGAAACGGTCAAATCCGCAGAGGGCAGCAGATTAAATGCTTTCGCTTCAGTCAGCAGTTGTGTGGGCAAATAGCGCGCCAGCTTTGGCAAGAAAGCCCCTAAGCCCGACATGCCGTAGGCTGCAAGCAAGGTCGAAATGCCCGTTATAAAGGGCTTACTGAACAGCGTGCTAAGCAGAATCAGGAGACTGACTAAGAAACTGTAATAAAGCCCATACAGTACCCCTGCTTTTAAGACGCTTGCCAGTGATGCGAAATCATAAGCAAATAACAAGCCCGCATAAAAATAAGCAAATGCAATGCCAATCACCACCGCGCCTGATAACAGCAGGCTGTAAACAAACCATTTTGCCAGGATCACACCACCCGGTTGACAGCCCATGGATACAGGTATGGTCAAGGTTTTTTCTGCTTTTTCTCCTGCCACGATACCCATTAAAGCAATGGCAATGACAAAGGTCGTGATTTGATACAGGCTTTTCATATGGGACATCATGGCGCCCTTTTGACTCAAATCCGCAATGGCGCTTAAATCTAGGCCATCAAACTTCCCCTTCAAAAGGCTGGGTAAAAGCTTCATCATGACAGGATCAGAAATCGAAAAGAAAAAGATGCCAATCAGTAAAATGAGAAATTTATGGGTTCTGATCCCTTCCAGCCATTCCTTTTTTAAATAGGCTTTAAAGCTATACATCCTGCTTCACCACCTTCAAGTAGATATCCTCAAGGGTAGCCCTGCGCATTTGTATCCGCCGAATGCCAGTGCTTAACGGCGCCAGCAGGCTCAGGAGCTTTTCCCCATCCCGCGACGGATCACCGACAGTGATCACCAGGGTTTCCCCTTCTAAAGCAACGGCCTTAATAAAATCAGCCTGTTTGATTCTGTTGATCATCTCAGGCGTTGGACCAAACTCCCAGTCCACTTCATAAACAGGTTCTGTCGAAGCCTCTAAAATCATGTCCAAATTGCCTTCTACCACTATCTTGCCCCCATGAAGGATGCCAATGCGATCGCATACCTTCTCTACATCACCCAGGATATGGGTCGATAAGAAAATGGTTTTGCCTTGGTTTTTAAGAGCGCCTATGATATCGACCACGTCCTTTCTCCCTTCAGGGTCCAGGGCTGAAGAAGGCTCGTCCAGCAACAGGGTTTTAGGGTCATGGTACAACGCTGTGGCCATGCCGAGTCTTTGCCTCATCCCTCTGGAATAGCCGCCAATGGCGCGTTTGGACGCACTTTCAAGGTGCACGAGCTCCAGGAGCTCTGCAGAGCGTTTTTTACAGGCCGCCAGCGACATGCCGCCCATGCTCCCAAGGAAATCTAAATACTCCTTAGCCGACATATAGGGATAGAATTTAGGTTCCTCCGGTAGGTACCCCACCTCGCGAAACAGCGCTGCATGGCCTTTGCTCATGCGTTTGCCATTGACGAAGCACTGCCCCCCTTGAAAGTCCATCAGCCCCACCAAAATGCTCATGGTTGTGGATTTTCCGGCTCCGTTATGGCCGATGAAGCCATAGATTTCCCCAGCTGCCACCTCAAGGTTGATCCCTTTAAGCACCTCATATTTCCCATAATTTTTATAGAGCTCATTGATCGTTATCATCTGTCCAGTTCTTCCTTCCTAATAACAAATAGGCGATCGGGCCAATCATGTTCACAACTAACACAATGGCCGTCCATAGGGGCTTATTCAAATTCCTGACGCCCTTTCTCCAGATCAACAGAGTGCAGTAAATTCCTAAACCCACTTGAAGTAGAATCAATGGCAGCAGCATTTTTACAATTTCACTTACGCTGTAGTTGTCAAACATACTCTTCCTCCTCTTTACTCGGTTAGTGCGGTGTTTATCACATTTTGCAACATTCTTTGATTGAATTCAGGAATAAGACGACCGAGTGGACAAAAAGTTCATTGGATATTTTTATGGTTTAACAGTTCGCTTGCAATTTTTCAGGCCTGAAAATGACCGTTTCAATTGCGTTAATAATTGTTTTCAGGAGTCACCTATACTGGACAATTCCGCGGGTCCTGGATGCCATTATGCACTAATCCTTCACAAAGCATGACAATTCGGACCAAAATATCCGTGCTCTTAGTAAAAATCTCGGGAGATAGAAAAAAAGCCCCATGAGTTCATGAAGGCTATCGCCGATGGGCTTTATTTATTCGCCCATGATGAAAAGCCTGATTGAACACCTGGAGCTTCGAAAAGAAACGGTTGCTGCCGAGATCACCAACCAGAAACGGGCTGCAGCTGCAGAGTTTTCCGAGGCGATGATCCGCGATTTTTTGGAGAATGATGCAAAGGCTCTGGAACGTAAAACACCGGAAGATATCAAACGGATCATCCGGTGCTACGTGAAGCAGAATCAAAGGGCTAAAGAAATTAAGCAAAGTGTTTTATAATTATTTGCCCTCAGAGTTGCTTAATTGCTTTAGAATTGCTCCGATTAACATCTAAGAACTATGCACAAAAAAGCCCCCATTCCTGGAGGCTCACCAACTACTTCACTATTTTCAATTTCACTTCATGATCATCAACCTTGATTTCCAAGGCCTTCATTTCCATCCTCAGGCTGTCGATTGCCTCGGTATTGGCGGTTAGTCCATCGAAAACAGCGCTTAGCTTGGTATCATACTTGTTTTCCATACGGGCCAAATTCTGTTCTATACGGGTCATATTCTGCTCAACCTTTGAAAGATCATCTTTGGTTGCCATTTTTTCTTCAATGGCAGCAAAGCGTTCTTCCATGCGATTATATAGCTTTTCAATCATCTCGAATGTCTTCTCTTCCATAACAAAACCTCCAGAAACACGCCTTATAAACAGACTACCCCAGATACCTCGCGCCTGTCAATCCCATGACAATGCTTCAAAATTGATATCACTGCCGCTTGAATTCACGTAAAAAGACAAAAACAGCTAAATAGAAAAATCGCTGGAATCATAAAACTCCAGCGATTTCTACGTTATGGTCGGAGTGACAGGATTTGAACCTGCGGCCTCTTGACCCCCAGTCAGACTAATCGCTGTTTTGAACGTGTCATAATTGCTTAGAATGTGGTATTTTGAAACCTTTTGTGTCCTGGGAATATCGCCCAACAACGCGCCGTTTGATTCTATTTGTGGTAGTAAAAGTGGTATTTTGAAATTCGTATTTTGATACAATGTGTATTTGACAGCGCGGGATAAACGCTCTATCTATTTTATCCTTTTACCGGCAGAGTTTTTAATCCATTCTTCGATATTGCACTTTGCAGCGTACCACCGATCTCCAATATGCACTGATGGAAATCCATTTTTCTTGTACAGATTTAGTGCCGTTGTGTATTTCATATTCATCTCAGCGCCATAAATTCTAGCGAATGTTCTAGGATCTATCATTGTATCTACAAAAGCAGGTTCAGGTGCAATTGCAGCTTTCACTTTATTTCGTGAATCCTTCGCCTTAACTATTTTGATTATAACATTTCCCTTCGTGATCTTTCTAGTCCTTGCCATTCCTACCCCCTATTTAATTATAATGCTCGCACAGATGATATTGTCTCCGGGTAATTCAGTATATCAACACAAACATCCAAAAGGTTTAAAATGCATTCTGTATGTATTTGAATAATTATAGAATTTGAAAAATGTCACAAGCATTTGCCTATTTCATTCCATAACTGGGTGCCATCCATGTTGTAAAATCTGCATATTAACTCGGTTGCATGGTAACCGTCGCACGGAAGTTTTTTCTGCTCGCTCTTCATAATTGTGATATTATCCCGTCTTTGACACTTTGAAGAGAAAAAAAGCTTGTAACCCCTTGCAAACAGG
>CAZYQI010000001.1:0-237457 GCA_964649745.1 uncultured Peptostreptococcaceae bacterium | reverse complement strand
GTACGGTGGTGTGAGAGGACGGTCACTCAACTAATGGGTGGCCTCCTACTCGATCGAAGCGGTATTCAAATCCAGTATCATTTTCTGTATAGTTAAAAGCAAAGGGTCAAGGTTGTGTGTACATATCCAGTACACCTGCTCAGCATCTACATCAAAATAATGATGGGCGATGATATCCCTAAATCCTTTGACGCCTGTCCAATCAATAGCTTCATATCGGTTAAGGAGTTGATGATTTGTTATCTTGTCTAGATTTTTCAAGCTTTCACCAATCGCGATGTAGAGCATACAGATGCTATCCAATTTCTCCATGCCTTCTGGAGTGTTTGTAAAATAATCTGACGAAGTAACCGGAAGCATCCGGGTTTTTATCCGTTCAAGGGCTTCTGCAATCTGAGCGAGTATTGAAACAGTCAGAGCGGAATCATACATAAATGCCCTCTCGGGAGATTCTGTCTTTTAAGAAGGGATTCATTTTATCGCGAACGCGAACGATATCGATTTTTTGTTGTGTTTCTTTTTCAAGATCTTCTTTTATATGAACCAAAATAAAGGGGTCTGGTGTTTTGGTAATGATACAAATGTCAAGGTCGCTATCTGCGTGATTTTCATTTCGGGCCACAGAGCCGAAAATCCCCAACTCCTGGATTCCATACTGCTCACTATGGACGTTTTTATAATCCTTTAGAATTTTAAGGGCCTGTTCGCGCAGCATAAGCATTTCCTCCTTCATGAAACCGTTCATATGCAGTAATTATAGCATGTATAAATAATTGGCGCAAAAGTGAAAGAAAAAGAATCGCTGAGGGCAGCTATTGCAGCCCGAACTCTTCTGCGATTTCTTTCAAATAAAGGGTTTCTGTTTTATCTTTGAAGTGTAATTGGATGGAATCACTCTCAGTAATTTTTCTCATCTTACCATGCTCGTCTTCTTCACGAATTCCATAGGAAAACTCGGTGCCTATGTCATCAGGGCCGTCCCTGATGCTTTCATTTTGTCATGGCGGTTTTTCGAGCTGTGAATGGGGTATTCTTTAAAAATGTACGTGTGAACAACGTTGATTTAGATGGCAATTACTTATCACTGGGAGGCAAAAGCCTATGGTCAAAGGGGTGTTGACGGCGCTGAGGCGCAACTGGCTTTTAAGCGTCTTTCTGGTGCTTCTCTCAATCATGATTTTTGTTGGAAGCTGGAGCTATACCAGTGCAAAAGAAGAGATGGATCGCAAAAGCCGAATCATCCTTCAGAACGCAACGGATACAGCCCTAACACTGATTCATTCAAAACAGGAGGAGCTTCGCAGGGGTGGACTTTCGATTACAGAGGCTCAGGAGCAGGCTAAAAGCGCCCTCATGGGCCCGAAGAACCCGGATGGTACCCGGATGGTGCTTCAGCGGTTTGGTTTGGGAGACAAAGGCTATCTGGTAATTTATGACCAGGCGGGGCTGGAGATCATGCATCCCACTCTGGAAGGGCAGGATGTCTGGTTGGTGAAGGATTACAGCCCGCAGCAGAAGTATCTGGTTCAGGAACTGGTTCAGTCTGCAAAAGATGGCGGGGGATTTACCCGCTATGTCTGGTATTACCCGGATACAAAAGAGCACGCCATGAAGCTGGCATATTCCAAGCTGGACACGGAATGGGGCTGGGTTATTTCCAGCACGGCTTACGAAGAAGACTTTAGCAGCGGAACCCTGGCCATTATGGAAGCGATGATGGTCCTGTTGTGTTGCCTGCTTCTGTTGGCAATCATCATCGTCACCATGTACATGAAATACGATCGTGAGGCCCGCAATACCATCTTCAATACCCTTCCTCATGGTTTCATTTATCTGGACGAGGAGAAGAATGTCCTTAACATCAACGATGCCGCAGCATCCATTCTGGAGTGCCGTAGAGAAGATATCATTGGGAAGCCCCTGTCAAACTGCCTGGCATCTCTGTACGACATGTCCGGGAAGCAAATTTCCGAAAACGAGCGCCCCTCTGTTGTTGGCCTCAGGAGCGGGCAGGTCGTGCGGGATGTTATTGTGAGAGCATTTGTACACGGATCAGAAACGGGCAAATGGCTCAAAATAAATGTCATACCCCTCAGAACGGGCCTATTGGGTTTAAAAAGGCAGGTATATGCTCACGTTGAAGATGTCACACATCAGGTGGAACAGGATCAGGAAAACAAAAAACTGGTACTGGCGTTGAATGTGGCTCCTGTCAGCGTGGTCATTACTGGCCCGGATGCCAATATCACCTATGTTAACCGGGCATTTGAAACGGTATCCGGATACGCTTTTAAAGAGGTTGTGGGAAAAAACCCAAAATTGCTTCAGTATGATGGAGGAAGCAACACCGATTATGCCGCCATGTGGGCGACTCTTTTAAGGGGAGATGTTTGGCGTGGAGAGTTTGTAAACAAACGGAAAAACGGCTCCCGATACTACGAGAGCTCGGTTATAGCACCTCTGAAGGACGACGCTGGCCGGATCACCCATTATGTTGCGATAAAAGAGGATACTACGCGGCTGCACATGGTTAATCGCCGACTTAGCATGACGATGAAAAGCCTGGAGGATCTGGTGGATATACGAACACGGGACGCCACCTTAGCCAGGGATATGACCATCGACAGCATGGCCATTCTTTCAGAGTTTCGCGACAACGAAACCGGGGCTCACATCCAGCGAACAAAATACTACGTCAAGCTGCTACTGGAGTCGATCAGAGAAAAGGTTCATTATAAGGATCACGAAATCGAACAGTTCTGGAAATCGGCCCCGCTGCACGACATTGGAAAGGTGGCAATCTCCGATGCAATCCTTTTAAAGCCCGGTAAGCTAACCCCTGAGGAATATGAAATAATGAAGAACCATGTTCTTTACGGGCATGAGGCCCTTCTGCGAACAGAAGCGCAGCTTGGGAAACCGGGTTATTTGAAGTACGCCATGGAAATTGTTCTGGGACATCATGAAAAATGGGATGGCAGCGGATATCCAAAAGGTTTGAAGGGTTCTCAAATTCCCATGAGTGCCCGGGTTATGGCCATAGCCGACGTATACGATGCCCTTACCTCGAAACGGCCATATAAAGAGCCGTTCTCCCACGAAAAAGCATTAGAAATCATTCGAAAAAGTGCTGGGAGTCACTTCGACCCCATGTTGGTAAAGATATTTCTTGAAAAGCAGAAGGAAATCCGGGCCATTGCTGAGCAAAACAAGGAATAGAAGGCTTCCGCGAAAATCACGAAGGACGGTTTCGTTCTGCCTTTATGGATATGCTTCGCTTTTGGATACCCCCAAAAGTAGAAAAGTTGATTCGCGTAATTGATAATGGGTATCAATTGTTTTGCATGGCCCTTGAAGAGGGCGCAAGGCAGGAAAGGAGCAATGAAATGTTGAAAATCTACACGCGAACCGGAGACAAAGGCCAAACCAGTCTATACGATCAAACCCGTGTGAACAAGGACGACATTCGGGTGGAGAGCTACGGTACCATCGACGAGCTCAACGCAGCTCTGGGCCTTGCCAAGCAGTTTGTGCAGGAGCCTCATCTTCGAATCGAGATTGAAAGGATCCAGCGGCAGCTGTTCAATGTAGCCGGAGAACTGGCTATGATCGACGGGGCCAAATTCCCGGAGCGGATCACCGAGACCGATGTGGATGCTCTGGAAAAGGGCATCGACACCTTCCTGGACGCCATCGGGCGGGATAAGCCCTTTCAGTTCGTACTGCCGGGCTCCAACATTGCCAGCGGCGGGCTTCATGTGGCCAGAACCGTGTGCCGCCGGGCAGAGCGGCGCATCATCACCCTTTCCGGCGAGGCCCAGGTGAGCCCTATACTGATGAAATACGTGAACCGGCTGGCGGATTACATTTATATGCTGGCCCGAACGGTGGAGGAGAACCCTACGTACGTGGAATTCAGAGTGTAAAAAGCGACCTGAATAGGAAGAAAGGAGCAAGCTATGACAATCCAAGGTATTTATGTGAATCTGCCTGTCCGCGATATCCAGAAATCCCGAGGTTTTTGGAGCGGACTGGGCTTTAGCTTCAATCCACAATTCTCTGATGAAAATGCCATTTGTCTTGAATTAAATCCCCCAACAATCTACGCCATGCTGCTACAGGATCGTTTTTTCAAAACCTTCACTGACCGGCCGACAGCCGATGGCGCCACGACGGAAGTCTTGACAGCCATTCAGGTTGAGAGTCGGGAACGGGTGGATGAATTGGTCCGTCTGGCCCTTGAAGGGGGTGCAAGGCGTTATGCAGAAGTCAGGGAGTACGGATGGATGTATTCCGACAGCTTTGAGGACCTCGACGGTCACCAGTGGGAATTCTTTTTCGCCGATGAGTCCAAGATACCCGAAAGCAAGTAAAATTTCTTTTGTTCATTAAAATTTGAAAGAAAGTACTTAATATTAATAGAAAATTGTTTGATCGATCTTGAAACAGGACAGCAGAGCAATCTGCTGTCCTTCTGCTTTTCACCCTGTAATATGCGCTACGATTCAAATTATATTTAGATAATGCTTTAATATGGACTTTAATAATATTGAAGTATATAATTAACTTTATTAAAAGGAGGTGTGTTTGTGGAGGTTGTACCAGAGTGGATGTTGAATCTCGACGATGAGGATGTAGCGTTTATCAAGAAGTTTCTGCTGGCCTCCGGGTCGCTAAAGGAAATTGCCACACAATATGGGGTTACCTACCCAACGGTACGATTAAGGCTGGATAAACTGATCCAAAAAATCAAATTGGGGGACACTGCCATGAACGAGCCTTATATCGCTTTGATCAAGCGGCTGGCGGTCAACGATAAGTTGGATTTCGATACCGCTAAACTGCTGATTTCAGAGTATAAAAAATCAGGAAGGATGACGGAATAGATGGCGATGAGAATATTCTTTTTAGGATTTATGCTTCTGTTTCTGGCAGGCACCGTATGGCTGCAGATTTTTTTGTCCAAAAATGAGCGCAAATGGCCCGGCCTGATTCTGCCCATCATTTGCCTGTGCTTTTCTCTGCTGCCGGTCTTAAGCATTCCAGCCTATCAAACGGGAACCATTACAGAACAAACGATAAGTGAATCGGGAGAAATCACGCAGCATGTAACAAAAGAAAAACCGCAAATGACTGCGGGAGAAACCACATCGGTTCTGGCAACGTCGCTTATGGTACTTGTAATTTTCAATATCCCCACAGTCATTTATATTGGCATCTATGGAGCCTGTAGAGGAAAACGAAGAAAAAGCCAGGAGCTGGAGAAGATGAATATTCAGGATTTGGAATAAAAGCGGGGACGCGCATGGAGTGATTTCTGATTTTATCAAATACCGGAGAAAGGGGAGGATTGATCTGCGGAATACACACAGACGCAAAATGGGTATATATACTGCTATATATTGCAATATGCGAAAATGTGCAATATGTTTATAAAAAAGCAGCAAAGGATGCGGTGAAGATGGAATACCTGACCATAAAAGAAGTCAGTAAAAGCTGGGGCCTCGGCAGCAGAGTAGTGACATTGTACTGTGCTGAAGGAAGAATAGAGGGTGCGGTTAAGAAAGGCAATTTATGGCTTATCCCCAAAGCTGCCCTGAAGCCAAGTGACGGAAGACGAAAAAGGAACCACACCTCGGCAGAGTCAGTGGAAGGAGCAGGTAAATCTGTTCCCCTGTTTGGATCATTGAATGTAAATGAAGCGATGCTTTCGAAAATCATAGAGTTTTTCCCATACCCAATCCATGTATATTCACCGGATGGAACGATGGTGTTAACCAATGAGGCCTGCTTACGAGTGATGCATATACCGGACAAAGATCATATTGTAGGGAAGTTCAATGTCTTGAAGGATTCAATCCTTGACAGGTGGGGAGAAGAGATCAGAGAGAAAATTGCGAGGTCATTCCAAGGGGAACTTGTGCATTTTCAGAATTTGAGAATGCCGATTCGCGAAATCATTGAACGTTTTGAGACGGGGGAATTGTGTTTTGACAGCTGTTATCATAACATCATCTGTTACCCTATCTATGACGACCGGGGGCAGTTGGCCTATGTGGTGCATGTTTTTGTAACAACCATGCTGTATGATGGAAAAGAGGAGATGGTAAAAGCCAAGGAATACATTGAAAATAACTGGCTGGAGGAGTTTGATATAGACGAACTGGCAGGAGTCGTGAACCTGAGCAGATATCACTTCGCCCGACTCTTCAAAAGCAATACTGGGATGACGCCGTACAGTTATTATCAGGATGTAAAGATTCGCAGAATCAAGGAACGGCTGTGCGATCAAAAACTTACCGTGGCACAGGCTTTCAGAAGCTGCGGCGTGGATTATGCAGGAAATTATTCAAGGATATTTAAAGCCAAGGTGGGCATGACACCCTCTCAATACCGGAATTCAGTACTTTAGTTTCTTCTCTTAGGCAATGCAGCCATAGATTACGGAAACTCCGCAACGAAAGGCTATTTCAATCCCTGTACCGCTTATATACTAAAGGGGAAGGATAGGACAGTGCGTTGATTTCAGGTGGTAATCATGGAGGAGAAACGATGAAACGAAAACTGACAGGTGTGTTTTTGGTTTTAATGCTGGTTCTTTGCATAGCGCCGACGAATGTTTTGGCCGCCCTGCCAGATGGCGTGCCTGACAAGCTGGAAGCTCCTGCGATTGAAAAGATAGAGCTGATCAGCGGAGATGTAAATCACACAAATCCACACCCTATTTTTCGGTTGGAAATCAGGTTGCCACAAAGCGCTCTTGACTTGGACGCGGTCAGACCGGCCAACGGATTTACCAACATTGAATATTTCTCCAAGGTGGATAACGGGGGCTGGGAAAAGTCAGACGGCGGCTACATGGATAATCTGATTGGAGAACCGTCCTTTAAGGTGCCGGGCAAAACCAATACATTTTACGCGTACGCATACCCCATGGATGAAGGGGATATAGCAACCATTGATGTAAAGAACCGAAGCTACAGCTTTAAGACACAGCTTTATTACCAGTACTATTATGGCGAAGGCAACGGCGAGTGGGATTATGTTTACTCGGCCTTCTCCAATGAGGTAACCGAAGGCTCCGGAAGCTTTTATCAAAAGGCCAGTGCCTGGGCGGAGCCCGAACTGAAAAAAGCCGAGGATGCAGGGCTGGTTCCGGCAATCTTAAAAGGCGCGGATTTGACCAGGCCCATCACCAGAGAGGAATTCTGCGAGCTTTCCGTATTGCTCTATGAAAAAACCACTGGCAAAACGGCACCAATGTCCTCCAACCCGTTCGCCGATACCACGAACTCCCAAATTCTAAAAGCATTTGAACTGGGAATCACCTCAGGAACATCCAACACCACGTTTTCGCCTAAAATACCCATTAACCGTGAACAATGCGCAGCCATGCTTTTTAGGGCAATGAAAGCGATTGAACCCAAAGGTGACTATGGCGTAGCCGGCGTACGGGATTTCCCCGATCAGATGAACATCTCCAGTTACGCGGCGGAAGCCACCAAGTACATGTCGAAAACCGGCATCATTACAGGGGATACACAGGGAAATTTCATGCCAAAAGCCACCACATCCGCCCAGGAAGCCACTAATTATGGCAGCGCAACAAGGGAACAGGCGATCGCGCTGAGCATGAGAACCTATGAAAAAATGAAGTAGAAGCAGCGGAGCACACCCCTGAAGCACTCCCTTCAGCGGGTGTGTTTTTTTCAAGACAACAGAAACGTAACGGGGGCGGTCCTATCGCTTACGGATACTCCACCCTAAAAAAATCCGTTGGGGTCGAAACCACAACGGATTGGAGAATCACTTTATAGAGGCCTTTTTAAATAAATCATATCCACCAATTGCTTTCCATCTTCATACATAGGGTGATCGTAATTATCTATAAAAAAGTTTTTAGCAATGTGTGATTTTTCGAATCCGCATTTTTCGTAGAAGCTTAGTATTCCAGGGCTATCACCGGTTCCAACATGCAATTCGCCCCCATGCTCCGAGTAGTGGTCAATAACAAACGCAATCAGCTGGTGTCCATATCCATTCCGTTGATAGTTGGGAACGGTGACAATATTTTTAATTTCGTAAATATCGGATTGCTCTTGTGTAACAACGCAAATCGCCTTGAGATCATTCTCATATAAGGCAAACATATCACCGCGGTACAAATATTTTTCTATCATACTGACCTGTTCATCTGCAATAAGAAGCAAATCCATGTACGTTGGTTTATCGCTATCAGAAATTCTGAAAAAATCCATTCTCTACGCTCTCCTTCATTTTTGTGTCACCTCTTTAGACCCATTATGCTCTTTTTTTATCAAAATTCGTCCCTTGTACTTTCTGGCATTGGTTTGGTTCTTGGCCAGGCTGGCATCTGTGATACGGTGGATATAAACGAGACTGACGGTGCTGGTTCTCACGGCTTCCCCAAAGGTGAGGGTTTGCTGTGGAGAAGCGGCTGTGTTAAATCGAAATCACACCCGGGCTATGGGTTTCGATGTATCATATGCCAGCTCATAATACTGATTATTATTGAATTCAAAGTCCCGGATAACCTCCAAACCCAGCTTATCCACATGAGCCCTGTATGACCGGGGATTGATATAATTGATAAACGTGATCAATATTGGAAAGCGCGTCGCCATCTGCTGCCGTGAAAATTCAAACAGTTCCGGCAGCACCGCTTTGCCACGGTAATCCTTATGGATACAAACGGGGCCATATTGATAGGAATTTTCAACCGTGAGGGACTGCCCCATGTAGTGCGTGGTGGGCAATAGCTCAATCATATGCTGGAAGAAGGGCCATGTGCTCCAATAATGCCAGGAAGCCGCCATAACATAGGCCACAACCCGATCGCCGTCACAGGCGATGGCAAGGCCGTTTTCTTTCTCAATCAGTTGGGTCAATTGTTCCAGAGAAAACAAGGTGGTTACAAAGCCGCTGTCTTTGTCTTCGGGGCTTATGGTGGAAACATGGTAAAGCTGCTGAAGCGCGTAAACCTGTGGAAGATCCTCTGGGGTGGCGTTCCGATAAATCATAGGTAGTTCCTCCTTGATCAACAGGTAAGCAGAAATGTGTTTGAACGGCCCTTGCTTTAGATAGTTTGGAATTGCTACTATAAATAGTATACCATTTGAATGAAAGGTGCTGCGGATTTGAATTGATAACGAAAGTGGGCGAATATGATCAAAATGGTCTTTGTGATCCGCGTCGGGATTTTTCTTTTCTGAGGCGAATTACTTGATGTTTTTCAGGTTGTCACACAAACGCGCATTTGTAATAATAACAGTGTCAGAACACCGTGGAGGGCAGAAATGTTAACCGACAACTTGAAATATCAGGCATTGATTGATAAAGACCCGCTACAGGATGGGGCGTTTTATGCAGCGGTAAAAACCACGGGGATCTTCTGCCGGACCGTTTGCACGGCAAGAAAACCCAAACGGGAGAACGTCCTGTTTTACAACACCATACAGGAGGCTTTGGCGGCGGGATACAGGCCCTGCAAGATATGCAGACCAATGGAAAGCGTGGGGAAGATTCCGGCAGAAATTGATCAACTGATCCGGGAGGTTGAGGGAAATCCGCAGTTCAAAATCAAGGAATGGCAGCTGAAAGAACGGGGACTGGATCCCAACACCCTGAGGCGCTGGTTTCTTAAGAACTACAACATGACCTTTCAGACATTCTGTCGGATGCAGCGCATCAATGCGGCCTTCGGCGCCATAAGAGAAGGAGGGCGTGTGATTGATGCAGCGATGGAAAGCGGATACGATTCCCTCAGCGGCTTCAGCGCAGCCTTTGAAAAAGCAGTAGGGGCCACACCGGGTAAAACGAAAGTGGAATCCAAGGATATGTTGTTATATAAGCGTTTTGACACTCCGATCGGCCCCATGGTAACCATCGCCAGCTCCAAGGGAATTTGTCTGCTGGAATTCGGGGATCGGCGAATGCTGGAAACGGAGTTCATGGATTTGCAGAAGCGATTGAGCGCCGTTCTCATTCCTGGTGTAAATCCGTTTATTGATCAGGTGATTTCAGAGCTGGGAGAGTACTTTAACGGACAGCGGCAAGATTTCACGGTTCCCCTGCATACACCGGGAACGGATTTTCAAAACCAGGTGTGGAAGGCGCTCCTGTCCATTCCCTTCGGAGAGACGGTTTCATATCAAACCCTGGCCAAACAAATCAACAATCCCAAGGCCGTGCGTGCAGTCGGCCGTGCCAACGGAATGAACCGTATCGCCATTATCATTCCCTGCCATCGGGTGATCGGAGCGGATGGAGAACTGACCGGTTATGGCGGAGGAATTTGGCGTAAGGAATGGCTTATAGCTCATGAAAAAGGCAGCCGTTCAAAGCTGCGGTGACAGATTAAGTAAGGTCTTCACGATTTCTTATAAAGGCGTTGGCAGATCATCCGCCAACGCCTTATCTATTTAAGATATGAATCCATTCCCTCAGTGTCCCTTCGGCGTACAGAAGAGGCCACAGTGGAAACGGCTGCTTCCTTACCTGGGTCGGACTTGTCCAGATAGCTGTCTGCATCATGGTACTGCCCGATCAGGAACCGATCATTCAGAGAAACATTGCCCGGTATCAGGGACCGCACGGTGGCGCCCAGACTGAGCATATTGGTGTCGGCCTTTCCCTTGGGCAGCTGCTGGGCGCTGTCCCAGATCAGATACTCTGTTCGGAAGGCGTTGGTTTTAGTGGCAAAGTAGGGCAGTTCGCCGTAAAAATCATGGCTGGCGGCAGGCTGATGATCCCCGTAGAAAACCACAATGCTGCGCTTGCCGGATTTTCGAAGGGTGTCGATGAATGCCTTCAGGGCCCTGTCACTTTCCCGGTGTCCCCCCGCCAGATTTCGGATGGACCAGGTGTCGTTTACGCTGAGCCCTCCGGGGTAGATGGGATTTTTCCACTTAATGAGGAAAGGGCCGTGATTTTGTACCGTTACATAGAATACAAGATTGCTTCCGTTACGGTTGGCTGAGGTTTCTTTAAGCCCCCGATTAAAGCCTTCGGTATCGCGGACCCAGGCTCCTGCTTTCTCCGGGGAGGTAAAATCGTTAATGGACAGGAACCGGTCAAAGCCCAACAGGGGGTAAACAGTATTCCTGCGATAAAAATCCGGGGTGTGGGGATGGATGCCGACAGTGGCGAAGCCTGCCTCTTTGGCCTTGGAAGCAAGGGATGGAATTGCCTCACGGATAAAATCATCGAAGGGAACACCGGATACCTCGGATGCCCTCACCCCGGTGAGAAATTCGAACTCGGTATTACTGGTAAGCCCCCCTTGGACGGGGACAGCTAATTCTCCCCAGAGGGATTCCTTCTTCAGGGCGTCGAAAGTGACATAGGGATTAGCGGTGAGGGGGATGCCCAAACGTCGGATATCGAAGAAGGATTCGCTTTGAACCACGTAGATGTCCACAGGGCCGTCTATGCTGTTTTCCGGAGCGGAGGAGTCGGATGCTTCATAGAGGGAGTCGGTGCGGCCGCCAGAGCCCATCATGCCGACGTGGTCCTGGGCGAAGGTTATGACTTCGGGCAGCTGTGAAAGGCATGCGGAAGCCATCAGAACAAGAATAGTCAGGGCAACACGGGTCCGGTTTGCTTTTTCTCTGGGTTTTGGTCTTCGAAGGAGACAGTACTGCACATAGGCAAGTATAAGGGCCAGGGTCAGACCCGCAAAGGGAAGATCCTTCAGATAGTGAGACAACAGGCCGGTGCGCTCTGGCCGGAATGCGGTGATTCCCACGGCAAAAAAATCGTTATAGAAAGCCAGGGCGGTCACGCCGGATCCCCAGAACACAAAAAAGGCGACGGCAGCCAGAAAGCCTCCCAATCGGCCTTGGATATATCGGGCGGAAAGAATTTCGAGAATGCCCAAAGCAAGCATGCAGAACAGGAGCTCCACGGACCCGGCATGGTAGGCGAAGTGGGCATATCCCATCATAATCAGGCTGCTGAAGGCAACTATCATCAGATACATAAGGACCTCCGGATGTGTCCTTGGAAAGCGGAAACACAGCTTCTCCAAGGCCATCCTTATTTTATACGAATTCCCGATCCTCAGCAACGAATTTGCGTTCCGGCCCCGATAAGTCGGAATGACGGGAGAGCGTCCGCACAACTGAAAAAATCCGGTGCCTCCGGGATGTTACTTTATTCCGAGGAATGGGTATATTGAAAATGAAGTATCCATTATAATAAAGGGGGCGAAGGTATGAAATGTTCAATAGTGGCTCCCCGTGTCGACTATTATGAGCGAATCAGCTGCACCAGCTACTATCATGACGGGTTGCTGGTGAGGCCGGACCGGCCTGCAGAGATTATTCTGATGGGGGTTTCCGAGCTGGGAATGGCAGCGTTGACGGACCATTCTTTTGAAAACGGCGATATTCTGCTTTATGATATCAAGCTGGACGGGATTCCGTATGATAAACTGATGGGGGAAATTCTCTGCATCAAGATGCAGGGGTACATGTACCGATTGGACATACGCTTTCTGGGCATGCCCAACACGCTGTTCGACCAGATAAAGAATATGATGAATAAAACGGGAGGCTATAGTAATGATCAATGATGTCAAAGAAATTCTGTTTGACGAAGCAACCCTGGCAAGCATGGTTGAAAAGCTGGGGACCCGCATCACAGAGGATTACCACGGGGAAGATCTGTTGGTAATCGGCATACTGAAGGGAGCCAACATCTTCATGGGAGACCTTATCCGAAAGATCAATCTGCCCATACAGATCGATTTCATGGCGGTATCCAGTTACGGACACAGCACCCAAAGCTCCGGCGTTGTAAAGATCAACAAGGATCTGGACTGTGAAATTGAAAACCGCCATGTACTTATTGTAGAGGATATTGTAGACTCCGGCCTCACGCTGAAGTATCTGGCTGAAAACCTGATGACCCGGGGACCCAAATCCCTTAAAATCTGCACCCTGCTGGATAAACCCGAGCGCCGAAAGGCTAAGATCAACATCGATTACAAAGGCTTTGATATTCCGGATGTGTTCATTGTGGGCTATGGCATCGACTACGCTGAAAAGTACAGGAATCTGCCCTTCATTGCCAGCCTGAAGGAGGAAGTGTACGCCTGATGGATGCCATGCCTACGATCCTGGTTCTGCTGGGTTCGCCCCGCAGGGGAAAGAACTCCGAAACCTTGGCAGACCGTTTTCTAAAGCCATTGGAGCTGGCGGGGTGCCATATTGACAGAATTTCCGTGTCGGAGCTTGCCGTAAAGCCCTGCACGGGCTGCGAGGCCTGCAGCAAAATCGGACGCTGTGTGATCCGGGACGATATGGACACGCTGTACCCGGCCCTGGATGCGGCGGATTGGGTAGTGTTGGTTTCCCCGGTATACTTTAACTCGATAACGGGAAGTTTAAAGGTGCTGATTGATCGGTGTCAGGTCTACTGGGCCCGCAAATTTGTGCTGAAATGGCCGCCGGTCAAGGGGGGAAGGATGGGGTTTCTGCTGATGAGCGCAGGGATTACTCAGAATGAACAGACGTTGAACGGTTCCTGGCGCGTAGCAGACTATTTTTTCAAGGCTCAGGATATTTTGTTCAAGGACTATTTGTGTATCGACAGGACCGATTCCGGAGACGGACATCATTTTGAAAGAACCCATCAGCGGGCATATAAAATCGCAGACACGGCTCTGGAGAAGTGGCGCGCCGAATTGTGAGTTTTATACGTAGGGAAACAGCCATGAGAGTGTTAGAATATACTCCCATGGCTGTTTTTTATGACTTAGCGGATGGTGTTTGACTTTTCCCCGGCAGGGAATATAATTGAATTAAACGTATTATGTATACAAAAACCAGGGAGGAACCCATTCATGAGCAAGAAAATGATACCTGTCGGACTGTCGAATCGCCATGTACACCTGAGCAAGGAGCATATCCAGATTCTTTTCGGAGAAGGCTATGAGCTTACGGTTTTTAAAGATCTTTCCCAACCGGGACAATATGCCGCCAACGAGAAAATCGATGTGGTAGGCCCTAAGGGCAAGCTTAACATGCGTGTCCTGGGTCCGGCCCGAGGCAATACGCAGCTTGAGATTTCCCTGGCTGACGGCTTTGTACTGGGCGTGAATCCTCCGGTGCGCAATTCCGGCGAAATCAAGGAAAGCCCAGGAGCCAAGCTGGTGGGCCCCAAGGGCGAGGTAGAGATTACAGAAGGCATCATCGCAGCTGCCCGCCACGTGCACATGCACACAACCGACGGCGAAGCCTTCGGTGTGAAGGACAAGGAAATCATCAGCCTGAAGGTGGAAGGCCCCAGAGGTCTGGTTTTCAACAACGTTCTCTGCCGTGTTCATGAAACCTATGCCCTTGAGTTCCACGTAGATGTAGAGGAAGGCAATGCCGCGGGCTTAAAAAACGGACAAATGGTAGAACTCGTAAAGTAGGTGACGCATGAATCTTGCAAAATATATCGACCACACGATCCTGAAGCCGGATACAAAGAAGGATGCGGTTCTTACCATATGCAGAGAAGCCCGGGAAAACGGCTTCTTCTCCGTGTGCGTGAACCCTTACTATGTACCCTTGGTGAAGTTACAGCTGGAAGGATCGGATGTCAAGGTGTGCAGCGTGATCGGCTTCCCCCTTGGAGCCAACACTACCGCAATTAAGGCTCAGGAAGCAATGCAGTCTATCGCAGACGGCGCTGAGGAGATCGATATGGTCATCAATGTGTCGGCCCTTAAAAACGGCGAGGCGGAGATTGTGGAAGCCGATATTCGGGCGGTTGCCGAAGTCTGCGCCGGAAAGGCCCTGCTGAAGGTGATCATTGAAACCTGCCTGTTGACGGATGAGGAAAAAGTTACGGCCTGCCAACTGTCTGTGAAGGCGGGGGCAGACTATGTGAAAACCTCCACCGGATTCAGCACCGGCGGGGCCACTGTAGCTGATATCGCCCTGATGCGTAAAACCGTAGGTCCGGATATCGGCGTGAAAGCCTCTGGTGGAGTAAGAGACCGGGAAACTGCCATTGCACTGATTGAAGCCGGTGCATCCCGGATAGGGGCCAGTGCCTCCGTGGCCATCGTAAACGGAGAAACATCGGCTTCCGGTAATTATTAAGAAAAATAAATCCTCAATGTAGCGAAAAAATCCTTTGTTATAAAGGGTTTTTTCTTTTTTTGTAGAAACAATAAGCAAACTTAACCCGAATAGAAAAGGATATATATGGGTTATGCGGGAGGCGCAACGTGGAAATCTTCTCAAATGACTATTTCAAAATCAGTCTGGACAAGGCCAGTGTCATGATCGTCGTTGATCAGCCGGGCTATGAAATAAAGGAGTTCTCCAAAATCACAGAGTTGCACCCCCGTTTTAAGCTTACCGGATACGGCGCTCTTTCCAAGGCGCTGCAGGCAGCGGATAAGAATCTCGTTATGATAGGGGTATGGCGCGAGCGAATTGAATTTGAAATCAGCAAGGATGAAATGGCAGCCTATGTGAGACTGAACATGACATCCGATGAAATACAGGCATTGAGAGAGCGGCTGGTCAGTGAAATTGTGGAACTTCTGAATGCCAATGATATCCGAAACGGAATCCTGCGGGAAGTGTTCACCATGACCTTTGTTCCGGGACAAAAAACCCTTGTGGCAGAAGGGATTCCTGCAGTTCACGGAGTGGATGCGGCAGTAAGGATGTTTGAAATGGAGGAAAAAAAGCCGGTGGTTAAAACCGACGGCTCTGTAAACCACTATGAGCTGAACCTCATCGATCAGGTGTTCAAAGGGGATTGGCTGGGGGAAAAAACCAAGCCTACGGAAGGAAATCCTGGAGTAACGGTCAATGGCAAGCCCCTGAAGCCCAAGGACGGAAGAGACAAACGGCTGAAATATGACTCGCGAACCGTTGAAGAGACGGAAGAGGGAAACCTTACAGTGCTTCGGGCCAGAGTGAACGGGGCTGTACGCTATCGTGAAGGGAAGATCACGGTGGATAATCATCTGATTGTTGGTGGAAATGTAGATTATTCAACGGGCAATATCATATTTGACGGGTTCATTACGGTGGAGGGAACCGTTGAAGACGGCTTCAATGTGGTTGCCGAACGGGATATCACCATCAATGGAGAGATGGGAATCGGCGCGGTGGGACGGATCGAGTCAATAAACGGCAGTATTCTGGTCAAGAGCGGTGTTAACGGCAAGGGAATGGCTGAAATTCTTGCAGGAAAAAACATCTATGTGAAGTTTGCCAATGAGGCGAAGCTTACCGCCGGACAATCCATCAATGTGGGCCTGTATGCCCTGGACAGCGTTTTGAAAGCCAAGAAGATATTCGTCAATCCCCAGATCGGAAAGCTGATTGGCGGTGAAATTCACGCCGATCACCAGGTTGTGACCGGCAGCATAGGAAATAAATACGAGAAGCGCACCCTGGTCAATGTAAAGGGATTTGAACGGTTGGATATCAAGGAAGAATTGGACAGCGTACTGGGCCGTTACCGTGAGCTGATTAAGGAAGCGGACGGGGTACGCAGGCAGTTGGAGATATTCGAAGCCCACATGACTAAGCTGGATGAACGGGCAATCGCCACATACAAGATGCTTTCCAACCAATATGAGGGAATCGTAAATGAAGCGCAAGTGCTGAACGGACGCATCGAAGAGCTGCAGGAGGTTCTGAAGACCAAGGGTGAAGGGGAAGTAAAAGTTCTTCAGGCCGTTTATCCCAAAACCATGCTGGAGATCAAGAATATGCAGAAAAAAGTTCGTGAACTGACGACCGGATCTTTCTATGTGAAGGATCGGAATATGCATTTTGAGGATAACTGACGGAGGGGTCGATGTTAAGAGATCAAGGGGCCGTTGGGGGTCAGGAAATGAATTATATGAAGCTGCTTCAGGCTGTGGATTTTTTTTGCCAGAGTCTTCACATTGAGCAGCTTTCCTATTACGGCTTCGAGCTGGTACATCAGGCGCTTGGCTTTGATAAATCCTGCCTGTTTATTTTGGAAAACGGCAGTTATGTTATGAAATATGAGAAAAACTATGGTATATCCACTTGGGTAATCCCCGAAACAGAGCAGCATCATCGGGCAGCCACACTCTTTGGCAGGATTATGACCTCGGAGCAGGCAAATTATTTCTCAGAGTCGGATCTGGAGAAATTTTCAGCCAAAATTGTCATTCCGCAAATCAATAAAGACCGGCTGGTGGGCTTTATTTTCTCCAATGGGAGAAGGGATGGTTCCTTTACGGATGAAACCCTTATCATGGCCGGAGCGCTGATGCAATTGATGAATCGTTCCTATGAAAATGCGGTGAATTACGTTGATTTGGAAAAAAAGAACTACGAGCTGGATAAAAAGATATTCAATCTGTTCTTTGTCAATCACTGTTCAAGAACCCTGTTGTCAGAACTGAATCTGGACAGGATTTACGGGATATGCATCGATATCATCCGCGAACTGACGGCCAGTTCAGTTACCGCCTTCGGACTGTATGACGACATTCGAGACCGGATTGTGATTAAAGGGTGGCAGGATATCGTCTCGTTTCAAACCTACTATGGCGAATTCAAACTGAAACAGGAGGCGCCCCTTCCAACCCGGGTGGTCTATAGCCTGGAGCACGACCGTTCGGAGCTGGCTGCAATCTTTGAAGATGTAGAGGCATTGAAGGCGTTGAAAGCACAATATATCGTTATGCTCATGAAGGACAGGATTCTTGGTTTTGTCAGTATCGGTGCGCCGGTTAGCGAGCGGGCATATGATCAGGTGGTTTTTGAGCTGATTGAAACCATCGCCACTTCCATCTATATTGCCATTGTCAACGCCAGGCTCTTTGAGAGTGTAAGCCGGCAAAGCGAAGCGGCACAAAAAAAATTCGAAACCATGGAGTCGATGAACCGCATCTTAAGAAATATCAACAGCTGCGATTCCCTAGAAGAGCTTTGTGCCATTGCCATGAAAAGCCTTGAAATTGGTTACGGCGTGCGGAAAAGCGTGATTTGCCTGTACCGGGACGGTGCACTCAGGGTAATGGGTCAGGTTGGGATGCCGGAATGCCAAGACGTTGCTCTAAGCCCAGGCCCGAAGCTAAAGGCATTGGATGACACGGGTATGACCTACGACTTTACTGCGAGGAATGTGGAGCAATTTTTAAGGGGAATCGGCCCAAATAAGGAAGATGAAGCGAATTGTATGATTCTCGCTCCCATACGGATTGATCGGCTGGCCCTGGGAGATCAGGGGACCCTTGGATATCTGGGGGTTTTTCAGACCGAAAACGCCCTTCGAGAAGAAGAAATTTTACTTATCGACACCCTATCCAACAGCATGGCTCCCATCGTATTCCAGATGAATGAAACGAGAAGAGTTCAGTCCTGCTACATTGAAAATCAAGAGCAGCTTCTGTTGGAAGACATTGAGGAAAAGCTTCAGAACAGGGAGCTGTATGCCATCGATTTTAGGGTGTGGTATAAACGGATGGCAGTCAGGCCATTTGAAAGGACCGATGTTTCTCAATTTTCGGAGTATCCCTCGTATATGGTTGAAGGCGTGCTGTTCAGCCCAATGGAAGATGACGTTGAACCCATGGGGTTCGACAACGCCCTGAAAATCCTTGATATTTATGATTTTATAAGACAGGTAAAACTGATATAATACTCTCGGTCGAATTTTTACGGTCGGAGGGTATCCCATGAATCAAAATCAGGATTTTCAAACACAGCCGCTGGATTATGAGCCTGCGTATCTGAATAGCTATAAATTTCGTGATCAATATGCGCCGATGACGGTGGGACAGTGGCTGGTGGCCATCCTAGCCTGCCTTGTTCCGGGAGTGAACCTGCTGTTGATCCTGTTCTGGGCTTTTTCAGCCAGCATTAACAAGAATCTGCAGAATTTCAGCAGAGCCCTTCTGGCAATCTTTATCGTACTGGCTGTGATTTTGGGTATAACGATGGGTGTATTCAACATTATGGGCAAAAGCTTTATTTTCTGAATTTCAAATTGCCTCAGAACGTGGTAGAATAATAAACGAACTAAATACTCGTACTGGGAATGAGGTGCAATACCTCAGCAGCCCCCGCTACTGTAACAGCAGACGACCCCTGTATAACCACTGTGACCATGTCATGGGAAGGACAGGCATTAGGATGACGCTGGAGCCAGGATACCAGGACGCCGTTTCACCTCGGAGGGCCGGGTGACGAGCATTCGTTGACAATCCTAACCTTGGTTAGGATTTTTTTATTATGGGAGAATAAATATGCAAATTGCTTTAATTGGTCTTAACCAGGATTCTGCACCGATAAACGTCCGCAACCGGGCGGCGTACACCGATTCACAAAAAATTGAGGCAATCAACATTCTTTTGGACATGGGCATCGGGGAGGCTGTAATCCTTGCAACCTGCGGCCGAAACGAAATATACATCTGCGGCAGTGAAAGTCGGATCAAAGAAGACATAGATGAAGTAGAGCGCTTTTTTGAAGAATTTTTTGGGATGCCTGATATAAGAAAGCATCTTTATGTAAAGACCGGCACCGAGGCTGTCAGGCATCTGATGACGGTGGCCAGCGGACTCGATTCCATTGTTCTGGGTGAAGATCAGATCCTGGGGCAGGTGAAGGACGCCCATAATCTGGCCATGGATATCGGCAGCAGCAAGAAAGTACTGAACCGCCTTTTTCGCGATGCTGCCACATCCTCAAAGCGGATTAAGACAGAACTGAAATTATCCGAGCACCCCATGTCAATCTCTTACATTGGTGTGAAATTCCTTCTGGAAAGACTGGGAACCTTCAGAGATAAACGGTTCCTGATTGTCGGTACGGGAAAGATGGGGCAATTGGCCCTGAATTACGTGATGGAAGCGGAGCCGGGAGTGGTTTATATGACCAACCGCAACCATCAGAAGGTTATCGACCTGTGTCACGATTTCCCGAATATTCGCATGATTCCTTACGAAGACCGGTACCGTATGATTTCGGAGGTGGATGTCGTGATTACGGCTACCGCTTCTCCTCACAGCGTTATAAAGCTTAATGAAATGCCATTTCTGCCAGGTACGGTATATTTTATGGACCTGGCAGTGCCCCAGGATGTGGATCCCGAAATCGCCTCACTGCCGAACGCCACCCTGTTTAATGTTGACAGCCTGATGCGTATCAGCGAAGAGAACGAGAAACGGCGCAGGGAATTGGCCTTAGAGGCCCAGAAACTGATTGAGGAGGATATCCTGGAGTTCAGCGATTGGATGCATTCTGTAAAGGCAGATCCGGCCATCGTATCATTGAACGCTCTTCGCAGACAAATAGAACTGGATACCTTCGATTACCTCAATCGTAAGCTGCACATGGACGGCAGAGAGCGCAGGCTGATGGAAAAAATGATCAGTTCCGCCCTGAAACGAATGATTCGGGAACCGATTATCAAGCTGAAATCTTTGAAGGACGAAGCGGAAATCACCCAATATACCCGTGCGGTTGAAGACCTGTTTCAGCTCAGGAGGGACTAAATGTGGATTCCAGTACTTATCCGATCTGACCATATGAAACCTGTCGTATTCGGAGGCGGCCGGGCGGCATACATGAAAGTGAGTACCCTGTGTCGTTACGGTGTACGAAGCCTGGTGGTATGCCCTGAGGAGCCGGTGGGATTTTCTGAGCTGAATCCGGAGCCCACCTGGATATGCGGTCGGTATGCGGCCGACCAGATGGACGGGATGACGCTGGTCATTGCCGCCACCGACGATGGGGCGCTCAATCAGCAGATTAAAGAAGAGGCGGATATCCGCGGTATTCCAGTGCTCAATGCAGGTGATGGGCAGGAAGGTTCACTTTGTTTTCAACGATCAGGATCCGTCGGTGATATAATGGTCTCTGTGTTTACCGGGGGTGCAAGTCCTGCGGCCGGTGCGGAAATTCTGGAAGAACTGATGGGAACACTGAATGAAAATCAATGGCCGGAACGCATCCGACTGTTAGGCGAGATCAGAAATGCCTTGAAGAAAAACGAGCCGAATCCGGCTAATCGAATAGAGCAAATGAGGGAACTGAGCACTTGCAGCCTCGAAGAGCTCAGCAAAAGGAGATTGGACTATGAAGATTAAGATAGGGACCCGAGGGAGTGTTCTGGCCCGTGTTCAGACCCAATGGGTGGCGAAGCAGTTGGAAGCTTCGGTACCAGGCCTTGAAACGGAATGTATAGTGGTTAAAACCCTTGGAGATAAGATCCTGGACATCGCGCTGGATAAAATCGGGGATAAGGGCCTGTTTGTTAAGGAAATTGAAAGTGCACTCCTGGACGGTACCGTTGACTTCGCCGTCCACAGTCTTAAGGATATGCCCTCGGAGCTAACCCCCGGATTATGCTTCAGTGATATTCCCATGCGTGAGGATCCCCGGGATGTGCTTGTGCTCCGGGAGGGCTATAAGGGATTCAGCGATCTGCCCGTCGGAGCGGTGATCGGCACCGGAAGCAAGCGGCGAAAATATCAACTGCTTTCCCTTCGGCCCGATCTGAAGATCGTTGATATCCGGGGCAATATTGAAACCCGCATGAACAAAATAGAATCGGAGAAGCTTCACGGCATTGTATTGGCTGCGGCAGGACTTATCCGCGCAGGACATAAGAACCGGATAGCAGAATACCTGGACCCCGAGATCTTTGTCCCTGCTGCGGGCCAGGGAGCGTTGGCCCTGCAATACAGGGAAGGCGATTTTCAGGTTAAGGCGTTGTTGGACCGAATTGTTCACCGTTCCTCCTGTGACACGGTTCAGGCAGAACGCAGCTTTCTGGCTGCAACCCATGGAGGGTGCCATGCTCCGGTGGGAGCATATGCCACCTGTGACGGTATCACGATGACTCTGACAGGGCTTTTCGGCACCGATGATGGCAGTGTTTTGGTGAAGCGGACGGCCACGGGGCCGGCGAATGAGCCCGAAAAACTGGGAGTTCGACTGGCGGAGGATATTCTGGCAGAAGTGAGAGCCAGGAAGGGGAAGGTCTATCTGGTAGGAGCAGGCCCCGGGGATGCCGGGTTGATGACCCTTAAAGGGAAGGCCATTCTTGAGCGTGCAGAGGTACTGGTTTATGACCGCCTTGGAACACCGGAGATGCTGCACTGGGTTCCGGAAGGCTGTGAAAAGATATATGCGGGAAAGCAGTCCAGCGACCATACACTGCAGCAAAGTGAAATCAACCGAATACTGATACAGAAGGCCAGTGAGGGCAAGATTGTGGTACGGCTCAAGGGAGGAGATCCCTATGTGTTCGGCCGGGGCGGTGAAGAGGCCCTGGAGCTGGCGGCGGCGGGTATTGCCTTTGAAGAGGTGCCTGGAATCACATCGGCCATTGCGGCCCTTGCCTATGCCGGAATTCCCGCAACCCACCGAGACGTCGCCACCTCCTTTCATGTATTCACCGCACATATGAAAGGCGACGAGGGACGCAAGGACTGGGACGTCATTGCCAAACTGGACGGCACCCTGATATTTCTCATGGGTCGGGCTGCCCTCCCTGAAATCACCTCCCAGCTCATCGCCAACGGCAAAGCTCCGGAGACCCCCGGCGCCATTGTACAGTGGGGGACCACACCGAAACAGAAAACCGTAGTCGGCACTTTGGAAACACTGGTGTCACTGGCTGAAGCCGAAGGGGTGGGATCCCCCTGCATTATCACGGTGGGGCCGGTGGTAACCCTTCGGGAACAGCTTTCCTTTTTTGAATCCCGGCCGCTTTTCGGGACCACAGGGGTGGTTACACGGTCACGGACCCAAAGCAGTCAATTGACAGAGCGGCTTGAGGCTCAAGGGGCCCAGGTGATTGAAATTCCGGCCATCCGCATTGTGCCACAGGAAAGAGATGCCCTTAAGAAAGCGGTAGTGGATATTCGTTCTTATACTTGGCTGGTGTTCACCAGCGTTAATGCCGTAAATATCTTTTTCGAGGTGTTTATGGAGCGGTACCGGGATGTGCGGCCTCTGGGGCATGTGAAGATCGCCGTTATCGGCGAGGGCACGGCCCAATCACTGGAAAAATTCGGCCTTGTTCCGGATGTGCTTCCGGAGGAGTATGTGGCGGAATCCCTGGCCAACGCCTTGGAATCCCTAGTCCTTCCCGGTGACAGAATTCTTATGCCCAGAGCCAAAGAGGCCAGAATGGTCTTGAAGGCGAGGCTTTCCCAGCAATGTCAGGTGGATGAGATTCCGATCTATACCACGGAACAGGAAACCATGCCGGATGAGATCCGGGCATCGCTGATTGGGGCACCTCCGGAATTTATTACCTTTGCCAGCTCATCCACAGTGCGCCATTTTGTGAGGATGGCAGGGGCGGAGGTGTTGGAGGCCATGAAAAACACAAAAATGATTTCCATAGGGCCGGTCACATCTGAAACCATGCGGGAGCTGGGGCTTACAGTGAATAAGGAGGCCAGCCCCCACACCATACCGGGACTGGTTGCCGCAGCCGTTAAAATTCTCACGGAGGAAAAAACATGCACACCTTGATACACAGACCCAGAAGACTCAGAGCGAATCCGGTGGTTCGAAAAATGGTGAGGGAAACCCATCTGCTGCCGGAAAATTTCATATACCCGTTGTTTGCGGTGGAAGGAACAGGGGTGCGCTCGGAAATCCCCGCGCTGCCGGATGTGTTTCATCTTTCCGTGGATGAGTTGGTGGAAGAGGCTAAAGAGATTTATGCCCTGGGAATCTACCAGATTCTTATTTTTGGTGTTCCGGACAAGAAGAACCCAGAGGGGAGCGGGGCCTGGGCGCAGGACGGAATTGTTCAGAAGGCCGTCCGCGCTGTGAAGGCAGCCCTGCCCGATATGTATGTGATTACCGATATTTGTCTGTGTGCATACACCAGCCATGGCCACTGCGGTGTCCTCAGCAGCTGTGGCGAAATCCTAAACGATCCTTCCCTGGAGCTGCTGAACAAGGTAGCGGTCAGCCACTGCGAGGCCGGGGCAGACATGGTTGCCCCCTCCGACATGATGGACGGGCGCATCGGATCCATGCGCCGCGCCCTGGATGCAGCCGGTTACAGTCAGATCCCCATCATGGCCTACTCGGCCAAGTTCGCATCCGCGTATTACGGACCGTTTCGTGCCGCGGCCAATTCGGCTCCGGCATCCGGCGATCGAAAAACCTATCAGATGGACCCTGCCAATGGTCGGGAAGCCGTACGGGAAACCCTGCTGGATATCGCCGAAGGGGCGGACATGGTGATGGTGAAACCGGCCATGGCGTACATGGATGTGATTCATGCGGTGAAGCAGGAGGTTCGGGTACCGGTGGTAGCCTATAACGTAAGCGGAGAATATGCCATGCTGAAAATGGCGGTATCTTCAGGTATCGCCAACGAATCGGTTATAGAGGAGACCTTGCTGGGTATAAAGAGGGCTGGAGCGGATCTTATCATCACCTATTTTGCAAAAGAGCTGGTAAAGAAATGGAGGGGCTGATATGAAACGAACAGAATCCGACAAATGGTTCGCCCGGGCACAGGAAGTGCTTCCCGGCGGCGTGAACAGCCCGGTAAGGGCCTTCAAATCCGTGGGAATGGACCCCGTTTTCATACAATCCGCCCATGGAAGCCGGATCACCGACGTGGACGGCAACACCTATATCGACTATATCGGATCCTGGGGCCCCATGATCCTTGGACATAGCCCGGAGCTGCTTAACGAGGGCCTTATGGACGTAATAAAACGGGGAACCAGCTACGGGGTACCCTCCGCCATTGAGGTGGAGATGGCAGAAGAGATTATCGCAGCCTACCCCTCAGTGGAGCTGCTTCGCATGGTAAGCTCTGGAACTGAAGCGTCCATGAGCGCTTTGCGTATTGCCCGCGCCTTTACCGGGCGGGATAAAATCGTTAAATTTGAAGGCTGTTACCACGGACACAGCGACGCACTGCTGGTGAAGTCCGGCTCGGGCACCCTCACCTATGGCAAGCCCACCTCTGCCGGTGTTCCGGCGGGGGTTATTCAGGATACCCTGGTGGGACGGTACAACGACTGCGACCAGATCCGCACCCTATTTGACCAGTGCGGGTCAGAGATTGCTGCGGTTATCGTTGAACCGGTGGCAGGCAATATGGGGGTTGTGGCGGCAACGCCGGAATTCCTGCAGACCCTTCGGGAGGTAACGGCGAAATCCGGGGCGGTGCTTATATTCGATGAGGTGATCACCGGTTTTCGCATGGCTTATGGCGGTGCCCGGGAGATTTACGGAATCGATCCGGACATGGCCTGCTTCGGAAAAATCATCGGAGGCGGACTTCCTGTAGGTGCGTACGGGGGCAAACGGGAGATCATGCATCAAGTGGCACCTTTGGGGCCTGCCTATCAGGCCGGCACGCTTTCCGGGAATCCCTTGGCCATGCATATGGGCCTGGTAACGCTCCGGTATCTTAAAGCCCATCCGGAGGCATACACCCGGATGGAGGGCATGGCAATACGTCTGGAGGAAGGGTTAAAGACCATTGTTGAACGACTGGGACTGCCAATGGAGATTGTGCGCTTCAAAGGGATGGTCTGCCCGTTTTTCACAAAAGGCCCCATCCGGTGCTATGATGACGTGAGCCGTTGTGATACTATGAAATATGGTGAGTTCTTCCGAAAGATGCTGGAGCAGGGAGTCCTTATTCCCCCGGCGCAGTTTGAAGGGTTCTTCCTGTCCGCTTCCCATACGGCTGATGATATCGAGCGTACGCTTGTGGCCGCTGATGTGGCGCTAACAGAAATTTTTAAATAAAAGGTACTTGCAGAACAGCTGTCTATCCGGTAAAATTCCATCCATACCAGAATACGAAGGTGAACATCATGATTGAAATTATCGGAATAGCCGGTTTGTTCATAGTTGGCAGCGTTGCCTATGCAGTCCTTGGAAAAAAAGAAGCTCCCCCGGTTGAAATGCCGGATATCATGGAGGATTACAAGGCCATTAGAATGGCCATGCTGGGCTTCAAAAAGGACAATATTAATCGTATAGACACTATAAATCAGCTTCAGCGGTACATGGAGCCGGGCTATCCTATCAAGTGGAAACGTTATGCCATAAGCCCGGACGAAAAATTCCTTGTGGTCGGCAATATCGGGAACATTGATTGCCAGCCCTTCATTGACGAAGCTGGCGGTTCCTCCAAGAAGGATGGAGACAAGCTTTATTTGAGCTTTCTCAAATTCAAGCAGAGCGAGGTCGAACCGAAGGCCGCCATTTCCATGCATCCGCAGCAGGGAATCGCCACGACCACCGTCATCGAATGGACCAGTGTCGGTTCAGTGGTGGAGGGTGGTGAAATTCGAGAGGAAGAATGGACTAACAAGAAGGGGATTTATTCGGAGTCCGGCAAGCAAAAGGTGTCTCTGCGGGTAATGGATCGGAACGAGAACTGGTCCCAGTGGACCGCCGTAGAGTTTGACGTTACAGAGGTGGGGGGCATCAAGGAAATCAAGGCAGGCTCCGATTTCCTGATGGTTGTCTACAACAGCGGGAAGGTGGCCGGCGTCGGCAGCAATACCTTTGGGCAATTAGGCAACGGCACTCAGTCCGATCTGGACGAAGTGAGCTTCATATCCGGCTATGAGAACGTGGAGAATATATGCTGCGGCGATACCCATGTGTTGTCCAAGGATTATCAGGGCAAGGTGGCCAGCGTGGGCAGTAATGACTATGGTCAATTGGGCCTGGGCAACCGGCTTAACGTGCGAACCCCGCAGAAATTATGGGGTTTGGAACGGGTTAAACAGCTGGCTGCCGGAAGAGATTACAGCGCCGCCGTGTTGATGACAGGGGCGGTACTGACTTGGGGCACCAATGACTGTGGTCAGTTGGGCGAAGAAAAACCGTTGTACCAGGAGCTTCCGCGGCGTGTCAAGAACCTGAGCAATGTGAAGAACATCTCGCTGGGCGACACCCACATGGCCTGTGTTCATTACGACGGATCCGTCACTGCCTGGGGTGATAATACAAAAGGACAGGTAGGCTCGGGCTTCAAAGGCCGAATGATTGAGCCCACCACCCTGAATATCAAGGGAATTAAGCAGGTAGCTGCCGGAAAAGACTTCACCGTTGCCCTTACAGAGGGTGGCAAACTGATGGGCTGGGGCTCCAATCTTTATGGACAGCTGGGGACGATAGGGGTAACAGAGGTGCTCTTCCCCAAGGAGATCACCAAGCTCACCAATGTAACCAAGATTGTGGCTAAGGGGCAGTTTGTGCTGGCCCTAACAGATATTGGGGAGGTCTACACCTGGGGAAGATACGATAATCAGGAAGAAGAATATTATCCTGAACCGATTGTGGCGGATCAATTGAAATATGTGAAGGACATAGCTGCGACGACAAAGCAGGCATATGTGCTGACAGAGCATGAGCAGATCCTTACCTGGGGTGTGCGGATCGATATGCGCACCACACCGGAGGAGTTCCGTCGCTTTGAAAAAGAACAGACCGCAAGATAGCTAAACAGGCCCACAGGCCTGTTTTCTTTAGAAGGAGGCAACCATGATCGACAGTACAACCAGGCTTTACGGGTTGTTGGGCAATCCGGTTTCAGGCTCCCGATCCCCATGGATCCATAACCGGGTGTTTGAAACCAGTGGAATTCCAGGGGTTTATCTGGCCTTCGGAGTGGAAGAACCCTCTCTGGAAACAGTCTTTGCCGGGCTCAAGGCACTGAACATCGGAGGAATCAACATCACCATTCCGTATAAGACCGATATCCTGCCCTATCTGGACAGCATCGACCCGGAAGCCAGGGCTCTTGGGGCTGTGAATACCATTGTCTGTGAAAACGGACAATGGCGGGGCCACAATACCGACGGACCGGGTCTGCTGGCGGTGCTGAGACGCCATATGGCAGGTCTGGAGAGCTGCAGGGTCCTTGTTTTGGGTGCCGGCGGAGCGGCAAAGGGGATCTGCGGATCACTGATCCGGGGGGGCATAAGGGATTTGGGCATATGGAACCGATCGCCGGAGAAGGCGCGGGATCTGGCCATGGCTCTGAAAAATCTCGAGACACGGGACGTTAACATCATGGCGATTGAGTCCTGTGCCAGTTTTTGTGATTTTGACCTGATCATTAACGCCACCTCTGTGGGCATGGAGCCCTGCATCGAAGAGACCCCGGTGCAGATAAGTGATCTCAAACCGGAGGCGGTTGTCTGCGATATCGTCTATAAGCCCCATAAAACCCGTTTGATCCGGGATGCGGAAGAATCCGGCCATCCTGTGATTCACGGTATCGAGATGCTGATCGAACAGGCCCTGCTGGCCCAAGAGCTGTGGAACCGGTTGGATGATGAGTCCGTTGTCCAGTATCGGAATTTACTGATTAAGGAATTTGAAGAGCTACACAAATAGTTTAGCAACCATTATGTCACAGTTGCCTAACGTATAAAAATAATCACCCCTGTGTTGACAGGATGACGTTCAACAGTTACACTTAGTTAAAACCCGGGCCCCAGAGGCCCAAGACAGGATGTTCCCTATGAACCCGTTGTTGACAATGCCTAAAACAACAAATGAATATTTTGGTTACTTTAGCTGGAGCTTTTTCTTTTATAGCGCCGGCTTTTTCGCATACCAAAAAATTCATAGGGGAGCAACCACTTAAAGAGTCATTCCAACTGAAAACCAAAAGGGTGCAGCAGGACATTTCTTTAAGCAATTAGAGAAGTGTCTTTTTTATTTTCTCAAGGGAGGTGGTTCGTTGAGTGACGATGGCTTTTATGCTTATGATGTAAAAAAGTACAATAAAAGAAAAATAAAAACATTCATAACAACAGGAGGAATCAACCATGGTAATCGTATTGAAACCGGGAACCACACCCGAGGAGCGTAAAAAGATCATAGATCGGATCGAGCATATGGGCTACAAGGTAAAGGTAACCAAGGGAACCACCCAAAGTATTTTGGGAATTGTCGGTGATACGGCTAAGTTGGAGGAGTCCGCTCTTTCCGGAAGCCCTCATATCGAGAAGATCGTGAAGATACAGGTTCCGTACAAGCAAGCCAGCAGAGCCTTTCATCATCAGGACAGCCTTATCCGGGTGGGCAAGCACGTCATTGGAGGCGGGAATCTTACTGTATTTGCCGGACCCTGCTCCGTGGAGAGCGAAGAGCAGATCCATATCATTGCGAAGGCAGTTAAGGCCAGTGG
The DNA here is from genome assembly GCA_964649745.1 of uncultured Peptostreptococcaceae bacterium. Taxonomy (GTDB): domain Bacteria; phylum Bacillota; class Clostridia; order Peptostreptococcales; family Acidaminobacteraceae; genus CAZEHS01. The sequence goes on along the minus strand of CAZYQI010000001.1, from coordinate 208,279 downwards.
AGCGCAGATCCTACGGGGCGGGGCGTTCAAGCCCAGAACATCCCCCTACAGTTTTCAGGGCATGGGAGAGACCGGTCTCCGGCTTTTGAGGGAGGCCGCGGATGACAATGACATGACCGTGTGCACCGAGGTAATGTCCACCGAGGATTTCGATCTGGTGGAGTCCTACACCGATGTGCTCCAGATCGGGGCCCGGAACATGCAGAATTTTTCACTTCTGAAAAAAGCGGGTACCACCCATAAACCGGTGCTGCTGAAGCGGGGGATGGCTTCAACCATCGAGGATTTCCTCATGTCGGCAGAGTACATCATGGCATCGGGCAATCCCAATGTAATCCTTTGCGAACGGGGGATACGCACTTTCGAGAATTACACCCGGAACACCCTGGATCTTGCGGTGATATGTGCCGTCAAGGAGCTCAGTCATTTGCCCATCATCATCGATCCCAGTCATGCCACCGGCCGTTGGGAGATGGTGGAACCCATATCCAGGGCCGCGGTTGCCGCCGGCGCAGACGGCCTGATGGTGGAAGTGCACCATGAACCGGACAAGGCCCTTTCCGACGGGCCGCAGTCACTGAAGCCCCACAAATTTCATACATTGATGCGGAATGTTGAGCGGATTCACATCGCCTGCGCGATGATTCCCACCGAAGAAAGTGTGGCGAGTGCTCATGCAGCCATCTGACAATTCTTCGGGAGAGGAGGTTTTTTTTAAACGCATAGGGGTTACAGGACTGGGCCTGGTGGGGGGCTCTGTGGTGAAAGCCCTGAGAAAGAAGGGCTATGCCGGAACAATCCTCGGAATTGATCCGGATCCCCATACCCGGATGCTGGCAGAAGCTTCAGGGCTGTTCGATACCGTGTCGGAACAGGCACCGGAGGGGGCTCCGGTAGTGGATCTGCTGATTCTGGCGGTTCCTCTCCGTCATACGGAGGCTGTGCTGAACAATCTCAAGGGGTTGATCGGAGAGGATACCCTGGTCAGTGATGTGGGCAGCGTGAAAGAAACCGTTCACGCCGTGGCGGCATCGGTCCTGCCGAAAGGAACGTCGTTCATTGGGGGACACCCCATGGCCGGTTCCGACCGGTCCGGGTTTGGCAGTGCCTCCGCCGTCCTTTTCGAGAACGCATACTATTTCCTGACTCCGGAAACCGACTGCAGAAGGGAACACCTGGGCAAGCTGGACGCACTGGTGCGTTTGCTGGGGGCGATACCTGTGGTAACAACCGCCTGTGAGCACGATGCCCTGGCCGCCAGACTCAGCCATCTGCCTCATCTTACAGCCTGTGTACTGGTCAGTGCCTTTGCCAGGAGCATGCCGGAGGAATTCCTTAAATACGCCGGAGGCGGCTTCCGGGATACCACCCGGATCGCCATGGGAGATCCCGGTCTGTGGCTGGACATCTTCACACAAAACCGAAATCAGGTGAACGCCTGCATCGATATGATGATTGCGGAACTTAAGGATTTCAAAACGCAGTTGGCAGAAGAAAAAAGCGAAGAAATCAGATATAATCTAAGCAGAATCCAACGGATCCGTTCACGTCTCGTTTCCAGTCGCCCCGGAGAGGACGATTCCCTGTATCCCCTTATCGTGGATCTGGAGGACCGTCCCGGCACCTTGGCGGCGGTGACCGGGTTGTTGGCAAAGCAGCAGATCAATATAAAGGATATGGCTTTGGATCACGCCAGGGAAACCATTCCCGGCGCTCTGATCCTGAGCTTTGCCACCAGAGCGGAGCGCACCCGTGCCGCATCCCTCATTACAGAAGCCGGGCTTTGCGAGATATTCATAGAACAGGACTGATACCATGCCCCTTACAATCCATCTGGCTTCGGCCAGTTACCCCATCACAATCGAAAAAGAGCTTCGTTTCCGTCTGAAAGCCCGGCTAGGCCAATTGGATACCCGGCGCCTGGCCATCGTGTCCGACACCACCGTGTGGGCGCTCCACGGCGACGCCATCCGGCAGCAACTGCAAGGGACCCGATGCGATATCACCCTGCTGGCCCCCGGAGAAGCCTCGAAATCCCATGAGAATCTTATGGGGCTTTACCGAAGCTGGCTGGAAGCCGGGCTTACACGGAATGATTTGGTTCTGGCCCTGGGTGGGGGCGTAATCGGAGATATTACGGGCTACGCGGCCGCTACTTATATGCGGGGAATTCCCTTCATACAGATGCCCACCACTCTGCTTTCCCAGGTGGACAGCAGCATCGGCGGAAAAGTGGCGGTGAACCTGCCGGAAGGAAAGAACCTGGTGGGGACCTTCTACCATCCCCAGGAGGTCTGGATCGATCCCGGTTTTCTTCAAACTCTTCCCGACAGGATACTGAAGGATGGGATGGCCGAGGTGGTGAAGGCCGGATGTATCGGTGATGAAATTCTTTACCGTATGCTGGAAAAGAACGGCATCCCCAGGGAATCGGATGCGGTCCATGAAATGATAACGAGAGCCCTGACGGTCAAGAAAGGGCTTGTTGAAGCAGATGAGAAGGAAATGGGAATAAGGAAGCTTTTGAACTTCGGACATACCATCGGCCATGCTCTTGAGGCCTTCGGAGACTTCAACCGTTGGACTCACGGTGAAGCGGTTGCCATGGGAATGGTTTGGATTACCGACTGTTCGGAGGCGGCGGGGCTAACCCGTGCAGGGTCCTCCGCCGACTTAAGGCAGCTTCTGAAAAGGACAGGACTTCCGGTTGAATCGGGGGTTCCCGTGGAAGAGCTGACCCGATGGCTGAACCGTGACAAGAAAAGAAGCAGCAGCGGCATCACCCTGGCCTTGATGAAAAGCCCCGGTGAAAGCTTCCTGTATGATGTTCCCCAGGAGGCCGTCGCCTCCTTCCTCACACGTTAACGAACGACACCACAGGCATACATCGGTATGCTTCTGCAGAATACGTAAAAGGGAGCACATTATGACAAGAATCGTGCAATCGGCCGTTCTCAGCGGCACTGTATCCATACCGCCGTCTAAAAGTCTGAGCCACAGAGCCGTGTTGGCGGCTGCCCTGGCGGAAGGTGAAAGCATCATTGAAAACCTGGTTTTTTCCGAGGATATTGAAGCCACCTGTGACGCCATATCGGATTTCGGCGTTCAATACGCCCGGCGGCAGGATTCTCTGATGGTCCTGGGCCGCGAAAAGCTGGAAACACCCCATATACCTCTGCAGTGCAGGGAATCAGGCTCAACCCTGAGATTCATGATCCCTTTCGCAGGCCTCACGGAGGGCCCGGTGGTATTTTGCGGAGAGGGAAAACTGGCCACGCGGCCGCTGTACCCTTACATTGATATTTTCAAGGAACAGGGCATCCGCTACCATTACGAAGGACACCTGCCTCTTATGTCGGAGGGCCGCCTGAAGCCGGGAACCTTCACTATGCCGGGAAATATAAGCTCCCAGTTCGTAACCGGTCTGATGTATGTGCTGCCGTTATTGGAGGGGGATTCCGAAATCGTTCTGAGCTCCAGCCTGGAATCCCGAGACTATGTGGAGTTGACCATCCAGATGCTTCAGCGCTTCGGCGTGACGGTTGAAACCGTATCGCCGGACCGTTTCCGAATCCCTGGGAAACAACATTATCAGCCCACCGGTTACCGGGTTGAGGGGGATTACTCTCAGGCGGCCTTCTGGATAGCGGCGGGGATTCTGGGCAACGGACTTTTGCTGACGGATCTGGAGGCAAACACCTGTCAGGGAGACCGACGTATTCTTGAAATTGCCGCCGCCATGGGTGCGGACATCCGATGGGAAGCCGGAAATCTTAAGGTGATGCCCTCCAAAACCCACGGAACCCTGATCGACGCCTCCCAGTGCCCGGATTTGGTGCCCATTGCGGCCACCCTGGCCGCCCTGAGCAAGGGGGAAACCCGCATCATCAATGCGGCTCGGGTACGCATCAAGGAATCCGACCGGCTGAATGCCATCTGCACCGAGCTTAACAAGCTGGGGGCCAATATTCAGGAAACCCCCGACGGTCTTGTGATCAACGGTGTGGAGCGTCTTACCGGCGGTACGGTGGAAGGGTGGAATGATCATCGAATCGTCATGAGCCTGGCAGTGGCAGCCATTAAAGCCGACGGCCCGGTCATTATTGAGGGCAGCGAGGCCGTGAGAAAGTCATATCCGCATTTCTTTGATGATTTTAAAGCATTGGGAGGGGTTATCGTTGAGTAGCAGTTGGGGAAGACAGGTCATTTACTCGCTTTTCGGAGAATCTCACGGAGCGGGAATCGGAATAACGGTTCACCATCTTCCGGCAGGATTTCGGCCGGACTTTGAAGACATACGTCGTGAACTGGACCGCAGAAAGCCCGGAACGGGCATTCATGCCACCCCTCGGGTGGAATCGGACGAATACCGGATTCTCAGCGGCATTTACGGAGAAAGGCTCACCGGTGCGCCACTGACTGTGTTTTTCCCAAATACCGATACAAAAAGCAGGGATTATCAGGATATATCGGCTGCCCCCCGGCCATCCCACGCGGATTACGCGGCTGGGATAAAGTACGGAGGACATCAGGATTTCCGGGGAGGAGGCCATTTTTCCGGCCGGCTCACGGCTCCGGTGGTATTCGCCGGTGCCCTGGCAGCGCAGCTTCTCCGCCCCCTGGGGGTATCCATCGGAGCCCGGATCAGCCGAATGGGTCCGATCACCGATGAGCCGGACATCCTATCGGACAGGGAAATTCGGATGATAGCGGAGGGCGGCCTTAAAGACCGGCCTGTGCCCTTCCTTTCAGAAAAGGCACAGACACAGGCTGCCCACATGCTGCAGGAGCTGCGGGGGGCAGGGGATTCCGTCGGAGGACAGATTGAGCTTATGGCGGCAGGCGTTCCGGCCGGGTGGGGGGAGCCGTTCTTCCATTCCATTGAAAGCACCCTGTCCCATCTGATTTTCTCCATACCCGGAGTCAAGGCATTGGAATTCGGTGCGGGCACGGCTCTTGGAGCCATGAGAGGTTCCGAGGCCAACGATCCGTGGACGGTACAGGAGGGCACGGTAAGCTCTGAAACCAACAACAGCGGCGGTATAAACGGCGGTATCAGCAACGGAATGCCCATACGGTTCCGCGTCACCTTTCGGCCAACACCCAGCATTTCGGTTCCTCAGGGAACCGTGGATCTCAAGGCGGGTGTTGAAACGGTACTGGAGATACAGGGACGTCATGATCCCTGTATTGTGCCCCGGGCATGCCCTGTGGTGGAGGCGGTGACGGCAATGGCCCTTCTGGAAGCCATGCTGGATCATCAGATTCAGATGCAGGAGGCTTGGAAATGAAGACACTCATTGAATATAGAAATGAAATAGACACCATAGATGATGCGATCACAGAACTGCTTAACCGACGTATGGCAATTGCGGAGCAGGTGGGAGTCATCAAGGAGTCGGAGGGACGGAAAACCCGGGATCCGGGCCGGGAACAGGCGATCCTTCAGCGAATCGGAGCCAATGTGGCCAACCCGGCATACCGCGACCGGGTCCTCCGCATTGTCCGAACGATTCTGGAAGCCAGCCGCTCCCTTCAGGAAAGCGGAAGAAGCGCCTTCGCCCCTGTAAGGTCCAGTGCCGGTGGGCCCATAACCGCGGGTTATGCGGGAATACCGGGCGCCTTCAGCGAAAGCGCCCTGTTCAGCTATTTTGGCGAACCGGCGGTGTCATACCGCAACTACCCGGGCTTTTCCGCGGTGTGCGACGCCGTTGTACAGGGAGAGGTGGCTTATGGGGTGCTGCCGGTGGAGAACACCACCACTGGTGCCATCAAAGAAGTGTATGACCTGATCCGCGAAAACGACATCTGCATTACCGGTGAAATATGTCTGTCCGTGGTGCATCATCTTATCGGTCTGCCTGGGGCGGATGCAGAGGCTCTGACGGAAATCTATTCCCATCCCCAGGGGCTTGAGCAGTGCAGCGCGTATCTGGGAGGGTTGAAATCCGCCAGACTTATCCCCATGAAGAACACCGCCTTCAGCGTAAGGCATGTGGCAGAAGAGCGGAACCCGCTTTATGGTGCCATCGGCAGCGAACAGGCAGCGGCGCTTTATGGTCTTGATATCTTGAAGCCGGCCATTCAGAACAGCACGGTCAATACCACCCGTTTTTTTATCCTCAGTGCCGTGCCGGAGGTGTGTGACGATGCCGATACCAGCAGTATGGTACTAACGACCCGCCACACTGCCGGTGCGCTTCACAGCATACTGGGCTGCTTTGCAGAGGAATCGGTGAACCTGTTGCGGATCGAAAGCCGGCCGGTGCCGGACCGCCCATGGGAATACTTCATCTTCCTGGATGCCGAAGGCAGCATCATGAATGCGGACGTTCAACGGGCCATAGAGGCTGTGAAGCCCCAGTGTACGTACTTTAAGTTTCTCGGAAGCTACCGCAAGGGGACAAGCAATTGAGGGCCCGGATCCATATTGCCCTGGTAGGTCTGACCGGCTGCGGAAAGACAATCTTAGGGAAAAGCCTTGCCGCCGCCATTGGACGCCCGTTTTTTGACCTGGATCAAGAAATCATCCGACGCACCGGGCATTCGGTGGAGGAGATTTTTGCCGATCAGGGAGAAGCAGGTTTTCGGGCGGTGGAGTCCTCTGTACTGGAGGAGCTATGTTCCAAACCGGTACCCTCCGTCATTTCAACGGGAGGGGGCGCAGTGCTGGACCCCGGAAATATCAGCCGTCTCCGTGGAAATGGGGTAATTGTCCGGATTTTAAGAAGCCCGAAGCAGATATTGGAGTCAGCGGATATGAGCCAGCGTCCTCTTTTGGCCCTTCGGCCGGAACGGATTTATACCCTTGCGGAGGAACGGGAGCCTGTTTACAGGCGGGTGTCGGACTATACGGTTATGAATGATGGCCCTGCGGAGCAGGCCTTGGAGGAGCTGATGACAATCTCAAATACAACAAACAAACTTAAGCGCATACTGGTGGTGAACGGGCCCAACCTCAACATGCTGGGACGTCGTGAACCGGAGGTTTATGGACAAAAAACGTATGAGAGCCTTTGTGAAGAGCTGCAACGTCTGGCCGAAGAGCTTTCAGTTAAGCTGGATATAAGGCAGTCCAACCATGAAGGGGTTCTCATTGACTGGATACAATCTGCCGAGGATGCTTTTGACGGCATTCTGATCAACCCTGCGGCCTATACCCATACAAGCATTGCACTGCTGGACGCTCTCAAGGCTGTCGGGCTGCCGGTGGTTGAGGTTCACCTTTCCAACATTCATGGCCGAGAGCCCTTCCGGGCCCATTCCGTTACCGCTGCAGCGGCGGCAGGAATTATTGCCGGCTTCGGTTCGGAGAGCTATTCTATGGGTCTTCGGGCATTGGCGGGAATCATCAGCTGACCCTGCCGGAAAACATTTTTTTATTTTTGTGAAGGGTTTTCAAGGTTCAGGTAGAATTAATACAAGTGATGATATCCCAGTAGTCGTTACATGATCAGCCTGGAAGGAATCGGTATGAAGTTCGATCTGTATTGCGATTCGCCCGAACAGGACCATCTGGCTCCTTACGATGGTATCTTACTGCTCGAATCAGACCCTGCACTAGGAGGGTCTTTCTTTGATGCGTTCCAAAAGGCGGGTCTTGAGGTGCATCAGTTTAACGAGCTGGACAATGCGCTGGCCTATTGGGGGGACAATACAGGGCTCATCGGTGTTGTGAACGAAGAATTCCTTTATCGTAAAGGCGTGTTCTTCGCCACAAGACTCCGACAGAAGCACCCCGGGCGAAAATTCCCCTATGTGGTGGTTTCAAAAGAACCGGATTATAAACGGGCGGTCAGCTATTTAAAAAAAGGGGCCATGGACTATCTGGTGAAGGACCCCACTTTGCCCACGTATCTTCCCGGACAAATCCGCCAGCTGTTGGATCGTTTAAACTCAGAGGTTGAACTGGAACGATCCCAGAAGGCCCTGATAAAGAACGAAATGGAGCTGCGGAGCATTACGGAGAACATTGAAGACGTTCTGATTAAGACCGATCTCGACCTGCGATGCACCTATATATCCTCCGCCATAAGCCGGGTACTGAAAACAAACGGCGCCAAACTGCTGGGGACCCTTCTTACCTCCCTGATACACAGCGAGGACATTTCCTATGTGCAGAACAGGATGAAGGATATTATTGAAACCAGGCTGACCGGGAAATTTGAATTCAGGCTCCGTCAGGCTCAGGGTGGATGTGTGTGGGTGGAAGCCTACGGAACCCCGATCCATAATGAGGATCGCAGCGTGGAGGGAACCATTCTTACCCTCCGGGATATCACCCATCGAAAAATGATCGACAAGCAGCTGGCAGAGGAACGGAATTTTTCCAGTACGATACTAGAAACCGTGGGAAGCTTGATCGTTGTCCTTTCCCGATCGGGACACGCGGTTCGCTTCAACCGGGCCTGTGTGGATATGACAGGCTGGACAGTGGAAGAAGCCCATCAGAGTCCGTTCTGGGTACTGATGGACAATGAAGGAGAAAGAGATAAGTTTCGCCAGTATTTTGAGAGAGTCCTGACCGATAAGACCGCAGTCGAATTCGAAAGCCGAATGCTGACGCGGTGCGGAGATGTCCGAACCATCCAGATGGTTCTTTCCAAATTGACCGGCGATACCAGCAGCGGAGATTTCGTTGTTTGCACGGGACTGGATATCACCAACCGAAAGGTCATTGAAGAAGAAATCCGCTATATGAGTTTTCACGACAGCCTCACGGGCCTTTATAACCGAGCCTACTTTGAAGAAGAGCTTAAACGGCTTGATACAGGTCGTCAACTGCCGCTTAGCATCATTGTCGGTGACGTGAACGGTCTTAAACTGATGAACGATGCCTTCGGTCATGAGGCAGGGGATCGTCTGATCAAGGCCGCCGCCTATATTCTGAAGGGCGCCTGCCGTACAGACGACATTACCGCCAGAATCGGCGGAGATGAGTTCGCCATCATCCTGCCGCGCACCTCCGAAGAATCGGCCCTGGAGTTGGCATCGCGAATCCGTGAAAAATCTAAAGGCATGATCTACGAACCGCTGAATGTCAGCATAGCAGTGGGTGTTGCAACGAAGAATAGCACCGAGGAAGATATTCGTACCACCTTTAAAGTGGCGGATGACCGCATGTATAAGAACAAACTGGTGGAGAGCAAGAGCCTGAAAAGCTCCATTATTACGTCGTTGAAAAAAACCCTTCATGAGCGAACCTGCGAAATGGGAGAGCATTCCGAACGTCTAAAGGATCTTTCGATGCGGCTGGGAAAAAGGCTGGGTTTCACTGCGTCGCAGATGGATGATCTGGAGCTTTTGGCCCTTTTGCACGATATAGGGAAAATCGCTGTGCCGGATATGATTCTCAACAAAGCGGCTCCGCTTACGGATGAGGAGTGGGGAATCATGAGAAAACACCCGGAAGTTGGCTACCGTATTGCGTCTACAACCCCGGAACTCTCCAATATTGCTGAATACATCCTCTGTCACCACGAATGGATGGACGGCAGCGGATATCCGCAGGGGTTATCCGGAGAGTCGATTCCTGTAATATCCCGGGCCCTTGCAGTGGTGGATGCCTATGATGCGATGATCAGCAGCCGGAAATACAGAGACCCCCGAAGCCGTGCAGAGGCGCTGATGGAGCTGGACTGTTTTGCGGGCTCGCAGTTTGACGGCCCCATTGTAAGAGAATTTATCCGTATGATCAATGAAGAGGAATCGCTAATCAGCATAGGGTGAGACAGACATCTTTTGACACAAACATGTTTACAAATAATCAAATCGGGTTATATACATAAAAACCGCGCGTATCGCTGGGGGTAGCATCATGGGATTCAATCTGGATTACGAACCCCTCTTTTCAGGGGACGACGAGCCTCATACACTTGGGGAGGTTCAATTTCCCATGGCTGAGGCACCTGTCCATAAAAAACCATGGAAGATCATCATCGCCGATGATGAAGACGAAGTTCATACCATGACCCGCATGGTTCTACGCAAGTTCTCCTTTGAGGATCGCGGTGTAGAGCTTATCAGCACGTATTCAGGCCCAGAAACAATCCGAGTCATGGAAGAGCAACCGGATATTGCGGTGATTCTGCTTGACGTTGTCATGGAAACAGAGAACTCAGGGCTTGAAGTCGTAAAAAAAATAAGAGAGACTATCAAAAATCCTTTTGTCCGCATTATCCTTCGAACTGGGCAGCCGGGTCAGGCTCCCGAGGATGATGTGATAAGGAATTATGATATCAACGATTACAAATCAAAAACGGAGCTTACTGTCCAAAAGCTGTATACCTCCATCATTGCGTCCCTGCGGGCGTATATCGACATGAGGACCATTGAACACAACCGGCTGGGTCTGGAAGAGATCCTGAATCAGTCCAGAAAAATGTTCCAGGTGAAAAAACTGGAGGAGTTCATGAGTATTGCCATGGATACGTACGAAAACCTCCTTCAATTAGAGCCTGGGGCCGGCGTGGTTCCCATTAACGGATTCGCTGCCATGCAGCGGGACCAGAAATTCAGGATACTCACCCGGAAAGGAGCCTTCCGCTCCGACGTTGAGCTGGCAGTTAGCAAGCTGTCCTCAGAGGCATTCCGCAATCTGATGCACCATACAGCGGACAACGAGGGGCATGCTTTCAACGGCAACCAATACCTCAGCATATTTCAGGTTGAGGAAGGGCTGAAGAATTTCATTTATTTTGAAACACCGGCATCCTTTACTGAGCCGGATCGCGCGTTGTTTCAAATTCTTAACAGCAATATTTCAGTGGCCATCGACAATATCTATCTGAACCGCGAGATCATCGATACGCAAAAAGAGGTGCTCTACACCCTGGGCGAAATCGTGGAGTTCCGGTCTAAGGAAACAGCCAACCATGTAAGCCGTGTGGCTGAATATTCCTATATTCTGGCCAAGGAATACGGGCTGTCCGAGGAGGAGGCCGATCTGTTGCGAATGGCATCGCCGATGCATGACATTGGCAAAATCGGTATTCCGGATACCATTCTCACCAAGCCCGGCAGGCTGACGCCGGAAGAATTCGAGATGGTAAAAACCCATACCACCATCGGATATGAAATTCTTAAGCAGTCCAAGCGTGACATTATGAAAACCGCTGCCCGGGTGGCGCTGGAGCATCACGAACGCTGGGACGGATCCGGTTATCCCGTAGGTAAAAAACGGGAAGAAATCCATATTATGAGCCGGATCACCTGTCTTGCGGATGTATACGACGCACTGAGCCATAAGCGGGTCTACAAGGAAGCATGGTCCGATGAGGATGTCTATGAAGAAATCCGCAGGATGAGGGATATCATGTTCGAGCCCAGGCTGGTGGATATCTTCTTCAGGAACCTTGAAAAAATCATGGACATACGTAAACGTCTGCCGGATTGACCGTTGAATTCATCGCCAAGCCGGCCCTCTGACGGACAGGATATGTTATACTCAATCTATTACAAGGTTAAGAGGTGAAATCATGAGCGAAAAAAGACGGACCAAAAGACTTCCCGTGGATATCATCCTGAAGGTCGAAGACCTTTACAAACAGGACTATGTGAAGATGGACGCAGTCAACGAAACCATCGAGGTAACCAATATTTCAAAGACGGGCATCGGGTTCAGCAGCAAAACGGATATGCCGTTGGATTTCTATTTCAATTGCAAGATCACCATTGATGACGAAAAGTTCTTTTACTCTGTTGTGAAGATCATCCGCAAAGAAATGAAAGACAACCACTGGTATTTCGGTTGTGAATTTGTCGGGTTGGCCGATGTGCTCAGCAGCTGTATCGACGATTATGAGAAGGAACTTATCTGACAACAGGGGAGCTTGCTGCACGGAGGTGCGCAGGTTCCGCTTTTTTTCGGGAAAGATATTTTGGAGGCAGTGATGATAAAAGCCCTTTTCACATACGATTATGGAGAGGAGAGAATGGAGCAGATTCGCGCTCTGGGATATGACATTATAGTGTGTTCTGAACGGACCCTAACCCTAACGCCTGAAACAGAGGATGCGGAAGTGTTGGTGTGCTATTCTCCCTTCAAAACCCTGGATATCGGCAAGATGCCCCAGCTGCGATGGATACAGCTTTCCAGCATCGGAATCGACCAGCTTCCCCTTGAGAAGGCAAGGGATGCCAAACTCATCATTACAAACAATCGAGGGGGATACTCCGTTCCCATAGGGGAATGGATCGTATCCAAGATATTGGAGATCTATAAGCAGAGCAAGTTTTTTCACGAGAACCAGACAAAGCACAGCTGGCAGCTTACAACAGATGTGCTGGAGCTTTACGGAAAGCGCATTGGTTTCATTGGTACAGGCACCATCGCCCAGGAGGCGGCAAAGCGTTTGAAGGGCTTCGGGGTTTCCCTGGTGGGCTTCAATACGTCCGGAAAAATGGTTCATTCCTTCGATGAGTGTTTTCCAATCGGTATGCTGGACCGATGGATCCAGCGGTTCGATGTACTGGTAGTGGCTGTTCCGTCCACCCCTGGCACCACACGGCTCATTAGCAGGAACCTTATGAAAAAAATGAAGGAAACGGCTGTTCTGATCAACGTTTCCAGGGGTGCGGTTATCGATGAGAATGCCCTGTTGGAGCAACTGAATGCAGGACGGTTCCTGGGTGTGGCTCTGGACGTGTTCGAACAGGAACCCTTAAGTCCGGATAATCCCCTTTGGGATATCAAGCGCCTGCACATTACGCCGCATAACTGCTGGATGTCTGAAAAACGAAATGACCGACGCTTTGAAATCATCTTGGGGAATCTGAAACGCTATGCTGAGCGTCAAGAGCTGATTAACCGGGTGGATATCGACAAAGGATATTGATTATATTATGGAAAGGAATGCGAGATGGAACCGATGAAATCCTTGATAAGGGACTTGACGATAGAAGAGCTGGAGGCCGCCCTGGTAAAGGCGGGACAACCTAAATTCAGGGGGAAGCAGGTCTTTGAATGGGTGCAGAAGGGTGTGCAAGACTGGGATGCCATGGGAAACCTTCCCAAGGGACTCCGTGAAGGCCTGATGGCGGACTACGATCTGGAAGCCGGGACGGTTGTGGAAACGCTGAAGGATCCCAAGGATGACACCCGGAAATATCTGATCCGACTCCGGGATGGGCAGGTAATAGAAACCGTATCCATGCTTTATCAGCATGGACACAGCGTGTGTGTTTCCACTCAGGTGGGCTGTCGCATGGGCTGCTGGTTCTGTGCGTCAACGCAGGGGGGCTTGATCCGCAATCTGACGGCGGGGGAAATCTTAACCCAAATTTTCTGTGCTGCCCGGGACCGCGGTATGCCGGTGACCCATGTGGTGCTGATGGGCAGCGGCGAACCCTTGGACAATTTGGATGCCGTGCTGCGGTTCCTGGAGCTGGTGAAGCATCCCTCCGGGCTGCAGATCAGCCACCGGCATATCACGCTTTCCACCTGCGGCATTGTGCCTAAAATGAAGGAGCTGGCAGGCCATCATCTTCAGATAACCCTGGCCGTATCCCTTCACGCGGCGGACAATACCCTCCGGGACCGTCTGGTACCGGTGAACCGCACGTATCCCATAGCAAAACTTATTCAGGCCAGCATGGACTATTTTGAAGAAACAGGCAGGCGGATCACCTTTGAGTATGCGCTTTTACGGGGTGTGAACGACACACTGGAGCAGGCCGACAGCCTCATTTCCCTCTTGAAAGGGCTTAATTGCCATGTGAACCTGATTCCGGCCAACACCATACGGGAACGGGATTTTGAAGCGTCTCAGAATATGACAGTGGAACGGTTTTCAAAAGCGCTGAAGAGGGGAGGGATTTCTGTTACTGTGCGCAGGGAACTGGGAGATTCCATACAGGCCGCCTGCGGACAGTTGCGCCAAAAATACATGGAAACCCCTGATTAGAAGGGGTTTCGAAGGGGAATCAAGAATACAGGATTCTTTAATATTTAATTAGAGGATTTCCGAAGGTGATGTAGAATTACTCTATCAGTGGTAAATACTCAGTCCCCCATTGCGGGGCCCACAAGGAGGAGATGCCCATGGTGAAGTTAATCGCGAGCAAAGAAGGTACGGGTAAGACTAAGCGCATCATCGACATGGCCAATGAGCGCTTGAGCAACACGACCGGTAACGTGGTATTCATCGACGACGACAAGAAGCATATCTACCAACTGAAGCACGATATGCGGTTCATCAGTATGGACGAATACCCGATCCGAACCCATGATGAATTTGTCGGTTTTGTATGTGGTGTGATTTCCAACAACTTCGATATACGGGATGTCTATATCGATGGTCTGAACAAAGTAATGAACATGCCGGAAGAGGCACTGCCCCATGTGATGAGCCGGTTTGATGAAATTTCCAAAAACTTCGGAATAGACTTTACTGTGACATACACGTGTAACAGCGCGATTCCGGAGTCCGTTCAGCAATATCTGGTGGATTAATACCCGAGAAAGTCGTCCCCAAGATATTTTCTGATCGATTCAGGATCTGAAAATTGTGAGAGCTCGATTTCCTTATCACTCTCTTCAAAATAAACAGTGATTTCAGCATTTCCGTCGAGGAAATGCTTTTTTACGGTATCCCGTGATACCTCGCGTATCTTATCTTCATGATGTTTCTTTTTAATAAATGCACGGGTGAAATAGGTGCCCGTTCGCCTTATAACGCGTGTATAGTGCTGCATAAAGTCCTCCTGTGATTGATTCAGTGTGCTTATTATAGCACATCACACCTGCAGAGGGCGGAAGGAGTCGCAATGAGGAACAAAAAACGCATAATGGTGTGCGTGACGCAGCAAAAATCCTGCCGCAGGCTTATCGAGGAGGGAAACTCCCTGAGACGGTCAGCGGTGGACGAGCTGCATGTGGTGCATGTATTCAAGGAAAATTGGAGGTACTTCGGGCAGATGAAGGAATCCGACGCACTTGAATATCTGTTCGATGCCGCCAGGGATTTCGGTGCAGAGCTTTCCGTATTCCGGTCGTCGGATATCGAAGGGACACTGAAGGAATACGTGTTGAAAAACAAGATAACCTCTGTCGTTATGGGAGAATCTCAGGAATCCACCAATCAGCAGAACATGATCCTGAGACTTAAATCAAGAGGCCTTGAAAAGGTACACTGGCATATCGTCAGTGTAGAAAATGCAGACAACAAGGATGCCGGATAGCGAAAGAGCAAAACTTGAACCGCCTGAAAGGCTTATGATTGCCTGATCAGGCGGTTTTTCGCGCCTGCCGTGGTATAATGGGTGTGTATTTGTAGGAAAAAGAACGCTTAGAAGACCGGTGAAAAACATATGCTTCAGGAGGCACTGTGATTTCAAAATATCCAGCGTTACCTATCACTTTACGCATAGCGGTAGCATTCATCGCGCTGGCCGGCTATCTGCTATGGCAAAACAACAGTATTATGGTGACACAGACAACGATTAAGAACACCAAAATTCCAACCGCCTTCAACGGATATCGGATTGCCCATATATCGGATCTTCACAACAAACGGTTCGGTGCCGGGCAAAGCGGCCTGTTGAGCAGGCTCAAAGAGGCGAAGCCGGATATTATCGTAGTAACGGGTGATTTGATCGACCGACGGCGGACAGACATCGGAATTGCCATGGAGTTTATAAACGGAGCGGTTGCCATTGCTCCGGTTTATTACGTGCCGGGGAATCACGAGGCGTGGTCCGGCGTGTACCCGGAACTGGCGGTTCTCTTAGAAGCTGCCGGGGCGGTTGTTTTAGACAACCGGGGAGTCCTGCTGGCCAAGGAGGGAGAATTCATCACCCTATACGGCGTTCTGGACCGAAAATTTTGGCGTACAGATACCGCCGGAGAGAGCATAGCCATGTTTGATGAGGCTCTTACAGCCATGGCAAACCCCGAGGACACCAATTTCCGAATCCTGCTGTCCCACCGACCGGAGCTGTTGGAGCTCTATTCCGATAAAGCCATGGATCTTGTGTTTTCAGGTCATGCCCATGGGGGACAGATCCGGTTGCCTGTAATAGGCGCCATCCTGGTCCCGGATCAGGAATTTCCGCCGAAGTACACGGAAGGGGTTTATGAAAAAGGCCCGACAACAATGGTTGTAAGCAGGGGGCTCGGCAACAGCATTATACCCATAAGGACCTTTAACCGACCGGAGGTTGTGGTAGTAACGTTTAAAACACGCTGATTGGTTTTATGATACAATAAAAGTGCTACGCCATATGACAGGAGCAACAAATGAAGACCCAATCCCGATATAACCGGTACTCGGAAGCAATGGCTGAACGCTTCGGAATGAAGGTGTACAAAATCCCCATCAACCTGCCGGTAACATGTCCTAACCGTGACGGACACATATCCCAAGGGGGGTGTGCATACTGCGGAGAAGAGGGGGCCGGCTTCGAATGCCAGGCGGACTCGGTTTCAATTGCGGAACAGTTCACCACCACTGCGGAATACATAGGTAAGAAATACAACGCCAAAGGTTTTATTGCGTATCTTCAAAATTTCAGCAACACCTATATGGCGCCGGAAGCCTTCCGAGAGGTAATGAAGGCCTTGGAGGAGCTGCCGATTCTTGGGATCAGCATTTCGACGCGGCCGGACTGCGTCTCCCGGGAGCATCTTGGGATCATTCAGGAATCTTCAGCCCGCAGGCAGTGGCATGTGACCATGGAATATGGCCTTCAGACGGTGAATTACCACACCCTGGAACACTTGAACCGCGGCCACGGGCTGGCGGAATTCATCGATGCAGTGCTGATAACCCATGAGGCGGGCTTTGAGGTGTGCGCTCATATGATCCTCAACCTGCCCGGGGATACGGATGCCGATGCCCTGGAAGGGGCAGCGGTGCTGTCGGCCCTTCGGGTGGAGCAGATCAAGCTGCATGGCCTTTATATTCTAAGGAACACCGCCCTCGGTGAAGCTTTTCAGCGTGGTGACATTGCCATGATCAGCCCGGAACAGTATGTGAACCGGGTGGTTCAGTTTCTGCGTGCTTCCTCGGAACACAGTGTGTTTCAAAGACTTATAGGGCGTGCCCCTGAAGCGGAAACGCTGTTTTGTAACTGGGGGATGAGCTGGTGGAAGCTTTCGGATTGTATTGAGCAACGCCTTGAAGAGCTGGACGCCCATCAGGGTGACCGGGCAAACCGGTTGGGGGGCAGTGCCGTCAGACAATGGCTTAAATAGAACTTGACTGAAAATGGGGTTGGTTTTACAATATTGAAGGCGTTTCAATTAAGGAGGTCATGTTATGAAGCGGATTAGAGAATGGAAAAGCATGCTGATTCCCTATGAGCAGGCCGTCGAGGAATTGAAGGTGAAATTCAAGTCCATACGGAATGAATACAGGGAACTTAACGATTATTCTCCAATTGAATTTGTAACGGGCCGTGTTAAGAAAATTTCCAGTATTCTTGAAAAGGCCAAACGCAGAGAGATCAACGAAGATGAGATCGAGGACCTCATGGAGGATATCGCGGGAATCCGCATCATGTGCCAATTCAAGGACGATATCTATAAAGTGGTGGAATTGATCCGTTCCCGTGACGGCAAGGATCTCAAGATCGTTTATGAGAAGGATTATATTGAAAACATCAAGGAAAGCGGATACCGCAGCTACCACATGATTATCCGCTATGCGGTTCAGACGGCTTTCGGAGAAAAAGATATTCTGGCTGAAATTCAAATTCGAACCCTAGCGATGAACTTCTGGGCAACCATTGAACATTCGCTGAACTATAAGTATCAGACCAATATTCCGGAAAATGTGCGAACACAGCTGAGAACAACAGCAGAAGCGGCATCCCGGCTGGATGAGGAGATGTGCGAGATACGAAACGAGATCATCAATGCCCAACTGATGTTCGAGGAACGGTCCAATCTGGTGGCGGATATCACCAGTAATATCACAATCCTTAGTCTTTCGGGAGAGGAAGAACTGGCCAGCGAGTTCCAACGGCGGTTTGAAGAACTTTGGCACTCCGCCCAAACAGACGAACTGGAAGAGCTTCTGGAAGACATCAAGAAAACGATACCCGGGTATCATATTTTTAACCGGGGTTAATTGAAACCGTTCAGGGTTGGGTGGTGAGTTATGGGAATTTATGCAATTGCAGATCTGCATCTGAGCTTCGCATCAAACAAGCCGATGGATATTTTTGGTTTGAATTGGGCGGATCACGCCGGTCAGATTCAGGAAAACTGGGTGGATCAGATCAAGGATCATGATCTGGTGCTTATTCCCGGGGATATTTCCTGGGCTCTTCATCTGGCGGAGGCCGAAACGGATCTGAAATGGCTTTGCGCTCTTCCCGGTATTAAGGTCGTATTACGTGGGAACCATGATTACTGGTGGGTAACGCTTAAGAAGATGAGCAGCGTTTATCCAGAGCTGCATTTTCTGCAGAATAATGCGTTTTCCTATGAGGATTATGTCATAAGCGGCACCAGGGGCTGGCTTTCCCCAGGAGAGCAAGGGTTTGACGAAACCCACGATCAGAAAATTTATCTACGGGAGCTTATCCGCCTGCGGCTGTCCCTGGAAGAAGGGAAAAAAACAGGAAAGCGGATCATTGGAATGATCCATTACCCTCCCTGCAGTCTGAAGCAGGAAAATTCCGGCTTTACAGAGCTGTTCGAGGAATACGGTGTGGAGCTGGTCTTGTATGGTCACGTGCATAATCAATTCGACTCTGTGTTTGAAGGCCTGAAGAATGGCATAGAATATCGGATGGTATCCTCAGACTACATTAAATTCAATCCGGTGAAGATACGGGAATAAAGGAGATTATATGCCTCAACTGACGTTCAGAGGAATCGCACCGGATCAGGTGGCGATGGCCTCCTCCGGCTTGCCGGAAAAGCTGGCGGCGGTGCTTGACTGCCCACCGGATTATTTTACCTTCGATTGTATGAGTACGGTTTCTTTTTACAACGGCCTGCCGGTTGCCACCGCACCGTTTATTGAGGTTTTGTGGTTTGATCGTGGTAAGGCTGTTCAAGACAAGGCAGCGGAGCTGATAACAGAAACGCTTATAAACCTGGGTGTAGAGGAGCCGGAAATTTGTTTCAAGGCGGTACCAACTTCCGCATACTATGGAAATGGGATACCTTATGACCGGGAATAAGGGAAAGACCAAGCACCCGACACAAGAGGTACTGAACCATTTCATTAAGGGCAGGAACCGGCTTATTGACAGTCTGGAGGCCGGTGATCTGGACAAAAGTGCATATCTGGAGGCCCAGTACCAAGCGCTTCTTGAGCTTGAGATCAAGCCCGTCGGCGGAGCGATTGTATCCTTTGAGGAAGGTCTGTTCAATTATCAGTACTATAATGTGCTGGCCAAGAGAGAACGGATACAGAGCAAGGATGAGGAATTCAGGAACCCGGAGGCCTCACGGAGGCACCGCAATCAGGCAGACCGGCACTATGCCCTGAAAGACCGGGAAACGGTAAAGATATTGGAATGGATTCAGTATAAGAATGTTCAGGCTTATTATATCGAAACCCCTGCCCGGTATCTCAACGGTAAGCTTATTGAAATCGTTGCCGACGATTACCAACGGGCTGTCTTTCATACAGCAGATGAAGGAATTATCAATCGGTTAGTCCGCGCAGGCGTATTCCATGAAGGGGCAAGGCCCTCGGTGATACGGTCCTATATTGAATCGGATTATTGAACGCCTACAGCCCCCGCAAGGGGGCTGTTCTTATGACATTGCTCCGTCCGTGGTCTGTGGAGGCGTGGAAATGGGCAATTCAAAGGTGGACGATAAACAGAGAATATCCGTGATATGTAAGTGTGATTAAAAAAAATTATGCTATACTCAATCTATGTGAAAAGAATTGAACAAAAACAGGTGGTGAAAGGCGTTGCTGAAGTCACTATTCAAAGACAAAAAATTTTTTATACAGATGATGGCCATTGCGCTGCCCATTGCCATGCAAAACCTCATCTCATCCTCGCTCAATATGGTAGACACCGTGATGATAGGAGCCCTGGGGGAACGCAGCATATCCGCAGTGGGTCTTGCCAATCAGATCTATTTCCTTTTGGTGTTGTTCCTTTTCGGCATCAACAGCGGTATATCCATCTATATTTCGCAATTTTGGGGGAAACAGGACGTTAAGAGCATTCATAGAACCATGGGCTTCAGCCTTCTGGGGGGCTGTCTCATCACGCTGCCCTTCTTCCTGGGTGCTCTGTGCTTTCCTGTTCAACTGATGAGCATCTTTACCACCGATGCGGATGTGATACGGGAAGGGGCCATATACCTTAAAATAAGCTCCTGGGGTTACCTGGTCATGGCTATTTCCTTTGCTTTTGCCATCGCTTCGCGAAGTGTGGGGGAAGCAAGACTGCCCATGATTGCCAGCGCCATCTCCCTTGCGTGCAATACGGGCCTTAACTACCTACTGATCTTTGGAGTGATGGGATTTCCGGCCATGGGTGTTGCCGGAGCAGCCATTGCCACGGTTATCGCCAGGGTGGTGGAGCTGACTGTCATCGTAAGCGTCATTTATACCCGAGATCATGCGTTGCGGAGCCCCATAAAGGATTTGCTGGAGCTGAATATGGATTTTATCAAGCCCATTCTGCGCACGGCATTTCCGGTTGTGTTAAACGAAGGCTTCTGGGCTGTGGGAATGACCCTCTATGCTGTGGCCTACGCCCGCAGCGGAACGGATGCCTATGCCGCCGTGCAGATCGCCGGTACGGTGGAAAGGCTGTTCTTTATTTTTTCATTTGGACTTGGAAGCGCCTGTTCGGTGATGATAGGCAACGAGCTGGGAGCTAACCGTATCGAAGAGGCCAAGCTCTATGCCGGGCGATTTATTCGTCTGGGTATCCTTCTGAGTGCGGGGATTGCCCTTATCATGGCGATTATTGCCATACCGGCCACCTGGATGTTCAACGTTTCGCCGGCCATACGATGGGCGGCGGCCTGTATCCTGTTTGTAAACGCCCTGACGTATTTAATGAAAATGGTCAGTACGATCCTGATTATCGGCGTTTTTCGGGGGGGAGGAGATACAACATTCTCCTTTGTGCTTGAGATGTGCTGCGTGTATCTTATAGGGGTTCCCCTGGCATTCGTGGGAGCACTGGTCCTGAAGCTGCCGATATACATTGTGGTGTTGCTGGTTTCGGTGGAAGAGCTGGTGAAATCCCTTATCGGCCTTTACCGGGTACGGCAGGGGGTATGGGCGCGAAACCTGGTGGGGCATATCCAATAAGCCGCCTACTTCTAAAAATGCATCTGCTTTCATCGGTCTTCATCAATTCAGACTGATGAAAAAGAATATCAGAAGGAAAACCCTCTGTGCGGAGCAGCCTAACGGAGGTTGGTAAGAAAATAGAACAAGGGCTGTAGCCGTTAGAAATTCACTGTCTGAACGAAGTGAGTTTGAATTTCTGCGGAAGACCTGTTCGTTATTTTCTCCAACCGGAGTTCAAAGTTGCGTAGTACAGAGGGGTTTTCTTCAAGGTGACGCTTTCCGAAAAACGGAAGGCGTTTTTTTAACTTTTTGTAACATGTGGGCGCTGAATTGGTTATACTATATCTATAATGAAAGTTTACGAGCTGAAAACTTCATAGTTTTAGGGTGTTGTTGGGAAATGCAAGGTATTATTAACGGTGTCACTGGAATAAAAGCGTCAAAATTGCAAGTTTATCAAAAATACATTCAAAAGGGAGAGAAATTATGTCATTATTCACACCCGTATTAGGCGCATTAGGGCTGCTCACCATCTGGCACACATGGTTTCTCGGAAAGGACATTCTGGGCAGGAAAAGCGAATGGGAGCAGGAAACCAGCTTTGTCACCACCGGTATTATCGGATTTTTCGTCAACTTTTTAGATACGTTGGGAATTGGCTCCTTTGCTCCGTCCACGTTTCTATATAAGAGCCTTAAGCAGGTGAAGGACAGAATCATTCCAGGCACTCTGAATGTTGCCAATACCATACCCACGGTTCTGGAGGCGCTGATCTTCATCACGGTCATTGAAGTGGAGCCCATCACCCTGCTGACGATGATCGCATCCGCCACTGCAGGGGCCTGGTTCGGGGCAGGGATTATCGCCAGGCTTGACACCAAGGCCATACAGAGAACCATGGGTACGTCACTTTTTGTTGTGGCCTTCATCATGCTGGCGGGAAAAATGCAGTGGTTTCCCATTGGCGGCGATGCCATAGGGCTCACGGGGATGACCCTTGTATGGGGCATTGTCGGTAATTTCCTGCTGGGTGTGCTGATGACGGCCGGCATCGGGTTATACGCCCCCTGTATGGCTCTGGTTTATTTCTTGGGAATGTCACCCAAGGTTGCTTTTCCCATCATGATGGGCTCCTGTGCATTCCTGATGCCTGTGGCCTCTGCCAAATTCATTCGGGAAGGGGCTTACAACCGCAAAGCATCCCTGGCCATATCCATATGCGGTGCGGCAGGCGTTCTGATTGCGGCGTACATTGTAAAATCCTTACCCATTGATATGCTTAAATGGCTTGTTATGGCGGTTGTGCTCTACACATCCGTCATCATGCTGAAGCAGGGCTTCAGTGCGGACAGCGAAGCCTCTGAGGAGAGCCGTAGCTGAAAGCGAGTTTGAAACAGATACCAGGGGCGATCTCAACATGATCAAAAATCATGTGAGGCCGCCCTGCTTTGTGTAAACAGCTGATTAATAAACACGAAATTCGGGAATAATACCGAATATTGCGGGTGTTTATTGGGAAGCATGGACGGATGCGGGTCCACGGGATTATAATTTAGGAAGGAAAAGGAGGAGTTATATGTCACAGATCAGATATGCGTATCTAAACACGGGTATTGATGAACAGGAAATTAAAGGCATGGAAAATGAAATCATGGCTGCCCATGGGAAGCTTCACAATAAAAACGGTGCCGGTTCTGAGTTCCTGGGTTGGCTCGATTGGCCCGAACGGATGGATCAGGAGGAATATGCACGCCTAAAGAAAACAGCGGCCCGGATTCGGGAAGATGCTGATGTGTTGGTTGTTGCAGGCATAGGCGGCTCCTACCTTGGGGCCAGGGCAGTACTGGAAGCCTTGGGCCATCCGTTTCACAACGCGATTTCAAAGGAACAGCGCAAGGCTCCCGAGATATACTTTATCGGGCACCAGATAAGCAGCAGCTATACGGCCCGGCTTATGGAGCTCCTGGAGGGGAAATCGGTTTATGTCAACGTCATCTCCAAGTCGGGTACCACCACGGAGCCGGCTCTGGCGTTCCGCCTGCTTCGGGAATTCATGGAACGGAATTACGGAAAAACCGGTGCAAAGGACCGCATCATTGCCACCACGGACAAATCGCGGGGGGCGCTGCGGGAGCTGGCCCAGCAGGAGGGGTACGAAACCTTTGTGATACCGGATGATATCGGAGGGCGGTATTCCGTGCTGACGCCGGTGGGTTTGTTGCCCCTGGCTGCTGCGGGAATTGATACCGACGCTCTTTTGGAGGGCGCCCGACAAGGGCAAAAGCTTTATGCCAACGGGAGCCTCACAGAAAATTCCTGCTATCAGTATGCAGCCGTAAGAAATCTCCTTTATAGAAGAGGAAAGACTATTGAAATCATGGTCAACTATGAGCCGGGGCTTCATTTTCTGGCAGAATGGTGGAAGCAGCTGTATGGGGAGAGTGAAGGCAAGGAAGGAAAGGGGATATTCCCCGCGGCGGTGGATTTTTC
Organism: uncultured Peptostreptococcaceae bacterium; assembly: GCA_964649745.1. Classification (GTDB taxonomy): domain Bacteria; phylum Bacillota; class Clostridia; order Peptostreptococcales; family Acidaminobacteraceae; genus CAZEHS01. The sequence continues at coordinate 184,562 of CAZYQI010000001.1, read as the reverse complement.
AACGGATCTGCATTCCATGGGGCAGTACATTCAAGACGGGCAGCGTACGCTCTTTGAAACGGTTCTGAAAATTGATGCCGATTTATGTCCCCTGGTGATTCCAACGGATCCTGAAGATCGTGATCAACTGAATTTCATCGCAGGGCAGACCATGGATTACGTAAATACAAAGGCCTTCGAAGGAACCCTGCTGGCCCATGTGGATGGGGGAACTCCCTGCGGCGTGCTGCATTTGGAGAAGCTGGACCCTTACACACTGGGAGAATTACTCTATTTCTTCATGAAGGCCTGCGGCATCAGCGGCTATATGGTGGGTGTAAATCCTTTTGATCAGCCGGGGGTGGAAGCATACAAAAAAAATATGTTCGCGCTCTTGGGTAAAAAAGGATACGAAGAGCTGCGAACTCAGTTGGAATCACGGTTCTAGGAGGAAAAATGACAATCGGAATCGATCTGGGCGGCACCAATATCGCCGCCGGACTTGTTGATGAAGCAGGCAATATCATCTGCGCCATAAAACGGGCAACCGATACCCAGCGTGGAAGAGATGCCATTGTTTCGGATATGTGCGATATGTGTAAGGAACTGGTCGGTGAGGCGCTGAAACGGGGCTTGCCCAGACCGGGAGCGGTTGGCGTAGGGGTGCCCTGTTTAGTGGATAAGGATATGGCTTTCGTTCACAAAGCCGCCAACCTGGGAAGCGGTTGGGACCATGTACCCCTTAAGCGGCTTATGGAGGAGATGACAGGCCTTAAGGTATGGATTGACAATGACGGCAATCTGGCGGGGCTGGCAGAGCATACTGCCGGTACCCTTCAGGGGGTTGAAAACGGTCTTCTGCTCACCCTGGGCACAGGAATCGGCGGCGGCTTTATCATTAATGGAAAGCTGTTTCGAGGCTCTTATGGTCTTGCGCCGGAAGTGGGACATATGGTGATCGGTGATAACTTCTATGATTGCAACTGCGGCAAAAATGGATGTTTTGAAACCTTTGCCTCGGCCACCGGGTTAATCCGATATGCAGAAAAACAGGTAAGAGAGGGGAAACATCCGAACTCATCCTTGCACGAAGCCTTCGCTATGGGGCAGTTGAACGCCCACACGATTTTTGAAGCGGCAAAAAAAGCAGATCCCCTGGGTGGGGAGGCGGTGGAGCGGTTGACCACCTATCTGGCCGTGGGTATCGTCAACCTCATCAACCTGATGGATCCCGAGGTAATCGCCCTGGGCGGAGGGGTTGCCCATGCCGGGGATTTCCTCCTGGATCAGGTTAAAACCAAGGTTTCAGATAATCTTTTCGCCAAGGGGTTCCCCACAGCGCGTTTTGAACTGGCGACCATGGGCAATGATGCCGGAATTATCGGAGCGGCTATGCTGGGGCGCATCATGAAGGAGATGGAAAGCATATGATCCGACTGGAATCCCTGTACGGTCCCCACGCCAAAAGTCGGATAAGCATGCTAGCATCATTCCGCATCCATTATTTCAGGGAATTCCCTTATCTCTATGACGGGACCATGGAGTACGAGATGACCTATCTGGATGGGTTCTTCAACCATCCGGAGGCATGCCTGATTATCGGTTGGGATGGAGAACGGGCCATTGGGGTGTCCACCTCTATTCCACTGATAAGTGACTACGAGATTGCCCGGGACGCTGAAACGCTTTTTTCGCAAAGCAGCCTGGAGGCCCAAGACTTCATGTATTTTGGAGAGATCATTCTGGTGCCGGAGTATCGGGGTCAAGGACTGTTTGCACGGATTTTTGCCGAGCAGGAGTTGGAAGCTGCACGGAAGGGATATTCAGGCACCTGTTTTCTGGCGGTTGAACGAGACAGGGATCATCCCCTGTGGCCGGAAGGGTATGTTCAGCCCTGGGAGAAGTGGATCCATCTGGGGTACCGAAAGACTCCTATGGTCACGGATTTTAACTGGCCCACCCTTCAAAGGACGGGGATTTCTGTTGACCAACAGAATCCCATGGCCTTCTGGGTGAAGGAATTCTAAATATATGAACCTTTCTCTTGAATAAACCGCGCCTATTCACTATAATAGTGAAGTCAGCCATTATGGAGAGATGTCCGAGTGGTCGAAGGTGACAGACTCGAAATCTGTTGAGCCGAAAGGTTCCTAGGGTTCGAATCCCTATCTCTCCGCCAAAGCAAAAGACAGTGCCGAAAAGCGCTGTCTTTTGCTTTGACCGGTATTCACGTGCATGAACTGCCAAAAGAAACGATTTTATAGGGTAGAAGTGGGTAACAATGACACATGCTAGTTTATGTAGCCTCGGAGAGTGTATCCGACAATTGGAGGGGTATATGCTGAATCAATTTAAGGTAAGAACGAAGATTATGATGTTATCTGGATTTATGATGCTGTTTATGGTGTTTATTGCATTCTTGGGTTACAACAATCTCAAGAAGTCCCACGAAGAGCTGGACGCCCTGTATTCACAAAACATGGTGGTGACAGAGGTGGCGGCGGATTTACGGACTCAAACACGGGCAAACAGTGCAAACCTATATGCCCTGATCCTGTCAGAAAATGCCGAGGAAAGCAGTGTGATTCTGGCAGATATCGAGAAGCGAAAGACCACGATTAACAAGGATATGGAGCAGTTGAACACCATGATTACAGATCCCGAGGGAAAAACGCTGATGGAAGGTGTTGTGACCCAGCTGGAACCCTGGCGCCAGGTAATCGGCCAGGTAACGGAGCTGATGGCTGCAGGACAAAAGGATCAGGCGATCGCGGCCTATAAACAGGGAAAATCGGCACTGGAGGATTATCAGACAGCGGTAAGAAACCTGAATATATACAATCAGGAGCTGTCAAAAAGTGTTGATGAGCAGAATGCAGAAGATTTTGCAGATACCACCAGAAAATTGGCCATCACAGTAGGGGTTGTCCTTCTGGCAGCCCTGGGCTTGGTTATCATAATATCCGGCAATATCACAAAGGGATTGGAACAGGCGGTACAGAGCATTGCCAGGTTCGCCCAGGGAGACCTTTCTACGGCTGTGGATGCCAAAATGATCCAGCGGCGGGATGAAATCGGCCTGTTGGCAGTATCCATGGACAAGATGCAGCAGTCAATGAATACGTTGGTAAGAACCGTAAAGAATGAGGCCGACGGGATTGAACATATTGTAGGCAAGGTAAACACGGATTTCATCACTCTCAATTCGGACATTGAGGGGGTATCGGCGGCCACGGAAGAGCTGGCGGCCAGTATGGAAGAAACCGCTGCTGCATCAACGGAAATGGCGGCCACCATTCAGGAGATGGGGGAAGCGGTACACTTCATTGCCGAAAAATCCGAGAGCGGTGCGGTTAAAGCCAGCGAGATCACAATCCGTGCGACGGAAACAAAAGAAAATGTCCAAATGACTCAGGACAGAGCTCTGAAGGTATTCGGTGAATCCCGTTCCGCACTGGAAAAGGCCATTGCAGATTCCGCTGTTGTGAACGAGATCCATGTTCTTTCAGAATCCATTATGCAAATTACCAGCCAAACAAACCTGCTGGCTCTTAATGCCGCTATAGAGGCCGCCAGAGCTGGGGAAGCCGGAAAGGGCTTCTCCGTTGTAGCCGACGAGATCCGCAAATTGGCAGAGCAATCCAAGGATACGGTAATACGCATTCAGGATGTTACCGAGCATGTGTCCAGTGCGGTAACCAATCTGGCAGGCAATGCCAAGAATTTGCTTGCCTTTATGTCTACGGATGTAAACAAGGATTATCAGATGTTGTTGGAAGTGGCGGATAAATATAATGACGATGCCAATTACGTACACACCATGGTAACGGATTTCAGCGCAACCTCGCAGCAACTTCTTGCATCCATCGAAGCGGTTATCCAAACCATCAATGGCGTTTCGACAGCGGCAGATGAAGGGGCAGAAGGCACCACGGAGATTGCAACCCGGAATATGAGCATAAACGCCAAATCGGCCGACATCATGACAATGATCAGTCAGTCCAAGGCAAATGCACAGTCACTGAAGGAGAATGTCTCGGTATTCAAGGTGTAATGGTTATTTTATGAGTATAAAATGAGCCGGCAAACGCTGCCGGCTCATTTCTATTTTGGGGGAATGCAGCGTTCGTTACCTGCCCTTTGAGCGGCGTTCCAAGGACCGCAGCGCCAGGAATCCCTGAACTGCGGTTGCCAACAACAGCAGCAGAATAACGATATAGTAGGTTCTGACGCTGTCAGTGCTCCTTAGCAGTATGAATCCGGCAGTGCCGGAAGCCATCAGCGTCAGGACAAGAGGCGAAGCCCAGCTCTCGGGTCGGATATGCCGATGTCTAATAAACGGGGCGAGGGTCATTCCCGCGGATCCTGCCGCAATCAGCAACAGGAAACAGGCTGCAATGAATGTGATGCTTTCCATGGGCCAGACGGATTCCCACAATCGATTTCTGTAAAGCACACTTCGCATGATTCCCATGTATCGCCCACTGAGGTATTCAAGCATCCAGGCGCCGGACAGTATCAGCCCCTGGATCGCCACCAGAAAACGTGTTGTTGTATTCATAAACCCTCCGGTAGTTACGTATTCATAGATTGTCATATGTATTGTACACGGTATTGGATGCACATGACGGGATAACTGTATTAAAAATTCGAATATTGGCACGCTCACTATTTAATACTCTGATTGGACACAGCCGGGGCTGAGGGATAGAATAACTCTGGCAAAAGAACGCTAGACTAATCGAAAAGAGAGGAAATACCATGTTAAGAAAGAAAAGTGCATTGTCATTTCTGCTGATTGCAGTAATGGCCCTTTCCGCAGCCTGCAGCACTCCCAAGCAGGAAACGGCTCCGGCACCGGAACAGACACCGTCTACGGAAGTAAAGGCAGTACCCACCAATACAAATGATTGGGCAAAGGCCCCTAAAGGTCAGCTGCTGGTTTCTCCCCAATGGGTGGATGCGGTTATCAACGGCAGAGCCGCAGAAACCTATGACAACAGCAAATTCATCGTTCTGGAGGCATCTTGGGGCCCAACCTCAGATGATTACAAAGCAGGACATATCCCCGGTGCCTATCACTTCAATACGGATAATATTGAAACAGAGGCTAACTTCTGGAATCTGGGCCCCGTTGACCATGTGAAGGAAACCCTGCTGGCTGCGGGGATCACCAGCGACAGCACCGTTATCGTGTACGGTAACCAGCCGGGTGATTCCGGCGCAGCCCGTGTTGCATTTGCACTTCTCTGGGCAGGGGTGGAGGATGTGCGCCTGTTGGATGGCGGTCTCACAGCCTGGAAAGGTGCCGGAATTGCTACAGAAACAAAGGAGAACCTGCCGGTTGCCGTAACGGACTTCGGTGTTGAAATTCCAAAGCATCCGGAATATGTACTGGCAACACCCAAGGATGTACTGGAAGCCCAAAAGACTGCAAACTTCAAGCTGATCAGTATCCGCAGCTGGAAAGAGTTTACTGGAGAAACCAGCGGCTATGACTATATCAAGGGCGCCGGTGAGCCGAAGGGTGCTGTATGGGGCCACGACGTGAACGGCGGCAACGAAGAAGACGGGTACCTGAATGCGGACGGAACCTTCAAGAAATTTGCCGATGTAGAGAAGATGTGGGCAGAACAGGGGATAACCAAGGATACCGTAAACAGCTTCTATTGCGGAACCGGCTGGCGTGCCACCGTTCCCTGGCTGATGGCTTATATGCAGGGCTGGGAAAACATCACGCTTTACGATGGCGGATGGTACATGTGGGAAATGGACAAGAGCCTTCCTGTACAGGTGGGAGATCCGGCTAAAAAATAACCCTTTTGTTTTTTAGGAGAAATTAAAAAAAGGAGTACGCAAAAGCGCGTGCTCCTTCTTTGCAGTATTCAGACATTTAATCATGAAAGTTTTTCATTAGGCAGGATATCCGACACGAACAGCGAAATTTAGTAAGATTGGGATGTGTTCCGAAAATTCGGATAACGGGAGGGTATATATGATCGAAGTGACGGCAGCCATCATTATGGATCAGGACAAGGTTTTGATTGCTCAGAAGGAAAGCACCCATAAGCTGGCGGGGTTATGGGAATTTCCCGGAGGGAAGATGGAGCCGGGTGAAACGCCGGAGGACTGTTTGATACGGGAGCTTCAGGAAGAAATGGGCGTGAAGATAGAGATAACCGGTTTCTTTGGGGAGTATACCTTTTCCCTGCAAACGGCGGTTCTTCATCTGAACGGCTACAGGGCCCGGATCGTTGAAGGCACTGTCACCCTCCACGAGCACGATGCTGCCCGGTGGGTGCCGCTGAATAAATTGATGGATTATGATTTCGTACCCTCCGATATGGGCTTTGTAGAGCGGCTTACACAGCCGACACATTCCTGATCATAGTGATCGTTCACGTTCTGCACGGCCTTTGAGCTGCTGCAGACGTTTTCTTTTTTGCAGGCGTTTCCAGGTGACGCTGCAACGCCAGAGGAAGAAGAGCAGAATGACCGCGCCGAGAGCCTTAATGGCATAGCCGAAGACAGGCAGCATTCCGGAAAACAAATTGAAAACACCCTGGGGGAGTATGGAGTCCGTCATATCGGAGGCGGCCTTTACAGGAACGGTAACGGTCAACTGATCCGGCAGGGTATACACAGCGGACCCGACAATCTGGCCGTCTTCAATCGGCAGCGCCAAAGCCTCCTTAGGAACCAGCCGGGGCTCCGTTGCACCAAGTTCTGTGTTGGCAGGGAGTGTGGCGGATTTGTCCTCTGCCGCATAGACAGGGATCTGCAGGTCGTCATCGCCGAAGGACATATCTCCCAAGGGCTGGTCCTTCTTAACAACGACAGCGTTCTTATAATCATCAAGACCGTGCTGTAGCAGGATCCGTGCATCCTTGTAGATATCCTTTCCTTCGGATTTTAGGATTACGGCTATCACACGACGGCCATCCCTGGATGCCGAGGAAATGATACATTGTCGGGCGGCGGTGGTATATCCGGTTTTGATGCCGTCGGCAAGCTCCCATTTAATATCAAGATTTTGATTGTTGATCACAATACGGTTGCGCCATCCGGTACCGAAGAGCAGCCGGTTGCCGTTGTGGAGATGCCGTACTTCAGGCTGCTTGTTGGTGGGTGGCAGGTCGTAGGCCGTGGTGCTTACGATCTTACGGAAGGTTGGATTCTCCATGGCCTTACCGGCGATAAGAGCCAGATCCCTGGCGGATGTGACATGCTTGGGATCCGGGAGGCCGCTGGGGTTTTGAAAAACGCTGTGGGTTGCCCCAAGAGATTTGGCCCGCTGGTTCATCACCTGACTGAAGGCCTCTAGGGTGCCGGAATGATACTTGGCCAAGGCAACGGCGGCATCGTTGGCAGAGGGCAGCAGCATGGCATAAAGAAGCTGCTCAACAGTAACCTGCTCTCCTTCAATCAGATAGATCCGGCTGCCATCGGTAAAGGGGGTTCGGGCGTCGATGGTCACAAGGTCGGTAAGGGGGGTATCTTCAAGGATAATCAGTGCGGTAAGTACCTTGGTGGTGCTGGCGGGAAACATGGGTACACTGCCGCTTTTATCGAACAGCATCTGGCCGGTGGTCTGATCCATCAGAACAGCACCTGCTCCGATGATGGTTTCAGGAGTGGGTGCAGCAGCAAAAGCAATGGGAGAGGCAAGGATTGAAGCACTGAGTATCGCAGACAGGAATATTCTGAATGGGTGCATGGTTATTCTCCAGGATTTATTGAGTGATGGGTATTAATGCTCAGAAGTATTATAACAGGAAACCCCTCAGGTATGAAAGACCATGAAAAAGTGCAATGCCATAAGACCCCTAGTCGAAGATGAAAGATGTATAAAAAATTACATATACTTGCATATATAGGATATGATATATACAATGATATCATATGTATGATTAGGGAAGGGCGGATCATGATGGCGTTCCTTGAGCGCAAATGGGTACTGGCATTACTGGTTCTGGGGCTTATTGCGGGTTATAACGGTGTATCCGGTTGGATAGAGTCCCGGGGCACATTGCTTCCGATGGCCCATGAAAAAGGAGAGGAAAGTCCTCCGGAACCGGCAGTAAGTACAGCATCAGCCGTAGCGGTTGAACCTGAAACCGTAACGGTTTATGTATGCGGAGCCGTGAAAAAACCGGGAGTATTCAGTCTGACCAAGGGAAGCAGAGTTAACGACGCCCTTCAGCAGGCCGGTGGTTTTTCCGAGAAGGCAGACATGGTCAGCGTTAACCTTGCGGAGCAGATTACGGATGGTCAGCAGATTGTTATCTACGAAAAGGGGGCTGCGGCTTCCGGCATTGCTTCAGAAATTCCAAAATCCAGATCTCCGGCCAAGGCTCCCGCAGGCTTGCCTGTAAGCATCAATAACGGGTCCTTAGAAGCGCTGATGCAGTTGGATGGCATTGGGGAAAAGACCGCTCAGAAGATCATGGACTACCGAAAAACTCAGGGCGGATTTAAAACCCTGGAGGAGCTGAAAAACGTACCGGGGATCGGAGATAAAAAGTTCGAGCAGATAAAAAATGATGTAAAGCTGTGATGCGGGGTGCTCCTCTGTGTGTTAAACTGTTTTGAGGAGGTGAGGGCATGACTGCATCGGATATCAAACTGACACAAATGACGCAGAGCGCCGGGTGAGCCGCTAAGATCGGGCCGGAGACCCTGGCGCTGGTTCTGCGCAATCTACCGACTTTTTACGACCCCAATGTACTGGTGGGTCTGGAAACCTCTGATGATGCGGCAGTATACAAACTGACCGACGATCTGGCAGTGATTCAGACCCTGGATTTCTTCACTCCGGTGGTGGATGATCCTTATCGGTTCGGCCAGGTGGCCGCCGCCAATTCACTGAGCGATGTATATGCCATGGGCGGAAAGCCCGTATTGGCCCTGAATATCGTATGCTTCCCCAATTGCCTGGATCCCTCTGTCTTGGGAGAGATACTCCGAGGGGGAGCGGATAAGATCAAGGAGGCCGGAGCGGTGCTTCTTGGGGGCCATTCCGTTGAGGACAACGAGCCCAAATACGGGCTGTCCGTTATGGGAACCGTGCATCCTGACCAGGTACTGGCCAACTGCGGCGCAAAGCCCGGTGACGTGCTGGTGCTCACAAAGCCACTGGGAACCGGGATACTCAATACGGCCATGAAGGCCGAGCTTGTCACGGAGACGGAAAGCGAAGCCGCATACGTTTCCATGTCAACCCTGAACGATTATGCAGCGGAGGTGATGATCCCTCTGCGGCCCAATGCATGTACGGATATCACCGGCTTCGGCCTCCTGGGCCATGTGCTTGAAATGGCCAAGGGAAGTGACGTGACCATGGTCCTCGATTCCGCCGCCCTGCCCATTCTTCCGGGGGCCCTGGACTATGCCAGTATGGGGATTATACCGGCGGGAGCCTACCGAAACGCGGCCTTCGCGGGGAATGACGTATGGTGGAATCCGGCGGTGCCGGAAAATCTCAGGGATGTTCTCGCGGATCCACAAACCTCCGGGGGCCTGTTGATCGCCCTTCCGGAAGAGCGGCTGGACGCCCTGATGGAAGGTCTGGCCAAGGGAATGAAAACAGCCTATGCCGTGGTGGGAAGAGTGGAAGAAAAGCAGGAGCATTATCTGAAGGTGCAATAGAATAAAGATAGTAATGGCCACGGATAACACGGATGCACACGGATTTAATATCGGATTATTCTTATTAAAATGAAAATATATAGTGGAAGCCGATTTTTCCTGCTGCTATGGGATGAGATAATCTATCCGTGTCAATCCGTGTTATCCGTGGCAAAAGACTTACGCAATAAGCCGTTCCGAAAGGGGCGGCTTTTATGCTTTTGCGGTGCTTAGAACCTTTTGGCTGTGCTATAATAGGTGTGAAACTGATGATTGGGGGGAGCCCTTTTGAATAAGAAAAAACTATACAGCAGCATCCCAAAGGTGGATGAATTGCTGGTGAATGAGCAGGTGTTGATGCTGCAGGATTTATTTCCCCGCAGTGCCGTTGTAGATGCCGTGCGGGAGGAGCTGGACGCCCTCCGGATCCGTATCAAGAACATGGATGATGACGCTGCGGAAACAGTGGTGATTGATCCGGATCAATTGGCTGTGTTGATTGCCACGCGGCTGGAACGGATTTTCGGCGACCATCTGAAACGGGTGATCAACGCCTCCGGTGTTGTGATACACACCAATCTGGGCCGATCCCTGGCGGCGCCCTCTATTCTGGAGCATCTGTCGGAGATTTCAGGCCGTTATTCCAATCTGGAGTTCGATTTGGATACCGGAAAACGGGGCACCCGCTACAGCCATGTGGAGGATATCCTCTGCCGGCTCACCGGAGCGGAGGCGGCCCTGGTGGTGAACAACAATGCGGCAGCGGTGATGCTGGCGCTTTCAACCCTGGCCTCCGGCAAGGAAGCCGTCATATCCCGGGGGCAGCTGGTTGAAATCGGCGGAAGCTTCCGCATTCCATCGGTAATGGAAGCCAGTGGCGCCAAGATGATTGAGGTGGGGACCACCAACAAAACCCATCTGAAGGATTACAAGGATGCTGTAACCGAGCAGACCGGGGTTCTGTTGAAGGTGCATACCAGCAATTTCAGGGTTTTAGGATTTGTTCAGGAAATCAGCATCGAGGACCTGGTTAAGCTGGGGAACGACCTGAAGGTCCCTGTTATGGAGGATCTGGGCTCCGGAAGCCTCCTGGACCTTTCAAAATACGGACTGACAAAGGAGCCCACCGTCAGCGAAAGCCTTCGGGGGGGCGCCGATGTGGTCACCTTCAGCGGGGATAAGATGCTGGGCGGGCCTCAGGCGGGTATTATCTTGGGCAAAAAACGCTATATTGACGCCATGAAAAAAAATCAGCTTACCCGGGCCCTGCGGGTGGACAAGATGACCCTAGCCCTGCTGGAATCCACCCTGAAGCTATATCTTGATGAAGAACTGGCCCTGGCGGAGATTCCTACCCTGCGGATGCTGACGGCCAATAAAGAGGACCTCACCAAAAAAGCGAGGAAGCTGAAGCGGCTTCTGGATAAAGAGCCCTATGCGGGTGCATCTCACCTGGTTGATGGGGAATCCGAGGTGGGGGGCGGCTCCCTGCCCTTGGAGAAATTGTCCACCACGCTGCTTTCCGTCACCGCAGAGACAATCTCGGCCAATGAAGCCGTCACTCGGCTTCGCGGTCTTGAAATACCGGTTATATGCAGGGTTCAGGAAGATAAGCTGCTGTTTGACCCCCGCACTATTTTTGATGACGAGCTGGATCTGGTTGCGAAGAGCATCCGATCGGTTCTGAGCTGAGGAGGCCGAATGGGACACGTAGTGATAGGTACCGCAGGGCACATCGATCACGGGAAAACCACCCTGATTAAGGCCCTTACCGGTATTGCGACCGATCGACTGAAAGAAGAGATAAAGCGGGGCATTACCATTGATCTGGGCTTTGCCTGGTTCGACCTTCCCGGCGGGCGGCGTGCCGGCATTGTAGATGTTCCCGGCCATGAGCGGTTTATCAAGAATATGCTGGCCGGTGTCAGCGGTATCGATATCGTGTTGCTGATCGTTTCAGCGGATGAAGGGGTAATGCCCCAAACCCGGGAGCACCTCGATATCCTTTCCCTGCTTCATATCCAAAAGGGAATCGTGGTTGTGACAAAATCCGATCTGGTGGAGCCGGAATGGCTGGAGCTGGTACAGGAGGAAATCCGAGACGCACTGAAGGACACCTTTATGGCAACCGCCCCCATCGTGCCGGTATCGGCGGTGACACGTGCCGGCCTGGATACCCTCACGGAGCTGATTGACCATATGACCCAGGAAACAGAGGAACGCAACATCACAGCGCCCTTCCGATTCCCTGTGGACAGGGTTTTCAGCGTAACGGGCTTCGGCACCGTGGTGACCGGTACCCTTACCGAAGGGGTTATTAAGGAAGGTCAGGATGCCATCCTCTATCCCAACGGCCAGGAAACCCGGATACGGAAGATCCAGGTCCATGGGGAAAATATGGACACGGCCTATGCCGGACAACGGGTAGCCCTGAATCTGGCGAACCTTAAAAAAACCGATATAAATCGCGGCGATGTTTTGGCGGCCCCGGGCTCCCTCCGGGAAACCTGGATGATCGACGCTCAGATTGAGCTACTGCCTCACGAGAACCGAACCATGGACAACTGGACACGGCTTCGCCTGTACCACGGAACCAAAGAGGTGCTGTGCCGCATGGTGTTATTGGACAGGGATGCCATCGAGCCCGGAGATACGGCGGTGGTACAGCTGCGTCTGGAGGAGCCCATGGCCTGCCGATACATGGACCGTTTCGTGCTGCGCTTCTATTCCCCTTTGGAAACCATCGGCGGCGGCGTGGTGCTGGATCCTCATCCGGCCAAGCATAAGCGATTTAAAGACGAAATACTTAAAGAGCTGGAGCAGAAGCTTTCCGGTGATGAGGGGCAGATTCTGGAGGCCACCCTCCTCAAACTCAGCGGCACCCTCCCGGATGCCAAGGAGCTGCAGGTTCGAAGCGGCTTGGAGGCCCTTAATTTCAAGCAGGAGCTTGAAAAGCTGCTGGAACAGGGGATCGCCCTCAAGATAGAAGATGTACTGATTCACCGGGAATTCATGGACAATCTGGCGGTTGAAATTGCCACGGTCCTTGAAAATTGGCATAAAAAGTATCCCCTGCGTCCCGGCATGCCCAAGGAAGAGGTTCGAAGCCGTCTTCTTAAGCAGGCAAAATCAAGACTCTTCGACAGCTTCCTCAAAAGGCTTGAAGAGGAGGGGATCCTTAAGGTGCTGGAGAAGGATCTGGCCCTGGCCTCTTATTCGGTAACCCTGCCGGAGGAAACCCAGCGGGCCATGGATAAGGTTGAAGCCATCTTCAGGGAAGCCGGTTACAACACCCCTACCTTGGAAGAAGCCTTTGAAGGCGCAGGACAAAAGGCGGTGGACGGCGAAATCGTCAATTATCTCATATCTACGGGAACCCTGGTTTCATTTGCCGAAGGGCTTTATTATCATCGGGAATCCTATGAAAAACTGAAGACTCTGATTGTGGATCACCTGAATAAAACCGGAGCCATTACAGTGGGAGATCTTCGGGATTTGGCCGGAACCAGCCGGAAATATGCAATTCCGATACTGGAGCACATGGATGCCCTTCGCATCACGCAGCGGGATGGAGACAAACGAATTTTACGCTGATATTCGCATAAGGGAAACTGTGGTAAAATGGACTCAGACAATACGGTGGAGGAAACTATGGCAGATCGGCTTCTGGTTGTGGATGATGAACAGGCACTGTTGAAAGGGCTTCGGTTCAGTCTGGAGCAGGACGGATACGTTGTGGAAACGGCTGAGGACGGAGAAACGGCCTATCAGATGGCGGTGAACGGAGTATACGATCTTATCGTGCTGGACCTGATGCTCCCCAAAATGGACGGTCTTGAAGTGTGCCGTAAGCTTCGGGAAACCTCCATGGTGCCCATCTTGATCCTTACAGCGGACGGTGAGGATTCCACCAAGCTTCAGGGCTTGGAGAACGGGGCGGACGACTACCTGACAAAACCTTTCAATGTTCTGGAGCTCAAGGCCCGGATCAAGGCGATTCTCCGCCGGGTGAACATCGGGGATCGCTCCGCCAGCTGCAACACGATGAAGATTGATGATTTTTCCATCAACACCCTTGGGAGAAAAGTACTTTTAGCGGGGAGCGACCTGAGCCTCACCGCAAAGGAGTTTGATCTGCTCCTTCTTCTGGCAGCCAACAAGGGAAAGGTATACACCCGGGAGGAGCTATTGGAGATCATCTGGGGCTACGAGTATTTCGGGGATGTGCGGACAGTGGACGTTCACATTCGCCGCCTGCGTGAAAAGATTGAAAAAAATTCGTCTCAGCCAGAGTATATTTTGACTAAATGGGGAGTCGGTTACTATTTTAGGAATCAATAAGCACTTTATCAGCATTAGGTGGAAACTTGTTTCCACCTATTTGCTGCTTATCGTCATCACATTGGTGCTCATCAACTCATTCATTCAGGTGTCCCTGACCAATTCGGCCCTCCAGCAAAGGAAGGTCCATTTGTTGACCCAGGGAAACATCATCGCCAACAGGGTAGGGCCCAACATCTATGCCATCGATAAAGAGCATACCCGGCTGTACTTGGAGAAAACAGTGGTGAATCTCAGCCTGGAGCTTAAATCCCGGGTTATTGTCACGGATATCGACGGAACTGTCCTGATGGATTCCTACGAGGAATATCAGGGCCAGGATCTGAAAACCGTGCGGGAGGTCGCAGCGGCGCTGCAGGGAAGCAGCGAGGTGAACCAGTATCGGTTTCTTGATGTTGGCAGGGTGGTCTATGTAGGGGTTCCCATACATGACAAGGGGAGTCTGATTGGTTCCGTGCTGGTGGTATCTTCTCTGGAGGAGATGTTCGGTGATGTTCGGGACACTATGCGAAAATTCGTCCTGCTTTCTCTCCTGTCCATTATATTCACCTGTATTGTCAGCTTCTTTTTCGCCGACATCATATCAACCCCCATTGAGCGGTTAACGGATGTGGTCCGGGGTGTCACCCAGGGCCGTACAAACCTTCGGGCTGAAGAAGAGGGAAATGACGAATTGGCCAAGCTGTCCAGCTCCTTCAATCAGATGATCATACGCCTGTCTCAGACAGAGGATCAACGCAGGCAGTTTGTATCCAACGTATCCCATGAACTCAGAACCCCTCTCAGTTCCATCAAGATCCTCAGTGAGTCCCTGTTGCACAACCCTACAGCGAAAAAAGAGGTCTATCAGGAATTCCTGGTGGACATCAACACCGAGGTGGATCGGCTCAACAATATCATTAACAGTCTTCTGTATCTGGTAGATCTCGAAAAGGAAGGCATGAAACTGGATTACAGCCTAACCTACCTGAACTGGCTTATACGGAATGTGGTGGCGTTTCTTCGGCCCCTGGCACAGCAAAAGAATATTTCCCTTACCTTCGTCGAAGAGGATGAATGTCAGATTTATTTCGACAAGGAACGTATCCAGCAGTGCCTCATCAATATCATCGCCAATGGGATTAAATTTACACCCGATGGAGGAACCGTAACCGTTGAGTTGTCCCGGGAAAAGGATATGGCCGTCATCGAAGTAATGGATACCGGCATTGGCATACCGCCGGAAAAGCTCCCGTTGATTTTTGACCGGTTCTATAGGGTGGACGAGGCCCGGGCCCGAAACACCGGAGGGTCCGGGTTGGGACTGTCCATATCCCAGCAAATCATCAACCTGCACGGAGGCATGATTGATGTGACCAGCAGTCCCCAAGGCACCCGATTCCATATCTATCTTCCGATTCCTGAGTTATCCCCGGGAGGTGTTCTCTCATGAAGGTATCCCACCCCAAGCTGATGATGGCTCTGGCCGTTTTCGTTTTTGTGCTCATCAGCTTCACCAATATTGAAAGCACCAGCTTTCCCACGCTTACCAATGGCATTTCGCCGATACCGAAGGTGATGAAACTGCCGATGAAGATCTACTTCATCGATCCCCTTACAGGGCTGATGATCCCCGAGAACCGCACCGTTTCCATCAATAACAACCAATTAATTGAAAGTGTTATGGAATCCATCAAGGCCGGACCTAAAAACAAGAAGCTTATATCCCCGCTGGATGAGCTGGTACGAGTGGAGTCCGTCACTTTTGAAGGGAAGGTCTGCTATATCAACCTGAACAGGGTTTTCATAGACAATCCGGTCTGGAACCGCCAGGACAAGGGGTTGGTCATCGCCTCCATTGTGAATACCCTTACAGAGCTGGAGCAGGTGCAAAGCGTTCAGTTCCTTATCGATGGGAAGCCCATTGGGGAGGTAACCGGGGACAGCAAGCTGGGCGACGTTTTTAAACGTAACGAAACCCTGATCTATTCTGCGAAATCGGCCCCCATCGAGGTGGTGATTCAGTTCCTTAACAGCATCCAGACAGAACGCTATGATGTTGCCTACGATCTCATCGATTTCAAGAGCAAGTCCAATCTCACCTACGATGAGTTTGCCCGAAAGATGGCTGCATCCGGGGCACGGTATGTGGGTTATGAACGAAAGGTGCTGTTTTCTCAAAAATTCAGCAACAGCCTGATGGTTTACATCAAATATGAAGCTACAAAAAAGAATATTGCAGATGACTACCAAAGCTTTGCGGAATACTGGGAGGTAGTTGAAGAGGATCAGGAATTTAAGGTTCTTCTGAAATAGATACAAATGTTGCTATTTCCATATAATAGGTCTGTGAGCCTACGCCAAAACGCCCCTTGAGAAATTTTTTTAAGAAATTTCGAGGGGCGTTTTGCTCTGTTTTTTCAAGGGTTCTGCAAGACGAGCCAGTTAAAATGGCAATATATGCATTTGCATAATCCGAAATGGTTTACTATAATCAATGAATCCGATGAGGTTTGTCGAAATTTGTCGAAATATGCATACGCTATGGGCAATTGAGAGAACCAGACACTACTGAAGCGGAAAAAAACGAAATACAGCTGAATCTGCAAGGAGCGGGGGATTTATTTTTCCGGGGTGAATTGCATAAGGGCCGAATGATTTCGGTGATATGCATAGGGTCTGCTCTCGATCCGAATCCGTCAACTAACCTCGTAAGCTGAAGAGAGGGAAAATGAATAACAAACGCTTTATCATGCTGATGCTTATTATGATCATCGGCCTGTTTTCTGTTGCTTACGCAGAGACGGTCGCCAGCCTTTCCGAGACTGAGATTAACACTGCGGACGCTGAAACACATGAAGCAGCAGAGGCCCAAGTAACAGCGGCAGTGCCGGTACCTGTTGTGAAACCCGCACCCCCGGCTCTTCCTACCGAAGGTGAGCTTGTAAGCTGGTTCAATGGCGGGAACCAAACAATTCCCGTGGGACAGCCCATCACCCTGGTGGATGTATGGACGGGAAAATCCTTTAAGGCCATGCGTACATACGGTCACAATCATGCAGATATGGAAGCAGCCAGCCTTGGAGATGCACAGAAAATGAAAGAAATCTGGGGCGGATCATGGAGCTGGGACCGTCGTCCCTTTGTGGCGGTAGTAAATGGCAAGGCCATTGCCGTATCCTGTGCAGGTATGCCCCATGCGGGCCTTGACGGTCCTGCGGCAGAGGTGACCGTAAAGAACCGAAGCGGTGGTTTTGGAACCGGTCTGAATCTGGACAAGGTTAAAGGCAACGGCATGGAAGGACACTTCGACATGCACCTGCTGGGCAGCAAAACCCATGGTACCGGTCGGATCGATCCCAAGCATCAGGCAATGCTCAAGATAGCAGCAGGCAAATAGAGAACCCCAAGGGGGTGTATCCGGATGACAGCCGTCATTCCGATACACCCCCTTTTTTGGAGGGAGGTTCAGCCGTTGTCCTGCTTACCAATCTTTCTATGACCCATATCCGACTTCTCAGCCCTATTTTGAACGTTAAGAAGGAACCCACTGCCATACATACCGTAAATATCGGCACTCTGAAACCTTACTGAATCTGATGGTTGTCAATTGCCATCTGTCCCAATTGAATGAAAATTGACTAATTATATCGGATGCGATATAATTAGTTATCACAACATTGTGGGGTTATTATGAGCTGGAATGTTTCGATATATAAAAGGGACAATGGCGAAGAACCGGTGAAGGATTTCATCAATTCGCTGCCAAAGAAGCATCAAGCTTTCGAGTGTGGAGCTTGAAAAGGCGAAATCATACATGCTTGATTATCAAAGGAGAGCAACAAAATGAACAATCAAATGAATACATCCTGGGATTCAATGAAAGCAGAGTTGCTTAAAGACCCGGAAGTTTTCAAAGAATATAAGGAGTTAGAGCCTGAATACGAAATTATCCGACAGGTTATTGCTGCACGAATTGATCAGGAGCTTACACAAGCCCAACTCGCCGCACGCATTGGAACAAGGCAGAGCAACATCAGCCGCCTTGAGTCAGGAGAGTACAATCCATCTCTGGAGTTTTTGAAAAAAGTGGCCCGTGGGTTGGGGAAAGAACTTCACATTTCATTTAAATAGATTGGTATTCAGAAATGAAGCTATCAGCAATCTGAATAGTCTTCTCGGCGGTATTTGGTTCTCTAATAAATTATTAATCGCATTAGTATCGTCTGTTTCCCCCTGTTCTTAGCCGTTTTGGCGTCAAAACGTCGCCAGAATGTACGGTTTGACGCTTGATTTAATCATAATTACATGCTAGAATCGTCTAGTGGCAAGGAGTAAAACCATTTGGGGGTAGATGGGCGCTGGTGTGTCCTCTGGTCTTCAAAACCAGTTTGAGGGGTTAATAGCTTCTTAGGTGGGTTCGATTCCCACGTACTCCCGCCAATTGAAAACCAACCGTCTAAGGTGTTGTCTTAGACGGTTGGTTTTATTATATGATATAATAAAGTCTAAAAATGCTGCACCATAAAAGGATAACGATATGATATCAAATGCTGAATACGGAACCATTACTGACGGGTCTACACATCGGCGATTGCCTGCAGGCGATTTTTCACAATGGCTGAGTGAGACACGGCGGGCGTTTATTGATGAAAAGGGCGTGTCGGTGGAATGCGGAGACTGTCGGGGCTGCTGCACATCGTCCTATTTTGTGCATATACGGCCGGAGGAAAAGGGCACTTTGGCCGTAATAGACCGAAAGCTGCTTTTCCCGGCGCCTGGGCTGCCCAAGGGGCACAAGCTGATGGGGTATTTTGAGAATGGCTTCTGTCCCATGATGACGGAACAGGGCTGCCAGATCTACGCCCATCGTCCCATCACCTGCCGAAACTACGATTGCCGCATCTTTACCGCCGCAGGACTGGCTGCGGGGGGAGAGGAAAAGGCAACGATCAATGAACGGGTATTGCAGTGGGAGTTCAGTTATCCCACTGAGCTTGACCGGAAGCAGCATGCGGCGGTGATGGCAGCGTCGAAATTCCTGCAGGTCCACCCGGAAGGTTTTCCCGAAGGGTTCTTGCCGAGCAATCCGTCTCAGATTGCCATCCTTGCCATAAAGGCTTATGACGTGTTTTTAGAGGAAACGGACGGATCTGCCGCCGAGGCGATTGTGAAGGCCGTGAAGAATTTTGAAGCGCAGCGTGGGCTGTAGTCCTATGAAACAGCTGTCAGACTGATGAAAAAGACTATCCAAAAGAAAAAATCTCTGTGCGGAGCAACCTAACGGAGGTTGGCAAGAAAATAGAACGAGGGCTGTAGCCGTTAGAAATTCACTGTTCTGATTCAGCAGGCTGCACGAATCTTGATTCGTTGCAGATCGCTAATGCCTCAAAGCGCTCAACCAATCCAAATCTGAGATTTGGTTATTGTGTTGAAGACCGTGAGGCCCGAAGTGAGTTTGAATTTCTGCGAAAGAGCTGTTCGTTATTTTCTCCAACAGGGAGTTCAAAGTTGCGGAGTATAGAGGGTTTTTCTTCAAGCTGACAGCTGCCGGGCATATGACCTGGCAGCTGTTTTTGCATGTTGGCAGAGAATGATGTTATGATATCCTCATACAACAGGGGAGGCATGGATATGGACATTATTGAAATCATGCAGCTTGTGGCGCTCTCTGCGCTTTTTGGGTATGTTTTGGCCGGCATAAGCGGTGCGGTCCCCGAGGAAGCGGCCTATGGAAGAGCCTCGCGCACCCCCGGCATGCAAAAAAGAATAAAACCCGGACACCTGCTTTTGATCTTAGTGGCGGTCGGGTCTTTAGGCTTTGTCAGAGATGTGATTGTAGGGAGTACTCCCTTTGGCACCACCGTCATTGACGGCGTGCTTGAGAAGAGGGAATACTCAGAGGAGTACTATGTGTTTGTATTTCCGGATGATGATAAGGTTATGAGTTATAGGGTGAAGGCGCGAATCCACTCCTATTCCAAGCTGGAAAATATGGAACGGATTCGTCGCTACGAGGTGGAAAGAATCGATTTACCGGATGGTGCCGTTGCAACCTTTGAATGGCTGAAGGGAAGCGGATACTCTCTGCAGACAGACCGGACGGTGGTGGTGCGGGATGACAACGGTAAGCCTTGGGGGATTCTGCTTACCCGCGATAGGTTCTTGAAGTAGCTCTTCTGCTGGGGGTATAGCCGCCGGCATGCAGATGGCCGAAGCTGGAGCATATGCACTTGCAGAAGGCCTTCAGGTTATCGGAACCGGTTGCCTTCATGGCCCCAACCAAAACCATGGCGCAGGCTTCGGCGTCCTCTAAGGCATTATGATGGCAGAAGCTGAAGCCAACGTGATCCGATACGGTGTTCAGTTTGTGATTGACCAAATCGGGGAAGGCCTGCTTGGCCGCCGTTACTGTGCAGAAGTACGGTATTTCCGGGTAAGACAGACCATACTGATCCAGGCTGTAACGCAGCACGCTCATATCAAAGGAGGCGTTATGGGCCACCACGGTATCGGAGCCGATGAAAGCCCGGATGGCGGGCCAGGCCTCTCCAAAGGTGGGGGCGTCGGCCACATCCTCCGGTCGAATCCCGTGTATCTTGATGTTCCAATAGCTGAAGCGCATAGGTTCCGGTTTAATCAGGGTGTAGAAACGATCGGTGACAATTCCGTTTTCTACACGAACCAGTCCAATGGAACAGGCGCTGTTCCGCAGTTCGTTGGCAGTTTCAAAATCCAGTGCGACAAAATTCATTGATGTGTTCCTTCCTTACGGGGCAGATGCCCTTCAATGGTGGTTTTAATCTGTTCACTAAGGCCGTTGGTTTCCAGGGATTCGTAATCTGCGGGCAATATGGGCTTGCATATGGTCAGGGTGACCTCGGCGGGACATATGATCCAGGAGCCTTTACGCATCATATCGATGGATCCGTTGATCGCAACGGGGATGATGGGAACATTGGCTTTGGTGGCCAGCTTCAGAGCCCCGGCCTTGAATTCCAGCAGGGAACCATCCGGGCTGCGGGTACCTTCCGGAAAAATCACCATGGAATGTCCTGCCTTGAGGTTGGCGATGCCGCGGTTGATGGCCGCTGCGGCTTCTCTGGGGCTGCCTCGTTTGATGGATACACAGTGGATATATCCCATCCATTTATTGATGAAAGGGAATTTTTCCATGCTGTCCTTGGCGATAAACCCCACAGGGCGGCCGATATGAGCCATGATAAGGGGAATATCGAAATTGCTCTGATGGTTGGCAACAAAAACCACCGGCACATTTTCCGGGATATTGTCCTTGTCCCTCACAGTCACACGGCTTCCGGCCAGTGCCAGAAGGGATTGAGCCCACTTTGGCGCCGTACGGCTGACCATGGCATCCAACTCGGCTGTGCGGTTTTCTGCAGCCAGACGGTTCGCCTTATGGAGGCGGGGGATAAGGGCGAGCTGATAGAGAAAAAAATAGATAAACCAGATAATTGTTCTGACCATGTGCGTCTCCATTTATTCGTTTTATGTCTGCCGAAATCATCATATCAGATTATTGGCCCGGGTTCTTTCGTTTTTGTAAGGAATAATCTTTCTGTTATACAGTATAATGAAGATATCGGCCGGCGTAAATGGTCAAAGGGAGGAACGATGGGAACTCTATATGAAGATAAATTTGTAAAGATAACGGATGATGCCGTAGAGATTAAAGAATATACATTTATGAAAAAATCGAGAATCGTTCCCTTCAGCGAGATTGGAAAGCTGGTAGTTAAACGGTCCACTTGGTGGAATGGCCGATATCGTACCCTGGGAACAGGGGAATTCATCATCTGGTTCGCCTATGATGACCGGCGGTTTGAGAAGGACTGTCTCTTCGTGATGACAGTGAAGAACAAGTATTGGAGAATTGCGTTCTCATCGGAGGATCCGGAGGTGTTCACCCGGATTATGGATCATAAGTGCCGGGTGGTTGATCGCTATTTTAACAGAGGGTAAATAGAGAAAAAGCTGCATGCGTTTATTGGGCATGCAGCTTTCGTTTTATCTGCTTTGATACATAAAACCTTTAGCCACGGTTGATCTATCCGATGGTTTAAATTTTCACTTTATCTGCGTCATCACCACGCCACAGACAAGGAAGGCAATGCCAACCAGGTTCAGGGGGGAAGGAATCATCAGTTTTTCTTCAAAGAGACCAAACCGGCTGATAACGGTTGAGCCAAGAATTTGAGCCGTAAGCATGATGGGGATTGCATACCCCACCCCCAGATGCATCACCCCCTGCATGACAGAGAAAACGATCAGCACCCCGATAACTAAACCAATCCAGTAGATCTTGCGGATCTGAAAGATGGATTCGGTCCCTGTACGGCCTACAGTGAAAAGGATGAACAGTGCCAGAAGGAATCCTACCCCATGAATCAGGGTATTGGCTTCCCAAAAGCCGACCTTCTCTCCCGTACGGGTGACAAACACGTTTTGCAGGCAAATCATCAGGCCCGCGGCTACTGCATATAAAACACCTTGATTCATAACTCCTCCTATTCGAAAATACCAACGGAAAGTGATTTCAGTTTTTCAAAATCCAGAATGCGGATATTGCTCCGGTGCCGACTGATGATCCCCTGTGTTTCAAAGCCTTCCAGGATACGATGCAGGTGGCGGTAGCTGGAACAGAGCAGGTCTGCCATCTCTTCCAGGCTTGTAACACGAATCTCGTCCAAGCGGTTACTCTCGGAGAGCTCCGATACGGATACCAGATAGCTTGCAACCCTGTTTTCCAGCGGGTATACCAGATTTAGTCCGGCCATGTTGGACCAGGTTGACAGCTTTTGGCTCAGGTTTGCAATAATGAAGCGAAGAAATTTAGGACATTGGTAGGTGTGGCTCCGCAAAACATCCATGGGGATGCTGATAAGGGTGGAGGTCTCTAAGGCCTCTACAACCGCTTTAACCGGATAATCCGAAACAAATTCAAGATCCCCTATCACGCTCATGGGTCTGTAAAAACGGATGAGCACTTTTTTTCCGTTTTCCTGCAGTGTGTAGATTTTCAGCTTTCCCTCAACCAGCAGATGAAAGCTGGTCAGCGGTTCGTTAAGCGGGGCAATGCTCTCTCCCCGGCTAAAAGTTGAAAGCACCATATGGGCAATCAGATCCTCTGAGAAGATATCCGTCATCTGGTACTGCTCAAGGTAGTTCCGTATGATCCGGGCACTAACAGCTGTTTTCATATAGTTCCTCCCTGCTGACTTCAGAATAAGGCATAAACGACCTAGGGAATATGACATATGGCATGTTTCTATAAGTATATAGGAAACCGTAATCTGTGTGTAATTGAATTACGGAACGTTTATCGTTATGATGAGAGAGAAGGGGGTGACACGGAATAATGAAGGAACTCAGAGTGATCACGATGACGGTCTTTACAGCACTTGCGGTATATGGTGCGTTTATGACTTTCGATATACCATTTGCATATTCCGCTACATTATCTGATAAAACGACCACTTTGGGTACGGAACCAACAAAGGCATCGGTAAAACCGACTGAATCATCAACGGAGGTGCCGGGAAAGCCTGGAGAGACGCCGCTTCCCATTCCTGCTCCCAAGGCGGATACCGCTGTGATTTCTATGGCTAAAGAAACAGATATGACCTTGAAGGTGTTTGATAAAGAGATTGACCTTACCGGAATGCCGATTGTTGCTTCAAAAGATGGAAAGACGGTTCTTCCGTTGCGAAAGCTGGGAGAAGCTATGGGATACACTGTAAAATGGGATGATACCATAAAGGGAGCCCTTCTGCAAAAGGGCACGGAAACCATTACGGTAAAAATCGACAGCCTTGAATATTCCTGGGGATCGACGCCGCGAAAATTCAGCAAAAAAATTGAGATGTATAAAAACAGGCTGTATGTCCCTGTGGATTTCATTACATCGAACCCCGCTTTACAGCTTACACAGGGGGATGACAGCATTGTGGTGGCGCTGGCGGACAAAGAAGCCAAGAGTGCTCTGACCGGTGTGATTCAGGAAATCACCCTTTTTTCCAATGGGTTAGGGCTGAAGGTTCTGGAGAAAACAACCGAAACGATGCTATATGTCAGCAAGGAAACAAAAATAACGGACTATTCCACTGGTGATCAGATTGACAGCTTGAAGCTGAAGGTCGGAACGAAGGCTATATTCAGCTATTCGGTTGTAACAGGTGATGGGAAAAAGGATTACAACCTGTTAAAAACCGTTGAGGTGGTCAATGAGGCGGAACAGAAGAAAACCCCTTAGGTGTATCGGTTAGTGATGGAGGCGAGCGGATGGACCAAACCCCGGAGGACCGGTACAGAGAAGAATTGAAGAAGCGACTTACGGAAAAACATGTATCCTCTTCACTGGTTTATTACAGCAAGACAGGCTTCAGAAAGACCGTTGCCCAGAAAGAGGATCGGACTCATTATAACTGGACTCCTCCCAGACGGCGTTTGGGTCTGGTTTTGATGCTTCCCATCGTGTTTATCCTAATGATGTCCAACAACCTGAGAAGTGTTCTGATTCCGGTCATATTGGGCGCGGTACTTTACATGTTTGTCAAACGGAGGCGGTGAGTCCAGAAGCCCAAATTGACTGGAAGGATTGTATATTGAACCCAAAAGAGATATATTGGTAAGGAATATATCAAATGGGATTTTGGGTTTTCAGAACAAAAATATCGGCAGGAGGGGTATCACATGAAGAAATTTCTTGCGTTATTCTTAATGGCTACACTGGTTTTCTCACTTTTTACAGGTTGCTCAAAACCGGCCACCGAAGCAACACCTGAAGCCACAGAACCGACCCCTGCTGAAGCACCCGCAGAACCGGCCGCTGAGGAAAGCATGGATAATGACGGCTTGTTCAATGCCATGGCCGGCAGTGTGGACTACATGACCAAAGGCATCAGCTATGATTACGAAATGACCGCAGGGGGACAGGTGCTTAAAACACGCTACGCCTACAAGAACGGAGAGATTCGTATGGAGGGCGGCGCCGGGGGCAGTCAAAGTGTTATTATCACAAAAAGCGATGCGATTTATATGCTGAACCTTACAGATAAAACAGGCTTTAAAATGCCGAAGACGGCTGGCAGCGATACCGGAGCTGAAGGGACAGGCGATCTTAAACCGGAAGAAACCATGGACAAGGATGCTGTTAAGATAATCGGCAGCGAGGACTTCAACGGGGAACCCTGTGTTGTTTTCACGACAAAGGATAAGCTGGCGGGTTATGAAATGAAGATGTGGGTTCACAAGAAATATGGGGTTATGATGAAGATGGAAGCGGAGAGCCCCGAGGGTGAAATGAAGATTGAAATCAAGAACCTCAAAGTGGGAGATATTCCGGATTCCGAATTTGAAATACCTGCGGATATCACCATGATGGAAATGCCGGTAGTACCCCAGTGATGAAAAAAGAGCCGCTCAATTGAGCGGCTCGTATCATTTTGGAGAAGACGGTTTTTTACTTTCGATCTTGCTTTCCTCGCCTTTTAGGAGGCGTTCAATATTGGCGCGGTGCCGGAAAATAACCAGAAGTCCGACGAAAAAAGCGGCGAGGTTAACGGCCAGCGGCATGTTAAAAAGAAGGGTTAAAACAGGGAAAAGACCGGCCACCACAACAGAGGACAATGAGACATAACGGGTGACTTTCATCAGAACCAACTGGACCACCAGAAGGATAAAGCCGATAGCCGGATTAAGGCCAAATACGAAGCCTCCGGAGGTAGCAACGCCTTTTCCCCCCTTAAAGCCTAGAACCACGGGGTAGCAATGGCCGATCATAGAAAAAGCACCGCATAGAGCCGCGCCCTCCTGTCCCATGACGGCGCGGCCAATAAGGGCAGCGCCAACCCCTTTGAGGAAATCGCCTGCAAACGCCCATAAGCCGGCTTTCATCCCCAGGACACGGTAAACATTAGTTGCCCCGGTATTTCCGCTTCCCTGACTCCGAATATCCAATTGTCCCATTTTCTTAGCTACAATATAGCTGAAAGGGATATTTCCTAAGGCATATCCCACGATTATCAGAAAAATAGTTTCTTTCAAAAGAAGTCCCCCTAGAAGATGATAGACTTATTGTAACAGCCACTCAGAGGGCAGGCAACAAGAAATAACCAAAGAATTACTTAAGAGTGGTCGGAGCTGTGGTATAATTATCCGTGAAACCAGCCCCCAAGGGCAATATGCAAGGAAAAATAGGAGAGTGAAACGTTTTGGATCCTGAAGCGATGTGGCAGATCATTGTATTGTTAACCCTGTTGTTATTCTCAGCGTTTTTTTCGGCGTCAGAGACAGCCCTGATGACCCTCAGCAAGCTCCGAATCCGACACCTGGTGGAGGAAGAGGTTCCAGGGGCGGACCGGATCAGCCAGCTGGTGGAAAACTCCGGCAAACTGCTGGGCGCCATCCTGGTGGGGAACAATGTGGTTAACATCGGTGCATCTGCTTTGGCAACGGCAATAATGATTCGGTTTTTCGGTGACAAAGGTGTAGTGATCGCCACGGTTGTTATGACGTTTCTTATACTCATTATTGGGGAAATAACGCCTAAAACCCTGGCGGCCCAATATTCGGAACAGGTATCCCTGAAGGTGGCGTCCCCCATAGCGGTTATTATTCGGGTTCTAAGCCCGTTTACCAATGTGATGATCAGCGCAGCCAATATCATCATCCGGATTTTTGGCGGGAAGGTGAACATCAAGCAGCCCTTCATCACTGAGGAGGAACTCCGGACCATGGTGCATGTAAGTCATGAAGAAGGGGTTATTGAGGGCGAAGAAAAAAAGATGATCTACAATGTGTTCGAGTTCGGTGACTCCCGTGTTAAGGACGTCATGGTTCCAAGAACAGATATGATAGCTCTGGAGGTATCCTCCACCTACGAAGAGATCATCACCCTTTTCAAAGAAGAGCAGTTTTCCAGAATACCGGTTTATGAGGATACGCCGGACAATATCGTGGGCATCCTTACGGTTAAGGACTTAATCCTCTTCAGCTATCAGGGCGTTGAGGCGCAGTTCGATATCTATCAGTATCTGCGGGAGCCGTATTTTACCTACGAATTCAAGCCGGTTACAGAGCTTTTAAAAGAGATGCGGCACAAGCGGCTTGGGATGGCCATTGTTCTTGACGAATACGGCGGTACGGCCGGGATTATCACCATGGAAGATCTATTGGAGGAAATAGTCGGAGAAATCCGCGATGAATATGATGAACACGAGCGTGATATTGAGGTGATTCGGGAAAATGAGTACATCATCGACGGCAGCACGCGGATCGACGAAGTGAATGAGATGATTGGCACTCGCTTGGAATCTGAGGATTTCGATTCCATCGGCGGCTACGTTTTGGGACTTTTCGGACGCTTGCCGGAGATTCGGGAACGGATAGAGGCCGACGGGATCACCTTCATTATCGAGGACGTGGACAAGAACCGGATAGAGAGCCTTAGGATCATCATGTGATCATAGCCCGGCATATGCCGGGCTATTTCTTTATGGTGCCGGTACAGAAAGTAGAAACTCTTGGAGGAGTTACAGTTCGATTCCTCGGGAGTTTTTTTACATACATATAAAACATATATAACCATAAAAGAGATATTGAAGCATTTTATGGCGCGGTGCGCCGTTTAAAGGAAAACGATTTCTCAACAAATACTATACAAAGTGTTTCTTAAGTTTTTACGAAAATTAGAAAGCCGTTAGAATGTTTTGATTATGATTGCAAAGCGATATCTTTTATTGTAGAATCTTAGAGTTCGATTCACCTGTAGTAAAAATGTTAAGAATTCGAGGGAGGGGCAACATGTTTTTCATCGTAGCAGCAGGGGTTATTGGTCTTATGTTCGCAGCGTATCTTTCAATGTCCGTATTGAAGGAAAGCCAAGGGAACGAACGGATGATCGAGATCTCCGAAGCGATTCAAGAGGGCGCTATGGCGTTTCTCAATCGTCAGTATAAAACGCTGGCACCCATTGCAATTATCATTTTCCTGATTCTTTCCTTTTTTTCTGAACACAAGCTGGCTTCGGGGATATCCTTTCTTGTAGGCGCACTTTTTTCTACAGTTGCAGGTTATCTGGGCATGTACATTGCCACCCGTTCCAATGCAAGAACAACCAACGCTGCTCAGACCAGTCTTAAAAAGGCCTTGGGTATCGCCTTCAAGGGCGGCTCCGTTATGGGCATGGGAGTTGTAGGCCTTGGTCTTCTGGGTGTGGCTCTGCTTTATATCTTTGTTGCGAAAAATGACAGTTCATTGATTCCTGCCATCGACAGCTTCGCCTTCGGTGCTTCGCTGATCGCACTGTTTGCCCGTGTTGGAGGCGGTATTTTCACCAAAGCTGCAGACGTAGGCGCTGACCTCGTTGGTAAGGTTGAAGCCGGCATTCCGGAAGATGACCCCCGCAACCCGGCGGTTATCGCCGATAACGTAGGGGATAACGTAGGTGACGTTGCAGGTATGGGGGCCGATTTGTTCGAATCCTATGCGGCGACCTCCATTGCCGTTATGCTCCTGGGTGCCAGCTACATTGGCATTGAGGGGGTAATGCTGCCATTAATGCTTGGTGCAGCGGGTATCATTGCATCGGTTATCGGAACGGTGTTCATCTACACGGGAAATGAGAACAACCCTCAGGACGGTCTCAATCGCAGCCTGTACTGTTCTTTTATCCTGACAGCTGTCTCAGGCTTCTTTCTTACCCGTTACTTTCTTCCCGATCAGACCATGCAGTTCTTCATCCCGATCATGGCGGGTTTGATTGCCAATATTCTAATAGGTCTTGTAACAGAGTATTATACGGCTGCAGCGTATCAGCCGGTTCAGGATATCGCTCACGCGTCACAGACAGGTGCTGCCACCAATGCCATCGCAGGTCTTGCGGTTGGTCTTGAAAGCACAGCGGCTCCCATTGTCATCATCATTGCCACCGTTGGTGTAGCGTACCTGGTTCCGGGTGGCGGGCACAGCGGCTTCTATGGCATTGCACTGGCAGCCATGGCCATGCTTTCCATGGCAGGTACCATTGTTGCCATCGACGCCTACGGACCCATTGCGGATAATGCGGGCGGAATCGCTGAAATGGCGCATCTGGATCCCAGTGTGCGCGTAATTACCGACAAGCTGGACTCGGTGGGAAATACCACTGCGGCCATTGCCAAAGGCTTTGCCATCGGTTCCGCAGCGATTACGGCCATTGCGCTGTTCTCCGCATTTGCTCAGCGTGCAGAGTTGATTTCACTGGATATTTTGAACCCCATGATCATGATGGGCCTTCTGTTTGGCGCTATGATTCCGTTTCTGTTCTGCTCCTTTGCCATGCGTGCTGTCGGCAAGGCGGCATACGATATGATCGACGAAGTGCGCCGACAATTCCGTGAAATCCCAGGCCTTCTTGAAGGCAAGGCCAAGGCGGACTATCGACGGTGTGTGGATATCAGCACAAAGGCGGCTATCAAGCGCATGATCCTCCCTGGTATGCTGGCTCCCACGAGTATTGTGGTTGTTGGCTTCGGAGTGGCATTCTTTGATCCTAAAGCGGCCCTGATGGTTATCGGCGGCATGCTGGTAGGCGGTATGGCATCCGGCGTTCTGCTGGCCCTTACCATGTCCAACGCCGGCGGTGCATGGGACAACGCCAAGAAGCACATCGAAGCAGGCCACCACGGCGGCAAGGGCTCCGAAAGCCACAAAGCGGCTGTGGTGGGCGACACGGTGGGCGATCCTTTCAAGGACACAGCCGGGCCGTCTCTCAATGCCGTTATTAAGGTCATGGGAACCATCTCCCTGATTATCGCGCCGATAATTCTGGCCATGACGAAATAACTCAACTGAATTGCAAATGGAGCGTCCCAAAGCTCTGTCAGAAAAACCGTGTAAGGCCATGAACTTGCACGGTTTTTCTCCAATCCAGTTGAAACATATGGTACAATTAGCCATTACGATATGAAAACGCCACGGTTAAGGGCATTGATAAAAGGGTATCACACAGAGGGGAACGAAAGCCTCAGCACTGGTTTCTCGCACGACTTCTTGTTTAAACTCATTGCAAATGGAGGCGTCCATGGATATTTTTTTAGTGATTGGTGTTATCGCAGGTCTTTTAGCCGTTGTGGTTGGAATGATCGTCAAGGGAGCCAACGTACTGGTGCTTTTAAATCCTGCTGCGGCCATCATTATTTTTGTCGGAACAACGGCGGCAGTTATGAATTCTTTTCCAAGAAAAGAGTTTTTAAATATACCTATTCTGTTTGGCGTTCTGTTCCGCGAAAATAAAGAAGAAGATCCGTTGGCGATAATCAAAGAGATAATCGGCATGGCTCAGGTGGCCCGTAAGGAAGGTCTTCTCGCCCTAGAGGACGTGCTGAAGGATAAGAACGATACCTTTCTAGGTCGAAGCGTGGGAATGGTGGTTGATGGAATCGAACCGGAGTACATTCGAGAAGTAATGGAAACGGAGATCGAGAACATGGAGGAACGGCATCGCGCAGGAGCCGCAGTATTTACCACTGCAGGGGGCGCTGCTCCTACACTGGGGGTACTTGGGGCCGTTATTGGTCTGATCGGTGCTCTGGGCAACCTGAACGATACCGAAAAATTGGGTCATATGATAGCGGCTGCGTTTGTGGCTACATTGTACGGCATTTTTGTTGGCTATGTCATCTGTCATCCCTTCGCGTCACGGCTAAAGAGAAAATCCCACGCCGAAATCCACTCCATGCATATCATTGCCGAGGGGATTCTCTCCATTCAGGCAGGGGAAAACCCCAAAAGCATCGAGAAAAAGCTTGCCAGCATGCTGGACCCTGTTTCACGGAAGCACTTAGATTCAATGTCGGCCAGCAACAACGCAGGGAGGCAGTAGGATGGGCAAAAAAAAGGTCCATCACGAGGAACATGTTGATGAGACATGGCTAATCCCCTATGCAGATATGCTGACGCTGCTATTGGCACTTTTTATCGTTATGTTTGCCATGAGTCAGGTGGATAAGAAGAAGGCGACGGCCCTCAGCGAACAATTTAATATCATCTTTATGGGCGGAACCGGAATTCTTGAAACCGGAGGAGCGGCGGTGGTGCCTAAGCCCAATGCTCCCATCAGCGCCGCTGCCACTGCGGCAGAAAAGGAAGCCCAGAAAATGCAAGAACTGAAGGACAGACTTGAACAGGGGATTGCTGATCACGGCTTATCAGGAAAGGTGGATGTGACCCTTGATAGGGAGGGCCTGTCCATAACCGTGCAGGATGCGATTCTGTTCAACTCCGGCGAGGCGGTTGTGCTGGATTCCGTTCAGCCGCTGTTGATTGAAATAGCCAAGCTGTTGAAGCCGCTGGATAACAATGTGCGCGTTGCCGGTCATACAGACAACGTTCCCATTCATACCTCTGAGTTCCGGTCCAACTGGGATCTAAGCGCTATGCGGGCCATCAATGTGATGAATTATCTGGTAGATTACGGAGGTCTTCAGCCCCAAAAGCTTTCCATCCAAGCCTTTGGGCAGTTCCGGCCCAAGGCGGGCAACGATACAGCAGAGGGCAAAGCGTTAAATCGACGGATTGAAATTTTTGTAATCAATAATAAATAGCCAGGCCTCCAAGGCGTTACGCAGGTACGCTGTAACTCCGAAGACTGCAAGAACCGAGACAAAAAACCCACAGGCAGAGATGCCCATGGGTTTTTTTGTCATGCAAAGATCCCGAATCAATGAAAAACAGGAGATCCTCACGGCCTCTCACTCGTCATGTTGTACCAGCATTGCCCTGGAAGTAATCATCAAGGCGGAGAGCGCGGGGGAGAGCCACTTATCCTTATGAGAACACATCAACAGGTGAATATTAAAGTCGGAGTCATCCCAGTTAAGGTCAGACAACTGCTCATGAGCTATTTCCTGTTCCACGGCCATCCGTGGAAGCAGGGATATTCCCAGACCGCTGAAAACACATTTCTTGATCATTTCAACACTTCCAAATTCCTGAACGGACCCCAACTGAACATTGGCAGATGAAAGCTGCTGCTCAAAGATTTTTCGGTAGCAGCACGCACCCTCCTCGATCAGAATCAGGTCTTCACCTGAAAGGTTTTGTGCAAGGGTGCCCCTATGACCCGAAAGCGGATGGTCCTTTCCTGCAATCAGGGTCATCCGTTCCATTCTCAGGGGCTCCAGTATCAAATCATGGCTGAAGGAAGGGACGTCCAGCAAATAGGCGATATCGATGGTGTTGTTCCGCAGCCATGCATAAAGATCCTTGCAGCTTCCCAGCTTCAGAACCAATTTTACATCCGGATAGTGTTTTCTGTAATGGAGAAGGATACGCGGCAGTCGAAAGACACAGAGCGATTCAGGTGCTCCAATGGTAAGGGTTCCCTTTGGAACAGTTGTTCCAGCCACAGCTTCCTTGGTCTCCTCGGCCAACCTCAGGAGCTGTTCAGCGTATATCAGCAAGCGTTCTCCGGCTTCGGTCAGGTGTATTTCACGGCCCATCCGTTCAAAAATCTTGGTTTCCAGTTCGGTTTCCAGGGAGCGGATCTGTGCGCTGATGCTGGACTGAGCATAATCTAAAAGCTCGGCCGCCTTTGTAAAGCTCCCTAACTTAGCGATTACGGTAAATGTTTTTAGCTGTTGTAAATCCATAGGTGACCCCTTTGAATCGATATTTTCGATACGTTCAATCTAAACAATCGTATGTAATGATCTTAATGAGACGTTATAATAAAAACAACACGTTGTCCAGTGGTATAGGGAACTTACATCACTTTATTTTGGAGGTGGAAATGACAAAAGCAAGGCTTGGTAAAACAGATATGTTCTTTCCGGTACCTGCGGCATTAATCGGTTGCGGAAATTCTGAGGAAATGGACATTGTTGTCGTGGCATCGGTAGGGGTTGTCAGCTCAACGCCTCCCACCATTGGTATTTCACTGGATAAAAGGCGCTACTCCCTGGAGTTGATCCGTAAAACCCGTGAGTTTACCATCAATATTCCCAGTGCACAGCTCTACCGGGAAACCGATTATTGCGGCCTTGTCTCCGGAAAAGGGATCAACAAATTTAAACAGGCCGGGTTAACGCCGGTGATGGGGAGCAAGGTTCAGGCGCCGCTGCTGAAAGAGTGTCCGTTCAATTTGGAGTGCCGTGTGATTTCAGAAAATGTGCTGGGAGAATATGTGCTGATTCTTGGGGAAATCCTTGAGACCCATATTGACAACGACAAGGTAACTTTCATCGGAGGACGGCCTCGGGTTGATATCGAAAAAGTCAATCCACTGGTGTACTGTGCAACGGTAAGGGAATATTGGTCTATAGGAAGCAGGCTTGGAAATGCATTTCATGCAGGTAAAGAAATAGCAAAAACACAGGAGGGCTAACCATATGAGCAGCAAGGGATATTTTGAAAATGTAGCAGGTCAATGGGATACGATGCGTCAGGATTTTTTCTCGGAAGCAGTTCGTGATACGGCGTATCAAATCGCAGGAGCTGTGGCAGGGGAAACCGCTGCGGATATAGGCGCGGGAACGGGGTTTGTTACAGAGGGGCTTCTCGCAAAAGGACTGAAGGTTATTGCAGTGGACGAGTCCGAACAAATGCTGATGGAGATGCAGCAAAAGTTCTCCTATTCAGAAAATGTAGAATATCGCACGGGGGAATCCGCCGCCTTACCCATCGGACAGGGCGTAGTCGATTGTGCATTTGCCAATATGTATCTGCATCACGTTGAATCACCGGAAGCAGCGATTCTGGAGATGGTGCGGATTTTGAAGCCGGGGGGGAAGCTGGTGATAACCGATCTGGACGCCCACTCTTTTGAATTCCTGAGAACCGAGCAGTACGATCGCTGGATGGGTTTTAATCGGGAGGATATCAAAGGCTGGTTCACGAAAGCCGGGCTTAAAAATGTTGAGGTGATGGGAATTAATCAAAACTGCAGCGCCAATTCCTGCTGCGGTGGGGAAAAGGCAACGATCAGCATTTTTGCGGCATCCGGAGAAAAATAATTTGTTAATACAGCAGACTTATGTAAAAGGATTTTAGAACGATACAAAAGAGTAATAGAATGAGTGCTTGTTTTTCACGCAAAGAGAGCCGTGCCACCGAAGATGTATGTGGCACGACTCTCTTTGCGTGAATTGCCATAAGCCGTTTAACGGAGCGCTTCCCGAATAAGCCGCACGGCTTCCTGGACACAGTTCTGCAAGGCATCGGTCCCGTCGCCGCCTCCCTGAGCAGCACTGGGGTTTCCGCCGCCCTTGGCACTGATCATCGGCGAAACGGAGGCAAATATGGACTTCATATCCACCTGGTTCAGGTCGGCAGACCGCTGAAGCAAAAGTTGAGCCTTGCTGTCGGCATGACTGGCGAACACAATAAGGGTTGATGGATTTTGCGCCAACCGGCTGGCTATATTTTTCATATCCTTCATATCAGAACCATTGACCTGAACAATGAGACGGATGTCACGAATCATCTCGGCGCCGGAGAGAAGGGCATCAACCTCGTAAGCCTGCAGCTCGGTTTTTAGGAGTTTTATCGTTTCCTTCAGCTGTTCCTTTTCGTCCCGATAGCGTTCAAAAGCAGGTATGAGCGCCTCTGAGGAAGAGGACAGCTCTCTTCCAAGGAACTGTACCGCGTCGTTTATTCGCGTATAATGGGCCAAGGCCCGTCTGCCGCAACGAAATTCCAAACGCACCCCTGATTTGTAGTTTTCAAATCGAGTTATTTTAATAAATCCGATCTCGCCGGTGAACGCAACATGGGTTCCACAGCAGGGGGAATAGTCGTAGCCGTCAATTTCGATAATGCGGATGTTCTCCTCCACCTGGGGTTTCTTTCTCAAGGGAAGAGATTCCAGGGTTTTCTGATCCGGCCAGTAAGCCTTTACCGGCCTATTGGCCCAGATCAGCCGGTTGGCTTCTGCTTCTGCTGCCGCCAGCTCCTGATCAGACAAACGGCCTTCCAGGTCAATGGTTACGTAATCCTCCGTCAGGCGGAAGCCCACCGTGGCATTGTTAAAGAGATGGTCCATGACGGCGGAAAGCACATGCTGGCCCGTATGCTGCTGCATATGGTCAAAGCGGAGAAGCCAATCCACCTGAAGGGAAACGGGAGTGTCGGTGTGGGGAATCCCGTTCAGCACATGGAAGGTACCGGATTCATTTTCGTAAACAAATTCCACGGAGATGCCGTCAATGGAGCCTTTATCGGAGGGCTGGCCGCCGCCTTCCGGGTAGAAAAGAGGGGTGTCCAGCTCTACGTGGTATTTTCCGTCCTGCTCAACGATTTTTGTTACGCAGCCGGCAGCTTCAATGACATAAGGGTCCGTATGGTAGG
This sequence comes from uncultured Peptostreptococcaceae bacterium, assembly GCA_964649745.1. Classification (GTDB taxonomy): domain Bacteria; phylum Bacillota; class Clostridia; order Peptostreptococcales; family Acidaminobacteraceae; genus CAZEHS01. The sequence continues at coordinate 149,288 of CAZYQI010000001.1, read as the reverse complement.
TTGTAGGTTTCATTAGGGTGCTCCTTTAAGGGATTTGACCGTACAGGTTCATACTAAGTATAGTATAATCGATAGTGAAGTGCTAAAAAATCTGAAGGATAACCCGATCCTGAACCAGGACCATGTATAACGGAGGAAAAAATGACATCAATCGAAACGCTGCAGGAATTTCTGGATGCGGTACTGTACTTTGCAATGAAGCCGGAATACGCGGTGCAGGTTTCCAGGGCCAGCGAAGTATTCACAAAGGAATGGGCGGAAGATACCCTCTATGCATCAGAATTTGGATTTAACCAATGGCTGATTCACAATTACCGCTTCGAAGAAAAAACAGAGAATTTCATCAGTCTCTACATGCATCAGAACCCCAATGCGGAAGCGGAAGCAGGACTGGCCCGGATGGCATCCCGATCTGTGCTGTCTGTTTTTCAGGTTCTGCGAACGCAACACAATATTCTTCTGAAGGATGTCCTCACCCGGAAGGATTATATCCTGGGCAATGGAGAGCTGGCAGACATTATGGACGAAACGGCGCTGCAGTTCCTGAGGCTCTATCCCGAGGGAGACTCCTGGCTGGCTGTACAGGAGGGGGCCGGTTTTGAAAAATCTCTGAAAGAAGCTCTGAATCGCGGTGTACTGGAGAAGTATTCGGAATATAGTCGGATACACGGCCCTCAGGACATTGAGGCATTTATCTATGACAACCCCATGATGATTTACAAATTTGTGGAGATTATCGAATCCCTTGAAGTGACAGAAAGTGTTTCAGAAGAAGAATACATGGTATATCAGGGAACCTATGTCCTTAAAGACATCCGGGGCACGGCCAAACGGATGGAAACGCTTCCCGGTGTTGAGCTGGGAATCGCCGAAGATGGCGTATGGATATTTCGGTTGCCCCTGCCCGAGGAACCGGAGGTTCAGTTGGCCGAAATCGTACTCTCGGAAAATAAAATGGAAGTGGAATGTACCTCTGCAGAGGATTTGGCCACTACAAGACGGCTTTTGGAAGGGCATCATGGGGATGGAATTGTACACATGAAGGATGAGGTTCTGGATATCAGCAGCCTTTTGGGAGAATAATATGAACGCAGCTGAAATGCTGGCGTGGTTGAAAAAACAGGCATCAGATGAGCATGTGTCTCTGGACAGGCAGTATATACGCACCTTGCGGGAGGCATTCTGCAGGGTGCATGCTCTTTCAGCCCACCAATATGGAAATTGGATTGCTTCCGTCACAGGGGGGGCAATAACGGTGGAAGCTTCTGAAATATCAACTTACGGGACGGTTAAAAGCGAGGATATTCCAATTCTGCTGAATCTGGGGGATACCTGTGCTCTGGATCAGGCTGGAACAGGGAGCTATTATACCCCGGATACCGTGGCACGCTTTATGATGGAAAATGCCCTGCACCAAACCCTTGACAGCCGATTCCCCGAAAGCAGCGGACTGACTTCACGTTTCTTTAAAGGGGATTCATTGAGCTCAGAGGACGCTCTGGTGCTTCAGAAATTGCTGCGAAGCTTACGGATAGTGGATTTGGCCTGTGGCAACGGTGTATTTCTTCGTGCCGGAATAGCCTGTTATTTACGGGTGGCAAAATTCAGCGGTGAGGATGCCTCCGGATTGGGCTTCGTTGCCCATAGCCTGTGTGCATTGGACATCCGAAGGGATGCGCTGGAATCCTGGGCAATCTCTTTGGGCGGTGGGGTACAGGCGGGTCCGGATGCCGTCCTCCCCCTCAAGCTCCATTGCATCAGCAGTGTGGAAGGTGACGACATGCTGAGGATTCCCTGGGTGGCAGAGGTTATGGAAGACGGCGGCTTCGATCTGGTGATCGGCAACCCTCCCTATCTGGGGGAAAAGGGAAATAAGGAAGTCTTTTCAAAACTTCGGGAGCATCCCTTTGGGCAGCGTTATTACGAAGGTCGTATGGATCTGTTCTATTACTTTCTCCATCGGGGCGTAGATATTCTGAAACCCGGTGGAATCCTCTGTCAGCTGACCACCAGCTATTATTCAACGGCGGATTTTGCCTCAAAACTCAGGGCCCACCTGCATCAATCCGGCGGAATAACCGGTCTGGTATCCTTCAATGATCAGCGGGTTTTTACCGGCGCCATGGGACATCATCTGATCCTGTTTTATCAGAAGGCCGCCACTGACGGAAAGGCTCAGGTTATCGTGTATAACGGGTCGCTATCATTGAAAAAGTACAATTTTGAGGATCTTGATTTTCGGAAAAACGGAACCCACTATCAAACGGTTGTCATTGAGGACCGTAAGCGTCTTTTCGACGAGTATGGGCATATCGTGCTGAATCCGGCCCGATGGGAGACCGACAGGCTGCAACGGCTTATTCATGCGTGTCCGGACAGCTTAAAGACAGTTCTCCGCATTAATCAGGGAATTGTCAGCGGTGCTGATAAAGCAGGGGGGCAGGGTGTTTTTGTGCTGGAGCCCGAGGAATGCTTTCCAGAGGCGGAGCCCTGGCTTGTTCCATGGTACAAAAACGGCGATATCCGGCGATATCGGGCCAGAGAAACTACGGAGAGAAGACTCCTGTATATTGGGAATGAAAGGGAAAACCTTCTGCCTTCAAAGCTCTTGGCACATTTTGAACCCCACCGGGAGAAACTAAGCCGCCGCAGAGAATGCCTTACCGGAGCAAGGCCCTGGTATGGACTTCAGTGGCCCCGAGAACGGGGCATATTCCAGGGGCCCAAGCTGGTGGCACCCCAGCGATGCTCGGAGAATCGTTTTGCGTATGTGGAGGGCCCCTGGTTCGCCAGCGCCGATGTGTACTTTCTATCCCAACCGGCAGAAGGCATAAGCCTGTGGGCGCTGCTGGCATACCTGAATTCGGATCTGATAGGCCAGTGGTTTCAGTCCTATGGGAAACGGAAGGGTACCCAGCTGGAGCTTTACGCCACCCCCTTGGGGAAGGTTCCGGTAAACAGGGAATGGTTTTCCCCCCAGGGCCAGCTCCATGCCCTTGGAAAGCAGCTGTATGAAGCTTCCGGTTTGAACGGGGATCGTCTCTGCTCTCTGCGCAGGGAGGTTGACGACTGGTTGAACCGGCGATTGGAGTCTGTGAAGTAGCAGGTTTCATCGCTCAATGAATCGATACAATGCGGTAAAATTCATGGATGCGGGGTGTTTACAGAGAGATACAATGGATATATACTAAATATATAGAAAAAACAACAACATTGTATCGACACAACGGAGGAAAACACCATGAAATCCATCACACTGAGAATGTGGATACTGGCAGGCCTTATGGCGGCCATGACAACGGTTGGCACCATGCTTATTCAAGTCCCTACACCGATGAAGGGTTATATCCATATCGGAGATGCAGTGGTTTACCTGTGCGGAATCCTTCTGGGACCGGTATTAGGAGGGCTTGCTGCAGGGATCGGTTCCATGTTCGCCGATGTGTTTCTGGGTTACGGGGTATATGCTCCGGCAACCCTTATGATTAAAGGACTTGACGCTGCAGCGGTCGCTTTGATTTATAATGCTCTGGTCAATGAAGAATCCGGGTTTGCCCGTAAGCTTGCCGTCTATATCATGGCGGTTGCCCTGGGCGGTGCGGTGATGATTGGGGGATATCTTGGATACGAGACCATTCTCTACGGATTCGCCGGTGCAGTGCCCAATGTTGCCATGAATGCCATCCAGGCGGTGGGCGGCGGGCTGCTGGCATATCCCATGGTGGTTGCCCTGGGTAAGCTGAAGCTGGTTGAAAAAACCACCGGTCTGCGACACAACTGAACAGGAGGAGTTACCATGAAGCTTATTGACCGAGAAGAGGTTCAGCGCCGTATTGACGCGCTTCGGGATACCGAGCTGTACATCCATTTGGAAATGACCATGGGGGCCTATACGGCTCACCGGGATCAGTCGGTGCATCCGGCATCCAATTTTATAAAAAATGCTGTCATCTGTTACGCCCATGGTTCTCTTTCAGAGAAAGCCCCTTACCGGATCGGGCTTAAGCTTGAGGAGGGCTGGGTTTATACAGAAGGTCTTACCCATTGGGATGAAACAGATATGGAAAGATTGATCCTATCCGGAAACGACAAAGAAGGGAAATTGATTGTTGCCCTGCAGTTGGGGAAAAAACCGTTTTAGTCTCTGAAATTTTCATTCGGGAAAGAAAATTTATAGACACCTGTCGGCGAATTATTCAGCCGACAGGTGCTTTTTTTGAATTGTAGAAGGCGAATTTTGAGAAACGGCTTAATGATAAATTATTAACTATAAATAGAGGGAAATTAGCGCAAAGGATTCACATGAGATGTGGGGTTGCGTCTATTTGGGATAATGTATACAATTAAATATAGGAATAGAAAGGCATTAATGGCGCTAGGCTATCGTGGATAAACCGATAAAAGAGAAAGATTTTGCGATGGAACGTTAATATATTAACAAATGGTCACAATGCGCTTTTAGTTTTCCCAGAAGCCGAAAGGAGATGTAGAATGCGGATGATTGAGGTTTGTATCGGCAGTGCATGTCATTTGAAGGGTTCGCGAAAGGTCATTGAATGCTTTAAGAGCCTTATTTCTGAAAACAGCCTGGCTGAAACGGTAGATCTGAAATCTGCATTCTGTCTCGGTGTATGCGGCAGCGATGTATCGGTAAGAATAGACGGCGGGGCGGTGGAGTCCGTTTCTCCTGAAACCAGTGAACAGTATTTCCGGGATAAGATTATGGAGGGTGCATGTCATGAAGTTCATCGAATTTGATCGGCACAAATGTGATGACTGCTATAAATGTCTGAGGCTTTGTCCCACCAAGGCCATTGCCTTTTCAGAAGGCGACCGGCGCATTATGGACAAAATGTGCATCAAATGTGGGTTGTGTCAAGCCTCCTGTCCCAACGGAGCCCTGCATATACAAAATGATATCGACCATATTAAACGGGCTATTTCCATGGGACGACGGATGGCGGTATCCTTGGCGCCGTCTTTTGTGTGCGCCTTCGATATGGAGCATCCGGGACAAATGGTAACCTGTTTGAAACGGTTAGGTTTCTCAATTATTGAGGAAACAGCGGAGGGGGCCGAAATTATATCCCGGGAATATGCCGATGCCATTGAATCGGCCAAGATGGAAACGATTATTACCACCTGCTGTCCCTCGGCGACCTATTTGATTGAACACTATTATCCCAACCAGATCCCTGCCATGCTTCCCATTGTTTCCCCGATGATTGCCCACGGCCGCTTGCTGAAGGAACGCTATGGACGGGACTGTTTTACCGTGTTCATGGGTCCCTGTCTGGCAAAAAAAGCGGAGGCGGAGGAGCTGGCCGGAGCCATCGATGCCGTTCTTACCTTTAATGAGTTGGCCGAATGGATCCAACGGGCGGAAATTCCGCTAAATGAATTGGAACCCTGGGATTTTGACAACGAATCCTCTCGCCGGGGCCGCGCCTATCCCATAGGCTCCAGCATCCGGTATCCCAATCTCCAGCCACGGATCACCCCAGGCTACCGCTATATGCATGTGAATGGGATCGAACGCTGCAGAGAGATTATGACATCTCTGGAGGAAGGCAATCTTAAGAATTACTGCATTGAGATGAATATATGTAAGGGCAGCTGCATCAATGGGCCGGATTACCCGGCTAAGTCGGGTAATTTCTATGAGCGTGAGGACCGTTTGCACCGTTATGTCACGCAGCATAAAGACATTGAGCTCTTGGATGAATGTGATCGGGTGGTTGCGAAGCCTAAGACCGCCCGAGGTTTCACGGATAAATCCTGGCAGACGCAAAAGGCCAGCGTGGAGGATTTAGATAAGATTCTTCGGGCCATGGGGAAATACCTACCTCAGGATCAGCTAAACTGCGGAGCTTGTGGTTACAGCACATGCCTGGAAAAAGCGGATGCCGTTCATAATGGCATTTCCGATATACACGTGTGCCTGCCATACCTTCGGCACCGGGCAGAAAACCTTCAGACCGCTGTCTTTCAATATACGCGGAACCTGATACTGGTACTGAACGAAAACTTAGAGATCGTGGATGCAAACCCTGCCTTTATGAGTGTATTCGCACCCGAAACCATGAAAGCGAAGGATTTTCCGGTATCGGCTTTTATGGATGACACCTTGCTCCATCAGATCCTTGCAACCGGTCGGGATCTAATCGGGCATAAGGTGCAGTTTAAGGCGTTGGGAAAAGAATTTTACATGAATGGAATCTATCTTAAGATGGAAAAGGCCCTGGTGGTGACACTGACGGATATTACACCGGACGAACAAAGCAAACAGGAGCTTAAACGGATCAAGGAACAAACCCTCAGCGCTTGCGAAGAAGTTATTTGGAAGCAGATGCGGGTGGCACAGGAAATCGCCAGTTTGCTGGGGGAAACCACTGCGGAGACCAAGGTTAATCTCAGCCGGCTTAAAGATATCGTACTCAGTGAAGGAGGCGGGTTGTAATGGATGCGGGATCCTGTGTGATGGATGTTGCCAGCCATAGCCTTAATAAGCGGGGAGAAGAGCTTTGCGGAGATCGGGTTGAAGTACGCCAAAAGGATGAACGACTGATTATTGTGCTTGCTGACGGTCTTGGCAGCGGCGTCAAGGCCAACATTCTGGCAACCCTGACAACCAAGATTGCAGCCACCATGCTGGAGCAGGGGGAAACCTTTGAAGACACCATCGGCACCATTATGAACACCTTGCCGGTGTGTCAGGTGAGAAAAATCGCCTATTCCACCTTTGGAATATTGCAAATTGACAAGAACAGACGCTGTACCGTAATGGAGTATGACACCCCGCCCTTTTTTCTGGTGAGAAAGAACAATTTGATCCAGCCGGAGTTTCGGGAAATGGAATACGGCGGCAAGCTGGTAAGATTCTATGACTTTTACCTGCAGGATGGTGACGCCATTACCATGGTCAGCGACGGCGTCATTCATGCAGGGATGGGCAATGTGTTGAACCACGGATGGGAATGGGAGCATGTGGCCGGGTTTTTGGAAAGGCAGTCTCTGAAGTCAGCAGACCGCATCAACCGTAGGCTGGTTGATAACTGTAACCGTCTTTACGGCGGCCTCCCCGGCGACGATACAACCTCTGTAACCGTTAAGCTAAGGGCTCCGGAGACCATTCATCTGTTTGCCGGTCCCCCTGAAAATCCGGAAGGTGACAGTGGCTTTGTACACGAATTTATCCGCGCCTCCGGGAAGAAGATCGTATGTGGGGGAACGGCCGCCACCATTATAGGGAGGGAGCTTCACCGGGAAATTCAAACCTGCCTGGACTACATCGACCCGGAAGTTCCACCGATTGCGAAAATTGAAGGCATCGATCTGGTAACCGAAGGGGTTTTAACCCTTAAAAAAACCATGGAGATATTGGATTCCTATCGGGTATCCCAGCTGGAACCCACAGCTCCCAAAGAGGACGGCGCATCATTGCTGGCAGAGATTCTGATCAACGATTGCACCCATGTATGCCTGTGGGAAGGCCGTGCGGTGAATCCTGCCCATCAGGCGCCGGGGTTTCCCATAGAGCTCAGTATCAAATACAATGTTCTGAACCAGCTCAAACAGTGCCTGGAGTCCTTTGGAAGAACTGTAAGCGTTCGCTATATCTGAAGCATTTCTCTCGGCAAATGTCACCTGTCGTGATAGAATGATTGTAAGATGTCATTCCAATGAGGTGAACGCTGTGGAAGCAAAACGTATTCTGGTTGTTTTGGCGCATCCTGATGACGAGGTTTTTCCGATGTCGGGGACCCTGGCCAAATATATACATGAAGGAAGCCGGGTCACTTACGTGTGTCTGACCCTTGGCGAAATGGGGCGGAACCTGGGAAACCCGCCCTTTGCAAATCGTGTCACCCTGCCTGCGGTAAGGCAGAAGGAACTGCAGGAATCCTGCCGTGCCATCGGCATACAGGATTTAAGAATGTGGGGATACCACGACAAAACCCTGGAGTTTGAGCCGTATGAACCTCTGGACACCCGTGTTCGCGAGATCATCGAGGAAGTGCAGCCGGACATCATCTTCACAAACTACCCCGGCTATGGGGTTCATCCGGATCACGACGCCGCAGGCGCCGCTGTAGTACGGGTGGTTCAGGCTATGGCTCCGGAGCAGCGCCCCCCGGTGCTGTGCGCGGCCTTTCCAACGGATAATGATCTGGGGAAGCCGGAAATTGTGAATGATGTCAGTGCCTTCGTACAACAAAAAATTGCGTCATTAAAGGCTCACAGCTCCCAGTTCAAGTATTTCGAGATGGAGCTGGAGAACCATAAGACCGGGGATGCCATGAGGACCCGTCTGGCGACAGAGCGGTTCTGGATCTATCCGTTCACTTAGAAGTTTGGTGATAAATCCAGTGAACGGTATCGTTGCCTCGCAATGACGGCTTCAAAACAATATTAAAGGAACCTCCAAAACCGGGGAGGTTCCTTTTAGCTGTCATGACAGCGAAAAGCAGGGGGATATACACAGGCAGCCAACATCCGCAGACGTGTGAGGGCATCCGTTACGGGATATCGGAACACAGGAAGGATGGATTGCCGGATACGGTCCATGCAGTGACCAAATACGGCATCATTGCAGTGTCCACCAGCTTTCATTGCCATCACCAGCTTCATGCATTCCGCTGCATAGCTGCCTTCCGCAAGGGACACCAGGGCCGGATAGTGGGTTTTGAAAAAGAGGAGCAGCTCCTCATTCACAGCGAGGAGATCCAGGCTCCTTTCATTGTAGCCTTCATGCATGGCGCTGCCTGGGCGCATATAGTAGTGATACTTCGGCGCCGGGCACCAAACGATGCGCTCGGCCAGGTGAATCAGCCTGTAGGTGGTGGCTTTGTCCTCATAGCGCAGTTTTTCCGGGTAACGGACCCTGTTGAAGAGGCTTCGATGAAAGAGCTTGTTGCAGGCGGAGTAGCGCATATGTCTCAGCCTGAAGGTGTGTTTAAGCGCTTCGGCGGGGGTATAAACCACGGCATGGGCGGTGCCGGAGCGAAATTGAAGGGTATCATTATCCGAAATCTTTATAAATGCACAGGCAGATATTTGAGAATCGTATGCTAAACTATTTTTATAAAGCAAGGCCAGCATATCCGGCTCAATCCAGTCGTCTGCATCCACAAAACCGATGAAATCACCCTGTGCGGCGTCAATGCCGGCATTACGGGCGCAGGAGGTTCCCCCGTGGGGCCGCCGTATCAGTTGGATTCTGGGATCCTGCACAGCGAGTTCTTCGCAGATTGCCGCCGATGAATCGGTGGAGCCGTCATCCACCAGAATCAATTCGAAATCCCGAAGGGTCTGCGCAAGAACGGATGCTACGGAGCGATTCAGGTAGCTCTCCACATTGTAAACAGCCATGATGATGGATACCGACGGACGCGTACGCAATGTAAAACCTCCCATAATCATTACGAATGAAGGGTGAAGCCTATGTCCAAAATACTGCATGTTCTTTCTCAAATACCATCCCAAACCGGAAGCGGGGTGTTCCTGAATAACCTGATTGCCCAGTGTCAAAGAGCAGGGCACGAGCAGGGGGCTGTCATTGGACTTCCTGTGGGCCTTAAGGATTACCCTCTTTCGACTATACCCCGTGAACGGGTGGCGGAGGTTTTGTTTGAAACGGAACAGCTGCCTTTTAAAATACCCGGAATGAGCGATGTTATGCCCTATGAGAGCACCATTTTTTCTTCCATGGATCAGAAGGCCATTCTCATGTATCGGAATGCCTTTAAAAATGCCATTTCCGACATGCTTAAAAGGTTTCAACCGGATGTAGTGATTTCAAATCACCTGTGGGTGGCAACGGCAGCCACCGTGGAAGCTGTGTCCGAAAGAACAGAGGGGGAACGCCCCAGGATATACGGGGTTTGTCACGGAACGGATCTGAGGCAAATGCAGCTGAGTCCGGAGATAAAGCCTTATGCGGAAAAAGGCTGTGGGAGGATTGAGGGCGCATTCAGCCTCAACCGCTACCAATTGGAGGCAATCCACGGATTATATGGAATCCCCAAGAACCGCATTCATATTATCGGAGCGGGCTACGACAGCGCACTCTTCTTCGAGGATAGAGAGGCAAAGGAGCAGCCGAGGGATAAAATCGAGTTGGTTTATGCAGGGAAGCTGGCCTATTCAAAAGGGCTGAAGGAATTGATTGAGAGCATGAAGCAGCTTGATTCCAATGCGTTCCGACTTACCATTGCTGGGAAGGGAAGCGGCACGGAGGGGGAAGACATTCTTAAAAGGATAGAAGAATCAGAAGCGGACATTTCCTATGTAGGTCAGCTCTCTCAGGGGGAGCTGGCAAAGCTCTTCCGGAAATCTGACATCTTTGTCCTGCCCTCTTTTTACGAGGGGCTGCCCCTGGTGGTTATCGAAGCCATGGCCTCCGGGATGAAGGTGGTTGTTAACGAGCTTAATGGTCTGAGAGAATGGTTGGGGGATGCCATCAATCACTCCGGAGGGATTTTTTATGTGTCCATGCCTCCTCTTTCCGGAATGGATATCTGCAAGCCTTCTGCTGCAGAGGTTTATATCCAGACCCTCAAAGGGGCGATAGAAGCCTGCAGTCGCTCTGTGGAAAGTATGCCGGGCCGATTAATTGGGCGTCTTTCCGTTGAAGAACGGTCCTGGGAGAGGGTATTTAAAAGGATGGAGCAGGTTTTCAATGAAGTGAGTCAATAACCCATATGGAGGAATCATCATGAACCCAATTGCAAAACGTATCCAGGATGCCCGGCGGAAGGCAGGGATGACGGAGAAGGAACTGGCGAAGAAGTGCGGTCTTTCATCGGCCTATATCACGCAGATTGAATCCGGAAAGAAAATAATAAATGAAACGGCGGCAGAGACCATTTTGAAGGTGTTCGGTGAAACAGTGGAAACCGCCTTCGGAGCTTATTTGGATCAGCCAGAGGTTGTACAGGTCCGCCCAGAGATTAAAAAACCCTTAGCCAAGCCAACTCCGCTCCAAAAGGCAGAGCAGGTGCAGGTGGAGCCCACGGATCAATGGACCGGCGCCCTTTCCGGCATCATCAAGACGTTTCCTGTGGTTGATCTGGCCAGTGGCAAGCCCCTGGGGCAAAAGGAGCTTCCTGTCCTGAATAAAAAGATTGAGGGGATTCCCTGGGAGAAGCTGCAATTTTTTGCGGTATCAACTAACGAAGCGGAGTCCTTCCGTATCCATAAGGGCGATGTTCTCTGGGTGCAGGAAACCGCAGAAGTCCAGCAGGCCGGTCTTCATATCGTTTCCCGGCAGAATATGAAGATGCTTGCGCATATCCGAAAAGAATACGGACAGCTGATCCTGTCTAAAACCCAGGATGATAAAAAGCCGGAAACCGTGGATGCCAAGAGCCTGCGCATTATCGGGCGGTGCATGAAGGCGGAGTTCGCATTGTAGGCTGCTAACAGCGCATAATAAACCCCTTGGTTTTGTTCCAAGGGGTTTGGTTTTTGTTCGGAGTAAGGAAGGCGCCTAGATAGCCAGCGACTGATAGGATTCCACCATGGAGGCGGCCGCCGGGATGCTGAAGGGCTGGAAGCGTTCAAAGCCGGTTTCCGTACACATAGCCGGGCATGTATTGCCGTATTTGACGGCTTCAATAAAATCACGAACGTCTCGTATCCTGCCGGGGAACACGGTGGCGTATTTGCCGATCTTTTCAACCACATGGGCATCGCTGGCACCGAAGGTTGGAATGCCAAGCTCTGCGGCCAACTGATAGGCCTGCATGTTCAGATGCATGGGCGTACTGCCGTTGAAAGCTTCTATGCCGGAAAGGCCGCGAACCTTGCGGATGCTGTGTCCCATACCTCGATTGTTCTGACGGAAGGGATGGGCGCTCATGGCCACGCCACCGGCCTTCAGGGTCAGATCAATCAGTTGCTGCGCGTGGAGTTTTTCTTTTGGAAGGGAATCCAGTCCGAATACGGTGATATCTCCCTCGTGGGTAAGAATTTCGGCGCCTACAATAATCAGGAAGCCTGTTTTACGGGAATAGTCCGCCGCAAAATCCCGGAGTCCGTTGCTTTCATGGTCGGTGATGCAGACCCCGTCCAGGCCGATAGCCTGAGCCCGTTCAACTATTTCTGCCAACGTCATAAAGCTGTCGTCGGAATGCGCTTTTTCATGCATATGCGTGTCAATAATCATTAGGATCCTCACTGAACAGAAACATGCTGGAACAGCATTTTTGATGTTGATGGAACAACCTATTCTCATTATAGATTATGTAAACAAGATGCGGCATTTTGAGTTTTAATATTGAATGTGTGCTTTATAGGGTTTCTTTATGCATGGAAGAACTGATGGCGCTGCTGCCTCCGAATATAGGGATAGAGAACCTGCGGATGGTGGGGGAGAGTTATTCAGAGATGGAGCAGGTGGACTGAACGAAATCAAAAGAATCCGAATACCTGATACGCTCACTATTAAATTACCAAATAGTTTAGAGTTGCCGCCATTTTGTTGCTATGATTACATAGAGATTGCCCGTGTGGTGATTTTGATCAATGCCCCAAGTTCGCAATGACAGGATTAAACGTTGTCCCCGAAGGATTATAGATTGGGAAGTGCAACGTGGCTCCAGTTTTCAATCAACTGGCGGTTGAAGGCATCAATGTCCCGGATGCGGCAGGGGACGATCAGCTCTTTGCCCCGAGGGGCATTCCCTACGATCCGGCCGGATGCCAGGTCGGCCACAGTGGCTGTAAAGGGCAGGATTTCAAGGTCAAAATGCTCAGGATGGTCCACGTACAGGGCCGCCACGGCATCCCAGTTGTGGAAGCCCCCGGTGTCATAGGCCGCGCCAATGTAGTGAAGCCACGGAACGGTCTTTTCACGGATGTAATCAAATATAGGGAGAGCCTTGCCGGTTGGGTCTTTGGTTTGAATCATTTCCTGGTAAAGCCCTGCGGTGAATAGTGCTTGAAGACACAGGTGACCTGTAATCACCGTCACCGGCGCCGGACTGCTGAGCACGGCATAGGCGGCTTCCGGATCGGATGAAAAATTAAGCTCTGCCATGGGTCTGTCATTGATGATCAGAGGGTGCGTGATTCCCCCCATTAAGACAACCCTGCGGACCTTTGCGAAGAAATCAGGGTCCAGCAGCTGTGCCCCCAGAAGGTTTGTCAGGGAACCGATGCCAATCAGGGTGATTTCGTTGGGGTGGGCGTTTACCTCCCGAACCAGGGCTTCTGCCGCTTCGCTGATACGATCCGAGGGATCGGCAGCGCCTTTGTATAGCGGAATCTTATCCGTAATCCCCAGTTCTCGGAATACGGTGTCTGCAGTGGAATGAACCACATCCAGGGTTGAATTGCCGAAGGTGGTGGTGGCCCCAATAAGATCAAGTTGTGGGCTCCCCAGTATGTACAGCAGGGCCAGGCCATCATCCACATCTTTTTGATGGACCCCCATGGTGAGGTCGAAATCCAGCATTACTTTCATCGTTGTCCTCCGAGCGGTGATATAAAAACAGTATCATGGAGTGGCGTATTTTGGAATAGTTTAATTAAACCGGCATAATCGGGCCTTACGGAATAAGGCTGATTATCCTATCATGTATTAAAAGGAGATTGGAATGAAGCGGATTCTTGCACTAATCTTAATCGGTCTTATGGTTTTCTCCCTGGCGGGATGTCAGCAAAAAACGGCGGCAAAGCCCGCTGTTGAAGACATGAGCTGGGATGCGGTCTTGGAAAATGCCAAGGGCACCACCGTCAATCTTTACGGCTGGGGAGGCTCCGATCTTACCAACTCGTGGTTGGACACGGAGCTGGCTGGGGTCCTTAAGGAAAGCTACGACATCACCCTGAACCGTGTACCCATGAATATCGATGAAATCCTTGCCAAGATGGTTTCAGAAAAGCAGGCGGGCACAGAGGGCACCATTGACGTGGTGTGGATCAATGGCGAAAATTTCTACACGGCGAAGAAAAACGATCTGTTATATGGTCCCTTCACGGATAGGCTGCCAAATTTCACGGCGGTTGTAGACGGGTCAGCACCGGATATTGCCTATGACTTCGGCTATCCGGTGGAAGGTTTTGAAGCTCCCTATGGGAAGGCGCAGTTCGTCATGATAGGGGATACGGCCAAGATAGGGACCATGCCGGTGGATCATCAGGCACTGCTGGCCCTGGCCAAGGCCAATCCCGGCAAAATCACCTATCCGGCGCCTCCGGACTTCACCGGCAGCGCCTTTGTAAGGAACCTTATATACGATGTGGTGGGCTATGAGGCATTTATGACGGTGAAGCCGGAGAAAGAAGCGGTAAAAGCGTTGATTCAGCCCGCCCTGGATTATATGATAGAGCTGAAGCCGTACCTGTGGCGGGAAGGAAAGACCTATCCGGCCACCAATGCCCTGGTGGATCAGATGTACAGCGACGGCGAGCTCTATATGACTATGAATTACAACCCCAACTATGTGGCCAATAAAATCACCTCCGGAGAGTTCAGCAGTACCTCTGTGGCAGATGTGTTCGACAAGGGAAGCATCGGAAATACTCATTTTCTAGCCGTTCCTGCCAATGCGCCCAACAAGCCTGCGGCCCTGGCTCTGATCAACGCGGTGCTGTCACCGGAGCTTCAGGCGTCCAAGTACGACACCCAGCGATGGGGAGACCTGCCCGTATTGGATGAAAGCAAGCTCTCACCGGAGCAGAAGAAGCTGTTTACCGATGTTCCCGTGGGCCCCGGCGTGCCGGCCCTCAGCAGGTTGTTGACCAAGCGTCTGCCGGAAATGCCCTCCAACCTGGTGCCGATCATCGAGGAAATATGGATGGAAACCATACCTGAAAAGGGCGAGTGATGTGTTGAAAAAACTGGAACCTTACATTCTTCTGGCCCCGGCGTTGTCCATTATGGTGTGTGTATTTGCATCCGGACTGGCCATGGGGCTCCTGCAGAGCCTGGGGCATTTTCCCGCCCTGGGCCTTCGGGAAATCACCCTGCGCTACTATGTGGATGTCTTTTCAGACGGGGCTTTCAAAGAGGCCCTGGGATTCAGCCTCTATACGTCGTTGGTTTCCTCTTTGACGGCGCTGCTAGTGGGGGTTGTACTGGCTTATGCCCTGATGCGAAGCTCCAGCCAGCGCATGGTGGAACAGCTGCTCTATAAGCTTCCCATCGTTGTGCCCCACGCCGTTGCGGCATTCCTGGTGTTCAGCATACTGGGGCAAAGCGGGTGGCTCAGCCGGTTGGCCTTCCAGCTGGGCCTGATTGCCGATATCGGCGATTTTCCCGTGCTGCTGTTTGATCAGAACGGAATTGGGGTGATCCTGGCCTATGCCTGGAAGGAAATTCCCTTCGTGGCCCTGGTGGTTTTCGGCGTGCTGAAATCGGCAGATGCCGGGTACACCCAGGTGGCAAGGAATCTTGGAGCCGACAGACTGCAGAGCTTCATCCATGTCACCCTGCCCCTGTGCCTGCCCACCCTGCTGACGGCCTTTATCATCATCTTCTCGTATTCCTTCGGCGCCTTTGAAATACCCTATCTTTTGGGCCCTACTGCGCCCAAGGCTCTGCCGGTGCTGGCGTATATCGCCTATATCAATCCCGATCTGGCTCAGCGGCCCTATGCCATGGCCATCAATATGGTGATTGCCGCTTTAACATTCTTTCTGGTGTTCCTTTACAGTAAAAGTTACACCCTGCTTAAGCGCATATCCCCTGAAAAAGGAGACGGGAGCCGATGAAAACATTCTGGCGAACGGCCCTGGGGGCCCTGCTGTTCTTGCTGTTGATGCCGATGTTGATTGTGGTCCTGTGGACTGTGGCCAAAAGCTGGCCGTGGCCAATGCTGTGGCCGGAATCCTTTGGGGCCAGGGGATTCGACTACCTGATGAACCCGGTCTCCAAGACCGCTTCTGTTTTATGGTGCAGCGTGGGGCTGTCCTTGGTTGTGATGCTCGTCACCCTTGGGGTCAGCGTACCGGCTGCAAAAGCTTTGGGCTGTCGGGAATTCAAAGGGAAAAGGGCCATTTACATGTTCATGCTGATGCCCATCATTGTGCCCCCCCTGACGGTGGCCATGGGAATTCATGTGGCCTTTATCCGGATGGGGCTGGCCAATACCTTCCTGGGGGTTGTCCTCATCCATCTAATCTGCGGCATTCCCTATGCGGTACGAATTCTGACCCATGTGTTTGAAATGATTGGGGATCGCATGGAGGTACAGGCGCAGGTTTTGGGGGCGTCCAGATGGCAGACCCTGATGCACGTTACCCTGCCCATTATTGCTCCGGGGCTGGTTTCGGCGGGTTCCATGGTCTTTATCGTATCCTTCAGTCAGTACTTCCTTACCTTCTTCATCGGTGGAGGACGGGTAGTGACCTTTCCCATGGTGATGTTTCCCTATATCCAAAGCGGCGACCGCATGATGGCCTCTGTGTATAGTGTAAGCTTCATTACTGTGGCCCTTCTGGTACTGTTTGTTCTGGAGGCGTTTATGAAAAGGATTTACAGGAATACGGATAATCACTATTTGTCTGATTTATAATTGTTTTTTCAGAACGGAAGAGTATCTAATGCCGTCATTGCTCGCGATGACACCCCAAAAACAAAGTGATGAGGAATTCTATGTCGCATATACGGTTAGAGTCCATCCATAAGAAGTTCGGTGAGCAAACCGTTCTGCATAACGTGAACCTTCATGTGAATCAGGGGGAAATGGTGGCCTTGGTAGGACCCTCGGGCAGCGGAAAAACCACCACCCTGAAGCTCATATCGGCCCTCTTGGACCCTGCGGAGGGGATCATCCATTTTGATGGCGTGCCGGTGAATCATCTGTCTACCCGGGAACGGGGAGCCGTGGTGGTGTTTCAGGACTACAGCCTGTTTCCCCATCTGTCGGTGTTGGACAACATCGGCTTCGGCCTTAAAATGCGGGGGGTTAAAAAGCAGGAGCGTCTGCAAAAATCCCTGGAGCTTTTGAGCCTGGTGCAGCTGGAAGGTCACGGCGGCAAGTTCCCCACAGAGCTTTCCGGAGGTCAGCAGCAGCGGGTTGCCATTGCCAGAGCCTTGGCTGTGGAGCCTAAGGTGCTGCTTCTGGACGAGCCTTTTTCAAATCTGGATGCCAGTCTCAAGGGAACCATGCGGGACTTTGTACGGCGGCTGCAAAAACGGCTTGGCATCACCTGTATTTTCGTTACCCACGATACCCAGGATGCCCTGATGACCGCCGACAGGATTGCGGTGCTTTTTGACGGTCAGATCGCGCAGTTCGATACGCCCCAGAGGATTTATCAGAGCCCTGTCAGCAAGCGGGTGGCAGATTTCTTCGGTGCGGCCTGCTATGAGCGGGTCAGGGTTTCAAAGAATCGGGTTCTTTCCTGTTTCGGGGAGCTTGCCACAACGGTTTCCCATGAAGGGGAAGCAGAACTGATGCTCCGACCGGAGGCCATACAGATTCGTTCAGGAAGCGATGAAGGGGTAATGGGCACCGTTGCAGAGGCGGTTTTCAGCGGGGAGCGCATTCACTACACGGTGGGGGTTTCAGACCGTGAATACCGGGTGCTGGATAACGCCAAACAGCTCCACAAAGTAGGAGACCGGGTATCCCTGGCCCTAGACCTTCACGACATATGCCTTTTTGCGTGTGATGACGGGAGACGCCTATGATTTCGATCATCATTCCGGTTAAAAACGAGGAGCTGCGGATAGCGGGATTGCTGGAGGCCCTTACAGCCATGACGGGGCTTAAGGAAATCATCGTGGTGGACGGTGCCAGCAGCGATAAAACCGTTGAAATAGCCAGACGTTTTCCGGAGGTCACCGTGCTGGAAACCCAGCCGGGGAGAGGGCATCAGCTTTGCTGTGGGGTGGCGGCTTCCCGGGGGGATATCCTGTGGTTTGTCCACGGCGACTCCACGGTAGATCCGGAATCCCTTAGGGCAATTGAAGGGGTTTTCGCCAACCGTGTAAAGAATGCGCCGCAGTACGGGTGCTTTTCCCTCTATTTCGATGATGCCGATTCTCCGGGACTTCGGTTCATATCAAGAACCTCCAATTCCAGAGCCCGACGGCTTAAACTGATGTTCGGAGATCAGGGGATTTTTATATCCCGTAAGGCCTATGAGGCTACGGGAGGCTTCAAGCCCATGCCCATCATGGAGGACTGGGAGTATTCCCGACGACTGGCGAAATACGGTCCCATCGCTGTGGTGGACACCGGAATCGGAACCTCCGGAAGGCGCTTTGTGGAAGGGGGGGTCTTCAGGACCCTGATGCAGATGCACTGGCGGAAAACCCGTTATTATCTGGGGGTATCCCTGGAAAAACTGGCCCGTGAATATAAGGAGACACGATCGTGAATGCCGTGATACTGATGACCCGGCTGCCCCATCCGGGAGCAACGAAAACAAGGCTGATGCCTCTTCTGACACCCATGCAGTGCGCGGAGCTCCACGGCGCATTTCTGAAGGATTATGAGGGATGCCTCAAGCATTTGGATACGAATGTCCGGCTGTTTATTGCCTATGCCCCGGAGAACTCTTCCAGAGAAGCCATGGGGCTGCTTCCTGCCGAGGGATACCGCTTCGTACAGGAGGGAAGCACCCTGGGAGAACGGATGACCCATGCCTTTTGCAAGGTTTTTTCCATGGGTGCTGAAAAAGCCGTCCTGGTGGGCTCGGATATTCCACACATTCAGCCAGGGCATTTCAGCCATGCCTTCCAGGCCTTGGAGGACGGCGATCTGGTTTTTGGCCCCACGGTGGATGGAGGATATTATCTGGTGGGCATGAATTCGCTCCATAAGGAAATTTTCAGCGACGATCTTAAATGGGGGAACCTGTCCGTATTGGAGGCCACCTGTCGCATTGCCAATGAGAGAGGACTTGCCGTCAGCCTCATCGAAAAGCAGAGGGATATCGATACGGTGGCGGACCTGATGGCATTTTACAATGCCCATCGTGTGCAGGACCGATCACAGGCCCATTATCCAAAGATAACGTTCCGGTATATCAAACATCAGCTGGGTGAGGAGGTACTGGATGGGCACCTTGAATCGGCAAATTGAAGCCTACTGTTCACAGCCGATCTTTCAGGAGGCATTGGGCATCAAAGGCCCGGTGCGCTGCTCCTTTCTTGCTCAGGGGGAGTACAACATCAACTATCGGGTGGATGCCGTAGATGCAGCATCCGCTGCGGAAAAACGCTTCGTTTTCCGCCTGAATACCGCCAGTCAGCTTCAACTGGACAATCAGATCGAATACGAATACAAGGCCCTGAAGGCCCTGGCTCCCAGCGAGGTAACCCCGGTGCCTCTGTACCTGGACGACACGAAATCACGCTTCTCCTATGGGCTTCTGTGCATGGACTATCTGGAGGGGAGGCCTCTGGAATACGGCAGGGATCTGCACCATGCGGCCCGGCTCTTTGCAGGGGTTCACAGCATGGATACGGCAAGCTTCGACAGCTTTATGCTCAAGGAGCAGGGGCTATGCCGTGCCAGGGTTGAGGAGGGGCATCGCTGGCTGGAGGATTATAACGCCTGTCCGGATGCGCCCATGGAGATAAAGCGTCTGTTTCACCGCTTTGCGGATTACTGCCATCAGGAAGCTGCAAGGGCCGACGGGTTCTTTGAAGCCGACCCCTGGCAGGTGGTGAACAATACGGAGGTTAACTCCCATAATTTCATCATTGGGGACACCTCACAGTACATCATCGATTGGGAAAAACCCGTTATCAGCGATCCGGTGCAGGATATCACCCAGTTCCTGGCCCCTACCACTACCCTGTGGCGCTCGGATTATCTGCTTTCTGATGAAGAGATTAGTTGTTTTTATGCTCTGTATCAGCAGTTTAGCTCTCGGGATGCCAGGGATCTTCGGGAACGGGTAAATATCTACCGACCCTTCCTGTATCTGCGGGGCCTATCCTGGTGTGCCAACGCCTGGGTGGCTTATCATGGTGAAAGGACCATTCACAACCCCCAGACCTTCGAGAAAATCAAAAGCTATCTGGAGCCGGAATTCATGGGCAGGCTGCTAAGGGAGTATATATAAAAACCAGGGGATAAACACTTAGCCACGGATAACACGGATTAGCACAGATGGAATTATTATTGACAATCCTCCTGGAGGAAGGCAATAATCCGTGTGAATCCGTGTTATCCGTGGCTAAAAACTGTTTATTAAATCCTCAATCCGACAATCATTCCTCATGGGATGATATAATGTGTCTGTGCGTGGAGACATTTCACAACTAAACCAGTGGAGGGAATCAATCATGGAACCAAAATATGTCGTGATGATCCAATGTGATATCGTTCATAACCGATGCAGCGGCTTTGCCTGTACACAGACCTTCTATAACCGTACCGATTCCTTCTCAGAATATCCCGAAGGAATTCCGTATCTGTCCTTCACCTGCGGGGGCTGTTGCGGTAAAGGGGTGGCGGCCAAACTGGAGCATTTTACAAATAAACTGGTCAAGAAAACGGATTATAAAAAGGAAGACGTAGTCATCCACCTCTCC
This sequence comes from uncultured Peptostreptococcaceae bacterium, assembly GCA_964649745.1. Lineage (GTDB taxonomy): Bacteria > Bacillota > Clostridia > Peptostreptococcales > Acidaminobacteraceae > CAZEHS01. The sequence goes on along the minus strand of CAZYQI010000001.1, from coordinate 128,785 downwards.
TCCTGCATGACCAATGACCACCACCATTCCAACCGATGCCCCCACACGGAATACATCAGGGAAATCATCGCCAAGCACGGCTATAACAATGTTGTGGAAGGTACCTATATCAGCAAGACTTCTACAAAGCTGCGGGAAATGGGACGTTATAAGACCTATTGAATATTTTGTGAGCGACTAAGCCATGTTCCATAAAGGAAGGTGGCTTTTTTAGTGTGCGGATGATACAACTGTTAATTGATTAACGCGCAATGGGAATAATGTTAATAAATGTTTGCAGATTTGATTGAGGGGCGATTTTATGGGGTATGTGAAGCACAGCTGATGATGGCGAGTATAAATAGCCGGCAGGAGGTAAGGGTATGCGTGCTTTTTCCAATCTCAAAATCAGAACCAAACTGTTGACCGGGTTTGTTATTGTGGCATTGATTGCAGGCATGGTCGGTGCTTTTGGCATCATAAACCTGAAGGCGCTGGATGATAAGGATACCTATCTTTATGAAAAAATGACGGTGCCCCTGGGCGAAATGATCATCATAGCGGAATCCTTTCAACGGGCTCGTGGGAATATCAGGGATGTTTTTCTCTCCAGTACACCGGAAGAAATTGCAGACTATGAGCAACGGTTCAAAGATCGCTTTGCCGATGTAAGAACAAATCAGGAAAGCTATCAGAAAACCCTTTTCAGCGACGAAGGGAAAAAATTGAATGCAACGATGAAAGAGGAACTAACTCAATACGAAGCCATTGGTCTTCAGATTATTCAGCTGGTCCGGGAAAATCGCAGAGAGGAAGCCATGGCCCTTAACAAGGGCAAAGCAGAGGAGCTGAGGAACAGTATTGAAGGTGCTTATCGCAAGATGAGAGAAATTAAGGTTGAGACGGCCATGAATACATCCGCAGACAATACTGTTCAGGCTCAGCGGACCATGTGGGCCATGGGTGGATTGGTAGGGGTGGCTATGCTCTTGGCTGTAGGGTTGGGCGTTTTGCTTTCAGGAATTATCTCCAGACCTCTTAGGAAAAGTGTGGAGATGATGCAGGAGATGAGCAAGGGGCATCTGGCAATGCGTATGAACATGAATACCTGCGATGAAGTGGGGCTTATGGCTTCGGCCATGGATGCCTTTGCCGACGATCTCCAGACCAACGTTATAGGAACACTTAATGCCATAGCCAAGGGAGATGTAACAGCCAATCTGTCAGTTAAGGATGAGCGGGACGAGATATCCCCGGCCCTGATTAAGACCACAGAGACTGTTCGGAACCTGATTGACGAAATCAATAAGCTCATTGCTGCGGCGCTTGAAGGAAAACTGGACGCCAGAGCAGATGCCAATCGTTTTGTCGGGGAATGGGCGGATATGGTGGACGGCATCAATCGCATTCTTGAAGCGGTTATCGAACCGGTGAAGGAAGCGGCATATGTGTTGTCTGAAATGGGGCAGGGCAATCTTCAAAAGCGTGTGGTGGGAGAGTACAAGGGGGATCATGCGGATATCAAGCTTGCCCTTAACGGGACCCTGGATGCGCTTGAATCCTATGTTAAAGAAATCTCCCAGGTTCTTGGGGCCATTGCAGAATCGAATCTGGATGTAGGGATAACCAACGAGTATCGAGGGGATTTTTCTGCCATTAAGGACGCACTGAATCTGATCATCGTTTCACTGAATACCGTTATGAATGACATAGGAACCGCAGCAGAGCAGGTAGCCGGAGGATCCAGACAGGTTTCCGACGGCAGCCAGGCATTAAGCCAGGGCTCCACCGAGCAGGCAAGCGCTGTTGAAGAGCTGACAGCCAGTATTACACAGATAGCGGCTCAAACCAAACAGAACGCGGCCAATGCGTCCCAAGCCAACGAGCTGGCAAATTCAGCCTGCTCAGATGCAGAAAAGGGCAATACCCATATGAAAAAAATGCTGGAATCCATGCGGGATATCAATGACTCTTCCGGCAGTATATCAAAAATCATTAAAGTGATTGATGAAATTGCTTTCCAAACCAATATTCTGGCGCTTAATGCAGCCGTTGAAGCAGCCCGAGCGGGTCAGCACGGAAAGGGATTCGCCGTTGTTGCAGAAGAAGTGCGTAACCTTGCCGCCAGAAGCGCCAATGCCGCGAAGGAAACCACCTCTATGATCGAAGGGTCCATCGGCAAGGTTGAAGAAGGCACCCGGATTGCCAATGATACGGCTATAGCATTGGACAGCATCGTAGCAGGGGTTGCAAAGGCAGCCTCTCTGGTGGGAGAAATTGCTGCAGCATCCAATGAACAGGCAAATGCCATTTTCCAGATCAATCGGGGAGTGGAACAGGTTTCTCAGGTGGTTCAGACCAATTCAGCAACAGCAGAACAAAGCGCTGCAGCCAGCGAGGAATTGAACGGCCAGGCGGAGATGCTCCAGGAAATGGTTGGGCAGTTCCGGTTAAAACGGGAAGTCGGTCAACGGCATAACAGCGGATCGGGGAAGCAAAACGATAGGAATGGAACCCCAAATCGCAGTCGCTCTACACGGCAGAGTGATTCTGATTCACCGCTCATATCTCTGGAAGACCTGGATTATCCAAGAAATTAGAGGCAGCTTAATTCTTTGACAAACGGGTATTGCACAGCCTATTAGCTGAGTAATGCCCGTTTGTATCGATAGGATGTTTAGAGATTGTTCAGGAAAAATAAGGGTAAAAGAGGATCAGGACAGTGAACACAGGAGCTTGCCATGATACAGATCAAAGACAGCGAAATGCATATGCTTACAGAATTTATACAGAGCAAGTTTGGCATCAACCTTACTGAAAAAAAGAATCTGGTGGAGGGGCGGCTGGCCAAGGTACTGATGGATAGGGGCATGGAGAGCTTTAATGACTATTTCAGCGTTGTAAAAAACGACAGAACCGGTGAAGAGGTTGCCCTGCTCATTGACAGGCTTACCACCAATCATACGTTTTTCATGCGCGAGGTGAGCCACTTTGATTATTTCAGGGATACCGTGATGCCCTGGCTGGTGAAAACCGTAACGGACAGAGACCTGCGTATCTGGAGTGCCGGATGCTCCACCGGAGAAGAGGCATACACCCTGGCCATGATCATGGCGGATCATATGGAAAGGGAGAGCCTGTTCTGGGATATGAAGATCCTGGCCACAGATATCTCCTATTCCGTGCTCCAGTCAGCCCGAGAAGGCGTGTATACCGCAGAGGAGGTTTCAACGCTTCCTAAGATCTGGCAGCAAAAGTACTTCCGCAAGGAGGCCAATGAACGTTTTCGAGTTACAGAGAGCATCCGGAATCAGGTGATTTTCCGTTCCTATAACCTGATGGAGCCGATACTGCCGTTTAAAAAACCGTTTCATGTGATTTTCTGCCGGAATGTGATGATCTATTTCAATCAGGAAACTAAGGATCAACTGGTTCATCGCTACTACAATCACACGGTTCCCGGGGGATATCTCTTCATCGGACACTCCGAATCCTTGGGACGAGACAGTCGTGAATACCGCTATATCATGCCGTCGGTTTACAGGAAATAAAGAAATGAAAAAAACATTTAGCCGCAGATGACGCAGATGAAGAACAATGGGGGTTGAACGTGGTTGTTACATATGAATTAACCTAGCTAGTCAATACAATCATCTAGATTGCAGGATAATTGACTAATTATTCTACCCTATTGCCCTTCATCTGCGTCATCTGCGGCAAGATGTCTAAAATCTTTGTTCAGATTTTCAGGAGGATCTATGTCGAAAAAAACCGTGAGACTGCTTGTTGTTGATGATTCGCTTTTGTTCAGAGAGGTGCTGGTTCAGGGCCTTTCACAGGATGACGGCATTGAGGTGGTAGGCGTTGCATCCGACCCCTTTGAAGCCAGGGACAGAATCATAGAACTAAGGCCGGATGTGATGACGCTGGATGTACAGATGCCAAAAATGAACGGAATCGACTTCCTTAAACGTCTGATGCCACAGCATCCCATGCCGGTGGTGGTGGTCAGCGGTGTCAGTAATATCGTTTTCGACGCCATGAGTGCAGGGGCAGTTGATTTTGTTGCAAAGCCGGAGCGTCAAAGGCCGGATGCCGTTCAGGCCTTCGTTCAGGAGCTGGCGGTGAAGGTGAAGATCGCCTCCATCTCCAATGTGTCACACTGGAAGCAAAGCTATCGCAAAGAGGAAGCGGGTCCCGCTTTGGCCAGGAATCTGCAGGACCGGATTCTTGCCATAGGCGCCAGCACCGGGGGCACGGAAGCCCTGCTGGAGGTTGTACGAAAATTCCCCAGAGATATGGTGGGAACGGTGGTGGTGCAGCATATGCCGCCGGTATTCACCCGAATGTATGCGGAACGATTGAACAACACCTGTATGGTGGAAGTGCTGGAGGCGAAGGACGGGGATGCGGTTCAGACCGGCAGAGTTCTTATTGCGCCGGGAGATGTTCACATTCAGGTGGTGCGGAAGGGCAGCGGGTACATGGTGCGCTATGCGGATCTGGACAAGGTCAATGGGCATAGGCCTTCTGTGGATGTGATGTTCGACTCCGTAGCTCAGGCTGCCGGCAAACTGGCCGTTGGAGTGATTCTCACCGGTATGGGAGGCGACGGCGCTAAAGGGCTCCTTAATATGAAGCAAAAGGGAGCCAGCACCATTGGGCAGGATGAAAGCTCCTGCGTGGTGTACGGAATGCCCAAGGTGGCCTGGGAGCTGGGCGCAGTGGATAAACAGCTGCCGGTGAAGGAAATAACCGGACAGCTCCTTAAGATACTGCACGGTTGAGGTGGATAAGGCTCAATGATACAATGAGGCCATATAAAAGACTAAACCTTTAGCCGCAGATGACGCAGATGAAAAGCGATGGGTTTTAACGTGTTTCATGTGGTTGAATTAATTTAGCTAATCAAGATGATTCGCTGGATTACAACATGACTAACTAATTATTTGAACCCCATCGCCCTTCATCTGCGTCATCTGCGGCAAAGGGTCTTGATCTAGGAGGTCTTATGGCGTCGAAAGTTGTGGAGCTTAATCTTGAGGCCGGTATGCCTTCTGCGGAGAATGCCGTTCGGAACATGAAAAATGCCCTGGCCACCTATAAGGGGCAGGGCACAAAGGCTGTCATTATCATTCATGGGTACGGCTCGTCTGGAGTAGGCGGAAGCATCAAGGCCGCCGTTACCAAGGCATTGGGTGAAAGCAGCCTTCGCGGCATCGTAAGAATCTCCTGTGGGGGAGAACAGTGGATCAACCGCAAGAGGGAGCTGGTAACCGCCTGCGGTTCCCTGGCCGAATACGACCGCCGCATCAGGGGAAATGAAGGCATCACGGTGGTGGTGCTGAGGTGAAGGACTCTTTGCCGGGAACAACGCGGATGGATACGGACAATTTGCCTTCCTCCGGGAGGAAGGTGGCAGCGAAGCTGACGGAAGGAGTCTGCGAGCTGCGAGTTTCAATCAAATAAACTCCCACCGTCACCTACGGCGCCACCTCCCTCATGAGGGAGGTCAACATTAACCCATCCACACAAATCCGTGTTATCCGTGGCTAAATCAATTCCCTTATGTTTTCTACAACACACTCAACCGGTAATCCTCCGAAAGGGTTCTGAGAAGCTTCAGACCTGCCACGGGATTACCTTTTTTATTGAGAGAAGGGCCGTACACGCCGATGCCCATCCGGTCACGGACGGTGACCATAATGCCGCCGCCCACGCCGCTTTTTGCAGGGAGGCCCACCTCGATGGCAAATTCGCCGCTGCCGTCGTACATGCCGCAGGTCATCATATAGGCCTTCACGATTCGCACGTACTCCGCTGGAACCAACTGTTCTCCCGTCACAAAGGATTTTCCGTCCAAGGCCAGTACCATGGCGATGCTGGCAAGGTCATGACAGTCCGCTTCTATAGAGCACTGGCTGAAATACAGATCCAGCACCTGGGCAGGGTCACCGTCGATAATGCCCACCTCTTTAAGGAAATAGGCAATGGAGCGGTTCCGGTGTCCGGTTTCCTTTTCGCTGGCGAAGACCTTTTCATTGAGAGTTATATTGGGGTTGTGAGCCAACAAGCGTACGAAATCCAACACTCGGCCGATCCGTTCTTCTACACTGCTTCCATTGATAAGACTGGCCATGGCAATGGCTCCGGCGTTGATCATGGGATTATAGGGCTTCTTTTCCGTATAGGTTTCAAGGCGGATGATGGAGTTGAAGGGGTCCCCGCTGGGCTCCTTACCCACCTTGCTGAATACGATTTTCTCACCCCTATCCATCAGCGCCAGCAAAAGGAGCAGAGGCTTGGAAACGCTCTGGATGGTGAATTTCACAGTTGAATCACCGGCACAGTGAATGCCATCAGTCTTACGCACACAGATTCCCAGAGCCCTGGGGTCTGCCCCGGCCAGCTGCGGGATATAGGTGGCCACTTCACCGCGGGCGGTTTCGCTGCGGCATGCTTCCACTAAACGGTCCAAGTAGTCCTTTTGCATATTGCACCTCGTTTTCCTTGGTCTATATAGCTAGTATATCCCTGATATGTAGTTATATCAAATACAAAAATCAAAATATATAATTTGTTTTAATGCAAAATAAAACAGATTCAGAGAAAGCGGTTTGAACGCACAACAAATTCTTATCTTTGGTAGGTTTATCACTGTGCTATAATGGTGCCAAAGCCATATAAATAGCTATTGGGGGAAATGCAAATGATTACATGGGATAAGCAATATGAGACCGGGATAAAAACCATCGATGATCAACACAAGCATCTGATCGCCCTCACCAGCCGCCTGTCAGAGCTGCTGACCAACGCTGTGCAGGGAGATGACATTTTTGACGGAATGGTGGAGATCATCAACGAGCTGACAGACTATACGGTGTATCATTTCAAATTTGAAGAGGATCTGTTCGAAAAGCTGGATTATGTGAATCGGGTTGCCCATACCCAGGAGCATAACAGTCTTATTGCAGAGATTGGGAATCTGGATTTAAGGGCCGTGGATGAGGATCAGATTACTCATGGGAAAAAAATATTGAAATTTCTCATAAGCTGGGTATTCAAACATATCAGTGGCTCCGATTTCCTGTATGTTGATCTGTTCCAAAGTAATCAAATCAGCTAATGTGATTTGGCCGAGTGGGTTTGCTCAGACGAAAACAACAAAAATAAAAGATAAGGGACCGTCTCAAATGTGGGTATTTAATCCTGCTATGAGAGGGTCCTTTTTTCGACCAACCTTCTGCAAAAGGCCGATTGTAGAATGGTATACAATTAAACAGATATACGAAATGCAACTAATCATGCAAGCCAAACACTTTACCTTGATAAAATGAAATATTACTTGCAAAATGCCATGGCTATGGTATTCTAAAAACAGCAAGAATTCCTGCAAATCGAAACAGGATGCTCCGGATTCTGAAATTATTCATTCGCCGGAGAAAAAACGGAGGAAGCATATGACTACTGTGGTTATGGGCGTAATTGGCGCTGACTGTCATGCTGTCGGCAACAAAATTCTGGACTATGCGTTCACGCAGGCCGGATTCAATGTGGTAAACATCGGAGTGCTTTCTTCTCAGGAAGAATTCATTCAGGCGGCAGAAGAAACAAGCGCAAAATGCATCATCGTTTCCTCCCTTTACGGACACGGCGAGATCGACTGCCGGGGCCTTCGGGAAAAATGCGATGAGGCTGGCCTTAAGGATATCCTTCTTTATGTAGGCGGCAACCTGGTTGTCGGCAAGCATGACTGGAACGAAGTACAGAAGAAATTCTACGATATGGGCTTTAACCGCGTATACGCCCCGGGTACGGATCCGGAAGTGGATATCAAGGATCTGCGGGACGACCTGAATTTACCTAAACCTGAATAAACTAATCAAGCAATACAAACGGAGTGATGCCGGTGAACGCGTATCTGTTGATTGACTTTGGCAGTACCTATACAAAGCTGACTGCAGTGGATATTGAGAATGAGGTGATACTGGGAACCGCCAAGGATATGACCACGGTGGAGACGGATATCATGGAGGGCTACGAAAAGGCTCTTGCCAAGCTCAATGAAACCCTGCAGGGGCGTGAAATCAATTATGTGAAAAAGCTGGCCTGCTCCTCGGCTGCCGGGGGCCTTAAGATGATTGCCATCGGCCTGGTACCGGAACTCACCGCGGAAGCGGCGAAACGGGCGGCCCTGGGTGCCGGAGCACGAGTGCTGAAGGTGCTGGATCACGATATTACCCGCCGGGACATAGCCGCCATGGAAAAGCTCCTGCCGGATATGATCCTCCTGGCCGGGGGAACCGACGGCGGCAATAAAGAATGCATCATCCATAATGCTGAAAAGCTGGCACAGCATGGGGTGAAGATACCCGTGGTGATTGCAGGCAACAAGTCGGCTCTGGACGATGTGGAAGATATATTCAATGAAAGCGGCATTTTCTACCGGGAAACGGAAAATGTCATGCCCCGTCTCAATGTGCTCAATGTGGAGCCAGCCCGGGAAAAGATACGGGAAATCTTCATGGAGCGCATCACCGATGCCAAGGGCATGCATGTCGCACAGGATATGATCAGCGGCATTCTGATGCCCACACCCGCCGCGGTTCTCAAGGCCGCTGAACTGCTCAGTACAGGCACGGACCTTGAAGACGGCATCGGGGATCTGATCGTAATCGATATCGGCGGGGCTACCACAGATGTTCACTCCATAGCGGAAGGGGAGCCCACGCAGGCCGGGGTCACCATGAAGGGACTGGAAGAACCCTTTGCCAAGCGTACGGTGGAAGGGGATCTGGGCATGCGCTACTCGGCGCTGTCCCTCTGGGAAGCCAGCGGTACCCGGAAAATCCGTAAGTACCTCAGGCGGGAAGACATAAACATCGAAGAAACCTGCCGGCATCTGTCAACCAATGTGGAACATCTGCCGGGAACCCAGGAGGAAACAGCCTTCGATGAATCCATCGCCAAGGTGGCCGTGGAGCTTTCCATGGACAGGCATGTGGGCGTCATCGAAACCCTGTACACCCCCATGGGTGCGTTGATATCGCAGACCGGCAAGGATCTTACCAAGGTGAATTGCGTTATCGGAACCGGCGGCGTGCTGGTAGAAAGCAAGAATGCCGCTGAAATCCTGAAAGCAGGACTTTTCGACGAAGAGAACCCTGTGTGCCTTAAACCGCAAAGTCCACGGCTCCTGCTGGACAAAAAGTACATCTTTTCGGCCATGGGGCTGCTTGCACAGGATCATCCCGATATTGCACTGAGAATAATGAAAAATAACATAACGGATTGCGACCGGTGAAGGAGTATGCAGATGGAACTTAAAAATATCAAGATGACGGAAGACGAATTTTACAAGATCCGTGAAGAGGTGCTGAAACAGTGGCCCACAGGGAAAGAAGTGGACCTGCAGGAAGCCATTGCGTACCAGAAGAAGATTCCAAGTCATAAGAGCTTTCCTGCCAAGCTCCGTTACGCCAAGGAGAACGGCATCACCCTGGCACAGCCCCGAGCCGGCGTTGCCCTGATCGACGAGCATATCAACCTGCTGACCTACCTTCAGGATGAAGGCGGCGCAGACCTTCTGCCCAGCACCATCGACAGCTACACCCGTCAGAACAAATATAACGAAGCGGACAAGGCCATCCGCGAGAGCCAGCAAGCCGGTCGTTCCCTGCTCAACGGCTTTCCCGGGGTAAACCACGGCGTGCACGGCTGTAAACGGGTATTCGAAGCGGTGAACCTGCCCCTTCAGGCCCGTCACGGCACACCGGACGCCCGACTTCTCACCGAAATCATCCACGCTGCCGGCTGGACCTCCAACGAGGGCGGCGGCATCTCCTACAACATTCCCTATGCCAAAAAGGTAAGCCTAGAGCAGACTATCCGCGACTGGCAGTACTGTGACCGCTTGGTCGGCGTATACGAGGATGCCGGCGTATCCCTGAACCGCGAGCCCTTCGGGCCGCTTACAGGAACCCTGGTTCCCCCCAGCATGTCCAATGCCGTTGCCATCATCGAAGCACTTCTGGCAGCAGAGCAGGGCGTACGGAACATCACCGTGGGCTACGGCCAGTGCGGAAACCTGGTGCAGGACGTTGCGGCCATCCGCGCCCTTGAAAACCAGTGTAACGAATACCTCAAAGCCTACGGCTACGATGTGTTCCTCACCACCGTGTTCCACCAATGGATGGGAGGCTTCCCGCAGGACGAGTCCAAGGCCTTCGGCGTCATCTCCATGGGTGCCATTGCAGCTTCCCTGGCTGGGGCCACCAAGGTTATCGTAAAAACCCCTCACGAAGCCTACGGGATTCCTACAAAAGAAGCCAATGCCCAAGGCATCAAGGCCACTAAGATGGTGCTGAACCTTCTCAACGAACAAAAAATGCCCCTCAGCGTTGAACAAATCAACGAAAGCCGCATGATCAAAGCAGAGACTCAGTGTATCCTTGATAAGGTATTCGAGCTGGGCAACGGCGACCTGGCCATCGGTACCGTAAGAGCCTTTGCCGCAGGCGTGCTGGACATTCCGTTTGCTCCGTCCATCCACAATGCCGGCAAAATGATGCCTGCCCGAGACAACGAAGGGGCCATCCGTTACCTGGATTTCGGCAACGTTCCCCTGGCTCAGGATATCAAGGACTTTAACCGCAACAAGCTGGAGGAGCGGGGATTGTTCGAGGGCCGTCAGGTAAGCTTCAAGATGACCATCGACGACGTTTACGCTGTAAGCCGCGGCAACCTGATCGGACGCCCGGACAAAGAGCCCGATGCGCTGAAGAGCATGAAGAAGTATATGTATAAGACGGAGTAGGAAAGAACTCCCACCGTCACCTTCGGTGCCACCTCCGTTAAGCAGACTGCCAAAATCTTAGATTTTGTGCAGGTCGCTTATGTCCATAGGCCAGCAACGCTTCAAAATCTTGATTTTGTCAAGCGTTGCTGAGACAAGGGCCAGGGAGGTAAAGATAACCCCCAAAACACCCCACCCATTAATCATAAAAAGGAGACTATCATGAAAATTATCGACGTGATTTGCTCAGCAGGAAGAACCGGTTTTTACTTCGACGACCAACGGGCCATCAAGAACGGCGCAGGCCATGACGGCTTTACGTATACCGGTGAAGCGGTGACGCCGGGCTTCAACAACATCCGCGTAGCCGGTGAATCCATCTCCGTTATGCTGGTGCTGGAAGACGGCCAGGTTGCTCACGGTGACTGTGCTGCCGTTCAGTACTCCGGTGCAGGCGGTCGTGACCCCCTCTTCATCGCTGCGGACTTCATTCCGGTAATTGAAAAAGAGATCGCTCCTAAACTGATTGGCCGTGAAATCACCACCTTCAAAGCCCTGGCGGAAGAGTTTGACGCCATGCAGATCGGCGGCAAGAAGATGCACACAGCCATCCGCTACGGCGTGACACAGGCCATTTTGGACGCGGTTGCGAAAACCCGCCACATCACCATGGCTGAGGTTGTTGCAGACGAATACAAAACCGGCGTAAATATCGGCCGTGTGGCTATCTTTGCACAATCCGGAGACGATCGCTACAATAACGTGGACAAGATGATCATCAAAGGCATTGACGTTATGCCCCACGCCCTGATCAACCACGTAGAAACCAAGCTGGGCAAAAAAGGCGAAATCCTGCTGGAGTATGTCGGCTGGCTCCGTGACCGCGTTATCAAGCTGCGCACCAGCGAAGACTACAGCCCCATTTTCCATATCGATGTGTACGGCACCATCGGCATGGCTTTGGGTAACGACAACATCAGCGGCATGGCAGAATACATCGGCACCCTTGAGCAGGCAGCAAAACCCTTCAAGCTCCGTATTGAAGGCCCCATGGATGTAGATGATCGCGAAAAGCAAATGATTGCCCTCAAAGAGCTGAGAAGCTACATGGATTCCAAAGGCATTAACGTGGAGATCGTTGCCGACGAATGGTGCAACACCTTTGAGGACGTTGCCTACTTCGCAGACAACAAATCCGGCCATATGCTTCAGATCAAAACCCCGGACCTTGGGGGCGTGAACAACATCATTGAAGCCATCCTGTACTGCAAGCAGCGGGGCATCGGCGCATACAGCGGCGGTACCTGCAACGAAACAAACCGCTCCGCTGAAGTTACCACCCAAATCGCCATGGCCTGCGGCGCAGACCAGGTGCTGGCAAAGCCGGGCATGGGCGTTGATGAAGGCTATATGATCGTGAATAACGAAATGAATAGGGTCATTGCTCTGGCTAACAGACGAAAATAATCCCCACGATTGCCGAAGAAGCCTGGCTAGCCCATGGCTTCTTTGGTTTATAATGAACAAAACATTGCCACAGATGCACACAGATGAAGGACGATGGGTCTGTTCTTATCCTAAAAACTGATTTTATTGGGATGCACGTCATCATATATTGAAATCTAAAAACAGTTTTTGACGGCAGGCTCATAGAAAAATCGGGGTATCCCGGTTCTGGATAGTTTTAGCGCATGCATTCTGATAAACTATAGATAAGTGTAGAAGCTCAATAAAATACAAGTATACCCATCGGTTTTCATCTGCGACATCTGTGGCTAAAGGTTTACTATTCTTCGTCCTGCGAGGTGCATTATGAAAGAAATTAACGTGAGCGAAATCATCACCGCGGTGAAAACCGCCTGTATACAAACCAATTATCAACTCCCGGAAGACGTGAAGCGGCGCATTGTGGATATGCGGAAAAATGAGCCCTTCCAATCCGCGGGCATTATTCTGGACCGCATTGTTGAGAACTTCACCATCGCCTCGGAAGGGGTGTTGCCCATCTGTCAGGATACCGGCATGGTTTATGTTTCCGTAGAACTGGGACAAGATGTGCATATCACCGGCGGCCTTTTGGAGGATGCCATCAACGAAGGGGTTCGTCAGGGCTATTCTGAGGGGTTTCTTCGAAAATCCGTTGTGGGAGACCCGCTGAACCGTGTGAACACCGGGGACAATACCCCGGCTTCCATTGCGTACTCCCTGGTTGCCGGAGAGCACCTTAAAATCACCGTGGCCCCCAAGGGCTTCGGCTCCGAGAACATGAGCCGTTTGAAGATGTTGAAGCCTTCAGAGGGTCTTGAGGGGGTCATCGCTTTCGTGCTGGAAACGGTTCTGTTGGCGGGCTCCAATCCGTGCCCCCCCATCATCGTGGGTATCGGCATCGGCGGCACCTTCGACCGGGTTGCCGGCATGGCGAAAAAGGCCCTGATGCGTTCCCTGGATTCCAAGAATCCCGTTCCATATTATGAAGAGCTGGAAGCCACCATCCTTGAGAAGGTCAACGCCCTGGGTGTTGGTCCCCAAGGCTTTGGCGGACGGACAACCGCACTGGCTGTTCATATCGAAACCTATCCCACTCACATTGCAGGGCTTCCTGTGGCTGTGAACATCAACTGCCATGCCGCACGGCACGCAGAAATAGAGCTTTAAGGAGGGCACACCCATGGAAATCCGCGTTACGACGCCGCTTACCGCTGAGAAGGCCGGTACCCTTAAAGCCGGAGATGTGGTGCTTATTTCGGGCACCATCTATACCGCTCGGGATGCCGCACACAAGAAAATGACGGAGCTTCTGGCCGCAGGGGGCTCACTCCCCTTTGATATCAAGGATGCCATCATCTATTATGTGGGCCCCACACCGGCAAAGCCGGGCCATGTCATCGGTTCCGCAGGCCCCACCACCAGCGGCCGTATGGATGTCTACACCCCAACGCTGCTGGATCTGGGCCTTAAAGGAATGATCGGCAAGGGGGCCAGAACCCCACAGGTTATCGACTCCATCAAGAAGAACGGCGCGGTGTATTTTGCCGCCATCGGGGGAGCCGCCGCTGTCATCGCCAACTGCATCAAGAGTGTGGAGATTATTGCCTATGAGGAACTGGGCGCTGAGGCGGTTCGCAGGCTGGTGGTGGAGGATATGCCGGTGATCGTTGCCATCGACTCACAGGGCAATAACTACTATGAAATCGGCCAGCAGGCCTATCTGAACGAATCAGAAAAGAACGAAGGTGCGAAGGCATGAAGATAACCAAGGTGGCAAAAGCAGGAACCCTGGAATCCAACGACATCGTTGTGATGGTGATGCCCGGGGAAAAACCGGGGATTGAATTGGAGCTGGAAAGCATCGTTATGCAGCAGTTTGGCGACCGGATCCGTGAAGTGATCATGGAAACCCTTGAAAAACTGGGCGTTGAGGATGCACGTATCAAGGCTCAGGACAAGGGCGCTTTGGACTACACCATTGAGGCCCGGGTTGAAACCGCTGTAATGCGGGCAACGGAAGAGGTGCAATAATGGGAGCCCTGAGACGGACCATGCTTTTCATTCCTGGAAACAACCCCGGCATGCTTCAGAACGCCGGGGTTCTGGGTGCCGATTCCATCATTCTGGATCTTGAGGACGCCGTAAGCCTTACCGAAAAGGACAGCGCCCGGATTTTGGTGGGCAAGGCCATAGAAACGGTTGATTTCGGAGCTTCCGAGATTGTTGTACGGATCAATCCCTTGACAACCGCTTACGGGCCCAAGGATTTGGAAGCCATGGCGGCGGTAAAGCCCCATGCTATTTTGCTGCCCAAGGCAGATGAAGAACAGATCCGGCAGGCCTCCGAAACGTTGGACCTGCTTGAACGAAAGCATGATATTCCTGCTGGCTCGATCAAGCTGATTCCCTTGATTGAAAGCGCCTTCGGCTTGGAAACAATAGAAGCTGTGATTAAGGCATCCTCGCGTAACGTGGGCATCCTGTTCGGCGGCGAGGACTACACGGCGGATATGGGCGTGCGGCGCACTCTGGAGGGCGAAGAAATCGCCTATGCACGGAACCGAGTGGCGGTGGCCTGCAAGGCCTTCGGCATTGATGCCATTGATACCCCCTTCACAGATGTAGACAATTTCGAAGGGCTTCGCTGGGACACCCTGAAAGCACGAAATCTGGGCTTCACCGGCAAGGCTGCCATCAATCCCCGACAAGTGGAAACCATCCACAGCGCCTACGCACCGGAAGTGGCGGAAATCCGTCATGCCCAGCGGGTGCTGGAGGCCATGGAAGAGGCGGAGAAGGAAGGCAAGGGTGTATTCTCACTGGACGGTAAAATGGTGGATGCGCCTATTATCAACCGCGCCCGTCAGACCGTGGAGCTGGCCAAGCTGTTGGGAATGATGGGAGGCTTATCATGAAGAATGCAGTCGGCAGGGAACTGCCTGAATATATTGAAGGCCTTGGAGCTGTGAAGCCCTTTGGCGGAGCCTTTGCCAATTCGGAAACGGGCCAGCGGAAGGCGGTTTCCGTAAAGGCTGTGAAGCCGG
This sequence comes from uncultured Peptostreptococcaceae bacterium, assembly GCA_964649745.1. Taxonomy (GTDB): domain Bacteria; phylum Bacillota; class Clostridia; order Peptostreptococcales; family Acidaminobacteraceae; genus CAZEHS01. Next base: position 113,479 of record CAZYQI010000001.1, on the reverse strand, counting down.
GGGAATCGAAGCTCTTGAGCACTATTGAAGCGGCCCTGGATGCCGTAGAAATTCGAGATGGCATGACGCTTTCTTTCCATCACCACCTGCGAAACGGCGACGGTGTTCTCCATGGGGTTATGGAAGCCGTGGCGGCACGGGGCGTGAAGGATATCACCGTGGCGGCCAGTTCGCTTTTTCCTACCCATTCCATTCTGGTGGATCTGATGAAAACCGGGGTGGTGACGGGGATTGTCACCAACTATATGTCCGGTCCGGTAGCCAAGGCCGTTTCGGAAGGGTACCTGAAAAAACCGGCCATTATGATGACCCACGGCGGACGGCCCCGGGCCATCGAATCCGGGGAGCTGTCCATTGATGTGGCCTTTATCGCAGCACCTACCGCAGACCCTTACGGGAACTGCAACGGGGTTCACGGAAAATCCGCCTGCGGCGCCCTGGGCTATGCTGTGGCGGATGCCCAGTATGCGGCGAAAACCGTGGTAATTACCGACAATTTGGTTGAATTCCCGGCATCCCCGGTGGAAATAACTCAGGTCAATGTAGATTATGTGGTGGCCGTGGACAGCATCGGCGATCCCGCCGGCATCGTTTCAGGAACCACTCGCATCACCCGGGATCCGGTGGGCCTTAAAATTGCCCGGAACGCGGCCAAGGTCATTCAGAATTCAGGACTGCTTAAGGACGGCATCTCCTTCCAGACAGGAGCCGGAGGCACATCCCTGGCCGTAGCGGTGGAGCTGATGGAAATGATGAAGGATGCCGGCGTCACCGGCAGCTTTGCGGCTGGCGGCGTAACCGGCTATATCGTGGATATGCTGGAACAGGGACTGTTCAAATCCCTGCTGGACGTGCAGTGCTTCGACCTGCGGGCGGTGGAATCCTACCGCGACAACCCCCGGCATATGGCCATGGACGCCTCCAGGTACGCCAACCCCCACAACAAAGGGGCCGTGGTGAACAATCTGGATGTGATGATCCTGGGGGCCACGGAAATTGATCTGGATTTCAATGTGAACGTAACCACCGGTTCCGACGGCGTGATCATCGGCGGTTCCGGGGGCCACAGCGATACGGCGGCGGGCTCCAAGCTCACTATTATCGTGACCAATCTGGTAAAGGCACGGCTTCCCATCATCAAACGAAAGGTCATGACCGTCACCACTCCCGGTGAAACGGTGGATGTGCTGGTAACCGAGCGTGGCATCGCTGTGAACCCCAAGCGAACGGATTTGATTGAAAACCTTACTAAAGCCGGACTGCCGGTGATGACCATCGAAGCGCTGTTGGCGCTGGCGGAGGGCATGACGGGAATACCCAAGGATGTTGTGCTGAGAGATGAGATCGTGGCGGTGGTTCAGTATCGGGACGGCAGTGTGATTGATGTGGTTCGGAAGGTGAATGCATAGAAAGCGGGTGCGGCAATGGACGGAATTTCTTTGAACAGAGTCAATCTGAATAATCAGGAGGATCAGGAGGAAATCAATGAATTCCTTCTCCAGTCAGATCTTGTTCTGGATGAGGATGTTGATTACACCATAGCGGCCCGTAAGGACAACGTGGTGATCGGAACCTGTTCAAAGGCTGGGCGGGTTATCAAGTGCCTGGCTGTCAGCCCACATTACCGGGGGGAAGGACTTTCGGCCCAGCTGGTAAAAGAACTGATCGATCGGCTCTTCGAGGAAGCGATCTATCATTATTTTGTTTTCACTCAGCCCCATAACACCAAGTTGTTTGAAGGCCTGAATTTTAAAATGCTCTGCAAAGGGGATCAGGCGGCGCTCTTAGAGGGCGGCATCGTATCCATTGAGCAGCAGCTTCGCAAGGTGAAAGAGGAGGCGGGCATAGACGGTGGCTCAGATCGGATCGCCCTGGTGATGAACTGCAACCCCTTCACCCTGGGACATCTGCATTTGGTGGAACAGGCGGCGGCAACAGGCAGGGAGGTTCTGATTTTTGTAGTAGAGGAGAACCGTTCCGTATTCACCTTTTCAGAGCGAATTGAGCTGGTGCGCCTTGGCACGGCCCATCTACAGAATGTGAAGGTTCTCCCGGGAACGGAATACATCATCTCCAACGCCACCTTTCCGTCATATTTTCTCAGGCAGGCAAATGAACGGACCACGGCCTATATGGGGATGGATGCACAGATCTTCTGCACCTGGTTCAGCCCTATCTTCGGCATAAGCACCCGCTATGTGGGGGAAGAGCCTTACTGTGAGCTCACCTTAAGCTACAATCATACCCTGGAGAGGGTATTGGGAGAAGCAGGTCTGGAGCTGGTGGTCGTGCCCAGAACGAGTGTCGAAGGCATTCCCATCAGTGCATCCCAGGTTCGGCGTCTTATAAGGGAAGGCCAGGATGAGGCGGTGAAAGCCTTGGTTCCCGAATCTACATGGCACTACATCTTTGAAACCCCAGAAGGGAGAGAGGCGGCACAGCGTGTTCGAAAAAGCGACTCGCCCCACTGACCTGATGGGGAAAGCCATACTGGATGCCCGGGAAGAGCGGGCGGAGTTACAGGCAGAACTGCTGAAACGGTATGGAAAACCGCTGTTAATCCACCGTGTGAATATGCCGGGAGCGCAGAAGGATACGCCGCTGTCCCAGGGTATTTTTACAGTCATGGAAGCAGAGGAGATGGCCGGGTTTGATGATAAGGCGGTTTACAAAAAACAGCTCATATCAGCCGAAGGTCCGGTGATGGTCCGTGTTATGGACATGAGTGCTGAAGCGCTGAAGCTTTCGGCAGTTGGAATAGAGGACGAACATCCTTTGGGCCGCTATGTGGACTTGGATGTGTATGCAGTTTCGGGGGAATCCATGTGCCGTACAATGCTGGGGCATGCCGCCCGCACCTGCTATCTCTGCGGTTTGCCGGCCCATGAATGTGCAAGGGCTGCCAGGCACCCTCTCGGTGAATTGCTGGAAATCATGGGAACCGCCTATGCACGCTATGAATGAACAAAAAGATTACCTCCCCAACGATTGAAGGGGAGGTAATCTTTTTTAAGCGATAACAATGGGGAGGGAAGTTACTTCTCGATAGTGAATGTCAAGTTTACCAGATCATTATCGCTAGCCTTGAAAACAAGTGTCAGTGGGGTTATGCCGGAAGGAAGCCCTTCGACATAAGACTGTTTGAGGGTGATCTTGTTGCCGGATACGGTATAGGCTGTTACCGGCGCAACGACCGTATCCCCGTTTTTAATTTCCTTCAGCGTGTGCTCGTTCCAGTCCACCGTGATTTCAACAGCCGTGATGATATCGCCGCTGAAGAATTTCACGCCGCTTTTGTTGAGTACCGGTTTCTCATACACGCCGTCCTGGTTGATAGTGATCTCAAAGGTTTTTTCAACGGTTACGTCCTTGGTATCCTTGAAGGTAAGGGTAAGGGTAGTCTTATCTGTTGTAAAGTCATCGATATAGCTTTCCAGAATGGTGATGGTATTGCTGCTGGTTGTATATTCAGCGGAGCCCAGCAACACAGCGCCATTCTTAATGCTTACCAGGTTGTATTCGGCATCCATGGAGTAGGAAAGCTTAACATCTGTGAGTACTTCACGGTTCGAAAAATCATAGTGAGTGGGGGACAGCTTCAGTGTGTTGATGACGTCGGTATTGCCGGTGCCGGGATCATGAACGACTTTGAGACCCAGGGTTTCAGCGATAAAACGGAGAGGCACAAAGGTGCGGTTATTGATGATGCCCGGGCGAACATCAATGGTAACGTCTTCACCGTTAACGGTGATTTTGCCGTTATCATCCTCGTTCAGGTAGAACAGGATGACGGTATTGCCGTCTTCACTGGTGATCTTAACGATGCCTGTATCACTACTGTATTCAACCTTTGCCCCCATGGCTTCAGTGATAGCGCGTACAGGGATCAGCGTTCTGCCGTCCTTAATGACCGGGCCCACCTCAAAATTGGAATTGCCGTGGTTGAATTTGATCTTGTTGCCCTCGGTGGAGGTAAAGCCTTTCAGTTCATGTTTTTTGATCACGAAGTCGGGAGGACCCTGCTTCTTATCTTCAGTGGTGAATTTGTTCCCTTTTTCCTTGTCATCGTTGCCCTTTCCAGGGTCTGCAAAGCTGGGGATGGCCAGTGCTATCAGCAGGATGGAGACAAGAATCAGGCTGATGATTCGTTTTGTGCTGCGCATAATCGTATTCCTCCTTATCAAGTAGCGGTTCGGTTGTTTTGTTGCACATCATAGCATTCGACGAGCGGTAGGGTATTACTGGGGTGGTTGCGGATTTTTTTTCAAGTCGCTGCCATTTGACTTTTGTTTTTTACCCGGATTATCCTTCTTCGAATCATCTGCATCTGTTTTGGAAGGAGTGGCCGTGGTATCAGCGGGCAGAGGATTGAGGGCTCCATCGGGATCGGGAGCTGTCTTATTTATGTTGGAGTCAGGCTGTTTCGGTTCCTTTACTTTGTCAGGCTTACCGTTTGGTTTATCATCCTCATTTTTTGATTTGCTGTCATCGGCGTTCCCGGGGTTAGGATTCACAATTTTTTCGGGCATTTTCAACTCATCCCGTTTTTTCTTCTGTTCCTTTAAGATATCTTTCACTGTTTTTTTAGAAAGAGTGTCAGGATCGTTTTTCGAATCATTGTCAATGCTCTTTTCAATCAGGTCGGGAACTGCAGAATCATGGGTGCTGTGACTTTTATCATAGCTTTCCTTAGAGCCTTTAAAAAGAACGGTATCCGATTTTCCGGCTGCGACAGGCAGGGTTTTCTCAATGGCATCTACAAGGGCGGCGGTGCGGCTTGGATCATTCCGGTCGGAGACCGAAACAAAAACTACATTGGCAAGCTCCGGTTTCAGGAATCCTGCATCCGAGGCCGCTGCGATGACTTCCTCAACGGCTTTCGTTACAGGCTGGTTTTTCAGATTACCAAGAGCGGGAAGAAGTTGCTGGGCATCGGCGTTCAGCGCCTCAACGGCAATGACCCGGGAAAACCAGTTGTACGTAAGTGCCACACTGGGGTTGATATCCACATTCACTACCCCGAAGGGCTGACTGTATCCGTATGCACCCAGGCCTGCGGTGCACAAGAGAAGAAAGGATGCAGCCATGGCAACCAGCCGTCGCGGCATTCGCAGAGAAACCGCAGGCTGGTGAGAGGGGACATCAAAAGGAACCATATCACCTATGGCGGATAGTCCATCGTTCTTTATGCGAAGGTACTCGCCCTTATCCGTGAGGACAATCAGAAAATCCTTCGTTACTTCCATCACTAAGCCGCGCATAAGCTCACTTCCATTTCACATATTCCCTAAGAAACTGGTAATCGCCGTTTAATATCACAACGCATGCAATGATGTAGATCCGGCCGCGGTCTAGACGCTTCCGATCCATTCCGGATAGCTCCTCAAGCTCTTTCATAGGGAGCCTCCTCGTATCCAGAATTTTCTTTAGGGTGGTTTCCGATTCCATGATGCGGCGAACAGCGTCATGGTACATGGACCGCAGAGAATCCTGTTTGGGTGAATGATCGGCTAACTGAGAAAAGGTGATGCCCCATTGACTGAGTTCTTCCGTCAAGGAAAGGATTTCATACCGACGCTGCTGGTTTTCCGTTCGGATATCATATTCCCGAAGAGCCGGAGCGGCGGTGAGGTCTCTATTGTCTGTTTCCAGGACCGCCTCGAGGGATACTGTTTCAGGGTTCCGATGCTGACGCCGATAGAGGTCGATCAGCCGAAGCCGGATGATGCGGGCTGCAAAGGAGAGAAATTTTCCTTTTTTCGAATCATAGGCGTTGATCGCCTCATGGAAGGCCGTCAGGGCGGTGCTGAATTCATCGCTGTCTTCCGGCGCAACAAATCGCCCGATATGTTCTCGGACTGTCTTTGCCACAAACGGCTGATATTCAGTAATAAGACGGTTCGCTTCACTTGAGTCGTTTCGGGCTTTTAAAACCCGATGTTCAAGGCCGTTGAATGGAAACATGGTTCACCTCGGTCTTGCTAAAGGTATTCGCAGCAGGGCATACGGAAATTGGGGTAGGTAGTGTGATGATATCCAAAAATCACAAGAAAAAACCGATAGTCACCAAATAATGATAACCACCGGAAACGATTAAACGAGTGGTGATAAACCTTTTGCCAGTATATTAAAGCCGATTCTTCAAAATCTCCATCATCTGCTCAGGCTTCACCGCAACAGGGTTGTTCTTAAAGTCTGTATGAACCACAACGGCGTCCAGATCAGATTCGATGATTCCGAAGGCGCCCAGCCGTGGAATATTCAGTGTCTCAATCCAATCGGTTATCAGGGTCAGGAGCTTGTCACAGGAGGCAATGGGGTCATCAGGGTACGATCCGGTAAGGACAGAGCTGATGGCGGCATATCTGCGAAGCCCCTCTATTCCTTCGGGTCCGGCGGCCTTCAATAGTTGAATATTTACCCGCAGGCATTCACCCTGAAGGGTCCCGCAAACCATTCCATGAGGAATGCCATAGAGACCGCCAATCGGCGATGCAAAGCCGTGGACCAAGCCCAGGCCGGCGTTGGCCAGCACAACGCCGGAAAGATAGGCACCATAAGCAAGATTGCCCCGATGGCCAAGATTGTTCCCTTCGGTGGTGCAGGCAGGGATGAGGCTTTCACCGATGGCTCGGATACCGTCCAGAGCCAGGGCATCGGTAAGAGGCGTCGCCTTTGTGGAGACATATCCCTCCATCAGCTGGGTAAGCGCATCAAGTCCTGCAGCAGCCGTTATTTCAGGAGAACAGGTCAGGGTAAGGGTGGGGTCCAGAAGAGCGACATCGGGAACAAAATTTTCGTGCCGAAGGGAGCGTTTATACCCCTTTGGACCAACCTGACTGATCACTGCGTTGGCGCTGGCCTCGCTTCCGGTTCCGGAGGTAGTGGGAACAGCGATGAAGGGAATCTTGTAGCCTGGATGGATATCTGTTCCAACCCCTTCCAGATAGCGCGTGACGGAATCCTGTATGGGCAGCATGGCAGAGAGAGCTTTTCCGGTATCCAGTGCGCTTCCGCCGCCGATGGCGACAACAGCACCGATGTATTGATCGCGAAACCGAGCGCAAAGGGAGTCGATCAACTCAGGGGAAGGCTCCCCGGGAACAGAGGCCTCATGAATCGTGCGCTGACGGTCACTGAGGGATAGCTTCAGTTTGGCATAACGCTCCGTAGTACAAAAGGAGGAGCTGCCTGTCACCAGCAGTATAACCTGGGCCTGTCTTATCAGGGGATGCTTGTGGAGGGAGCCGAGGGTGTCCGGGCCGAAAATCAATTGGGGCATACGCAAGTGGCGAAAGGGTTTGGTGATCATAGGTTTCTCCTATGCAGGGCATGTTCTGCATCATGTATCCATAGCGGGTGATGCCTTCATTATACCATAGCAGTGGTATTCCTAAACCCGGATGAAGGCTCTGTATATATTTTCGTTTCGATTGGGTTTATTTGGTGTATCAATGACCTGCAACGGCTATTATTCGCGACATCTCAGGCAAACAGCCTTACCTGTGGGAGGATACAATGAATTTTAAAGAGGAAATGCTGGCAAAAAAAAGACCGGACCGTGTACGTGATGTGAAGCTGCCCCGCAGGGAAGCTTATTTTCCTTCTCCCGTGGATTGGCGTGAAGAAATCCTTTATTTCCTCCTGCCGGACAGATTCAGTGATGGCAGGGAGAACAACCGTCCCCTGCTGAATCGGTCCAGACTTAAGGATGCCAGAAAACCATTGAATGGAGAAGACGTATGGCGCTGGGATCTTTGGGCTAAAAGCGGAGCGGAGCGGTGGCAGGGTGGAACCCTTAAGGGGCTGATATCAAAGCTGGACTACATAAAGAAGCTGGGTGCAACCACTATCTGGCTGGGGCCTGTGTTCAAGCAGCGGGGCCATCTGAATACCTATCATGGCTATGGCATTCAGGATTTTCTTGATGTGGATCCAAGGCTCGGCACCCGTCAGGACCTGGTGGAGCTGGTGGAGAAGGCTCACGGTATGGGCCTTCGGATCATTATGGACACCATTTTCAACCATTCCGGAGCCAACTGGTTATATGGAGCCGGTGAGGATGCCTTTACTCCCGATTATACGGCCGGCAGGTATCCCTTTGGTTCCTGGCGGGGAGCGAAGGGGGAATCTGTTGAGGCGATAGAGGGTCCGGAGGACGGCGTATGGCCGGCAGAGCTTCAGAATCCAGAGGTTTATACCCGGGCAGGGCGTGGGGATCTTGCCCACGGAGAGATAGACAATGCCCAGGCTGAACATAAGCGCACAGATTTCGAGGACCTGCGGAACTTTGAGCTGATGGGCTCCGGTGTCATTGAGGATCTGGTCCGTTGCTATCAGTATTGGATTGCCCTTACGGATTGTGACGGCTTCCGTATTGATACCCTGAAGCATGTATCCCTGGAGGAGGCAAGGCGCTTTTGTGGGGCCATAAAGGAATTTGCTGCCAATATCGGTAAAGCCGACTTTTTTCTGGTTGGGGAAATTGCCGGGGGCGATTACATTGAAGACCGCTATCTGGACGTCTTGGAGCGAAACCTCAATGCTGCTTTGGATATAGGAGAGATGCGGCTGAGCTTAAACCGGCTTGCCAAGGGACAGGAGCATCCGGGGCAGTTTTTTGCCGGTTTTGACGAGAACACATCCATCATGGGAACCCACCGGAACCTGGGCAGTCGTCACGTATCCATTCTGGACGATCATGATCATGTATTCGGTGACAAGATACGGTTTGCTGCAGAGTCGGCAGGCGAAAGACAACAGGTGGCAGCGGCAGCGCTGCTGCTGTTAACCTTGGGAATTCCGTGCATCTATTCAGGCTCGGAGCTGGGGCTTACCGGACCGGAACCCGTTGAAAGGCAGTGGTTGCCCAACTGGAAGCGTTCCGACGCATATCTCAGGGAAGCACTGTTCGGACCGGAGCATCCCCTGAAGGATGGCCTTTCAGGCTTGCCGGATCAAGGGAACCGCTTGGATGAAGCACTGCCGGGGTTCGGTCCCTGTGGCACTGCCGGTCATCACTGCTTTGATGAAGAAAATCCTGTATTCAAAGGATACAGCGCCATTACCCGACTGCGTCAAACCATGCCGGCTCTTCGCTATGGCAGGCAATATTTGCGGCCCATCTCCCTGAATGATGCTGCCTTCACCGTAAGGGGGCCTGGGGAGATCACCGCCTGGTCTCGGATCCTCAACGATGAGGAGGTGCTGTGCGTGATCAATACCCATGGCTACGAGCACCGGGGGGCATCGGTATTGGTGGATCCCCGTCTTGCTGGGCCGGGTCAGACCTATAGGGTGCTTTTCTGCGCCAGCCATGCCATGGATTCGGAAGGCTATACCGGTCCATGGGTTCCGGGGACAGATGTTGCAGTGAACCAACCGGAGAATGGGCTGCCCTCGCTGGCGGTATTTGATCTACCTCCTTCGGAGGTGCTGATACTGGTGAATCAATCCCGTTAGGACAGTGTCATTAAAGCGGTTATTCCCGTGTTGGGGGTGTTGGAATGAAAAAGAGATTCTTAAAAAGAGGGATAAGTGCCGTCATGACGCTGGTGATGAGTGTAGGACTTTTCGGTCTTACAGGCATCTCAGGATGGGCCGAAACGAAGCCAAAGGAAATCATCATTGCCTGCAGCCAGGATTCCTACCCCTTTCATTATGCAGATGCTGCCGGAAATGCAGTAGGCATCAACATCGATTTCTGGAACCTTTGGTCAAAGAAAACGGGCATTGGCGTTAAATATCTTATCAGCGATTGGGATACATCCCTTAGAAACGTAAAAGAGAAAAAGGCGGATATTCATGCAGGGTGCTTCTATACAAAGGAAAGGGATGACTATCTGGACTATGGATCTCCCATTGTGGATGCGCAGACCCATATCTTTTATAATGCAAATCTTAGAGATATCAATGGGTTGGCGGATATTGAACCCTATACGATCGGCGTGTTGAAGGGTGATTATGCGGAGAATTATATCCGTACGAATCTGAAGGATGCATCCATTCGACCGTTCCTTTCCTATGATGCCTTGATGGAGGCGGCAAGAACGGGTAAGATACAGGTGTTTGTAGCAGATACACTGACAGCCCTCTACGTAATGGATAAAACCATTCCTGCAGGGCTATTCACCTATAATCTGGATCAGCCGCTGTATACAAACTATTTCTATGCTGCTGCCCAGGAAGGCGAAACGGAACTGATTCAGCGTATAAACAATGGATTGGGAACCATCACGGCAGCTGAGCGCAATGTCATTATCAAAAAATGGTTGCCTCAGAACGAGGGTAAAAAGAGTGTGAGGGTTGCGATCAGTATGGATTATCCTCCCTTTTCGTATCCGGATCAGTATGGAAATCCACAGGGGCTGCTGATTGATCTGTGGAACCTATGGGGTACGAAGACAAACACAGAGGTAAAGTTCATCATAACGTCCTGGTCTGATACCATCAGTCAAGTGGAAAAAGGGGAGTCGGATATCCATTCAGGGCTTTTCTTTTCAGAGGATCGAAGCCGGGGGATGGATTTCTCTGTACCGGTCTATTCCATTGAATCCCGGATTTTTTTCAATAAAAAATACCGTAGCTACGACAGTATAAAGGATCTGCAAGGAAAGATCATCGGTGCGAACAAGGATTCCTATCAGGAGGCGTATCTAAAAGAACATTTCCCAGAGATGAAGGTATTGAGCTTTGACAGTTCATTCAGCATGACAGAGGCCGCAGATAAGGGGCTGATCGATGCCTTTATTGAAGAAACCACCTCTGTGAAGGGCTCCTATCAAATGCTTAATAAACCCTTTGAAGATGCAGCCATGCCGGATATGGAATTCCGTAGAGACATGCTGGCAGGGGTAACAAAAAACAAGCCGGAGCTCTTAAAGCAGGTGAATCAAGGACTGGAGCAAATAACGAAAACAGAATGGATTCAGATGGAAACGAAATGGATACAGGATCCTGCAGACCGAATCTATCATGATGGGGCGGGGATACAGCTGACAGAGGAGGAAAAGGCCTGGATAAAACAGCATCCGGTTTTAAGAATAGGGATTAACGGAAATCAAAACCCCTTGGAATATGATGACGAAGGCACGGTGTCAGGGATTTCCATCGATTACGCCCGTTATATTCTGGGTCAGGCAGGGATTGTTCCGGAGATCAAGCAGATGAAATGGCCGGATATTTTGAAGGGAATTCAGACGGGTGAAACCGTGGATGCATCCTTCAACATCCAAAAAACGGATGAGCGCAGCAAGACTCTGGCGTTCAGCAACGCATACCTCAAAGTACCCCATGTCATCGTTACAAAGGCGGCAAAAAAACTGATCAACAGTTTTTCAGAACTGGCAGGCAGGACAGTGGCCGTTGAAAAGGGCTATTATAAGATTGAGCACCTGCGAAAGGATGCATCCATTAAGCTGCTGGAGGTTGACACCTCTCTTGACGCATTGCTGGCAGTTTCTTCGGGCCGTGCCGATGCCTATATTGGTGACAAGCTTACCACCACTCAGACCATCAGCGTTCATTCACTGAAAAATCTCAGAATCCGCGAGTATACAGATCTCAAAACATACGACGTATCTGTCGGATTCCGCAAGGAAATGGCTCCCCTGGCTGGAATTATCAATAAAGTTCTATTTGCCATGACCGATTCTGAAAAACGCAAGATCCTGTCTAAATATACCGATCTCAGCGACGAAGGGGGCATTATCCTTACGGAGGCAGAGCAGGTTTGGCTCAGGAATCATAATCCTGTAAGAACTGGGATCCAAACAGGCTGGGCACCTGTGGAATATATCAACGAACTTAATGAGCTTTCCGGAATTTCCAGTGACTACAGCTCCCGTATTGAACGGTTGCTGAATATTCAGTTGGGGGCGGTCAAATCCGCTTCATACAGTGAACTGGTGGAAATGATGCGCACCGGGAAATTGGACATGATGACGGCTGCGGTAAAGTCTCCCTATTTGCTGAAATTCATGGATTTTTCAAAGCCTTATATGATTTCGCCAATGGCTTTGATAACGCTGGATGAATCTCCTTTTGTGGGTGGTATAGACAGCATTGCGGGAGAAAAACTGGGGGTCATTAAGGACAGCTATGCGGAGGATGTTTTGAAGCAGTATTACAGCAATCTGGCATATGCTTCCTTTGCAGATGGAGACCAGTTGTATCGAGCTTTGTCGGACAAATCTGTGGATCTTATTTTGGATAGCATGGCGAGCATCGACTACATGGGCCGTCTTCACGGGATACAGAACCTAAGGGTTTCGGGCATAACGGAGTATACGTATGAAATATGCATAGGTATCCGCAGGGATTGGCCAATGACCTTAGGAATTGTCAACAGACTGTTAGATAGTGTCAGCACCGTGGAAAAGGATTCAACCGAGAAATACTGGCTCACCAATCTGCCCCCCGACCGGCAGACCATGGAACGTAACCGTCAGCTGATCATCAACCTGGCGGCCGTCATCCTCGTTATCGTGGGGATTATCCTTTTCTGGAACCGAAAGCTGCAACGTGAAATTAATGAGAGAAAGACAATCGGAATACAATTAACAGCTGCAAAGGAAGCCGCAGATGTGGCAAATCTTTCAAAGACGGAGTTCCTTGCCAATATGTCCCATGAAATACGGACGCCGATGAATGCGGTTATTGGAATGGCAACGCTGATGGATAGGACCGAGCTCAGCTATACCCAACGGGACTATCTTAACAAAATTGTTCAGGCCACCTATAATCTGCTGGGCATCATCAATGATATCCTTGATTTTTCAAAAATTGAAGCGGGACGGATGGAGCTGGAGTCGGTTGAGTTTGATCTGGAGACGGTTTTGGATAATGTTGCCGGCATGACGGCCATAAAAGCAAAGGATAAGAATCTGGAGCTGATAATAAGTAAAGACGCCAACCTTCCTGTAAGACTTGTTGGTGATCCGTTGCGGTTGGAGCAGGTTATCTTGAATCTTGTCAGTAACGCTATAAAATTTACCCATGAGGGTGAGGTCCAGATCCATGTATCTGGAACAAAACAGAGTGAAGATCATGCGCTTATAAATTTCAGTATTCGTGACACGGGTATTGGAATGGCAGAGGAGCAGGTATCACGGTTGTTCCAGCCGTTTACACAGTCCGACTCCTCCACCACACGGAAGTTCGGAGGGACAGGACTGGGACTCAGTATTTCGAAAAAACTGGTCGATCTTATGGGAGGACGCATTTGGGCCATGTGCAGGATTGAGGGTGGTTGTCAGTTTTCCTTTGAGGTTCTTTTTCCTTACACAGAACAGGGAGATGAAAGCAGCGAGGGGTTACAGGAAAATACCCTCAGTCAATTAAGGGTGCTGCTGGTTGAAGACAATCCTTCTGCACGGGACGTAATGGAAGGTTATCTGAGAGATTTTAAAGTTATGACGGATAGCTTTGAAACCGGAGAAGAAGCCCTGGAAGCCCTTGAAATCAGGGTATATGATCTGATATTGATGGATTGGAAGCTGGGTGGTATGGACGGCCTGGAAACGGTGAAACGGATTCGGGAGATGCCCCTTGTTCATCGACCCAAGATAATCCTCGTTACAGCCTATGGCGACGAGGGCATCATGGAGAATAGTGATGAAAAAGGGTTGGATGATGTTATTATAAAGCCGGTTAGCGAATCCGCGCTCTTTAATTCTATTCAGAATCTTTTTATAAAGACCGGAGATCGTAAGAAATGGTTTCCTCCGAAGCGGATGCGACTTAATGAATTATTTCTGTCAGGGAAGCGGATCCTGGTGGTTGAAGATAACGCCATGAATCAGCAGTTGGCAAAAGAGCTTCTCCAGAGCGTAGGAGGCAAGGCAGATGTTGTGGGCAACGGAATTGAGGCGTTGACTCGACTTAAATCCGATACAGAAGGGTACGATGTAATCTTTATGGACTTGCAGATGCCGGAGATGGGAGGCTATGAAGCAACCTCTGAAATACGGAAGCTGGAACGATGGATGGAAACCCCAATTATTGCCATGACGGCAGATGTGCTTCCGGGAATCTATGAAAGCTGCATCACAGGAGGGATGAACGATTATATATCCAAGCCAGTCAGTGTGGATGAACTGTATGAAAAATTGGCATTTTGGCTTGAAATCAAAGAACAGCCTTATTATGCAGAGGACTCCAGCTCTGTAAATATGGGACTTACTGCTGTAGATCCTTCCAAAGCAATCCGAAATTTGGGCGGGAACCTGGAACTGTACAAATTGGTTTTGAACACATTTGCCGAAACCTATGGGGATTTTGATACGGAGGTTCAACGATTGCTGGAAATGGATGTGCGGGAGGACGCTCTCCGATATTTTCACACTCTGAAGGGCCATGGCGGAAATCTTGGCAGTGACCTTATCACAAAGGAAGCAGAAAGAGGGGAAAAACTCCTTAAAGACGGCGAAATGGAGGAATTAAGGAAAGTTTCAGAATCGCTGGGAGATCATATCAAAACCTTGATATCGGAGATTAAAAGCAATCCAAAGCTTTGGAGCAGATCGGCTGAGCAGGCTGACCGATGGGGTCCTCCAAAACTTAAAACACACCTGGAAGAATTGCTGAAATCCTTAAAAAGCAGGCGTCCGGCTGATGTAACGTCACAAATATCCGTAATCATGCAGCACCGTGTACCGGAAGTGATTTCCGGGGAATGGGAAGATTTAAAATCCCAGTGCGAGCGTTATCGGTATAAGGAAGCAGAATTGCTGATCGCCAAAATCACAGAAAAGCTGGATCGTGAGCTGCAATGATTTCAAGAATCACACCAGACTAAACAAAGTTCAGAATAGTGACAAACACCCTGAACCAGCGGTTAACCGACTGTTTCAGGGTGTTTGTCTATAATTTTCGCAGCGTTACCCGAGCCCCGTTGATAAGGGCCTGACCACCGATATCGCTGACCCCGGCGGGGAGCAGATCATTGATACACTGGTTATTATACTTCCAGTATCCGGCTCTGGATGCAAGTACCCCTGGACGAACAGAGGGGTCAATGACGGCCATGACCTCAATTTCACCGGATGGGCTGGAGAGCAGAAGCCGGTCACCGGTACAAATGTCCCGCAGGGAAGCGGTATCCGGATGAATCCTCACATCGGGGAGTGCGCGACTTAACATCATGGTATGCTGCGAATTAATGGCGTTTCGGGTGTGTAGGGAAATGAAGGGTAACGTGTCCGCTGAGGTTTTTCTAAACAGACTTTCCGTCAGTGTTTTGAAAACTTTGGCTGATATGGGATTGTAAGTTCCGTCCTCGGTGAGGAACAGGTGATCCTTCCATGGGACATCCTGCTGGTTGGGAGAAGAAATCCAGCCCTTTTCCTTAATCAGATCCAGGGTAATCCCTTTTTCAGACAACGGCCGCAAAATACGTTTTAACCACTGGGATTCTGTCAATTGCGGAAAGTCCTTCAGTTTCAGGCGGCGTGACAGTTCAGAGAAAATCCTCAGTTCAGAGCGTGCCTGCCCTCTTGGGGAGACAACCGGGGGCGCATAGTGGATAATCCCGTTCCACATACCGGAGGTGATGATATCCTCATCCTCCAGAAAATAAGTGACAGGCAGAACAAGATCGGCCATGGCTGCAGTGTCCGTCATAAAATGATCCAACACCACTACGGTTTCAACGGCGGCCAGGGCTTTGGCCAGCTGAGCGGTATCCGTCACTTGTACTGCGGGGTTGGCGCATGCAATGAAAAACATTTTTACAGGGGGGGCCTGAGCCTGAAGAATGTCGAGGCCCATGGAACCTTGGTGGAACTCCCGTTCCTCAACAGGGGCAGGGGCCTCGGCCCAGCTCCAGTCAAAGAGAGTAGAATTCACCTGATTTGCATAATTTGTACCGCCCCCCGGGATACCAATCTGTCCGGTAATATAGGAAAGCAGATCCACCAACCGCACGGCCGTACCCCCGGTGTCGCAGCGCTGCATGCCATAGCCCATATAGGTGGTGCAAGGGGTGTCTGAACCATAAGCATCTGTCAGAATGCGGAGGTCGTCATTGGAAATGCCGCAATAGGCGAGAAGGGTGCTGCGGTCCAGGGAATGGATATGTGTTAAAAGATCTGGCTCCTTGGAATGGATATGTGATATTTCCATGGCGGAACCCTTATTATCTGCCAATATCACCTGTATGGCCAATGCAGCCAAGGCCCAGTCTGTGCCTGGCAGAGGTCGAATAACATGATCGGAAAATTCGGCAGAAGCGGTGGCAAAGGGATCAACGAGGATAACACGGCAGCCATTTTTTCGCGCCTTCGTGATCCAGGGGAGCAAATGAAAATGTGTATCTGCAGGATTCTTGCCCCACAGAACCAGGGAACGGGCGTTGAGAAGGTCTTCGGGGCTATGGGAGAGCACTTTGCCGAAATCCAGTTTTTGGGCTCTTATTCCTGCTGACCAACAAAGACCTCCACTGAAGACGGTTCCTCCTCCCAAATGACGAAAGAAAAGATCCGTTACCCCTTTAAGCTTACCGGCTGCACCGCCGCCGACAAAATGGGCAATACTCGTGTGGCCAGCCGTGTTTAAGCAATCAAGGATCCGGTCCGTCAAAAAGTCCATGGCGTCATCCCAGCTTATTGCTTCCCAACCGCCTTGAGTTCGGCGCATGGGTTCCAGAATGCGGTCGGGATGGTTGATACGGCCCGTATGGCTGCGTCCTTTAGAGCAGATCAGCATACCGGTAACCGGGTTTTCAGTGTTAGGTTCTATGGAAATGACCGTGTTGTCTTCTGCAGTGACCTTCAGGCTGCATGTACCGAAGCAGTCCAAGGGGCATGCGCTTACAGCGGTTACTCGGTTCATCGGATCACCTCGTTTACGATGATTGAATAGCTATTTGGATAAAGAAACCCGAATTTTTGATTTTGTCACGGTCATTTGAGGCAGTGTGACGATGCCGCTCTTGTCAGCGAAAGCGGAGCCGGAAGCCAAAACGGTTCCCGATGGGATATCTCGGGATTCCCATTTCACAAGAGTGCCGGGAGAGACCTTGAACTGCTGGAGCCTGCGGGGAGTAATATCCACGGTGCAGTCCTCTTTAGGCGCACCGGGGGTGAGTCCCACTGTCAGTTCCCATTGTTGGGGTGTATCGATGAGGTCAGCGGTTTCCCAATAAAGATACCCGTTGATCTGTCCCATGGGAGCGCCGTCAAGGGGATTGCCATTTCCGGGAGCGTCATCCAGGCTGCAACGGGTAAAAGCCGGCAGAGACTGGTTCACACGGATATCGATGGGCATGGTTTTCTCACTTCCGTTGAGAGGCATGTTTGCCATTTGGCTGTGGCCGTTCTGTCCCCAAACGAAAATATGTGGACGCTTGGTGTCCTGCAGGGCTTGGTAAAAGTGAACAGCCTGGGGCCAGTCAATCAGGGGATCGTTCTTGGCATTGGAAAAAGCGAGAAAGGGAGTTTCTTTCCCGGGGTTATTTCGCAGGAACCAGACATCGTCGTAATAATTCCAGACCGGGATTCCGTTTTCAAAAAGTACGCCGTTTTCAGGGGCACCCCAGACAGCTGCATAGGCAGATTTCATGGTGGTGGTCTCAGCCGGGACATGAACCCCCACGCTGCTTCTCACCCAGGCCACCCGTTCGCCGTTCCGTATGCCGTTCATCAGACTGCCGGACCCACCCATGGAGCTGCCGGCCATAAAGGTTCGGTAGAGATCAATCTGCCATGGGGAATCCCAGCGCATCCAATACAGAAAGGAGAACAACCGGTTACTGGTATAGGGGTGAACCGTTCCAGATTTCCAGTCATCAGCTGTTTTCAGAGGCTGGGGAGTTAGCAGGCGCTCGTGGTATCCGGTCCACCAATCGTAGGGGTCTTCGTTGGAGGCCAGAAGAATGGCGCCGTCATCTGCATCGTTCCACCAGGTATAGCCTGTTTCCTGAGATCCGCCCCAACAATGCATGTGGATGCCCACCGGGGCGGGAGCAATTTTTTTCGGGGGGATACCCACCAGATAATCGAAGGCTCGGCCCTCCACACTGGCGTTGGGAGGCGCTTCCCAGCGTGTATAAAAGTAAAGAACAGGCTTTTGCACCCCAAGAAAGTACTCAGGGGTTTCAATCCGTTGAAGGATGGGCTTGCCGGATCCCGTGCCTTCGGCAATAGGGGAGGTCATTGCATTGGCTGCGGAGAGTGATCGGTTTTCCTTGCCATTGATGACCGCAGTCACGGCATAATAGACGGAGCCTGTTCTGTCCGGGTTATGAACCCATAATCCCCGGCCATTGGCAAGCTGCGCACCGGTGGACGAAATCACATACCGGTGCATAAGGCGGTCCGAGGTTTCGGTATGTATGCCGTAGGCATACTGGTTCCATCCGGACAAAGAGCTAACCGTGGCCATGGGGTACAGCCCGTTCAGCGTAAGGATGGGGGTAGGGGAGCAATAAATCCGGTAGGCGGTGTTCAGCGTCAGGGTTTTTTTGATTCCATGAAACTCCTTACCGGAGGGAGCCTCGGCAGGCATCAGCAGACTGGTTTCCTGCCAGGTCACAAAGGTTTGCCCGTTCTGATGGGTAACATCGATGCCGGTAGCCTGAGCCATTGCAACAGAGGCGCCGTATACGGACGCCGCCGGCAACAAACAGGCGGTCAACAGGAAAATTGATAAGATATGTAAAATACGTTTCATCATTACCTCCGAAAAGTGAGTATTCATTCGAGCATTCAAACCCTTTGCCGCAGATGGACGCAGATGAAAGACGATAAAGGATGATGAAGTTTGACAAAAGTATAAGCCGTTTTTCATCTGCGTTCATCGGTTTTCATCGTTCTTCATCTGCGGCTAAGGGTTTACAGATCTTACTTCAGACCTTCTGTCTATATGATATAGGCCGAATCGGCAAAATGCCAGCATTGCATGAGAACTGTAATAAAAAAAACCGATTTTTCCAAATCAAAAGCCCCTTCCCAAGAGCCTCTGAATCGGAATAATCGGTTTTTAACGGTAGAATCAGGCCAGTGCACGCATGCACATGCCGGCGATACGGGTGATTTCTTCTTCTGTAAAGGGGGCGCTGGAGCCGTCGGCACCCAGCCGCTGGGTCATGAAATCAATGGGGATGTTAAGCAGAAAAAGCATTATTTCCGAGATCGACACCTTGGGGTCAATCTCGTGGGTCTGCTGCCCCTTCAGGAGGATTCGCTCCGCAATAAGGGGGATGTTCAGGATGTTTTTCCCCTGAGCCTCCATTCGGAAGTGAGGATCCCGGAAAAGGATTCCGATAAACCGTGCCTTGGTGGGGGCTTCGTTGGCAATTTCAAAAAGGGCGCCCATATAGAACCGGACAACAGTGGCAACATCATCGCTCTGATCCAAGAGCAGATTTACTGTCTGTTGAAGGTAATCAAAATTCTCAAGAACCAGATAATTGATCAGTTCATTCTTGCCCCGAAAATGCCGATACAGATAGCCGACTGATACCCGGGCCTCAAAGGCAATGGCCGCTATGGTGATACCGGAATATCCGTTGCGTACCAATAGCTCCATGGTGGAATTTTTAATTCGATTAAGTTTTTCCGGATCGGTGATCCTCGCCATAGGGTCCTCGAAGATTAAGATATTATATAACTGAATACATATTCATTTATAAGATATCGTGTTTTAAAGTAATTGTCAACAGTTTACCGGTTGAAACGGTAACCGGCTCCCCATATGGTTTCAATGAACGTTGGAGCAGAAGGATCTGCCTCGATCTTTTTTCTTATCTTCTGAATATGTACAGCAATGGTGCCGATATCACCATAATTATCCATGCCCCAGATCTTCTCAAAAAGCTGTTCCCGGCTGAAAACAATATCAGGGTTGGAGGCAAGGAAAACCAACAGCTCATATTCCTTGGCGGTTAAAGGAACTTCCATTCCGGCCACATGGACCCGATGAGAGCGAAGGTGGATGATCATGGAACCGGCTGTAATCTCATCCAACTCGGCAGACTTTCCAACCAGGCGGTGATACCGTTTCAGGTGGGATTTGACCCGGGCAACCAATTCAGCAGGGCTGAAGGGTTTGGTGATATAATCGTCGGCTCCCAGACCCAGTGCCCGAATCTTGTCGATATCCTCACTGCGGGCAGAAACCACAAGCATAGGGGTTTCCAGCTGTTCTCGAAGCCTTCTGCAGATTTCAAATCCGTCCATTTCCGGAAGCATAAGATCCAGGATGATCAGATCGAAGGGATTTTGTAGGGCGGTTTCCAATCCCAGTTTTCCGTCGGCACAGTGGGTGACATGAAAGCCGTCAATTTCAAGATAGTCTGTTTCAAGACGGGCGATGCTGGGGTCGTCTTCAACAATGAGGATATGCTGTTTACTCATGGGAAACCTCCCTGTTGATTGGCAGGCGGATGCAAATTTTTGTACCTTGACCGGGGGTGCTTTCGGCGGTTATGAGGCCCTGATGGGCTTGCACGATTTCCCGGGCAATAGACAGCCCCAGACCGCTGCTGCCATTGGCGGGGTTCCGTGAGCAGTCAGCCCGATAAAACCGGTCAAAAATATGGGGCAGCTGCTCCGGGGAGATTCCGGGGCCGTTGTCCTGAATACAGAGGACCAAGGCATCCTTCGCAGTAGTCAGATCAAAATCGATATGCGGTTTAGTGCCCTGACCATGCGTTACGGCGTTGGCTACAATGTTCCGTATGGCCCGGGTGAAATGTCTGCTGTCCAAAGGAATGTTCACATCTGATTCCAGGTGGTTCGTTAACATCATGGTTACTCCGTTTTCTTCGTTTTCCAGCTTCAATTCAGAAAAAAGCTCTGTTACATATTCGCCGAAAGGGAGAGGCGTATAGTCAAAGCTAAGCTTATGCAGGTCCAGCTTGGAGTAAAGAAGGAGGTCATCTATAAGGCGGTTCATATACCGCGCGTTCTGCTGGATGATCCGAATGTAGGATTCCTGTTTTTCCGCCGTGTTGGCGACTCCGTCGAGAATGCCGTCCGTAAAGCCGTTAATGGATGTGATGGGTGTCTTCAAATCGTGAGAAATACTGGCAATCAGTTCCTTAC
Organism: uncultured Peptostreptococcaceae bacterium; assembly: GCA_964649745.1. Classification (GTDB taxonomy): domain Bacteria; phylum Bacillota; class Clostridia; order Peptostreptococcales; family Acidaminobacteraceae; genus CAZEHS01. Next base: position 92,435 of record CAZYQI010000001.1, on the reverse strand, counting down.
GGTTGGTTTCATACTTTTGTTTCACCAGCTCGGATTCCCGAAGACGGGCACTCATTTCATTGAAGGCATCGATTAATTCGGCTATTTCAGGTACCGGGGGTGGAGTGACCTGTACGGTGTAGTTCCCCTGGGTCACCTCGAAAACAGCCATTTTCAGATTTTCTACCGGAACAAGGATCTGACTGTATATCCGGCGCGAAATCCCGAAGGCTACAAATTCCTTTAAAACAATAATGGCGAGAAAACCCATCAAAAGAGATGAGGAATCCATATGGTTTTCTCCACGGCTAAGCACATAGGCCATGAAAAGAACAGTTAAAAGGAAGAAGGGAGAAAAAATGAAAAACCGGTGATACCGCTTGAAATGGTGCTTCAGCAGCAGTTCAGAGCAGCAGGAGTCATCATGTTTGGGATGAGCCTTGGGATGACATTTGTGTGTTGTTTGCATAGTTTCCTCCCAGCCTTATAAAAAGAGAGCACTCCAATGCTCAAGAAAAGGCTTTACCCTATTATAACCGGAATGTACTCAAAAAATAAGGAAAGAAAGGCGGCTGAGAAAACCGCCCTTCCAAACGTTTTATTGGTGCTTGCAGCCGGCATTGATGGTGATGGTATGGGCGTTTCCATCCTTATCAAAAGCAGAACCGATGAGAAGGGTGTTCATTTCAGCCGGAGAGCAGTCGGAGTTCAATGTTAGGGTTATATGAAGGTTTTCCGGCCGAAGGGTAGTGAAATCCAGCGCCATGCATCCGCAGGAAGCCATCCAGTCATGGAGTTTTTCGTGGTGTCCGCACAGGGCCTCTGCACCTTCGGCTCCACAGCATTTATTCATCATATGTTCCCCAATGCAGGCTGGCAGATCATCGGAGGCCAGTTTTAATGTAAGAAGTTTTGTTCCGTTCTCCAGCTCCTGCAGCTCGGTTTTGTCCAGTACCTTCAGCATAAACATAATCCGTTCAAGCTTTCCCTGGGGCCCACAGCAGTTATGACCATGAGGTCTGCACATGGGAGGAAGGCATTTCTCGGTACCCTGATGCTCGAAGCGAAGGATTTCCTCGCCGAACCGCAGCTCCATTTTCTTTTCGCAGTGACCGGATTTGCAGTTGAAATCTGCACGTGCGGTTCCCACAACGGTTTCATCCAGCTTTGCTTCCATTTTGGCCGCTCCGGCAAAGGCTTCATTCTCTTTCATGTGTTTTGTCAGATTGTAGAGTACAGTCAGTTTATTCATTCGCGTATCCTCCTTGGATTGTCCGGTGTGTCTCACCGATGAACCCAGTATAATCTCCGATTATGAAGCACCCTTCAAGTGAGGATTAAAAAACCATAAACAAAAATAAAGAAATCCTTATAAAAGAGGGCAGAAGAAATGAGATAATAAGATATGGGCTTAGAATCAAGAGGAGGTCACCATGAAAGATTTTGAGGAATTCTGGCGTATACTATGCGAATCCTTCCCAGACAGTGAGCACCGAAGCCGCCACGCACACGAGATAATTCTCGAGAATCCGATATACACCCTGCGCTATATCCGTGAAGAGGGACGCATTCTGGGATTTTGGAGCATATGGGATCTGGGAGACTGCCGATTCATGGAACATCTGGCGCTGGATACGAGCTGTAGAGGAAAAGGATATGGTTCAGCCATTTTTAAAGAGATTTTTAATGACAACATCCCCCTTATCCTTGAGGTAGAGAAACCGGATACGGAAGACGCTGGCAGGCGGATAGAATTCTATCGTCGTCTGGGATTTCACCTGAATGCCTATGACTATTATCAGCCTCCCATGCAGGAGGGCTTTGGAACGGTGCCGATGTATGTCATGTCGTGGCCGAATCCCCTGGATAAAACAACATTCAATAACCTACGGTCTCTTTTGTATGACAGGGTCTATCAGTGGTCCGATCCGGAACTGGGACAAGTGAAGTGAAAATGTGTATAATTGAAAAGGCTATAATTTTTCTGAACTGAAAAAAGGATGGGATACAAATGAATCAGCAGACAGGTTTGGTTCTGGAGGGTGGGGGCATGCGGGGAGTTTACACCAGCGGCGTTCATGAGTACCTTTTGGATCAGGGCATACATTATCAATATGTTGTAGGGGTTTCCGCCGGTGCAAGCAATTCCTGCACATACGTGGCCCGTCAAAAGGGGCGGGGGCGCCGGGTTAATCTGGATTATCTCAGCGACTGGCGGTATATGGGTCTGAGAAGCCTTCTTTTTAAGGGGTCCTATTTCGGGCTGGACTTCCTGTTCGAGGATATTCCCAATCATTTGGACATCTTTGATTTTGATACGTTTTACAAGTCGCCGGGGGTATTTCGAATTGGGGCTACCAACTGCATTACCGGAAAGGTGGATTTCTTCGAAAAGAGCCAGGTCACAAAGGGAATGAAGCACCTTAAGGCCTCCTGTTCGCTGCCCCTCCTGTCACCAATTGTTAAAATCGACGGCACGCCCTATCTGGATGGCGGTATAGCGGAGCCCATTCCTGTTCGAAAGGCTCTGGAGGACGGGTGTGACCATGTGGTGGTGGTACTGACCCAGCCAGCCGGTTACAGAAAGGAAGCATCAGGGAAAGGCTCTGAGCACTTCTATAAGATGGCCTTCCGAAAATATCCGGCTCTTGTGGAGGCACTGTTGAACCGGCACACCCACTATAATGAAACCCTGGATTTTGTCGAGGAGCTGGAACGGCAGGGCAAGGCCACCGTCATACGGCCTGACGGAAGCCTTAAGATCCACCGGTACGAAAAAGATACGGCGGTTCTGGGAGAACTGTTCGATCAGGGATACCGGGATGCATCGTTGAAACTCAGCATTTAGTCAGAAGCCTGAAACAGTATACTGTTTCAGGCTTTTTGCCCCTGTTCGTTATTTTCTCCAGAAGGGAGTTCGAGGTTGCGGAGTACAGATGGTTTTTCTTGCGGGCAACTTGCTAGTTGAAAACCATTTTTAAGAAAACGCGTCACAGGAAACCGTATTCCTCGAATTGATATTACAAACATAAGTTGATAGGCCGATTTAACCTAATATTAATTGATGTTGTTTCGGCAACATGTTACAATTGGTTCATAAGGAAATAATCCTAAATAAGCAAAAGAAAAGGAAGAAAAATGAGCAAAACAAAAATCAAAGCAAAACGCCTTATCATCGATGCCATCCACATTCTGCTGGGCAACATCATACTGGCCTTCGGCATTACGGTCATCCTTAAACCGAACAACCTCATAACCGGCGGTACAACCGGTTTTGCAATTGTACTTGGTAAAATGGCGGGCATCGATTTCACTGTGCTGATCTATGCCATGTCCCTCATCATCCTGTTGGCAACCTGGCTGGTACTGGGTAAGGCCGAGGCACGGAAGATCATCGTTATGTCCCTGGTATTCCCCACCGTGCTGATGGTGTTCAATAACCTGTTTCCCGGAGAGGCCTTCAACCTCACCAAGGGTGATATGTTCCTCTCATCCATCTATTACGGGCTGCTGGCCGGTTTGGGTGTGGGGCTCTATCTCAAACGGGGTTATTCCGGCGGTGGAACAGACACCATCGCAAAAATGCTGCATCGCAAGCTATTTCCCTTTGTATCCATCAGTCAGATCATGTTTGTTTTGGATATAACGGTGATCACCTCTTCGGTGTTTGTATTTGACATACGTACGGCACTTTATGCCGTCATCACCCAGATGGTGTTCACCAAAACAGTGGAGTCGATCCTATACGGGTTTGCTGTAACCTTGGTGAAGGTAGAGATTCTCAGTGTAAAGGAAGAGGAAATCGAAGACTACATTATGAACGACATCAAGCGGGGCATATCGAAATACAACGTTATCGGCGGCTACTCCAACCTGGCCCGCACCAAGCTGATCACCGTCTGCTCCCAGCGGGAATCCATGCTGATCCGTGAAATGATCGCTCAGGTGGATCAGGAAGCTTTCGTCGTGGCGTCACCGGTGGTTTCGGTGTGGGGTAAAGGCACTGATTTTGACAGCTTGATCGATGAACAGCGGTGAAAACGCCGGTTTGTGTCATGAAAACGCCTTGCCTGAAACAGAAGAATCAGGAGATAATGATGGTATCAAACAATCAGGAGTGATGATGCATGGGAATGTTCGGACCATCGAAAAATGAAGTATGGCAGGCGCTGAGTGAAGAAATCCGAGGCACTTATGAGGACGGCGGTTTCTGGAAGGGTTCCAGGGTTGAAGGCAGGCACGGGAGCTGGATCATTACTCTGGACACCTATACCCAAAACGCCGGGCAAACCTCCATTACCTATACCCGGATGCGGTCCCCCTTTGTGAATCCTTCCGGCTTCCGATTCAAGATATATAAACAGGGATTCTTTGCCGAATTGGGAAAGGCCTTCGGTGGTCAGGATATTGAAGTGGGGGATTCCCAATTCGACGGCGCCTACGTGATCAAGGGCAACGATGAGGATCGGGTACGTCAGCTGTTCATAAATGAACGGATCCGCCACCTTATAACCGCACAACCACGGATATCCATGGAAATCCGAGCCGATGAAGGCATGCTGGGCCCGAAATTCCAAGAAGATGAAAACGAGCTTTATTTCCTTGTTCCGGATGTGATCAAGGATATTGAACGACTCAAGCTGTTATTCGATCTGTTCGGAGAAGTGCTGGACACCCTGGCGAAAACCGGAATAGCATCCGATGCCGCTCCCAACGTTCAGTTGTTTAAGGAAAACCAATAGAATCATCGGCCAAGCCCTCGCGAAAACGCGGGGGTTTCCGTTTCGTTGACTCTAAATATGGTATGATGGTATTAGTTATAATGCTGTCTGAAGGGTTCGGAGGAACGGGTGATGAAAGCCGCAGGAAGTCTGTTGATATGTCCCATATGCAAAAGCCCTCTGGAAACGGTGGAAGCACTTAAGAGTTCCCGATGTGAGAACGGCCATTCCTACGACATTGCCAGGCAGGGGTATATCAATCTGCTTACCAGCAATCAAAAGGGCAGCAGGTCTCCGGGGGACTCGAAGGAAATGGTGGATGCCAGGAGCGAATTCCTCAAAAAAGGATTCTACAGCCCGCTCTCTGACGCCATAAATGAACGGATTGCCACACATATCCGCTCATTGCCGGGTAAGGAGCATGCCCTTCTTGATATCGGCTGCGGGGAGGGGTACTATCTTTCCCGACTGAAAAGCCATATGGACTCCCAAGGTCTGAATCTGGATATCTATGGGATGGATATTTCAAAGGATGCGGTGAAGGCAGCCAGCTCAGGGATGAAATCCGGGAATTGGATTGTGGCCAACAGTCACCGGATTCCATTGAAAGACGGGGCCTTTGATGGAATCATCTCCGTGTTCAGCCCCATTGATTCGTCGGAGGTGGCCAGACTGTTGAAGGCCGGTGGGGTCTTTATTCGGGTGTTGCCGGGACCGGAACATCTGATTCAGATGCGGCGAATCATCTATCCGGAGGTCATCCTCAGCCCGGAGCACGATCCTTATGAGGGGACAGAGCGCCTTGCATTCATGGAGAGCACCAACGTGACCTATGCCATACATCTCACGGGCTCCGAACTGACATCCCTGGTCAGAATGACGCCTCATTACTGGAAAACCACCAAGGCGGACAAGGAAGCCCTGAATGAAGTAGAAGAACTGACCGTCACTGTAGATATGCGGATTCTCGTGTATGAAGTACCCAAGGAGGCTCCTCATGTATAACGGATTCAGACCGGAAACCTTTGCCTTTCTCGATCAACTGGCCCTCAATAATTCTAAGGGCTGGTTCGAGGCACACAAGCTGGAATATCTTGACTATCTTAAACGGCCGTTCTATGAGCTGGTAGAGGCTCTGGCCCCCGCCATGAAGGCCATCGACCAAGACCTGGACACCGACCCCAAGCATTGTGTGGCGCGGATCAACCGGGATGTGCGCTTTACGGCGGACAAAAGCCCTTACCGCACCAACCTTTGGCTGGCCTTTAAACGGGTAGTGCCGGAGTGGAAGGAAGAGCCCTGCTTCTTTTTTGAGATATTCCCGGATCATTTTCGATACGGCATGGGCTTCTTTGCAACCCCAAGACCTGTTATCGAGCTGATACGGGCGGCTGCAGTCGGCAGGGAAAAGACATTTATGACCCTGCATCAGCAGTATCTCAGTCAGGAAACCTATGTTCTGGCAGGGGGCAAGTACAAGAAAACCATCGAAACCGACGTAACCCCGGATCTCCAGGAATGGACCCAGCGCAAGGAGTTCTATTTCCTTGCCGATAAGCCCATTGATGATCGTCTGATGGGACCGGAGCTGGTGGATCTTCTGACAGAAGACCTGTCAAAAATGACTGGCTGGTATGACTACTTTAAAACACTTACCGAGATTGGTCGGGTATCTTCCGGGCCAGGGCGCTGAGCAATAGTAAATTCAATTTGGAGGCTTTATGATTCGTACATCCGCATTTGTGGCAACCAGCGTTGATGGCTTTATCGCCCGTGAAGACGGCAATTTGGACTGGCTGGACCACTATTCATCCATTGCAGCCGATGACAGCAGCTATCGGGAATTCATCAGTAATATCGATGTCATCATCATGGGACGCAACACCTTTGAAAAGGTATTGGGTTTTGATTTCTGGCCCTATGAAGGCACTCAGGTCAAGGTGATGACTTCTACGCTGAAGGCGCTTCCTGCGGGGCTGGAGGGCAAGGTGGAGCTGGTTTCCTGTACTCCCAGGGAGCTGTTGAACCGCTTGGATGAACAATCCTTCCGCCATGCCTATGTGGATGGGGGAAAAACGATTCAAAGTTTTTTGCGGGATGGTTTGTTGGACGAGATAACCCTCACCCGCATACAAATTCTTTTGGGAAGAGGCATTCCGCTGTTCGGTTCTCTGGACCGCGACATTCCCCTTAAGTTGATTAAATCGAAAAATCTTCCATGGGGTTTTGTACAAAGCCACTATAAGGTATTGAAGTAACCGGAGTCTTGACCATCTCAAAGGGATGCGATATACTTCAATAAATGCATCGTGCACGTTGGGAAGAGTAAGGCAGAGGGTTTACTTAAGCGAGCCGGGGACAGTGGGAGCCCGGTGGAACAAACCTGCATGAAGACACCCTGTAACGCGTGAAATCAAAGAGTGGGCTCAGCCAAGTAGGGTGGTACCGCGGATGAAAATCCGTCCCTATGTGGTCTGGGTTTTTTTGTTCATTTTAAAGGAGGGAAACCATGAATCCAATCAACAAACCAAGAGGCACCAAGGACATCATGCCCGGGGAAATCTACAAATGGTATTACGTTGAAGCGGCCTTCCGCAAGATTTGCGCGGCATATGGCTATGGCGAGATGCGAACCCCGATGTTTGAAGCCACACCGTTATTTAAACGGGGAGTAGGCGAAACCACAGACATCGTTCAAAAGGAAATGTTCTCCGTAAAGAGCGGTGTGGCACTGAAGGATTATGCTGTTTTTATGCGTGGGCTTTCGGAGGAGGGCTTTGCCAATTTTGTCAGCGGGAACGGTAAATACCGCGAAGAATTAGATGCCAAGCAACGTCAGAAGCTTGACGAAAACGACTTCACCCTGAAGCCGGAGGGAACGTCTCCGGTGGTGCGTGCCTTTATTGAAAATAAGGTTTATGCAGATCCTCAGCCCTCGAAAATTTATTATGTGACCCCCTGTTTCCGTCATGAACGGCCCCAGGCCGGTCGGCTTCGCCAGTTTCATCAGTTCGGCATCGAAACCTTCGGCTCCTACGAGCCCTCGGCGGATGCAGAGGTTATTGCCCTGGCCCACTATTTCTTTAAGGAACTGGGCATTACCGGCCTGGAGCTGCGCATCAACTCCATTGGCTGTCCCAAATGCAAGCCCAACTATGGCAAAACCCTGAGAGAGTTCATCGGCGACCGTCTTGAAAAGCTCTGCGGTACTTGCCAGGAGCGGTACACCTCCAATCCTATGCGCATTCTGGATTGCAAGGTGGAAAGCTGCCAGGAGGCCATTAAGGGCGCCCCGTACATGCTGGAGCACCTGTGCGAGGAATGCAGCGATCACTTTGAACGGACCAAGTCCTATCTGGAAGTGATGAACGTTCCCTATACGGTGGACCCCGGTATTGTCCGCGGCCTGGATTATTACAACCGTACAGCCTTTGAGTTCGTATCCGGCACCATTGGAGCCCAAGGCACCGTATGCGGCGGCGGCCGATATGACGGGCTTATCGAATCCGTTGGAGGCCCGGCCGTTCCAGGGGTAGGCTTCGGCATGGGTATCGAACGGCTTCTGCTAACCTTGGAGAGCCAGGGAATTGAAATTCCAAAGCCCGACCCCATGGATGTATTTATCGTAGCCATGGGAGAACCCGCCTTCGTAAAAGGGATGGAGCTGCTCTGCACCCTGCGGAGTAACGGCATCAAGGCTGAAATTGACCACCTGAAGCGCAGCACCAAGGCCCAGTTCAAGTTCGCCGACAAGGTAGGGGCACGCTATTCCCTCATCATCGGTGATGATGAACTGGAAAAAGGCGAGGCCCAGCTGAAGAACATGGGCACCGGGGAGCAGAAGGGTGTGGCGTTTGGGGAGATTGTTGGGATATTGGTTGACTAATGAACTCCCCCTGTCACTTCGTGACATCCCCCTCGCGAGGGGAGATGGAGCATCTTGACCTCCCTCATGAGGGAGGTGGCACCGAAGGTGACGGTGGGAGTAAGGTAGTGTCATTTAATATAATTACTCTGGAGGCACAAAGATGGCAGAATTTCTAGACGGGTGGAAGCGCACCCATTACAGCGGTACATTGCGGGAAGAGCATATCGGACAGTCCGTTTGCCTGATGGGCTGGGTACAAAAGCGGCGTAACCTGGGAGGACTTATTTTTGTGGACCTTCGGGACAGGGAAGGAATCTGCCAGATCGTGTTCGATCCGGCGGTTTCCCAGGAAGCCCTTGAAAAGGCGGATGCTCTTCGCAGCGAATTTGTTATCTCAGTCAAGGGAACCGTTCGGCTTCGGGAATCCATCAATGACAAGATGCCCACAGGCCGCATCGAAATCTTTGCCGATTCACTGAAGATACTCTCGGAATCCGATGTTCCCCCCATCCATATCAACGACGATGACGACGCCGGCGAACGGCTGCGCCTTAAATATCGGTACCTGGATCTTCGAAAGCCCAAGATGCAGCAAAAGCTCATCTTCCGCAGCAAGGTAGCCAAGATTGTGCGGGACTACCTGGATACCAACGGATTTATTGAAGTGGAAACCCCTGTGCTGAACAAGCCTACACCGGAGGGGGCCCGGGACTATCTGGTACCAAGCCGTGTGAATCCGGGCAAGTTCTATGCGCTGCCCCAATCGCCACAGCTTTTCAAGCAGCTGCTGATGGTTTCCGGCATGGACCGATACTATCAAATCGTCAAATGCTTCCGGGATGAAGATCTCCGTGCGGACCGTCAGCCGGAATTTACGCAGATCGATATCGAGATGTCCTTCGTTGAGGAAGAGGATGTCATGACCATCAACGAAGGCCTGATCCAAACGATTTTCAAGCAGGCCCTTGATGTGGATGTCGCACTTCCGCTCCAGCGTATGCCCTATGCCGAGGCCATGGACCGCTACGGCTCCGATAAGCCCGATGTGCGATTCGGATTCGAGCTTAAGGATATCACCGACCTGGTTGCGGAATGTGGCTTCAGCGTGTTCAAAAGCGCTGCGGAATCCGGCGGCCGGGTGAAGGGAATCAATTTGAACGGCTTCGGCGACAAGTTCAGCCGAAAGGATATCGACAAGCTGGGAGAATTCGTCAAGACCTATGGAGCCAAAGGTCTGGCGTGGATCAAAACCGGACCGGAAGGCGTTCAGTCGCCCATCGCCAAATTCTTCTCCGAAGCGGAGTTGAAAGCCGTGATGGATGCTCTGGAAGCCGGGGAGAATGACTTCCTGCTTTTTGTAGCGGATAAAGCGGATGTGGCGTTTGCATCCCTGGGGGCTCTCCGTCAGGAGGCCGCCAAGCAGCTTAATCTGCTGAAATCCGATGAATTCAAGCTTTTATGGGTAACAGAATTCCCTCTTTATGAGCACGATGAGGAAAGCGGCCGTTATGTGGCGAAGCACCATCCCTTCACATCCCCGGTCCTGGAGGATGTGGACAAGCTCCTTACCGAGCCGGACAAGGTACGGGCCCGGGCGTACGATCTGGTGCTCAACGGCGTGGAGCTGGGCGGCGGCAGTATCCGTATCAGCAATCAGCAGCTTCAGCAGACCATGTTCAAGGCCTTGGGTATGGATAAAGAGGAGTCGGAAGAGAAGTTCGGCTTCCTGTTGGAGGCCTTCCGTTATGGAACACCTCCTCACGGTGGCATTGCTTTTGGCCTGGATCGTCTGATCATGCTGCTTACCGGTAGCGACAGCATCCGGGAGGTCATTGCCTTCCCCAAAACACAAAACGCCTCCTGCCTGATGACGGATGCCCCGGCAGTAGCGGAAGACAAACAGCTGGAAGAGCTCTCCATTGCCCTGGCACTTAAAGAAGAATAAAGGCACATTAAAAGTCAGGCGATAAACCCTTAGCCGCGTATGAAGGACATATGAAGAACAAAGGGTTTATCATTACTCTTATAGAACGAATGTCAATTGACACACCTATTGTAATACGGTTAAATGGAGATAGAGTTGGAGGCAATTTATGAATAAGGTCGGTGTTGTTACCGCAACACACAATGACACAGCGGTTGTCCGCCTGGCCCGCCATTCGGCCTGCAGTGAATGCGGAGCGTGCAACCATGGTGGCGAAGAATCAAAGGATATGCTGGTGGAAGCGTTGAACGAGGCTGGGGCCTCTGTAGGGGACAGGGTGCAGGTAGATCTGGAGTCTGTTCAGGTGGTACGGGCGGCCTTTATCTTTTATGCGATTCCACTGATTGCACTGCTGGCCGGTGTATTCGCTGGGAAGGCCGTTATGACCGCGCTGGGTTATGAGATGCATTCAGACCTGGTGGCAGCCATTGTGGGCACTGTGCTGATGGTGGTATCCTTCATGGTTATCCGGATGAATGAAGGCCGATTCCAAAAGAGCGGCCGCTATTTGTCTAGAGTAGTTGAAATCTGCAGGATCGATGGGGAAAACCAATAATTCAAGGGGGAAAAAAGTATGAATTACGCGTTCTTGAAAGAAACCGATTCAGAAATATTCGACTGTCTTGAAAATGAGAAGGCTCGCCAAACCGATGGACTGGAACTGATTGCATCTGAGAATTTTGTGTCCAGAGCAGTGATGGAAACCATGGGATCCGTACTTACCAACAAATACGCCGAAGGATACCCGGCTAAACGCTACTACGGCGGCTGTGAATTCGCCGATGTGGCTGAAAATCTGGCCATCGACCGTCTGAAGCAGTTGTTCAATGCAGAACACGCCAATGTTCAGCCCCATAGCGGCGCCAACGCCAACATGGCCGTATACTTCGCCATGATCAAGCCCGGGGATACCGTACTGGGCATGCGGCTTTCCCACGGCGGTCACCTTACACACGGAAGCCCGGTGAATATTTCCGGCACTTATTTCAATTTCGTTGATTACGGAGTTGATGAAAAAACAGAAATGATCGATTACGACGTGGTTCGCGCCCGGGCTCTGGAATGCAAGCCCAAGCTCATCGTTGCCGGTGCCAGCGCCTATCCCCGTAAAATCGACTTTAAACGGTTCCGTGAAATAGCCGACGAGGTGGGCGCACTGCTGATGGTGGATATGGCCCATATCGCGGGTCTGGTAGCTGCAGGACTCCACCAGAATCCCTGTGATCACGCTCATTTCGTAACCACTACCACTCATAAGACCCTCCGGGGCCCACGGGGCGGCGCCATTCTTTGTAAAGCGGAATTCGCCAAAGAAATCGATAAGGCCATTTTCCCGGGAACCCAGGGCGGCCCTCTCATGCACATCATCGCTTCCAAAGCGGTTTGCTTCAAAGAGGCCCTTCAGCCTGAGTTTAAGGTGTACCAGCAACAGGTGATCAACAATGCCCAAACCCTTGCCGACACCCTTACAAAACGAGGGTTCCGCCTTGTAAGCGGCGGCACTGACAACCACCTGATGCTTCTGGATCTTACCGCCAAGGAGCTCACCGGCAAAGAAGCGGAAGCGATGCTGGGAGAGGTGCACATCACCGTCAATAAGAATACAGTGCCCAATGAAACCAAAAGCCCCTTCGTAACCAGCGGAATCCGTATCGGAACACCGGCCCTCACATCACGGGGGATGAAGGAAAGCGATATGGTGCTGGTGGGCGAATTGATCGCAGACACATTGGAACGCCAAGTGCCGGTTGAAGCCATCCGGGCCAGGGTCAGGGATATTTGCGGAAAGTTTCCACTTTACTAAAATACTTCGGGTAATGCCTCCATATAGGTCGCATTACCCGTTTTTTTGTATATGCTAGAGCTTTCATCAAAATAGCGTATAATGAGGTTAGGTCAATACAACCGTTGGGGATTTATGGACAAGGAAACGATGAAACAAAAGGATCAAAGGACGATTGTCACTTTATATAGAGTTATGGTTCCCGGAGCTGTATTATCAATAACAGTTGGTTTGGCATCTCAACCCGTGATTGGTGGAACACTGGCTCTTGTGCTGGCCGTGATGCTTTTTGTCGCCCTTGTTGCAGGTGTTTTGGTGAAAAGCCGGACAGGGGAACAGGAATGCATAACACTTGAAAAAACCATGAAAGAACTGGCTTTTGCCAATGAGCTTCTGAAGCTGAGCCCGGTCATCATATTTGAATGGCCGATTCCTTCAAAGGCAGCAGCCACCCATGTATCTCAGAATATCAGCCGTTTTGGATACGAAGCAGGGGAGCTTCTGTCTGGGGCGGTGGATTTCTATGACCTGGTGCATCCGGAGGATGTGGAGCGTGTGCGGAGAACCATCCTTAAGGCCCGGGAAAGCAACCGCAATGAGTATACGTATATGTACCGTGTGGTTACACGAAGCGGGGAGACCCGGTGGGTTGAGGATTGGACAATCCTGATAAGGGACAAGGACGGCGCGCTACAGTCGGAAAAAGGAATTCTCCGTGATGTTACAGACGAAGTGGCGTTGAACGACATGATGTCTGAAAGCAACGTACGCTACAGAGAGCTTTTCGAAAATGCCAGCGCCTTGATTTTCACCTGTGATCTGGAGGGGTACTTTACGTCGGCGAATCGGGAATGCCTCAATCTGTTGGGGTTGAACTGGAGTCAGTTAAAAGGGAAGACACTGCATGATTTTCTGGATGAAAACCAACCCTTGGTAGACCTGCAGGACTTTAAATATCTGGAAGCCTATCTCAACGATCCGGTAGAGCTCAAGATTGTTACCGCTCAAGGGATCACCCATGTTTTAGAAACGCGGAACAGCCTCCTGTATAAGGATGATATACCCCACGAAATACAAACCGTGGCCTACGACATCACCGATAGAAAGCTTGCGGAGGCCCGTATCGAATATCTTTCCTATCATGACAGACTGACAGGTCTTTACAACCGTCTCCATTTTGATATGACCATGCAGGATATGGAGCTGCAGCAGATGAGGCCGATAACCATCATCATTGGGGATATGAATGGGTTGAAGCTGGCCAATGATGCCTTTGGTCACACCATGGGGGATCAGTTGCTGGTCCATACCAGCCGGATACTGGAGGATGCTGTTTCAGATCTGGATGCCATCGTGGCAAGGCTCAGCGGAGATGAGTTCGCCATTCTTCTTCCCGGTGTGGGAAAAGTGGGGGCCAATATGGTCTGTGAACGGGTGCGGACGGCTTGTGAGGAATGCATGGGAACCAGCATGAAGCCCAGCATCGCCTTGGGCTTTGCCTCCTGGGATTCCGATATGATTCTGTTGGAGGAAGCCCTCCGAGAAGCGGAAGACAATATGTATCACAATAAGCTTAATGAAAGCAAAAGCATTCGCAGTGCCATTATCCACTCCTTGCAGGCGTCCTTGGAAGAAAAGACCACGGAAACCCGATCTCACGCGGAGCGCCTGCGAACCATGGCATTAAGGCTGGGAAAGCGGATGGGTCTTGGGGCCAACGATATGGATGAGTTGGCACTGGCAGCTGTTATGCATGATATTGGAAAAATCGGCATTCCGGATTCGGTGCTGATGAAGGCGGGGCCATTAAACGATGACGAATGGCAGATTATGAAAAAGCATCCCGAGGCAGGTTATCACATTATTCTCTCATCACCCAATATGGCCAAGGTAGCAGAATTCATTCTCTGCCATCATGAACGATGGGACGGAAAGGGCTATCCCCGAGGTCTTCAGCGGGAGAATATTCCCCTTATATCCCGGATTATTTCCGTTGTGGATTCCTATGATGTCATGACCAGCGACCGGCCTTACAAAACGGCCATGACCTGTAAAATGGCGCTTATGGAAATAGAAAGATGTGCAGGAACACAATTTGATCCGATTATCGCAGCCGCATTTGTGGAAATGGTCACAGCAGAGGAAAATGCACTGGATGATTATGCACTTTCAATAAAATAGACAGCAACCGATGAAACTGGCTGAATGACGCATTCAGATGAAGGGTGTAATGCCATGAATAACCGTTTATTGATACAAGCGATGCAAAATATTTTGCACTCCATTGAAGAAGGGGTTCACATTGTCGATGCAGACGGGCGAAGTCTCTTTTACAATGAAGCCATGGAGCATATTGAGGGGCTGGTGGCGGAGGAAGTGCTGGGCAGGCATCTCTTGGAGGTGTTCCCCAACTGGGAGCCCACCAACAGCACGCTGCTGACTGCCCTCAGTACAGGCCGTACCATCGATCAGCAGAAACAGTCCTATCTGAACCTCAAAGGGAAACGAATCTCCACGGTTAATACCACCTTTCCTATCTTCCAAGGGGGAAAAATCATTGGAGCGGTTGAGATAGCCAAAAACTTCACCGATGTAAGCAACCTGTCCGAGCAGATCATGGATCTTCATCAAAAGCTCATTCCCACTCAAAAATCTCAGGAATCCAAGCCCAGGAAATATACCTTTGACATGCTTATTGGGCGTCACTCCTTGTATGTAAACGCCATCCGCATTGCGCGTAAGGCGGCGGAAACCGATTCCAGCGTTCTGATCGAAGGGGAGACAGGAACCGGGAAAGAACTCTTCGCCCAAAGCATCCACAACGAGTGTTCCCGTTGTGACAGGCCATTTATCGCCATCAACTGCGCCGCCATGCCGGATACCCTGTTGGAGAGCATTCTGTTCGGCACGTCAAAAGGCAGCTTCACCGGTGCCCTGGACAGGCCCGGACTTTTTGAACAGGCTCACGGCGGAACACTTTTTCTTGATGAGATCAACTCCATGAGTCTGCCCCTGCAGGCGAAGATCCTGCGGGTGTTGCAGGAAAACTATGTTCGCCGCGTAGGGGGGTTGAAAGACCTGATGGTGGATGTGCGCATCATCGCGGCAAGTAACGAACCGCTTCAGGAGATGATGAAGACGGGAGCCTTCAGGAAGGATCTTTTTTATAGGCTTAACGTAATCAATATAAAAATACCAGCCCTGAGAGAACGCAGGGATGACATCCCGTTGTTAACGGAATTCTTCATTCGCAGCTTTAATCATAAACTGGGCAAGGATGTGTGGATGCTTTCCCTTGAGCTGCAGGAGGCGTTTCGCAACTTCAATTGGATAGGCAACATCCGGGAACTGCAGAACGTGATTGAAAGTGCCATGAATATGGTCACCGATGAACATGTCGTGGGGAAGGAACATCTGCCGGCTCACGTGGATCTGCTGCAGAATCGCTATGTCAATAACGTGGCGCCTGTGAGCAGGGAAGGCTTCAACGGGGATTTGAACGGATATCTTGAAAATATAGAAAGAGAGCTTCTGCTGGAAGCCCTTGAAAAGTCAGGTTTAAATATCTCTCAAGCTGCAAAATTTCTGGGAATATCCCGACAAAACCTTCAATACAAGATGAAACAGGCCGGTCTGACAGAGTTGTGCAAATAATTTTGCATATATGCAAAATTATTTGCACAACTCTCTATTGATTAGGACAAAATCCTGGGAATCGTTTTCACAAAAATGAATATAATGACGTATAAGCCCCTGAATTATGCATATAAATCCATAAATCAGGGGCTTTTTGATTGTCGCAGAAGGCGTTCATTAAAACAGAGTTGGCATGGTACTTGCTATATTCAATCTCCGTTAATAAAAACTCAGGAGGTGCTTTAAGTGAGAGAAAATGTAAAAGTGGTAATTTGGGGCTTCGGCGCCATGGGAAGCGGAATGGCAAAGGCTCTTCTCAACAGAAAAGGAATTGAAATCGTAGGCGTATGCGACATGCATCCGGACCGCGTAGGCAAGGACATTCACGAAGTACTTGGCGTTGAACGGGGTGACCGCAAGCCGGTTATCATCAATGCCAACATTGAAGAAGTGATCACTGAGAAATGCTGCGACGTTGCCCTGTGTGCAACTGATTCCTACACTAAAGACGCTTTCCCAAGACTGAAATTCTGTCTTGAAAAGAAAGTGAACGTTATCTCCACTGCAGAAGAAATGTCCTTCCCCAAGGCTCAGAATCCGGAGCTGGCGGCTGAGCTTGATAAAATCGCAAAAGCTAACGGCGTTTCCATCCTGGGCACAGGCATCAACCCCGGCCATATCATGGACCTGCTGGTTATCGTTATGACAGGCTGCATGCTGGATGTTGAGCACATCGAAGCAAAACGCGTCAACAGCCTTTCGCCCTTCGGCCCCACCGTTATGCACGAGCAAGGGGTTGGCTTTACAGTAGAAAACTTCATGAAGGGCGTTGAAGACGGAACAATGGCTGGCCACGTTGGCTTCCATGAGTCCGTTGGCATGATCGCTGAAGCCCTTGGCTGGAAAGTTGACAAGTTCGAGCAACAAATGAAGCCCATCGTTACAACTATCGACCGCAAATCCCCATACGGCTTCGCGAAAGCCGGCGACGTTGCAGGGGTAAATATGACAGGCCAAGGCTATGTTGACGGCAAGGTGCTGATCGACATGATCCACCCGCAACAAATCGAGCCTGAAATGGAAGGCACACACACCGGCGACTACGTAACCATCCAAGGCACACCTCCCATCAACCTGGCAAATACTCCGGAGGTTGAAGGGGGCCTGGGCACCATCGCTATGTGTATCAACATGATTCCTCAGATCATCAATGCGGATCCGGGTCTCAAAACAATGATCGACCTGCCGGTTCCTCACTGCATCATGGGCGACTACCGCGACCAGATCAAACGATAGGCGGTGATATGAATGCAAGCCAAAAAAGGTGAATGGGTACTCATCCACAACATCGTTTTGGCTCCGTCTGAAAGAGCCCCACAGGTACCGGACGACACCAAAGCCGTACCTTTGGAAATGTGGGTTAGGGGAACCCTTACCCACGATGCCGCTCTTAATGATGAAGTTGAAATCAAAACCAATACCGGACGACTGGTTAAAGGGAAGATGATTGAAATCAGACCCTCCTACGGCCACAACTTCGGTAAACACGTACCGGAAACATTGGCTATCGGCCGCCAGCTGAAGGAATATCTGTTCGGAGGTGACACCAATGAGTAATTCGAACAGTTATGCAGAGGTTATGGCCCGTAAGCCTGAAATTATGAAAAAGGCCGTAGGAATCGACTACTCCGAATTCGAGTCCGGTTCCATCGCCTTCGATTACGAGCGCATGATGAAGGAAACCGGCTATACGCTGGAAGAAATGACGGAGATACAAACCGGCACAGGGGTAGGCAACACGCCGCTGTTGGAGCTTAAGAACATCACAGCTCTTGCCCGCAAAGCAGCCGGCAACGGTAAAGGCGCCCGGATTTTCGTCAAGGATGAAGCCTGCAACCCTTCCGGAAGCTTTAAAGCCCGCCGGGCGGCTAACGCGGTATACCATGCCAAACGCTTGGGCTATAAGGGTGTTATCACGGCAACCAGCGGAAACTACGGTGCTGCCGTGGCATCCCAGGCGGCCATGCAGGGACTCAAATGCATCATCGTTCAAGAATGCTACGACTCCAAGGGAGTAGGGCAGCCTGAAATTGTTGAAAAGGCAAGAGCCTGTGAAGCATATGGCGCAGAAGTGGTTCAGCTTTCTGTAGGCCCGGAGCTGTTCTATCAGTTCCTCATGATGCTGGAAACAACGGGATACTTCAACGCATCCCTGTACACCCCTTTTGGCATTGCAGGGGTTGAAACCCTGGGGTACGAGCTGGCTATCCAGATGCGTGAGCGATTCGGCAAGGATCCTGACGTGGTGGTCTGCACCAACGCAGGGGGCGGAAACCTTACAGGTACAGCCCGGGGCCTTATCAAGGCCGGTGCCCTGAACACAGAAATCGTGGGTGCCAGTGTAAGTCTTCAGGGCCTGCATATGGCCAGCGACAAGCAGTTTAACCGAAAATCCTTTACCACGGGGCATACCGGCTTTGGCATTCCCTTCTGCATGAATCCCGACCGTTCCGATGTTCCCCGTTCAGCCGCCCGTCCGCTCCGCTACATGGACCGATACTTCACGGTTTCACAGGGTGAAACGTTCTATATGACCGAAGCCCTGGCTCAGCTGGAAGGTCTCGAAAGAGGCCCCGCAGGCAACACCTCCCTGGCAGTGGCCTTCAGCATCGCCCAGGAAATGGATCAGGACAAGATCATCGTGGTTCAGGAAACGGAATACACCGGCGCCGGCAAGCACATCAACGCACAGCTTTCCTTCGCCCGGGACAACGGCATCGATATCCGGTTCGGCGATCCTGCCGAAGAGGTTCCCGGAACCAATATCATCCTGCCCAAGGATCCCACCTTCATCAAAGCGGTGGAGCTGGACCTGAATAAAACACGCAAGTCCCTGATCAAGAACGCCCTCAGCACCTTCAGCGGACAAGAGCCAACAGCAGCGGATATCCGCTTTCTGGCGGAGGAAACCAAGACGGATGAGGCGTTTGTAAAGGCTGCAATAGCGGAGATTCAGAACGCATAAGTCAATGTTTACCTCCCTCTTGAGGGAGGTGGCACCGAAGGTGACGGTGGGAGTTGTTTATCTCTTACTCCCCCTGTCACTCCGTGACACCCCCCTCGGGAGGGGGATAATGATTACCAATACACTAAACATGGAGGCAATTCATGAAAGGCTTACTTAAACGCCCGGATGATTACAGAGATCGCCGCAAGCACATTGCGAATCTCTCCGATGAAGAACTGAAAGCACGCTTTTGGGAACTGACCGAGAAAGTGGTAGATCCCATGATGGAATTGGCACGGACCCACACCAGCCCCTCCGTTGAACGGGCAGTACTGCTCCGTATGGGCTTCTCCAGCCTTGAAGCCAAGCCCCTTGTAGAGCTGGGCATGGACCACGGTCTTATGTCGAAGGGCATCGGCCATGTGGTTTTCCGCGTAGCCAAAGAAAAAAACATGGACCTGCGGACCGTTGGTCTGGAAATGATCGACGGCAAGCACTGGGACGATGCAGTTAAAATCTTTAAAGGAGGTAACCTCTAATGAAACCAGTTACCCCAAACGAAAAACTCGACGTACGTGAAATCCTCAAGGATCTTGATCAATACAGACCGAAACGCCGGGGCTGGCACTGGAGAAAAGCGGTTCCCGAGCTTCAGCTTCACGGCCACGAGTACCACGACTGCTCCGAGTCCCTCACAAACAGCATCGCTATCCAGGCTGGGGTTCAGTACTTTGAAAACATGGATCCGCAACCCAAAGAAACCATCACCACCGAAATCGCTTCCGGCCGTTTCGAGGATGATATCCGCCGTATGCGTATGGCGGCTTGGCATGGGGCGGACCATATCATGGTTATCCGTACGGCTGGCCAGTCCCACTTCGACGGGCTCATCGAAGGAACGCCCCAAGGTATCGGCGGCGTGCCTATCACCCGTAAACAGGTTCGTGCCCAGCGTAAAGCCCTGGACATCATTGAAGAAGAAGTGGGCCGTCCCATCAACTACCATTCCTACGTATCCGGCGTTGCTGGTCCAGACGTAGCTGTTATGTTTGCCGAGGAAGGCATCAACGGCGCTCACCAGGATCCCCAGTACAACGTGCTGTACCGCAACGTGAACATGGTCCGTTCCATGATCGACGCGGCAGAATCCAAGAAAATCATGGTTTGGGCGGATATGGCTCAGATCGACGGTGCCCATAACGCCAACGCCACGGCTCGTGACGCTTGGAAGGTTATGCCCGAGCTCATCGTACAGCATGCCATCAATGCCCTGTACTCTGAAAAAGTGGGCATGAAGCCGGAGAACATCTGTCTTTCCACTGTTCCTCCAACCGCTTCCCCAATTCCTTGCCTCAAATACGACCTGCCATACGCGGTTGCCCTTCGGGATTTCCTCAGCAAGTACCGTATGCGGGCACAAATGAACACCAAGTACATCACATCCTCCGGCCGTGAAGCAACCGTGACCCATGTTATGAACATGATGATCTCCAAGCTCACCTATGCCGATATCCAGTCCACCATCACACCAGACGAAGGCCGTAACGTTCCGTGGCATATCTTCAACATCGAAGCCTGCGACACAGCGAAACAGTCCCTGGTGGGTATGGACAGCCTGCTTGAAATGGTTGAAATCCGCAAAGACGGCTACCTCCCTGAGAAGGTTCGCGAGCTGAAAGAGCGCGCGGTTCTGTACATGGAAGAAATGCTTGAAGTGGGCGGCTACTTTGAAGCGGTTGAAAAAGGCTTCTTCGTTGACTCGGGCGAATACCCGGAGCGTAACGGTGACGGTATTGCCCGTAAGATCGACGGCGGCGTAGGCGCAGGCAAAGTATTCAAGCGTGACGAGGACTACATGGCTCCCGTTACAGCTCACTTTGGCTACAACAACGTGGCTCAGTACGATCCTTCCGCAGTGAACGATCCTGCCAAGCTTATCGGCGGCTGTACCTTCGAGAAACCCGAAAAGATCGTCTTCATCGACGAACTGGACGAAACAGACAACTGCAACGTGCGTATGGCCGAAGCAGAGCAGTTCCGCAACACTAACCTAATCAAGCCCGAAATGGAATGGCTTGCTGACGGTACTGTTACCGTTGATATCTTCCTGCCCACATCCAAGCGTATTGCCGAGTTTGCAGCGGTTGAGCTGGGTAAAGGCATGAACCTCAAAAACGTTGAAGTGATCCATGCGGAGATGCTTCACCCCTCCGAAGGAACCCGTATTCAGATCAAGGGTACCCTGGACATGTCCATTGATATCGACAAGCTGGTTATCCCGGATGAGCCCATCCTCTACAACGATGATGAGCTTTGGGCAGCTATTGCCAAGAAGCCTCTCAAGGTTGTTGCGGCAACGGTTGGCGAAGACGAACACTCTGTTGGCCTTCGTGAAGTTATCGATATCAAGCACGGCGGTATCGAGAAGTGGGGCATCGAAGTGGAATACCTGGGAACCTCCTGCCCGATCGAGAAGCTGGTTAACGCCGCTATCGAGCTGAATGCAGACGCCATCCTGGCATCCACTATCATCTCCCACGATGATACACACTACAAAAACATGAAGAAGCTTCATGACTACGCAGTTGAGCGCGGCGTTCGCGACAAACTTATCATCTGCGCAGGCGGCACTCAGGTTACACCTGAGATCGCTGTTAAAAACGGGATGGACGCCGGATTTACCCGTGGCCACCGTGGAAACCACGTAGCAACCTTCATGGTTCGCAACCGCGAGGAAAGAGGAATATAATCACCGATAAGCAATGACATGTAGAATACACCGGACACTGCCGATTCATTCCGGTATGTCCGGTGTATTCATGTTTTACACGGAAACGAGGAACCGATATGTACGTTGACGTATTAGTTGCGGAGATTGGCAGCACCACCACCGTTGTCAATGCCTTCAAGGATTTGGACACGCAAGACCCTGTTTTTATCGGACAGGGGCAGGCGCCCACCAGTGTAACGGAGGGGGATGTGAATATCGGCCTTAACAGGGCCATTGAATCCCTAAAGGTGAATCTCGGTGCAGACAGCCTGGAATACAAAGAGCTTATGGCCACCTCCAGTGCTGCCGGGGGCCTTAAGATGACCGTCCACGGCCTGGTTTACGACATGACCGCCAAAGCGGCGCGGGAAGCGGCCCTTGGAGCCGGCGCCAATATTCACATGGTAACGGCTGGCAGGCTGCGCCGAAGTGAAATCAAAAAGCTTCAGGAGCTGAACCCCAACATTATTCTCATCGCAGGGGGCGTGGATTACGGTGAGGCAGACACGGCCCTTTACAATGCCGAGGTCATCGCCAAGCTGGATATCTCCGTGCCGGTGATTTACGCTGGCAACATCGTCAACCATGAGGATGTACGGGAAATCTTTGAAGAAAACGGCAAGGGCAAGCTGCTGTATATCGTTGATAACGTGTATCCGAGAATTGACACCCTCAATGTGGAACCCACCCGGAAGGTTATCCAGGATGTCTTTGAAGAGCACATTGTCCACGCTCCGGGCATGGCCAAGGTACGGGAAATGGTGAAGGGGCATATCATTCCAACACCGGGTGCCGTTATGGAGGCCTCCAAGGTTCTGCGCCAGGAAATTGGGGATCTCATGACCCTGGATGTAGGCGGCGCCACCACGGATATCCATTCTGTCACCGATGACACGGAGGAGATGGGCAAGATCATGCTGACCCCAGAACCCACCGCCAAACGGACGGTGGAGGGGGATCTGGGTGTGTTCGTCAATATGACCAATGTGGTGGAGCTTATCGGCCTGGAGCGTCTTGCCAAGGATATGAACATGGAACTGGATCAGGTGCAATACCTGATCGACAACCATCTTCCCATCCCTGTGGAAGACGACCAGAAGCGTTTTGTGGAGCGTCTTACCCAGGAGGCAGTTATCCTTTCCAGCCATCGTCATGCCGGGGGCCTTCGGGACTTTTTCGGAAGCTCCGGCAAGAAGAAGATGGCGGAAGGGAAGGACCTCACCGGTATCCGTTATATCGTCGGTACCGGCGGAGCCCTGACACGGCTGCCCAACCGTCTGGAAATCCTTAAAAAGATTGCCGAAAGCAATCGCGGCGATAAGCTGCTGCCCAACCCGGAATGTGTCATCCTTATCGACAACCATTACATCATGGCCTCCCTGGGCGTACTTTCCAAAGAATACCCGGAAGCGGCCCTGCTGTTGATGAAAAAAAGTTTGGAAATTTAATGAAGGAGGATTTTCCCTTGAAATATCCATTGATTGAAGTGAACCTCACCAAGCTGGAGCACAACGTAAGAACGCTGAACGGCGTATGCAAGGCCCATAAGATCAACACCATGGCCGTTACCAAGTGCTTCTGTGCCCTGGAGCCCATGGTGGAAGCGGTAGTAGCCGGCGGCGTGGATTTTCTGGCCGATTCCCGAGTGGAGAATCTGGAGCGGATGAAACGCTTCAATGTACCCAAGGTATTGCTCCGCCTGCCCATGGCATCGGAAATCGACCGGGTTGTGGCCAGTGTGGATATCAGCAACAATTCCGAGCTTTCCACCATCCGTCTACTGGATGCAGAAGCCGCCAAACAGGGGAAAGTCCACGACATCATCCTGATGGTGGATCTTGGGGATCTCCGTGAAGGGGTTTGGCCTACGGATGTACCCGCAACCGTTGAAGAGATCCTTAAGCTGAAGAACGTTCGTCTGGTAGGTCTTGGGGTAAACCTTACCTGCTACGGCGGCGTTATCCCGGATGAACACAACCTGGGGCAGCTGTGTCAGATCGCCGAGGACATCGAATCCCGATTCGGCATCAAGCTGGACATCATCTCCGGGGGCAACTCCAGCAGCCTGTATCTGTTGGACAAGAACAAGATGCCTGCCCGGGTAAACAACCTGCGCCCCGGCGAAGCCCTGCTCCTTGGCCGCGAAACCGCTTACGGAAACGACATCCCCAACACACACCACGATGTGTTCACCTTCAAAGCGCAGATCATCGAGCTGAAGGAAAAGCAATCCGTACCCATCGGTGAAATCGGCATGGATGCCTTCGGGAACACACCCGCCTACGTGGACCGCGGCATGCGTAAACGGGCCATTCTGGGCATCGGCCGTCAGGACGTTAACCCCGCCAGCCTGACACCCAAGGATGATAAGATGATTATCCTGGGTGCCAGCAGCGACCATCTGATCATCGACGTAACAGAGGCCGCCAAGGAATATCAGGTGGGGGATATAATTGATTTCGGTGTGGACTACGGTTCGCTGCTGCAGCTGATGACGACGGAGTATGTTGGAAAGCTGATGGTGAAGTAGTCAACGTTGAGTTTCTCTAGCGCTATCAAAAGAATGCATGAGTATGTTGAAGAATCCATCATGTGATGAACTGCCTATTGGAGATTTGAGAAAACAGCGGGTAAGTCAGCAAGCTGCCGGAACCGCACTGTTTGAGCGAAGCGAGTTTGCGGTTCTGCTTGCAGGCGTCCCGAATCTGTTTTCCAAATTGGAATTAGGGCAGTTCATGCATGATGGATTCTTCTCACATAATTGGGTTCGGATCCTGCGCATAATTGTGAAGAAAAACACTCTGTACTCCACAACTTTGAACTCCCGGTTGGAGAAAATAACGAACAGGTCTTCCGCAGAAATTCAAACTCGCTTCGCTCAGACAGTGAATTTCTATCGGCTGCAGACCTTGTTCTATTTTCTTGCCAACCTTCGTTAGGTTGTTCCGTGCAGAGAATTTTTCTTCTGTATTGTTTAGTTGGCACTCTGAAACGGACCCAGGTCCGTTTTTCTTTTTTTGTAGCCCTCGTAACGCCTCAAACCACACAAGTTTGACACCCTTTACCGGATGCAATAAAATGGAACAGATGACATCCTATACATGAAGGGAATGGGCCGAGACCATGAATAAATGGTGGATCTATCAGGATGAACGGTTTCCTTTAAAGCAATACATTCCCATGGTTGCAGCCTTCAGCTTCTGCGCAGTGAGCTACTCCGCATTTCTGAGAGGCACCGTGCTGGCACCGGCGGCGTTTTTCACCGCCTTTATAACGGCCCTGGCCTTTTTTATGCTTCTCCGGGTGGCGGACGAGTTCAAGGATTTCGAAGACGATTCCAAATACCGCTCCTACAGACCGGTCCCCAGAGGTCTGGTCACTTTGGGTGAACTGAGGATCGTCGGCGTGGCGCTGGTGCTTATACAGGGGGCTGCGGCGCTGATCTACCAACCTGCGCTCCTTCCTGTCCTCCTCGTGGCGTGGGTATATTTCGGCATGATGAGCAAGGAGTTCTTTGCGGCCCGGTGGCTGCGCAGGCATCCTCTTTGCTATATGGTGTCCCATATGTTCATCATGCCCTTGATTGATCTTTATGCCACCGCCTGTGACTGGATTGCCGCAGGGGAGGGCGCCCACGCCCTGATGGGGCTCATGTGGTTTCTAATCGCCAGCTTTTTCAATGGGGCGGTGATTGAAATAGGGCGAAAAATCCGTCCCGTGAAAGATGAAGAGGAGGGTGTGGAAACCTACAGCTATCTGTGGGGAATCAACCGGGCCGTTTACGCATGGTTTGGGGCCATGCTGTTGGCTGGGGCCATGGCCTTGGCGGCCGGTGCCAAGATCGGGTTTCTGCCCCAGGTGGCCATGATTCTGGGGGCCGCCTTTGCAGTAGCCGTTTTCACAGCATACAAAAGTCTGGCCACTCGGGACGCCTTCAAGGGCAAGCACTTTGAATCCGTTTCCGGTGTGTGGGTTCTTTCCATGTACATTGCCCTGGGTGTCCTGCCCATACTGCGGATTGCCACCGGAGGTTTCTGATGTCGGATGATCGCATAAATCGCAAAGGTAGTAAGTCCTATATTCGCCGGGAAACAGACACCGATTACGGGGTCATGGGTGGGAAGGCGGCATCCTTGGCGCAACTGGCATCCCACGGCTTCACGATTCCCCAGTGGTTCGTTATCACAGAACAGGGATTTGTGGACTCTTTAACGGAATTGCAGCAGGAGCATTTTAAAACGGGAACCTACCAATGGACAGCCGAAACCTTACCGGTTCTGAACAATGATCTTTTGGAGGAGCTCCACGAAGCGCTGAGGGGCCTGGGGGAAGGGTCCCTGCTGGCGGTGCGTTCTTCGGCCTGCAGCGAGGACGGAGGCACCAATTCCTTTGCCGGGCAATATGAAAGTATACTCAATGTTTCCACGGAAGAGGTACCGGAAGCCATCCTGAAGGTCTGGGAATCGGGATTCAGCCAGCGGGTCCGGATTTATCGGGAGCAGGGCGTGGAGGCGGTGAAGCAGGAGGTCCCGGCGGTCATCGTACAGCGGATGGTCAGGGCGGATTCTGCCGGAGTGGCCTTTGGTGCGGATCCCATAACCGGTGATTTCCGAACCGCTGTGATCAGTGCGGTATATGGTCTTGGCAGTGTCCTTGTGGGGGGAGAGGTTCAGGGGGATACCTACCGAATAGGCCTCGCGGACAGAATTGTTTATGATGTGGTGAAAAAAGAACACATGCACCCTCCCTATGCCAAGGATGGGGTATTGGAAGCAGTTCCGGAACATCTGGCGGACAAGCCGGTGCTTTCGGATACCCAGATCCGTGAGGTGGCTGCCCTGGTGCGACGGATCACCCGGATTCAGGGGCGATGTCAGGATATCGAGTGGGCCTTTGAAGGCGAAAAACTATACCTGCTTCAGTCCCGACCCGTCACCACCCTGGGTGCCGCATCCTTCACAGAGGGACAGTTGAATCTGTGGGATAACAGCAATATCGCCGAAAGCTACGGCGGCGTGACAACCCCCCTGACCTTTTCTTTTATCCGCAAAGCCTATGAAGAGGTTTACCGGCAGATGTGCAGAATCTTCCGGGTTCCGGAAAAAATCCTGGAAGCCAGACATACAACCTTTGAACGGATGCTGGGCCTGATCAACGGCCGGGTATACTACAATCTTCTCAGCTGGTACCGGGTGCTGGCCATGCTTCCGGGCTACACCTTCAACCGGAGGTTCATGGAGCAGATGATGGGAGTGAAGCAGGGGGTTCCGGAGCAGCTTCTGGAAAGACAACCGGAGGGACGGGCCGGAGCACGGGCCATGGACCTGCTGCACCTGATTGGAAGCGTATGCGGACTTGTTCTCAGCGGCCTGACCCTAAAAAACCGGAGCCGTCGCTTTTATGACCGGCTGAACGGGGCCCTTAAGGATAAAGACCTTACGGTCATGACCTTGGACGAATTGGCGGGCCACTACCGGCATCTGGAGCAGCAGCTCCTGACCCGCTGGGATGCCCCTCTGATCAACGATTTTTTTGCCATGATCTATTACGGTCTGCTGCGGAGTCTTACGGAAAAATGGTGTGCAGACAGTGCCGGAACCCTTCATAACGACCTGCTCTGTGGCTCCGGTGACATCATCAGTGCCGAACCGGCCAAACGGATTCGAAGGATGGGTCTGCAGATCCGTGAAGACCTTGCCTTTGTCACTATCCTTCGGGAAGGTTCCCTTATGGAAATTCGTAGGGGTCTTGAAACTCGGCCGGAGCTTTCTGCCCTGGTTCAGGGATACATTGAAACCTTCGGCGACCGCTGCCTGGATGAGTTGAAGCTGGAATCAGAGACCCTCCACGAGAACCCCATGCCCCTGTTCCGCTCCGTTGGAGCCTTTGCAACCCTTCTGCAGACCTCGAATAACGGTCCTGAACGGGATGAACTGCAGATTCGCCAGACCGCGGAAAAGCGGGCGGAGGAGGCTTTAAAGGGCCGTATGATCAGGCGGCTGGTTTTCTTCGGGGTTGCGAAAAAAGCCAGAACCCTGGTCAGCAACCGGGAAAACCTACGCTTTGAACGAACACGACTTTTCGGACACGTTCGGCAGATATTTCTTGAAATAGGGCTCCAACTGACTTCCTTTGGGGTTCTTAAAGAGAGAAAGGATATTTTTTACCTGGAGGTCCACGAAATCCTGGGGTTCGTTGACGGCACCTGCACCACGTGGAACCTGTCCGCCCTTGCTGAGCTGCGAAAAGCGGAGTACCATCAGCGGTTGGAAGCGGAGGCCCCTGATGACCGTTTTGAAACCAAAGGACCGGTGGGCCTGGGCCGTGAATTCCGGTCTCAAGAGAAAAAAGCTCCTCTTCCGGAGGGGGATTCCATCCAAGGCCTGGGGTGCTGTCCCGGCAGAGTATCGGGACCCGTCCGCATAGTAAAGGATCCCCGGGGGATTCAGCTGAAGCCTGGGGAAATCCTTGTGGCGGAACGGACGGATCCGGGCTGGATCATGCTGTTTCCGGCCGCGGCGGGAATTCTGGTGGAACGGGGAAGCCTGCTGTCCCATGCCGCCATTGTTTCCAGAGAAATGGGCATTCCATCCATCGTATCCCTGTCCGGCATCACAGCATGGCTTCATGACGGCGATTGGGTAACCTTTGACGGAACCAGCGGGCTGGTGGTAGTGGAGAAGCGCAACGAAAATTCAGGCGGGGACGGTACGGCATATGCGCAGTGAGGCTCAGGAAAAAGCGGATTTCAGTAAAATTCGATACGCTCAGTGCTGGGAGGATGCCGATATCCTTCTGCCCGCCCTGAGAATCGGTCCGGAGAGCTCGGTGGTGTCCATCGCCTCTGCCGGAGACAACACCCTGTCCATTCTTGCCTGCAACCCCCGGCACGTCCATGCCTTGGATCTCAGCGCCCCGCAGCTGGCCTGCCTTGATTTCCGCGTAGCCTGCTTCCGCTGCCTGAACCACGGGGAAATGCTGCAACTTTTAGGCATTCGGCCCTGCGGGGACCGCAATGCACTCTATCAGCGAATAAGGGCTCAATTGAAACCCGAAGCCCTGACCTATTGGGATTCGCGACCGGAGATGATTGCAAAGGGAATTGCGGGCTGCGGTAAATTTGAAGATTATTTCAGCCTGTTTGCCAAACGGGTTATTCCAATGATCCACAGTTCTAAAACGGTGAAACGGCTGTTAATGGGTGGCTCTCCGGATGAACGGAGGGAATTCTACCGGCGGGTTTGGAATAACCGTCGCTGGGGGTGGCTGTTCCGGCTATTTTTTTCTAGAACCCTTATGGGTCGTTTAGGTCGGGACCCTTCCTTTTTTCAATATGTTGAAGGCTCCGTGGCGGACCGTATCCTCAGCCGTACCCGGTATGCCCTTACGGAGCTGAATCCCGCCGAAAACCCATACCTTCACTGGATCCTTACCGGAACATACGGAGAGGTGCTGCCCCATTATCTGCGCCCGGAGAACTTTGAAAGCATCCGCTCCAATCTGCACCGCCTTACCTATTCCCAGGAAGCTCTTGAAGCCTATATTCAACGAACCGGGCCGGACACCATCGATGCCTTCAATCTCAGCGATATTTTCGAATATATGTCTGAGGACCAATTCGCTCTTCTGTACGGAGAATTGGTGAAGGCCTCCCGCCCCGGAGCCCGGCTTGTTTACTGGAACATGCTGGCACCCCGGTCCTGCCCGGAAGAATTTCGTAATGGGATTGCCATTCTGGAAACGGAAGCTCTTGACCTGTTCAAAAGGGACAAAGCTTTCTTTTACAGTGCTTTTCGGGTGGAAGAGGTGAGGAAATGATGTCACCCTGGGCAGGTATGGCCTTGGTTATGGGCGCTCTTGGGATATCTATAACCGGCGTCAAATGGTATGAAACCCATTACAGCCCCAAGGCGGAGCTCACACGGAAATTGGTTCATATCGTCATGGGGCTGGTAACCCTGACCTTTCCCTGGCTCTTTAGCGAAACTTGGCCGGTGTTAGTGCTGGGAGCGTCTTCTGTAGGTGCCCTTGCTGCCGTCCGCTATTCCGGTGTGCTGCGAAAGGGCCTTGGAACCGTTCTTCACGGGGTAGAGCGAAAATCCTCCGGGGAACTGTACTTTCCGATTGCCGTAACGGTGCTGTTCTGCCTGACCGTGGGGGATTGGCTTCTTTACGTTGTGCCCATTCTGATGCTTACCTTTGCCGACAGCACCGCAGCCCTGATTGGTGCCAGCTACGGGCGCAAGGCCCTGGCTCAGGGTACGGAAGACGCCAAAAGCCTTGAGGGCAGCTTTGTTTTTTTCAATGTTGCCTTTATGAGCACCTTGGTCCCTGTGCTTCTTTTCACGGAGGTTCCGAGAGCGCAGACCCTGGCCCTGGCACTGATGATGGGGGTTCTGGCGGCACTGATTGAGCTTATATCCCAGCACGGAAATGACAACCTCCTTATCCCTCTGATGGGTTTTGCCTTTCTGAAGATGCATATGGACATGGAAACCCGGGCCATTGTGCTGAACCTTGGGGTGTTGTTTCTGTTGTTTGTATTCGCAAGAATCTGGAACCGCCGGGGCTCCATGAGTAGAGTGGGCCTCCTGGGGGGCGTGGTAGCGGCGTATCTGGTACTGATGCTGGGGGATTGGACCTGGCTGGTCATTCTTCTGCTGGCGTTTTTCAGCTATCCCATTCTGCCGGGAATGACCGCCACGGAAAAAGATCTGCTTATCGATTACCCCATCGTGGCCAGCAATATGGCGGTGCCGCTGCTGTGGACCTGGCTGGGATTTGTGGTGCACGACCCGAATTTGTACTACTATCCTTTCATTGTTTCACTGGGCTGCCATCAGGCCATGAACACCTATATCCGAATGCGGCTGCAGCACCAGGCCTCGATCGGCAAAAGCGCCGGTTGGGCGTGGCTGAAGCAAATCCTTATTATTCTCATCCCGGGGGTTATGATTCACGTTTTGACCCGTGGGGATTTTCCCGGGCTGGGTGTGCCCTTAATGGCCCTGACCGCTTTCGGAATAAGCATCGCGGCGGTGCACTTGCTCAGCGACCGTAACGATTACCGCATAGCGGATGCACGGATCGGATGGATGAACGCTCTGGTGGTATTACTCTTAACCATGCCCATAATGGCAGTATGGAGATAACCCATGATCATAGAAATCTCTGAATGGACAGACCCGCTCCTTCCAGCGCTTCTTGAGAGCGGCGTGTATAAGCACCTGACATCAGGTCAGCTTAAGGTTCAAAATCCCGATTGTCATCTGGCAGAGGTGACTCAACAGGAGCCCCGGGCCTGCGCCTCCCTTTGGTGGACTTCCGTGCCGCTCCTTGATGGCCACAGGCTGGGGGTGATCGGCCATTTTTCGGCTGCCGACAGCGCATCTGCGGCCCTAATCCTTGAGGCCTGCTGCAAACGGCTTATAAACCAGGGCTGTACCCTGGCCGTAGGGCCAATGGACGGCAACACCTGGGGAAAATACCGTCTGGTGACGTGGAGTTCACAGGAACCTGTTTTCCTGAAGGAGCCTGAAAACCCTGAGGAGTACCCCCGTTATTTTGAAGAGGCCGGATTCAAAATGAACTGGCAGTACCTTTCCACCGTAGAAACCGGCATTCCCGAAACGGAACCCCGGATTCTGGAGGCGGAGGCCCGCATGGCGAAAAATGGCGTGGTAATCCGGTCTTTCCGCAACCATGCCTTCGATGAGGATTTAAAGAAAATAGGCCAGGTGTCCCTGGTCAGCTTTGCCCAGAATCTTTTTTACATGGAACAGTCCGAGGAACGGTTCCTGGCCCAGTACCAGCCCTTCCGAAATCAGATTGAAGAGCCTCTGGTGCTGATTGCAGAGCAGGGGGACATACCTGTGGGGTATGTCTTCGCCTATCCCGACTACAATCGCAAGGCTCGGGGAAGCGGCATGGATACCGCTGTCCTCAAGACCCTGGCCATTTTGCCCGGCCGCACCTATGCCGGTCTGGGTGCCCTGCTGGTGGACCGGATTCGGAAAAACGCTTGGGATATGGGCTACACCCGGGTGATTCATGCCCTGATGCATGAAAACAACGTATCAAAGGCCGTTTCCCAGCGTCGCCACGCGGAGCGGATCCGAACCTATGGACTTTTTGCAAGGGAGCTGAGGAGATGAATCTACTGAACGTTCTGGCAGAAACCGTAAGTCGGGTCCCTTCAGAGACAGCCATCCTCTCGAAAGCGGAGGCCCTGACCTTTCAGCAGCTTTTGGATAGAGGGCTGGGAAAGGGAAGGGCGTTTGTCGGTAAGGGTATCAAAAAAGGGGATGCCGTCCTGGTGTTGGTGCCCATGTCGGCGGATCTTTACGTTACTCTCATCGGACTCTGGAGCATCGGGGCGGTTCCCATGTTTTTTGACCCCGGGGCGGGGAAAGCGCATATCCGTGACTGTTGCGGCATGATGATGCCCAGGGGAATGGTGGGGGGCTGGAAAGCCCAGCTATTCCGGTGGCTTGTCCCGGAGCTCAGAAAGATTCCCGTAACCTTTCTGCCCGGTGTTTCTCAGGCGGAGCTTGAACATCGGCCCATAGAGGAACTGAAGGAAGATTGGCCGGCACTGGTAACCTTCACCAGCGGAAGCACCGGGAAGCCCAAGGGGGCCGTCAGAACCCACGGGTTCCTGCAGGCACAGTATCAGGTGCTGCGCGAAACCTTGGGCCACGAGCCCGGAGACGTGGAGCTGGCAACGCTGCCGATTTTTGCCCTGTGCAATCTGGCATCCGGAATCGCCACAGTGATTCCGGAAATGAATTTCAAGCAAATGGCAGATTACAACCCCGGACCGGTGATGGAACAGATCCGATCTGCCGGGGTTACCCGGATCACCGCAGCCCCGGCATTTATGAAGCGGCTGGGGGAGGGAATGGCGATAGAGGGAACCGTTTTTCCCGGAATCCGCACAGTTCATACCGGCGGAGGACCGGTATTCCCATCCCTGATGACCGTCCTTCGAACAGGCTTTCCCAAGGCCCGGCTAGTGGCTGTCTATGGGTCCACCGAAGCGGAGCCCATTGCCGAGCTGGACTGGGATACCCTTACGGAGGATGATTCCCAGGCCATGAAGGACGGAGCCGGACTCCCTGCGGGGGTGCCGGTTCATGCTGTAACTTGCAGGGTTATACCGGACCGCTGGGGTGTGCCGCTTTCCTTCGAAAGCGAGGATGCTATTGAGGCGGAATTTTTGAAACACGAAGTGGGAGAGATCATTGTCACCGGTTCCCATGTACTGAAGGGCTACCTCGGAGGTCTGCAGGAGGATATGAATAAGCTCCGTGCAGGTTCCGTCGTATGGCATCGAACGGGAGATCTGGGCCGGTTCGATGAAGCGGGACGGCTTTGGCTTCTGGGCAGAGCCGGAGCGGTCATTCGGGACAATAATGGAGTGCTGTACCCCTTCTGCATCGAAAGCGCTTTGGACAGCTGCTTTGGCGGCATGAAGGCCGCCCTGGTGCAGCTGGACGGCCAACGGGTTCTTGTCTATGAAAACGGAGAGGCTCCGGTGGAAAAGCTGAAGGAAGCCCTTCACTGGGCAACGATTGACCAGTACAGGTTCATACGCCGCATTCCCATGGATGCCCGTCATGGCTCCAAAATTGATTATCCGGCTCTGATCAGTCAAATGAAAAGGGAAAACTCTTAATCGGTTTTCATCGTTCTTCGTCCGTAACAAAGGACTTTTAAGATTTCCCTATGTCATGAGTATTCCTTCAATTGCTTCCCGGTTGCCCATCACCACATCCACCAGCTCCGGGTCAAAATGGGTGCCCCGATGGTTCTGAAGGTGCAGGAAGGCCTCATCCATGCTCCAGGCAATGCGTGTCGGGTTATCATGGGTAAGGGAGTCCAGAACATCGGCGAGTCCTACAATTCGAGAGGCGATGGGAATATTCTTCCCTGTAAGCCCCTCCGGATATCCATTGCCGTCAAACTGCTCATGATGATGCCGGCAGATTTCTGTCGCCCACCGGAGAATATGAAGATTCGAATGACTGAACAGGGAAGAGCCAATTTCAGAATGTTTCTTCATTTCGTTGAATTCTTCAGAGGTTAGGGAGGAAGGCTTCAGCAACAGGGCCTCCGATATTCCGGCCTTACCGGTATCGTGGAGGATGCTGGCCACCTTAAGAACGCTCTTTTCTTCAGGTGTGAAGCCCAGCCTGTCAGCCACCAGCACAGACATGTCGGAAACGCGGTTCACATGGCTACTGGAATCCAAGGGGCGCTTTTCTATGAAATCGCCCAATGTACGGATAACCTCACTCTGGGCCTTGATAATCTCCTGATTCAGGATGTAATTGTCCAGGGCTTCTGAATAGTGGGCAAGGAAGGTGCGGATCAGATCGAGGTCATAATTGAAATTTTTTCCTTCAATGAAGATGAATGATTTGGACTTGTCCCGAAGTGTACGATAGACTAGGTAACCCTGTTCCATAACCACAATATTGTCTCCCGGGAGGTTTCGTACATCATCGGCCGTCCTGCAAACCGGGCAAAGGTCTCCTATGTCCTTCAGGCTTTTACCGATATGTTCTTTGTAACGTCCTGTGGCTGCAATGACAACGCCGAATTTATCGCTGTCGGTAAAGATAATTCCGTGTTTATCGCCTTTGTCTCTAAAATAGAGGATGGTGTCATCCTCCCGGAAGAACATCATCTGTTCCAGAACACAATTGTAGAAATCGGCGACAGAGCCCTGTACGAAAAGCTGAGAGCTTACGGTGATGATTTTTTCCAGTCCGATCCGGATATGTTCCAGAGCCATGATATCCCTATAGGAACGCAGGGCCTCATACAGAGATGTGTAAAGCCGCTGAACCGTCAGTTCTGTCTTCAGACGATAATCATTAATATCATACTCCGCGATGATCTGTTCCTCGGGTGCTTCTCCAGGCTGCCCGGTCCGAAGAATAATGCGGATGTTCTTGTTCTTAAGGGTGTTACGTATATAATCCACCACCTGTAGTCCGGAGTCGCTTTCCTCCATAACAACATCCAGCATGATCAGCGCCAGATCAGGATGCTGGCAGAGCTTATCTCTGGCTTCTTTGCCGGTGAAGGCATCGATAATTTCAAGCCCACGGCCTTCAAAACGAAACCCCTTCAGGACCATTCGGGTGGTGGTGTGCATCTCATTTTCATCATCAACAATCAGAACCTTATAGGACTTCTTGGTTGGTTCCTCCACAGCAGGGCCATCGTCAAGAAGAAAATCCATGGCGTTATCGTTCTCCTTGTTAAGTTTGCTGTCATCGTTCATTTCAATTTACCCCCGCCCCGTATTTCGTAGGTTTATACCTTACACCCCATAGCTCTAAACAGAAAATTCCATACTTCTTTACACCCTAAAACCCCTGTGCTATACTGCAAACAAGTGTTCCCATGGAGGTGACTATGGATCTTTTTGAAATAGCGAGAACCGAACAGCTTAAAAGCAAAGCGCCGCTGGCAGAGCGGCTTAAGCCTGTAAATATGGAAGAGTTTATCGGACAGGAGCACATTTTAGGAAGGGGTAAACTCCTCAGACGCGCTGTGGATGCAGACCGGATCCAGTCTATTATTCTTTACGGTCCACCGGGAACCGGCAAAACAAGCCTAGCCCGGGTTATTGCCAATACCACAAAATCAGAGTTCACCCAGGTAAACGCCGTCACCTCCGGTATAAAGGAGCTGCGCGAGGTTATTGAAGCCGCCAGGCAGACCCTGGGGATGCATCATAAGCGTACCATCCTGTTCATTGATGAGATTCACCGTTTCAATAAAGCGCAGCAGGATGGTTTGTTGCCGGCAGTGGAGGACGGAACGGTTATTCTCATCGGTGCCACCACGGAGAACCCCTATTTTGAGGTGAACAGCGCCCTGGTGTCTCGTTCCATGATCTTTCAGCTGAAAGCCCTCGCGGCAGAAGATATTACCCGAATTCTGACCAGAGCCCTGTCAGATACCGAAAAAGGACTGGGAAATCTTGAGCTGCGAATTGATACGGCAGAATTGGAATTTTTAGCCTCCTACGCCGGCGGCGATGCCAGAAAGGCATTGAATGCGCTGGAGCTGGCAGCCCTAACCACACCGGCAGGTGCCGACGGGGTATCGTATCTTGAACGAAGCGTAATTGAAGACTGTCTTCAGAAAAAGCATCTTATTTATGATCGAAACGGTGACTATCACTATGATGTGATCTCGGCCTTTATAAAAAGTATCCGGGGCAGCGATCCCGATGCGGCACTGCACTATATGGCGCGGATGATCGCCTCCGGTGAATCCCCGGAGTTCATTGCCAGACGCATGCTGATTGCCGCCTCCGAGGACATCGGAAATGCACAGCCCATGGGTCTTGTGATTGCCAACGCGGCGTTTGAAGCGGTGCATAAGGTGGGGATGCCGGAGGCTCGCATTATCCTGGCCCAAGCGTGCACGTTTCTTGCCAGCGCACCTAAGAGCAATGCCTCCTATATGGCCATCAATCAGGCATTGAAGGATATAGAAGAAAAAGAATGTGGCCCGGTACCGGTTCACCTCAAGGACGCCAGCTATCCCGGCGCAAAAAAACTGGGGCACGGCTCCGGATACCTGTATCCCCACAACTACCCGGGCCACTGGGTGGAACAGCAGTACCTGCCGGACGAAATGGTGGGAACCGTGTATTACAGGCCGGATGAGAAGGAATAAAGTCAAAACCCTTAGCCGCGATAAAAAGCAGCTAAGGGTTTATGGTTTACTCCATACGATTTCTTTGGCATTTTTAGAAAGGCTTCCGATGGCAAGGGTTTGTTCCATGGAATCCGCAACGTTGATGGAAGCGGAGTAGAAGGTGTACAGCTCGCCGTAGGATTCATCCGTGGGGCCCTTAAGCCCTTCCGAAGTCATCAGCCCCCCCAGGGTACGGAGCATATCGTCTGCAATGGTATCCATCACATCCTGGGAGGTTCCGGGCTTCACCAACAGATTCATTGTAACGATGCCGTTCTCATAAATAACCTCGGCAACCTCTGAAGCGGGGTTCTTTTCCGCGGCCTTAGCGGCTGCCGCCAGATACTTGTCAGGTATATCAGGGGGGATGCGGTCGGTATCGGAAGCGGGGGTGTCGCCGGGAACCCCGGTCTGGGGCTCTTCCCCTTCACCTGTCTTTTCACCGTTACCTTCAGACTGCTGTGTGCCGTCAACCGCCCAATATATCTTAACCTGAGGGATCTGAGCGAAGGAATATCCGGCAATCAGGAAGAAAACCAGAGCAACCGTCAGTGCCTTCGTGCAGGTTTTGTTATTGGCCAGCTTCATTAAAGCTTCCATACCGTATGAACCAACAAAGGCTAGACAGAAAAAGAAAAGAAAGGTAAAGAGCTGGTCGGGATAAGCTGTGAAGGCGGCAAGGGCGTAGTAGATTGTACCGATCCCCATGAACAACCGGCTGTGGCCGCGAAAGCCGGGAAGACCAAAATGAAACGACTCAGGCTCTTTATCGCCGGAGACTGTCAGCTTTTCATTACTGCTTTTGGATTTTGCGGTGATGCGCTCTATTTTTTGCTTAAATTTTTCTCCATCACCCTGGATGTCTGCAGCAGCGATCATTTTAATGGCTTTTTCGCAAACGGCGATGGCTTCCGGATACTTTGCCTTCTTTTCCAGTAGGGTAGCGGCTCTGTCGAATGAAAAATCATTGTTCGGAAGATATTCTCCGATGATCTTCATATACAGCTCCAAGGCCTTGTCATCCATGCCGCTCTGTTCGAACTTCTTGGCCTGATTCTGCATCATATAGAATTCAGTAAATTTATCCATCATAAGGGAGCTCCACGGGTACGGAATTTCCGCTGTTTTTTTATTAACGGAGCCGTTGACAATGGGAAAAGGCTCCGGTATACTGAAAATGAATTCCGAGTAAAATCGTAGGGATTAAACAGAGGTGATTACGATCATGAAGCTTTCAACAAAAGGACGCTATGGCCTGAAGGCCATGCTTGAGCTGGCTCTTCAATATGAGAAAGACTCTGTATCTCTCAACATTATAGCAGAAAGGCAGAGGGTTTCAGTAAATTATTTGGAACAGCTCATTGCACCCTTGAGAAAGAATGGCCTTGTCACCAGCACCCGGGGTGCACAGGGTGGATACCGGCTGGCAAAACCGCCGGCAGAGATTACGGTCAAGGAGATATTGGAAACCTTGGAAGGGCCCTTGGCCCCCTCCTCCTGTGTGATCGAAGGGGAGGACGAGAACTGTTCGAATTCGGAATACTGTGTCACTCGAATGATCTGGGAACGTATGCGGGAATCTATCGATGAAGTTGTCCGTTCAACGACCCTGGCAGATATGGTGGCCGATCATGAGCGGATGGAAAATAAACGGAAACAGGAAAGGGGCATAAGGATATGAAAAGACGCGTATATCTGGACCATTCAGCAACGACACCGGTGAAGAAGGAAGTTCTGGACGCCATGCTCCCGTATTTCATCGAAGAGTTCGGCAACGCCTCCAGCGTTCATCAGTTCGGCCGTTCCAACAAGGCCAGACTCATTGAAGCCAGAGATACCATTGCCAAAACCCTTGGGGCTAAAAGCGAAGAGATATACTTCACAGCCGGCGGCACAGAGTCTGACAACTGGGCGCTGAAAAGCATCGCTGAAGCCTATCAGAACAAAGGAAATCATATCATCACCACCAAAATAGAGCATCATGCCATCCTTCATTCCTGCGAGTATCTTGAAAAACATGGCTGCACGGTCACATACCTTGATGTGGATGCACAGGGGCTCATAAATCTGGACGATCTCCGAAACGCCATCACCGATAAGACCATCCTGATTTCCGTTATGTACATCAATAACGAAATCGGCACGGAGCAGCCCATTGCAGAAATAGGCAAAATCGCCAGGGAGCACGGTATCCTGTTCCACACCGACGCGGTTCAGGCATACGGCCATGTGAAGATCGACGTGAACGCCATGAATATCGACCTCCTTTCCCTGTCGGCCCACAAGATCTACGGTCCCAAGGGTATCGGTCTTCTGTACGCCCGTCAGAGCGTGCGTCTTCCAAGCTTTATCCATGGCGGCGCCCAGGAGCGCAAGCGCAGAGCCGGCACAGAGAACGTTCCGGGGATCATCGGTTTTGCCAAGGCAGCAGAGCTGGCCTATGCCAATCTGGACGGGCATGTGGAACATCTCACAGTCCTTCGGGACCGGCTCACCCAACGGTTACTCAGCGAAATACCCCACAGCCGCCTTAACGGGCACCCAACCAAGCGTCACCCTGGGAATGTGAATATCTCCTTTGAGTTCATCGAGGGAGAAGCCCTCCTTCTCAGCCTGGATATGGTGGGCATCGGCGGCTCCAGCGGCTCTGCCTGCACCTCCGGCTCCCTGGACCCCAGCCATGTGCTTATGGCCATCGGCCTTCCCCACGAAATTGCCCACGGCTCCCTGCGGCTGACCATCGGCGACGCCACTACGGAAGAGGATATCGATTACACCGTGGAACAGCTTAAGATCATCGTAGACAGACTCAGACAAATGTCGCCACTATATGAGAACTTTATTGGAGGAAATCAACATGTATAACGAAACAGTCATGGACCACTTTATGAATCCCCGCAACGTAGGCGTTATCGAAGATGCGGATGGCATCGGCGAAGTAGGGAACGTGAAATGCGGCGACATTATGAAGATCTATATCAAGGTTGAAAATGAAACCATCGTTGACATCAAGTTCAAGACCTTCGGATGCGGCTCTGCCATTGCATCCTCCAGCATTGCAACGGAGATCATCAAGGGCAAGACCATCGACGAGGCCCTTGCCATCACCAATAAGGATGTTATCGATGCCCTGGGCGGTCTGCCTGCTGTAAAGATCCACTGTTCCGTGCTGGCAGAGCAGGCGCTTAAATCCGCCATTTACCACTACGCAACAAAAACCGGCAAAACCTATAAAGGTCTGGAAGGGTTCGATCCCAATGCAGAGCATGATGAGCATGATGAAGAACACTAAATCTTTACAGGAACATTTGAACCCCAAAAGGGTTGTCATCGGAATGAGCGGCGGCGTAGACAGTACGGTGGCCGCTTTTCTCCTGAAAGAACAGGGGTACGAGGTGATCGGGGTCACCATGAAGGTGTGGGACGATCCCACCGATGACTACGCCGAGCGGATCGGCGGCTGCTGCAGCCTTTCTTCCGTGGAGGATGCCCGCCGGGCTGCTGAAAAGATCGGTATCCCGTTCTATGTAATGAATTTCAAGAAGCCCTTCAAGGAAAAGGTCATTGATGCCTTTATCTCCGAGTACGAAGCGGGACGCACACCAAACCCCTGCGTGGTCTGCAACAAGCACATCAAGTTCGACCTGCTCCTAAAAAAGGCCCATGAGCTGGGGGCCTATTATGTGGCTACAGGGCATTACGCCCGAATTGAGCAGAACGAATCCGGACGATGGCTTCTTAAACGTTCCGACGAGGCCCATAAGGACCAGACCTACATGCTTTACAACCTCACCCAGTACCAGCTGGCCCATACACTGATGCCCCTGGGTAACTACGCCTCCAAGCAGGAAATCCGTCAGTTGGCGGAAAAAATCGGCTTCGATGTGGCCGGAAAACCCGACAGTCAGGAAATTTGCTTTATCCCGGATGACGATTACGTTGGCTTTCTGGAGGCAAACAAAACCAAGCCCTTCAAAATGGGTTGGTTTGTGGATTCAGAAGGAAAACGGCTGGCTCCCCATAAGGGCATCATCCACTACACCATCGGCCAGCGTAAGGGGCTGGGCATCACCTTCGGCAAGCCGGTGTTTGTGGTGGACATCAACCCTGAAACCGGCGATGTGGTGCTAGGGGATGGGGAAGCGGTCTATGCCTCCGGTCTGGAAGCCGAAGCAGTGAACTGGATTTCAGCTGATTCGCCCACCGAGCCCATGCGGCTTTCCGTCAAGATCCGCCATACCACCCACGAGGCCATGGCCACCGTTGAACCCATAGGAACCGACGGAGCCAAGGTAACCTTCGAAAAGCCCCAAAGAGCCGTTTCCCCGGGCCAATCCGTGGTGTTCTACGACGGTGATGTGGTTGTGGGCGGGGGATTGATAAATAAGAGATTGAAAGAGTAAACATTTAGCCGCAGATGTCGCAGATGAAAGACAATGGGTAAATCCGGATTTCTGTTTTCTCTTTGTCAGTAATTAATGCAACGCCGATACGTTAATGATTAGAGGACATAGAATCTGAATCAGATATGAACCTATTGCCCTTCATCTGCGACATCTGTGGCAAAGGGTTAATGTCTTAAGCTTTATCGTTATATTTAACCAGAAACCGGGTAAAAAAAGCGCAGTTGGCAAAGGGTACCGCCCAATGCACTGCGCTTTTATGCTATAATGACCAAAGAACTATTCCTTAATGGAGGATACTGTATGCAAACAATGGGACTGAACGAAATACGCTCTAAATTCCTTGGTTTTTTTGAAAGTAAAGGACATCTGGCCCACGCGAGCTTTCCGCTGGTGCCGCTGAACGATAAAAGTCTGCTTCTGATCAACTCAGGAATGGCGCCCATGAAGAACTATTTTTCAGGAGCCGAAATACCCCCCTGCAAGCGAATGACAACCAGTCAAAAGTGTATCCGTACCGGTGATATCGAACGGGTAGGCATTACCGCCCGTCACCTTACTTTTTTTGAAATGCTGGGAAACTTCTCCTTTGGAGACTACTTCAAAGTGGAATCCATCCAGTGGGGCTGGGAGCTGTGCACCGAGGTGCTGCAGCTGCCGGTGGACAAGCTATGGGTCACCGTATACGAGGAA
Organism: uncultured Peptostreptococcaceae bacterium; assembly: GCA_964649745.1. GTDB lineage: Bacteria > Bacillota > Clostridia > Peptostreptococcales > Acidaminobacteraceae > CAZEHS01. The sequence goes on along the minus strand of CAZYQI010000001.1, from coordinate 50,867 downwards.
GACGACGAGGCATACGAAATCTGGAACAAGACAGTGGGCGTTCCTGCCGATAAAATCGTTCGTTTGGGTAAGGCGGATAACTTCTGGGAAATCGGCACAGGCCCCTGCGGCCCGTGCTCCGAGATCTATTTTGACCGAGGCGAAAAATACGGCTGCGGCGATCCCAACTGTAAGCCCGGCTGCGACTGTGACCGTTACCTTGAATTTTGGAACCATGTATTCACCCAGTTCGACCGAGACGAAGAAGGGGTTTACCACAAGCTGGCAAATCCCAACATTGATACCGGCATGGGCCTTGAGCGGATTGCATGCCTGATGCAGGACGTGGATTCCGTATACGAGGTGGATACCATCAAACATCTGTTGGACACCATCGTCAAAATGAGTGGCGCGGATTACGGGAAAGGTCTTAAATGCGATATCTCCGTTCGGGTCATCACCGACCATATCCGTTCCGTTACCTTTATGGTAGGGGACGGCATCATGCCCAACAACGAGGGCCGCGGATACGTGCTTCGGAGACTGCTCCGACGGGCTGCCCGTCACGGCAAACTCCTGGGCATCGAGGGCAACTTCCTTAAAGATCTGGTGGACGAGGTGGTGCTGGTTTCCGGGGAAGCATTCCCGGAGCTTATCGACCGTAAAGATTACATCAAGAAAATCATATCCATTGAAGAGGAACGGTTCCAGCAGACCATCGATCAGGGGCTTTCCATCCTTACCGGCATGATTGACGAAATGGAAACGGCAAAGCAAACGATCATGGCCGGGGACAAGGCGTTCCGACTTTACGACACCTACGGGTTCCCCCTGGATCTTACCCGGGAAATCCTTGAAGAAAAAACCATGACCGTGGACGAAAAGGCCTTTGAAGCGGAAATGGAAGCCCAGCGGGAGCGTGCCCGTTCCGCTCAGCATGAAATGGGTGACTTCGGCTGGCAGGATGATGTGCTGTCACAGCTTTCCCATCTTCAAGCGACAGAATTTCTGGGATACAACACACTCAATGCCGATGCCACGGTACTGGCCATTGTGGATACCCAAGGCATCCACGAGCAGGCCACGGAAGGGCAGGAGCTCCGGCTCATCCTGGACCGAACGCCCTTCTACGCAGAAAGCGGTGGCCAGACAGGGGACCACGGAACCATCAGCGCCCCAGGCTTTGAGTTCAAGGTGTCTGAATGCAAAAAAGGAATCGGCGGCCTGTTCCTCCACATCGGTAAAGTGACACAGGGCACCGTTGCCGCCGGGACAAAGGTCAGTGCAGCTGTTTGTCCCACTTTCCGAATGGATGTGGCCCGGAACCATACAGCCACCCACCTGCTCCATAAAGCCCTGAAGGAAGTTCTGGGCACCCATGTGGAACAGGCCGGCTCTGCCGTTGATAATCAGCGTCTCCGTTTTGACTTCAGCCATTTCCAACCCATGACAGAGGAGGAAGTGGCAGCGGTGGAGAAGAAGGTCAACGAGCGGATTTTTGAATCCCTTGAGGTTCAGAAACGGGAAATGAGCATTGGGGATGCCCGCGCCATAGGAGCCACCGCTCTGTTCGGTGAAAAATACGGCGAAACCGTCCGTGTCATCAGTGTCGGTGCCTACAGCACAGAGCTTTGCGGCGGAACCCATCTGGACAACTCCAGCCAGGTTGCTCTTTTCAAGATCGTTTCCGAAACCGGCGTGGCAGCAGGGGTGCGCCGTATTGAAGCCCTTACAGGCCGAAAGGTTTACGGATACCTCAATGAGCTGGAGAATAATCTTCAGCATGTTGCAGACACCCTGCGAACAACCCCCCACGATCTTCAGGGGCGGGTTGAGAACCTGCAGAACGAAATAAAGCTTATCCAGCGGGAGAACGAAAGCCTGAAGCAAAAGGCCGCCTCCGGCAGTTTGGACGAAATCATCGCCAATGCCAAGGTGGTCAAAGGCGTAACCGTTGTCACCCACAAGGCCAACGGGCTGGATATGAACACCCTCCGGAATCTGGGGGACCAGCTGAAGGACCGTCTGCCCTGTTCCCTGGTGGTGCTGGCCAACGTGGAAGCCGACAAGGTAACCTTCATCGCCATGGCAACGGATGAGGCCATCCATGCGGGGGCCCATGCAGGCAACGTGGTCCGTGAGGTGGCAAAAGCGGCAGGGGGAAGCGGCGGCGGAAAGCCCGGCAACGCCCAGGCCGGCGGCAAGGATCCCCACAAAACCGACGAAGCCCTGGCCAAGGCATACGAGTTTTAGGGAGTAAACAACTCCCCCTGTCACTTCGTGACATCCCCCTCAAGGAGGGAGATGGAGCATCTTAACCTCCCTCGCGAGGGAGGTGGCAGCGAAGCTGACGGTGGGAGTTCTTGAATCTTTATCTAATTAAGTGATACATACCCGTGATTTCGGGTATTCATAGAACAAACGACGGGAGGCGATATAATGAGCAACGATATGAGCAGAACCATGAAATTTGCGCCGGAAAAAGACACCGACATCGAAATCCGTGAAATTCTTACGGAGGTCTATGAAGCCCTTAAATCCAAGGGCTACAATCCGGTCAATCAGATGACGGGGTACCTTCTTTCAGGAGACCCCACCTACATCACCTCCCATAACAATGCCCGAAGCCTGATTCGAAAGGTTGAGCGGGACGATCTGGTAGAGGCCTTGCTGAACTACTTTATGGCGGCGGAAAGCGAGAAATGATGGAACAGCGTATTTTGGGTGGGACCGGGATTTCCGTCTCCCGCCTTTGCTTTGGAGCGCTTACAATCGGACCGCTGCAGGCGAACCTGACGGTTGAGCAGGGAGCCGACATCATTGCCTGTGCCATAGAAAAAGGCGTGAATTTTGCAGATACGGCTGAGCTGTACGGAACCATGCCCATGATCCGCCGTGCCATGTTTCAGACAGGAAAAAAGGATTTTGTCGTATCCACCAAATCCTATGCGTACTCCACTGAAACGGCTGAAAAAAGCCTTAAGAAGGCGCTTAAGGATCTCAACCGCGACTATGTGGATATGTTTCTTATCCATGAGCAGGAAAGTGACCTCACCCTTAAAGGCCATTGGGAGGCCATTGAATACCTGATCCGCATGAAGGAGGCCGGTCATATCCGGGCGGTGGGCATATCCACCCATTATATCGCGGCGGTGAAGGCGGCAAACAAATACCCCGAAATAGAGATCCTGCATCCCCTTATCAATATGCAGGGGCTTGGCATCCAGGACGGCACAGCGGCAGAGATGCTGGAACAACTGAAAATTGCCAAAAGCATGAACAAGGGAATATACGGCATGAAACCCCTGGGGGGAGGCAACCTCCTGGCCAAGGCATCCGAGTGCCTGTCCTGGGCCATGGCGCAGGACTGTCTGGATTCCATAGCCGTTGGCATGCAGTACACGGAAGAGGTTGAAGCGAATACCGCATTCTTTGCCCTGGGAGCGTTTCCGGCAGCCAGCTCGGGGATTCTCCACAGCAAACCCCGCCGTCTTTTGATTCACGATTGGTGCCATGGCTGTGGGGCCTGCATAGAAAGATGCAAAAGTCAGGCCCTTATCCTTAAGGATGGAAAGGCGCAGGTTTGTCAGGAACGTTGTGTGCTCTGCGGTTACTGCAGCGCGGCATGTCCAAACCTATGCATAAAGGTGATATGATGCGGCTTATGGGACTGGATGTAGGGGATAAGACCATCGGGGTGGCCCTTTCAGACCCCCTGGGGATGATGACCTACGGCTTGGAAACCATCCTGCGCACAACCCTGGAACGGGATATGGGACGTATTGTACAGCTGATTATGGAACACGGCGTAACGGAGGTGGTGGTGGGTCTGCCCCTTAACATGAATGACACCGTAGGCCCCCGGGCCGAAAAATCCATATCCTTTTCAAAACAGCTGATCAAGCGGATTAAATACTCTAAAACCCTTCAGGGAAAGGATATACCCGTTGTGCTGTGGGATGAACGACTTTCCACTGTGCAGGCCGAGCAGCTTCTGCTGGAAGCGGATATGTCCCGAAAGAAACGGAAGACCATCATCGACAAAATGGCAGCTGCGGCATTCCTGCAGTCCTATCTTGAACATAAAATCAACGGAGGGCACCATGGATAATAATTTTTTCACTTTCTATGACGAAGAGGGAAATGAAATCATGTTTGAACTGGTCGCCAGTTTCAAGGTTAATGATACCGACTATGCCCTGCTTCGCCCGGAGGATGCCCCTGAGGACGAGGTAATCGTCTGCCGCGTTACCCGGGAGGGAGAAGAAGAGGTTATGGAACTCGTTACAGACGAAGAAGAGATTCTGTTCGCCTTCGAAGCTTACGAAGAGCTTGCGGATGAGGCAACCGGTCAAAAAAGACCATCCTGATTGTAAAAAAAGGGATTCTGTGATAATATGTAATTAATAATTGTTTGCAGTTGATAATAACCCGGGTAAGAGGACTCCTGCTGCTTAAGCGGGGAGGCATCTTACCAAATCCGTGGGAGATACAAACTCCCATGAATTGCAGGCATAGTCTGCGAGAGGTTACGAGGATGCAGCGAAGCGGAATCGGAGTATCCTATTAATAAGTAAAGGATGTGTCGTTATTATTACTGATCAGCTTAGAGAGCGCCTGAAGCAAAAGGGCTACAAACTCACTCCCCAAAGAAGAGCCATTCTGGACTCTGTGGCGGAGAACATAGGGAAACACCTGTCCACCGAGGAAATCTACGACATCGTCAAGGTTGGGTGTCCTGAAATCGGCTTGGCTACCGTTTACCGTACTCTCTTTCTGCTCAGCGAGATGGGCATCCTTTCAAAATTGAGTCTGGACGATGGGTGTACCCGATATGAACTTAATCTTCATGAGGAGGATCACCAGCACCACCACCTTATCTGTACGGGCTGCGGCGACGTCATTGAAGTGGTAGTGGATCTGTTGGAATCCTTGGAGGATGAAATAGAGCGGAGCTATGAGTTTAGGATAAGCAATCATAAAGTACAGTTTTTCGGACAGTGTAAGAAATGCAGGTCAACTCAAAGCGAATGATTATCAGGCTGTTGGGATCTTCATCCTGACAGCCTTTTGAACGTAGTATAAAGGGTGTCATTGCGAGCACAGCGCGGCAATCTCTCCCTCCGTGCCTCAGGTTTTAAAAGTCTGATGGTAAAGACTAATTATTTAGCCACGGATCACACGGATTTTCACGGATTAATCATTAAACTATTCTATGTATGAAAACATGATTTTGTACGAACACTCGAAAGATTGATCTAATTCGAAATACCGAATCATCCCCCTTTTCATCCGTGAGAATCCGTGTTATCCGTGGCAAATGACTAACTATCACTTGTATAATTCTTTAAAATTCAAAAAACAACTGTATACGGGAGCCAAACAGGGCCCCGTTGAAAAAGAGGAGAAAAAATGGCAACAAAAAAACCAAGAGAAACAAAAGTAAGAGTCATCCCCCTCGGCGGGATGAACGAGATCGGCAAGAACATGACCGCTGTGGAAATCAACGATGAGATCATCGTCATCGACGCAGGGATCAAATTTCCCGATGATGAAATGTATGGAATCGACGTTATCATACCGGATTTCACCTATCTGATTAAGAACAAATCCAAGGTTAAAGGCATATTCCTGACCCACGGTCACGAGGACCATATCGGGGGCCTGCCGTATGTGCTTAAGGAGCTGAACGTTCCGGTATACGGAACCCGACTGACTCTGGGCCTTGTGGAAAACAAACTGAAGGAGCACACATCCCTTAAAAACGTGCGTCTTCAGGTGGTGAAGCAGGGGCAGAAAATGAAGGTGGGCTCCTTTGAAATCGACTTTATCCGGGTGAGCCACAGTATCCCGGATGCCGTGGCCCTGGCCATCAACACCCCCTTGGGCGTCATCATCCACTCCGGGGACTTCAAGATCGACTATACCCCCATCGACGGACATATCATGGACCTTCAATCCCTGGCCGAATATGGTCAAAACAATGTCCTGCTGCTGATGGCAGACAGCACCAACGCGGAGCGTCCGGGCCACACCATGAGTGAAAGCACCGTTGGGGATACCTTTGAAACTCTGTTCCGCCACGCGCAGAACCGTATCATCGTGGCATCCTTTGCCTCCAATATCCACCGGGTCCAGCAGATCGTCAACGCCGCCTACGACAACAACCGCAAGGTGGCCTTCATTGGCCGCAGTATGGTGAATGTGGTAGGGGTTGCATCGGAGCTAGGCTACCTGAACATTCCCAAGGATACCCGCATCGACATCGAAGATCTCAACCGCTACCCCGACAACGAGGTTTGCGTAGTAACTACCGGAAGCCAAGGGGAGACCATGGCCGCCCTGTCCCGTATGGCCAGCGGTGAGCACCGTCAGATGGAAATTCAGCCCGGCGACCTGGTTATCTTCTCATCCAGCCCCATTCCCGGCAACGAGAAGGGCATCAAGAAGGTTATCAACGGTCTGTTTGAACGGGGGGCCGATGTTATTTACGAATCCCTGGCCGACGTTCACGTATCCGGCCATGCCTGTCAGGAAGAGCTTAAGCTTTTCCACGCACTGGTGAAACCCAAGTACTTCATACCGGCCCACGGCGAATTCAGCCATCTCCGATCCCACGCACTGCTGGCAGAGCGGATGGGAATGAGCAAAGACAACATCTTTGTCATGGATATCGGAGAAGTGATGGAATTCACCGAAGAAGGCGCCAAGCTGGGCAAAAAGGTTCCCAGCGGCATGACCATGATCGACGGTCTTGGGGTGGGTGACGTCGGCAATATCGTACTCAGAGATCGCAAGATGCTGGCTGAAGAAGGCCTGATCGTGGTTGTGGTGGCTCTTTCGAAAGAAACGCGGCAGCTGGTATCCGGCCCGGATGTCATATCCAGAGGCTTCGTATATGTACGGGAATCTGAGGAATTAATGAACAAGACCCGGGAAATCGTCCGCGGCTCCTTGGATAAATGCCAGAAGAAAAATGCCACGGAATGGTCCTCCTATAAAAACGTCATCAAGGATGATCTGAATAACTTCTTCTATCAAACCATGAAACGAAGCCCGGTGATTTTGCCGATTATTATGGAGGTATAGTATGCAGAACGTGTATGATGCGGCTCATACCCTGGCCCATGCCATCAAGGATTCAGAGGAATTCAAGAAATTTCGGGAGCTGGAGGGTCAGGTCAAGGATAACGAGTCCTTAAAAGCCATGGTTGAGGATTTCCAAAAGCGGCAGCTTGAGCTCCAGGCACTGCAGCTGCAGGGAATACAGCCGGATGAAGAAAAGATCACAAAGCTTCAGGAGCTTTTCGAAATCCTCTCAAAGGATCCAAAGGCAGCGGAGTTCTTTCAGGCAGAGATGCGCTTCAATCAACTGATGACAGACGTTTCCAAGATTCTTGGGGATGTCATGGGCTTTTGATATGGGAAAAAGGGCCCTTGCATTTTGTTTGACCTTTATCCTCCTTTTTTCCGGATGCTCCATGGTTGCTTCGGTGGAGGCAGTGAACCCGGCCAATACGGAACCTGTTGTTTTCGAGGTTTCCCAAGGGAGCGGACTGTCCTCTGTTGCCAAGGAATTGAAGGCCCAAGACCTGATACAAAGCGAGCTGGGCTTCAAGCAGCAGGCCAAGAAGATGGGGGCGGAAACCGCCATTAAAGCCGGTAAATACGAATTAAATAAGGCCATGTCCGCTGAAATGATCATCGAAAAAATGGTCTCAGGGGATGTTTATGTCGACCGGATCAAGGTGATGATCCCAGAGGGCTACGAGCTGAAGCAGATTGAGGACGTTCTTTCAGAAGCCGGGCTTATCGACCGGGATGCCTTTAAGAAGGCCATGAAAGAAGGAAGCTACGATTTCACCATTATGTCGGAGCTGCCGGAGGGAAATAACCGGATGGAGGGCTTTCTTTTCCCCGCCACCTATGGGTTCCCCAAGGACGCATCCGAGGAAGAAATTATTACCCAGATGCTGAGTGCTTTTGACAAGCACTTCAAACCCGAGTACTACGACAGAGCCAAAGAAATGAACATGAGTGTTCTGGAAGTGGTGACCCTGGCCTCCATTGTGGAGCGGGAAGCCAAGCTGGATTCCGAGCGGGCCCTTATCGCCGGCGTGTTCCTTAACCGGCTGAAGGTCAACAAACAGCTGGAATCCTGCGCCACCGTACAGTATGCCCTGGGAGAGCGCAAAACAAGGCTCTACTTCAAGGACCTGGCCGTGGATTCCCCCTACAACACCTACAAGCACCGCGGCCTGCCCCCGGGCCCCATTGCGTCTCCGGGAGCCAAGTCCATTGAAGCGGTTCTGTATCCGGAGCCTTCGGACTACCTGTATTTCAGAACCACCGCCAAAGGGGACGGCAGTCACGATTTCAGCAAAACCTTTCAGGAACACCAGCAATCAGGTGATGGAGGCATTACGCCATGAACCCGGAACCGCAGCAAACAGAAATTCATGAGGGGGCTATCAACGCCCCCTTTATTGTGGAATATATTCGCGCATTGATCCCCGAGCATGAGGGAAAGCTGGCTGAAATGGTCCGGGAAGCCGATTCGCGGCATATCCCCATCGTACAGCCGGAGGTGGCCAGATGGCTTCAGATATTTATGAAGACAAGGCCCTTCCATCATGTTTTGGAGATCGGCACCGCCATCGGCTACTCCACCGCCATCTTCGCCCAGGGCCTTTCTCCAGATGGAATAGTTGAAACCATTGAAATCCGAGAGGATTCCTATCATGAAGCCGCCGAGAACCTTAAAGCCCTTGGCTTGGATTCCAGAGTGAAGCAGCACCTGGGGGATGCCCTGGACGTTCTGCCAGGCCTTGAGGGCCCCTTCGACCTTGTCTTTATGGACGGCGCCAAGGGGCAATACCTGCGCTTTATGGAAATTATAGAACCTATGCTGGCTCCGGGGGCCATCATCCTGTCGGACAACGTGCTGTTCAGAGGCATGATCGCCAGCGATACCATGGTGAAACGGCGAAAAAGAACCATCGTCAAGCGCATGCGTACCTTTATGGACTACCTGATGAAGGACGGGCCCTACGACACAGCCCTGCTGCCCTTGGGGGATGGCATGGCGATCAGTGTGTATAAGGGCAGATAAGGAGCAAACAATGACAAACCGAATCGAACTGCTGGCCCCGGCCGGTGATATGGAAAAACTCAAATTTGCCCTGCATTACGGTGCGGATGCCGTATATCTGGGCGGTGAAAGCTTCGGGCTCCGAACGGCCTCCCGCAACTTCTCGGTGGCATCCATTCAGGAGGCTCTTGATTATGCCCACCAGCGGGGTAAAAAGGTTTACCTCACCCTGAACATCATTCCCCACAACGAGGATATCGACCGTCTCTATGCCTATCTGGAAGAGCTGAAGGGGCTGCCCCTGGACGGCCTTATCCTTTCCGATCCCGGCACCCTGATGGCCGCCAGAGAAGTGCTTCCGGAGGTGCCGGTACATCTTAGCACCCAGGCCAACACCACCAATAAAAGCTCGGCCATCTTCTGGCATAAACAGGGTGTGAAGCGCATCGTACTGGCCCGGGAGCTTTCCTTGACAGAGATCAGCGAAATCCGGGGAAAAACCCCGGAAACACTGGAGCTGGAAGCCTTCATTCACGGCGCCATGTGCATATCCTATTCGGGCCGCTGTCTTCTCAGCAACTATATGACTGGCAGAGATGCCAATCAGGGGGCCTGTGCCCATCCGTGCCGCTGGAAATACGCCCTTGTGGAAGAAAAACGCCCTGGGGAATACCTTCCCATCGAAGAGGATGCCCGGGGAACCTATATCTATAATTCCAAGGATCTCTGCATGATCGGACACCTGCCGGAGCTTATTGGAGCCGGTCTTGGCAGCCTTAAAATCGAGGGCAGGGTGAAAAGCGCATACTATGTGGCCACCGTGGTACGGGCCTACCGAGCCGCCATCGACGCCTACTACCGGGATCCGGAAAACTATACATTCAATCCCCTGTGGATGGAAGAAGTGAACAAGGCCAGCCACCGGGAATTCACCACGGGCTTCTATTTCGGCAAGGCCGATGATAACGCCCAAACCTACAACAGCGCCAGCTATATACGGGACTATGATATCGTAGGGATTGTACAAAGCTGGGATGAAGAAACCCGCACAGCCCTGATCGAGCAGCGAAACCATTTCAGAGTAGGGGATACCCTGGAGCTGATGCGGAACGATTTTAACGATGAGACCATCAAAGTTGTTTCCATCACCGACCTGGAGGGTAACAGTCAGGAAACCGCCCCCCATCCCCAGCAAATGGTTCGTATACCCATGGATAAGCGGGTAGAGGCCATGGATATTTTGCGGAAACGTGCGAATTAGTAAAAAAACTAAAGAACTCCCCCTGTCACTCCGTGACATCCCCCTCAAGAGGGAGATGAACCAATCTTGACCTCCCTGGCCCTTGTCTCGGAAACGCTTAACAAAATCAAGATTTTGAAGCGTTTCGAGCCTGCGACATAAGCGACCTGCACAAAATCTAAAATTTTGGCAGTCTGCTTAAGGGAGGTGGCAGCGAAGCTGACGGTGGGAGTAATGCACTAGCTTTATATTACGAAAAACGAAAGGATCACATCATGCGTAAACCCGTACTGATTGGTATTGCAGGAGGAACCGGTTCAGGCAAAAGCACCGTGGCCAAGGCCATCTTCAGATCCCTGCCGGAAAAGAACATCTCCATTCTGGAGCAGGATGCCTATTACAAGGATCAGACCCACCTGCCCCTGGAGGAACGCGTTAAAACCAACTACGACCATCCTTTCGCCTTCGATACAGAGCTGCTGGTGGAGCATATTAAAACACTCCTCAACAATCAGCCCATTGAAAAGCCATCCTACGATTTTACCATCCACACCCGGGAAACCACTACCCACACGGTGTACCCCAAGGATATCATCATTCTGGAGGGGATCCTTATATTGGAGGATGAACGGCTGCGCAACCTCATGGATATCAAGATTTTCGTTGATACCGACCCGGACCTCCGGGTTGTTCGCCGCATAAAAAGGGATATCCACGACCGGGGCCGCACACTGGATTCCGTCATCAATCAGTATATTAAAACCGTTAAACCCGCCCACGATGTATTTATCGAGCCCACCAAAAAATTCGCCGACATCATCATCCCGGAAGGGGGTCACAATAAAGTGGCCATCGATGTTATGGTTGCCACCATCAAGAATCGATTGTCGGAAACGGCGGAGTGAACAGTTATTGGGATACTGAGGTGTGTCTGACACGCCTTTAGGAGGTTGATTGCACTGAAGGGTCATGAGCGGTATAATTGTGTTGAGGGGATGTGATTTAGTGCCTGAAGTTTCTCGATTTTACGGAATCGTAATCACGATGTACTTTGATGAACATAATCCACCACATTTTCACGCAACGTACAACGGTGTTGAAGCTCAATTTGATTTAATTGAAGGTGCTTTCATTAAGGGCGCATTGCCATCAAAACAAGCTAGGCTTGTTTTGGCCTGGTATGAAATTCACAAAGAAGAGCTTATTCAAAACTGGAACGACCTAATGGCAGGAGTAGGTTTTCATAAAATTGATCCTTTGGTTTAAAGAGGTGATACCATGGACAGACCAAAGTTGTTTCAAGTTATTCCAACAGATTCTTATTCTGTATATTTGTTTTATGACACAGGTGAAATCAAGCTTTATGATTGTTCGTGGATTCTTGATAGGAATGGAGTTTTTGAAAAAATACATGAACTTTCACTATTCAAGAGCTTATGTACGATTATGAACGGTACATTGGCATGGGATATTTCAGGAAATCGGGATACGTCATACTGCATAGACCTGTGCCCGGACACAATTTACTCTGAGAGTATAAAAGCAAGTTTAGATAAGATTGCATAGTTTTTCGTTTCTGTTATTGAACGATGATAAGGGCAAAATTAAAACTAGCCACGGATCACACAGATTGGCACGGATAAGATTTTCAATGTCTTATTATCCGTGGCCATCCGTGTAATCCGTGGCTATAGTCTTTTTTGTTACATCTTTTAGGTTCAACGCTCCCCGGGAATCACTCCCCGGCAAAGGCCATCAGATCCCTGAAAATCACCTTAACCCCCAGATACCAGTTAGGGTCCTGGGCATAGCGCGTATTGATGAGAACGAAGGGGTCTGTATAAAGCTCCCGCTGATTCAGGGCCGCATTGATGGTATAGCAGGCCTCCTTCATAGAAGCGGTAAAGCCCACCGGATGGGTTTCCCAGCTCCCGTAAATATTGAAGGGGTTCTGAATCATCTGAGGAGCATAGCGGTGTCCGGAAGGAACGTAGTTCTGTTCCTGACCGATAATGGCAATCAGCAGTAAGGGGTTAATGTTCTTTTCATAGCTGTAGGCCAGCAGCTGATCCAGATAGTCGCTGGTAAGCAGCATGGAGTTCTTCCGCTCCAGATAGGACTTGAGCTTTTCAACGCTTACGTTCTGGTACTGAAGATAGTGGGGTTTATCCAAAGAACCCGGTACAGTGTAGGGCTTTGCTGCAGCCGGCCGGTATTCCTGAGGGGGAACAAAGGGGGCGCTGGTTTTCCCGGGGGCCTCCAGAGAGTTCGGCAGATGGTGTATCAGAAAAGGGAAGGAGCAGCAAAAAACAAGAACCCCCGCAACCCCGCCGAGGGCCAATCTGCCCTTTGGGGTCAGTTTATAGGTTTTTATCCGGTTAAGCCGTTCTTGCATATGCAGGCGATGAAGGCCGGAATAATCTCCCTGGCTGGCAGTATCAGTGCTATTTTCAACAGACGGAATTTCTTCCTCAAAAGGAACCTCGGCTTCAGGGGCCCCGTTTCGGGTGGCAGCCTGATAGGTTGTGTTTCTCACCGCGTTGGCTTTCAATGCCTCTCGAACCGAATGGGGGATATAGGGCGATGTCTGTTCAATGAAATCGGAAAGCGTCACCGAATGGCCGGTATTCAGAACGTACCAGCCCCAGGTTTTAGCCATCAGCTGCTCCGGCTTAAGATCCAGAGCCAGAATCCGGTTCAGCACATCCATCTTCAGTACCGACTGTCGGCTGCCTATCAGCTGCTCCGATATCAGTTTTTTCTTAATGCCATCCCGGTCCAGGCCCTCCAGGCCGGTCATGGCAGAATCCAGCATCCGGTTGATGCCTTCCGCCATAAGCTCTGCCCGCATATGTGAATCGTAATCAGGATGACGTTGTTCTATATGTGCCCTCAGCGTGGAGACATCCTCCAGTCGGATTACGGGCTTAGACATCAATTGTCTGAAATCAGCACTCATTCAGCACCCCCATGAAACTCTAAAGCCATTCTACCAGAAAACGGACCCCTTGTTCTACATGTAATGTCACATTCGGTATTCTTATCGTCATTTTTGGTAAGTGAGTAGTTAAATAGTTTGTGATACAATGAGTTTTGTTAAAAGTATGTATATGATATGCAAAATTCTAATAAATAATTTAGCATTATCCTTGCACAGCGCAATGGGATGGAATATACTTGAGACACTGGAAAACCGAAAATTTACAAAACAATATTTGTCAATAGGAATACAGGCGTTTTTTTCCGGTTCCTTACATAATATATTTGCTCTATGTATTGAAATTGCTGGATATTCGTGTATAATCGAACATGAAGTTAAGTAAAACTTAATAATTTCTAAAGATTTACATATCGTTAGAGCAAACGAAATCCGACTCACGAATGGACGCCTCGAGTCGGGTGGATGCGGGGCGTAACCGGCTAACAGTTTCACTGTTAGCTTTTTTATTTGCAAAAAATAAATAGACTGAATATTTTGAACGGGTCTGGGGTAGTAAAACAGCATGATTATCTGACAGCAAAAGGGGCCGATGGGGATGATTGAAAAGAACAAAAAGCTTGGTGACATACTGGTTGAGAATATGATCATCACAATGGAACAGCTGACAGAAGCCCTGGTGCTTCAACAGCAAACCAATAAAAAGCTGGGAAGAATACTGGTAGACGAAGGCTTTGCCGATGAGCATCAGATTATGCGGATCCTTGAAATGCAGCTGGGGATCACAAGCATCGATCTTGACACCTACACCATTGAAAGCTCAGCCCCCTTCCTTATTAATGAACGGTTAGCCCGTAAGCACAATCTGATTCCCATCCGGTTGGACCGCAACAAGATCATCGTGGCCATGTCGGATCCTCTGAACATCTTCGCCATTGATGATGTGAAGGTGGCCACAGGCCTTGATGTGGAGCCGGTTATATCCACCTACCATGATATCGAATCCGCCATCAATCAGTTTTATCAGAAAATCAATGCTCAAAAGGCCCTGGAGGAGTTCAGCGAAAACTATAATCTGGACTACGTAACGGAAGAGGATGACGAGCTTTCTGAAAAAATTGCCAACGCGCCGGTGGTCAAGCTGGTTCAGGCCGTTATTGCCCAGGCTGCCAAGCTGAAGGCCAGTGATATCCATATCGAACCGGCGGAGGACAAGGTACGTATCCGTTACCGTATCGACGGGGAGCTCACCGAGGGCATAGCTCCGGGCCGCTCCAGCCATGCTGCCATCGTGACCCGGATCAAGATCATGGGCCGAATGGACATTGCGGAAAAGCGGATTCCTCAGGATGGCCGTGTTGAGATGGAACTGGACGGCAAGCCCATCGACATGCGTATCTCAGCCATCCCCACAGTCCACGGCGAAAAAATCGTTATCCGGCTTCTGGATCGCAGCGGCGAGGTAATGACCAAGGAGCAGCTGGGATTTACCCCGGAGAATATCACCGTATTCAACAAAATCATCAAGAACCCGTACGGCATCATCCTTGTAACAGGCCCCACCGGCAGCGGGAAAACCACCACCCTTTATGCGGCGCTTTCCGAGCTGAATACGGTGAATAAGAACATTATCACCATCGAAGACCCGGTGGAATACCGCCTCGACGGGGTGAACCAGTCCCAGGTGAACGTGAAGGCTGGCCTCACCTTTGCCAGCGGCCTCCGGTCCATTTTGCGTCAGGACCCCGACATCATCATGGTGGGGGAAATCCGAGACGCCGAAACCGCCCAGATCGCCGTTCGGGCCGCCATAACCGGCCATCTGGTGCTCAGTACCGTTCACACCAACGATACCTCCTCCACCATTGCGCGGTTGGTGGATATGGGAATCGAACCGTACCTGCTTTCCAGCTCCATTGTGGGTATCATCGCCCAGCGGCTGGTTAAGAAAATCTGTACCAACTGCAAGGCGCCTTACCCGGCCAACGCCCTGGAGGCTCAGGCGCTTGGGGTGGAGGAGGGCCATACCCTTTACCGCGGAGAAGGGTGCAACCTGTGCAATCAAACCGGACACAACGGACGGATGGCTATACACGAGCTGATGCCCATCACGAAAAAAATCCGTGAAGTGATTGAAACCCGACAGACCACCGACGTGATCAAGGAAACTGCCGTTGCTCAGGGAATGACCACCCTTCGGGACAACTGCGTGAAACTTGCCCTTCAGGGTATTATTACAACCGATGAACTGTTCCGTCTAACCTATAATGTAGAATAGGAGGTTCACAGCATGGATGTATTGGCCCTTATGAAGGAAGCCCTTTCGCACAAGGCCTCCGACCTGCATTTTACAGTAGCTTCACCTCCAATTATGCGCATCGATGGGGAATTGATACGCATAGGTGAAACACTGCTCAGCCACGTCGACCTCATTGAGCTGTCAAAGCAGGTTCTGTCAGCCGAGCAGATGGTCCAACTGGATACAGTGGGTGAAATCGATTTGTCGTACTCCGTCAAGGGCTATGGCCGTTTTCGGGTGAATGTGTACCGTCAGCGGGGCAGCTATGCCATTGCTCTACGTGTGGTGAACCTGACCATCCCCACCTACGAGGAGTTGGGTCTGCCCGACAGCCTTCGGGAGCTGGCCCGGAAACCCCGGGGACTGATCCTGGTGACAGGACCCACAGGAAGCGGCAAATCCACGACTCTGGCGGCTATGATCGGACAAATCAATCATGAACGTAACTGTCATATCATCACCCTGGAGGATCCTATCGAATACCTGCATCAGCACGGGAAATCCATCGTGAACCAGCGGGAAGTCAACAGTGATACCCATACCTTCGGCAACGGCCTTCGGGCCGCCCTCCGGGAAGATCCCGACGTTATCCTTGTGGGGGAAATGCGAGACCTGGAAACTATCTCCACCGCCATCACCGCTGCCGAAACCGGACACCTTGTTTTCTCCACCCTGCATACCATGGGGGCAGCCAACACCATCGACCGGATCATCGACGTGTTCCCACCTTATCAGCAGCAGCAGATCCGTGTGCAGCTGGCAGCGGTTATTGAAGGCATCATATCCCAGCAGCTGATTGCCAAAGCGGGTGAATCCGGTCGAGTAGGCGCCTTCGAGGTCATGCTGGCGTCCAGTGCCATACGAAATCTGACCCGAGAAGGGAAAACCCACCAGATCATGACCTCCATCCAGACAGGACACAAAATGGGCATGCAGACAATGGACTTCGCCCTGGTGGATTTGTTCAGGCGAGGACTCATTTCAGAGGAAAGCGTACTGACCCGCTGTGTGGATGTGGAGCAGGTTAAGAAGGATATCCGCGGTTTGCGCGGGTACTAGAAACTCGGTGCTAAAGTCAACATATTTTAACTAGGGATCAACATCCTTTTAAAACCGGGCGCGGAGGTAACAATGATAAAATACCGCTATAAAGCTGCATCTGCCGGAGGCGGCACCTATACCGGAACCTATATTGCGGCCAATAAGGACGATGTGGTCAAGATGATCCGGGCCAACAAGGGCTTCCCCATTTCGGTGGTGGAGGACGATGTTTTTTCCGGCAAGATGGGGAAGCGCCAATGGGGGATAGGCTCCAAGGACTATTCCATCCTGTGCCGCCAACTGTACGCCATGCTGGGTGCGGGGGTTCCCATCATACAGAGCCTTAACATCATGCGTGTTCAGGTACATAAGAAAAGCCTTCGGTCCGCCATGGACAACATCTATGAGGATGTTCAGAAGGGACAGCTGCTTTCAGAGGCCATGAAACGGCAAAAGCCGGTTTTCCCCGAGCTGATGATCAATATGATCGAGGCCGGCGAGGTGAGCGGCTCCCTGGATTCCACCCTTGAACGGCTTTCCCATCACTTTGAGCGGGAGGCCAAGATAGAGGCTAAGGTGAAGAATGCCCTGGTGTACCCCTTGGTTCTTTCCTTTGTGGCCATCGGGGTTGTCATATTCCTGGTCACCGTGGTAATGCCCACCTTCATTACGATGTTCGAGAGCAGTGGAGTGGTGTTGCCGTTGCCTACCCGGATACTGTTAGGGGTTTCAAAGGCTATTACCAATTACTGGTACATGTTTGTCTTCGGCATTCTGGCTCTTATCCTGGCCGTGGCCCGGTATCTTGAGACCGACCAGGGTCGACATCAATTCGATTCTCTGAAGTTCCGCATACCGGTCATTAAGGATCTGAACCAGAAGATAATCGCCACCCGCTTCACCAGAACCCTTTCCACTATGCTTTTCAGCGGTATTCCCCTTATTCAGGCTCTGGAGAACATTGAACGGATTATCGGCAACGTGGTGGTGGCCGACGGCCTCCGGCAGGTGCGCACCGATGTGCAGCGGGGCAGTGATCTGGCTGGGCCTATGAGCAGGCTTCCATTTTTCCCCCAGATGGTTCCCAGTATGATTCACGTAGGAGAGGAATCCGGCACCCTGGATGATATTCTCAATAAAACGGCGGAATTCTTTGATGAAGAGGTGGAGAACGACTTCCAACGGGTGCTGGCGCTCTTTGAGCCGATCCTGATCGTGGTCATGGGAGTTATGATAGGCTTTATCGTTATTTCGATGGCACTGCCCATGTTTGAACTGGGGAAAACCATACAAGGTTAAAATTACTGTTGCAAAAGGGGTGATGTGGTCACCAATAACGCATAAAGACGGCAATAGAGATATGCAAATAAAAACAAAAAACAAGGAGGAATTATTATGCTGCAATTTTTCTACAAGATGAAGAAGAACAAGAAGGGTTTTACACTGATTGAACTGATTGTTGTTATCGCAATTCTGGCAATTTTGGCAATGTTGGCTATTCCTAGACTCAGCGGCTTTAGTGAAAACGCAAAAATGGCTTCAGATAAGGAAACTGCAGCTGTTCTTGCAAATGCAGCTGCAATGTACTATGCTTCAAATCCTACTGCAGTAACATCTGCAACGACAAATGCCCAATGGCTCGGATTATTACAAGGAGTAGATTTAATTAAAGTCGGCGATGAAACAATGAAATCTGACGGTTTTTCTGGAGGAGCAACGATTGCATTAAGTGCAGATGGCGTTGTATCAGTGACGTTGACTGGAGATGCACCTCCGGCAAACTATGTTATTTCAAAATAATAGGCTGATTTGATCTGAAACAAAAGTATCAGACCCGAATTTCTGGCAACCTGCCTTTGTTAGGTTGCCAGGCGTTTGCGCCTGAACGCGCATATCAACGGTTAACAGGAGATTCTTATGGGAAACCGACGGATGTATAACAAAAGAGGCTCGGCCCTGGTAATGGTAATGGTAGTGCTGATGGTTTCAACACTGCTGGTTACGGCTGCGGTTTTTCTTACCTACAGCAACACCTCCCAGGCAAAGAATCAGGAGGATGGCATGCAGGCTTACTACATGGCCCGCTCCGGAGCAGAGACTGCCTACGAGGTGGTTATGACCAAGGGAAAGCTGAGCCAGTTGGCAGGCCTCTCGTCTTCCATAGGCCCAGACACCGTGGAATTTGATCTGGATGACGACGGGGATACCGATGGCTCCGCCACCGTTACCGCTTCTTCCTTTGCCCAAGACGGAAGGCATCGGGTTCGCATCAGCTCCGTTGGCAGCATGGCGGGGTCCACTCTTACCCGTTCCGTTACACTGGAATTCGACTACGAGAACCATGATGAGATCCTGTGGTCCCATTAAACAGGTTATCCTTTTCTTTAAGCATGTTGGAGGGCAGTCATGAATAAGTCCGGGTGCAGAGCGGGATTCACCCTAATTGAAATTGTCATCGCCATTGCCATCATGGGCATTGCAACGCTCATGGCCTGGCCGCTGATCCGTTACTCCAGTACGGCACAGGAAAGGGTACATGATGAAGCGATGATCCAGTCGGACGTTCGGCTGGCGGCAGAAGAGCTGACACAGCACATTCGCCACGCCACCGTAGGCTTCACGGTTACGGATACCCAGCTGACGAATCCCGGAATGACCCGGGAGTGGGACTACTTTGTGCTGGAGCAGAACAAACGGCAAATTTCCTATTTCCAGTGGCAGGACACCGGAGGCGGGGTCTTTGCCCATGTGCGGAAGGTAATTGTGCCGGAAAGGGAGGGCATCAGCTACAACCTCACCTTTCATCAAAACACGGCAGGGTCTCAAAAGGTAGCCTTCCGGCTGGACGGGTACTATGACAGTGCCAGCGATATGAAAATGACCGTGGAATCGGAGCTGATCGCTCTGAATTCCGTTGTAATCGACGATTTGGGTACCGCGGCGGATCCGGCGGTTGCCTTGGCCTTTAGAAGCGACCCCGCCCCTAAGCCCAGTGTGAACAGCCGACCGGTGAAGATTGCCGTAACCATGGTGCTGGATGAATCCGGCAGTATGAACGAGCGTCTGGGGGGAAGGAGAAAGAACGCAATCCTTAAGGAAAAGGCCAAGGCCATGGTGGATGATTTCATCGAAATGGGAAATGTAAGCGTGTGTGTGATTCCCTATTCCAACAGCGCTACCCCCGGCACCATGTACGATGCCACCGTTGCCAACAGTCGGCGGATCAAAACCGATATCGACGGCGTGGGGACCAGCGGCGCAACCAATACAGGAGATGGCATGCGGCGGGCGTACTGGGTTTTGGACGACTACAGGACGCGGAATGCGGGAACCGATGTGGTGTGCTACATGATGCTGCTCACCGACGGGGACCCCACGCTTTACAGCATAAAGTCCGGAACGTATCAGCTGGATGCCGCGGCGATGTCATCCTCCGACGGTGACGGAGATGACAACATCGACAACATCAACGAATGTATGCTGTACGTGAAGGAAGTCGGCGACCGGCTTTTTAAAACCGGGCCTATGGATATCAAATCTTATGTGATCGCCTTCGCCTCCTCCGAGTCTCAGGTAACCCGGGCGGAGACCATTGCGGAGACCCACTGCACCAGCCCTACGGATCCGGATCGTGAGGGCACGTATTTCTTTGCAAACAGCGAAGTGGCGCTGGAAAACGCCATGACTACCATAACCGATACCATCATCAGGGAAACCTGGCATATCTATGGACCATACTGATCTTTAAACTGGAGCGGTGAAACGGATGGGAAACAAAAAAGGGCTCACACTAATTGAAATCATCATTGCCATGGCCCTGTTGGGCGTTATTGCTGTTTCCATCATCCCGGCCTTCACCTCCCAGCTGGTGATTATGAACAAGGGACAGGGGCTTACGAAAAGCGCCTTTGAAGCCCAGGCTGATGTGGAGCGCCTGATTTTTGACGTGCGCCAAAAGCTGCAGCAGGATACCCCAGTGGATGCCGTGCCCGGGATACGTGTGACAACCGTGAATCTGTTCGGAAGCGATACGGATATCTACCGCATGAGACACACCTCCCCAGGAGGGAAATCCCTCTATGTGTTCCTGTCTGGAGAGCTGGCCAAGGTTGAGAAGCAGAGCCTTCTGGTGGCAAGGAATGTGCGGATTGTGGTTTCCAGCGATCCCTCCGGCAAGGTGGCGGATATCGGGAATTTTGCGAATACAACCCTGACAGCTCTGTGTAATCCGAACAACAGCCCCACCTTCTTCCGCCATCTCTATAAATGGTATGTATCCCGGGAGGGGATCGCCGACCCGCAGTTTCCGGAGGATTATACACAGTTGACGTTCATCGGCGAGGATCCCAATGTTCTGAGCAACCTGATGACCAGAGTGGGGGTCAACCGCTTTGTGATTTGCTCCATAACGCCGGTGGATGTCAACGGCCTGCGAGGTGAGGAAACACAAAGCGATCCCGTGTATGTTATGGGCATTGAATGGCGGGCCGGCTCCTATGCATGGATCGATAAGAACAACAACGGAAACGATGATTCCACTGCGGACAATACCGGTGAGGACAGACAGATCAAGGCGGACAAATACCTGACAGGCTTTGATTCCAGTGTGGAATATACCGCCGACGAGCATGCAATAAACCCCAGCAACGGCGCCTTCTATATTCCAATGAACGCTGGAGGCCATGGAGGCTCCCTTGAGGTGAATGGCACCGATAAGCTTGAATGGACCATTGACCGGGATATCCATCTGGCCAAGGGCTTTGATGTTCTTAACAATACGGATATTGCAATGAGTACCCGGGAGGGAAGCATCACTCTTTATCAGGATATTTTCCTCAACGGGGCAGGAGAAGCACAGCTTATCAATGGTATTGTCAGAACCGTTGACAGCGGACCTCTTCTTAAAACTGGCCGGGACATCACCCTGACCGCCGATGGCGGCGGCCTGATCGGCATCAATAATTACGCAGGCTTTGAGGGGCGGAATGTGAACATCACTGCCAGTGGCCAGTTCTATATGATTCAGGGCACCTTGAAATCCAAAGGGAATATGGTGATTGACACTACCTTCAGGCCAGGGGTTCCCGGGAATCGGGACATCTACATCGATGATTCGGCAATAACCATGACAGGTACCGGCTCCGATGTGCAGACCATCACCTTGAAGTCCCGCAACGCCCTTGTGATGAACACGTCCACCATCAATGGCAACGGGGCCGGAACCACGATGCTCAGTGTTTCCGCCAATACCGGCGCAGCCTTCAGGGATGTGTTGCTGACCAAAATCCATGCAGAACTGAAGTCTGACGCTCGGATGGAAAGCGGCGGATGGGATTTGGCAAGCACGCTGAAGGTGGCAGACGGCAAAACCATCACGTTCAGTAACGACGGCGGGAAGGTTGCCAATGACGGTGCGCTGGATCTGGGCAACACCGGAGCGGTGAAATTCGACACCAGCATGAAGGTGGATCTTAAGAATCCACTGACTCTGACCATGAGCAACGGACCAATACCGGGACAGGTAATCCTATCCGGTAATTATGGGCGGAACGTGGCCTATGCAGAGCCCAAGGGACCGGAATCGGTGACCACGGCAGGAGTCTATCAGGATCTTGGCTCAGGGCAGACAAACCTCTCGTATACAGCCAACAAAACCGCTGCTCACGTATCCGGGCTGGGATCCCTGACCTACAGCTTTGACGGCACCAATGCCATTGATGTGGCAGCCACAGCTTCCGGACCGGTTTCGGATACGATCCGGCTGTATGTGAAGGACAAATACTCCGGCGGCGAAATCGCCAGTGCGGTGGATATAAGCCTGAATGCAGCGGCAGCAGGACCTGTGACCGTAACGGTACAGGGAGCCGTGGGAACCATCCGAGTTACCGGAATCAACGTTTCCAGCGATTCCGACACCCTGTACAAGGGAGCCATGATGCAGATGCGGGCAGAGGTAACACCTGCGGATGCTTCCAACAAGAGCGTGGTATGGTCCGTGGTCAGCGGAGAAACCTATGCATCTATTGACCGGAGCACCGGATGGCTCACCAGCCTGGCAAACGGCACGGTAAAGGTGCGGGCAACCGCCAGTGACGGCTATGGCGCCTATGGAGAGAAAACCATCACGGTGAACCAGATTGCAGCCCTGGGACAGGTTCGAAATGTCCATTTGTCCAATAAAGGGATTGCCTCCTGGACTGCGGTGTCCGGCGCTTTGGGTTACCGGCTGCAGCTGTATAAGCAGAATGCCGATGAATACGACCCAGTGGGGAGCCCGGTTATTACGGAGGCGCGGACCTATAGCCTGCTGAATACCATGAAGGCCGCCGGTCCGGGAACCTATTACATCAAGGTTTCTGCGAAGGGCGACGGCAAGACCGTTGGGGACGGGCCGGCTTCGGATCCATCGGAGACCCAAACCCTGACACAGCTCAAACGGGTAAGCGAAGGCCTGGAGTGGAGTGGGCAAAGCGCCCGCTGGAATGCGGTTACGAACCCCGCCCCGGTAAACTATGCCGTTCAGCTATACAAATACGAAGAGGTCATCGGCACACCGGTACTGGACACTTCATCTCCTTATAATTTCTCGGATCTGATTTATGCGTACGGCCCCGGCTACTACAGGTACACGGTTCAGGCAAAGGCTGCAGTGGATTCTCTGGTAATAGACAGTCCTGTTACGGATATCTCCAACGGGCTCTGGATATTTGCGCGACAATGGGGATTCTACAGTACAACGGAGGGATGGACGCGGAATGGGGATGTCTACTCCCTCTACAACTCCAGTTACAACGGCGTATGGTACATCCGAGGAGAGATTGACGGCGGGGATCCGTATATTGTTTCTGCAGACCGTTTGGGCGTCAATATCAGCGGAGCCAGATACATTGAGATAGTGATGAATAACCAGAGTGACAGCACCCTGGGACAGATTTACTTCACCACCAATGAAAAGACCGGCTTTGATGAAACAAAACTTATAGATTTTGCCACAATTAAAGATGATGATTACACGACATTCAGGACCTATCTGATCGACATGAAGACGGTGACGGATTGGGACGGTACACTGAAGCAGCTGAGGATAGATCCGGCAACCGGAGTCAATGACGGTTACTTCCGAATCGATTCCATAAGCATCTATTGATTCAACAGCCTTAACGGTCTGGGTCGATGCATTTACCTTTATGGGGGGATGATACCTTGGGAAACGATTATAAGAACAAAGAGCTGCTGGTCATCGATCTTGGCTCGTACAGCATCAAAGTATTGGTGGGAAAGGCGGGGCCTGTAGGCATCACTGTGCGCAAAGCCCTGACAGTGCCCATTTCCGCAAACATTTACAGCAACGGGGATGTTCAGAACTTTAATGAGCTATCAGCGCTTATCGGCGACATCGTCAAGGATAATGGGTTCAAACATTATCCGGTGGTGTTCACCTTCAGCAGCACCGGCTCTTTTGCAAGGGTTCTGGAGGTGCCTTCGGTCAAGGCGGCCGATATGAAGGATGTTGTGGATTATGAAATGCAGCAGTATCTGCCTGCGGATTCATCGGCCTTTATCACACAGTACCGGCTTTTCCCGGGAACTGTCCAAAAACCGGACACTCCCACGAAAGTCATTGTTGGGGTGGTGCCGAAGCTTGTCTCGGAAAACCTGTTCACTATGGCTAAGAATCTGGAGCTGTACCCTCTGGCCCTAGATATCCATCCCAATGCGGTCATCAAGTTGATGCATGCTGCAGGCGCCGTCAACAGGGACATAAAGCTTCACGAACAGAATGTAGCGTTGATCGAGCTGGGGCATACCCTGATGGACATCAACATCTTTGAGAGGGGAGAGTTTCAGTTCAACAGGCGCATTCTGATGGGGGGCAAGAACATCGATCAGCGCATTGAACGGGTACTGGATGTTACCGCTGACGACGCCCGGATGGAGAAGCACAACAACGCGGATATCAACCGGGAAGTATTCGATTACACGGACGAAAACCGGGTGTTCAACTCCGTGAAATCCGGGGTTGATGAATGGATCGGTGAAATTGAGAAGGTGATCAAGTTCTACACCTCCAGGAAATCGGGAAACCGTATCGACCATTGCCTTATTTATGGAGGAGGCGCCGCCATTGAGGGGATAGATCGGTATCTTCAGCAGAACCTGTCGGTCAACACCGAGTCCATACAGTCACTCCCAAGCCTGATTGGAACGGCACAGATCAGCGAGGCAAAGCTGCCGCTGTTCGTTAATGCCCTGGGAGCATTGATACGAGGGGAGGGGCAGAAATAATGAACGATATGAACTTTTTTGCCCCCTTGCAGACCCGTAAGGATAAGCATTCCCATAGCAAGATTGCGCCTATCCTCCTGATCGGTCTGCTCATTTTGATCATTGCTGCACCCCTGGCCGCTTTCGGCTATGAAATGATTTTGACCGCACAAATCGCATCCATACAGCATACGATCGACCTCCCAGAGAACCGTGCCGTTCTGGAAAAGCTTGATGCTCTTCAGGCTCGGCTTGATGCCATTACGAAATCATTGCCGGATCTGGGCAGGAAGGACAAACTGCTGGGGACCACCGAATGGGTGACGGAAAACACCATGCAGGTCATCATCGATACGGTGCCTAAACAGGTTTCGGCCAATATTATGACCATGGCGGACGGATCGGTGCAAATTGACGGTATTTCCGTGGATAAGCCTGCCATTGCTGAAATGGAGTATAACCTTAGAAAATCGGGACTGGCAGAGTCGGTGTTCGTATCCCATATAACTGCAATGGATGGCGGATCCTATGCCTATTCCATTAACTTTATAGTGAAGGATGTGACCCCCCAATGAAACTGACCTCCCGTGAAAAAGCACTTCTAGGGGTTTTACTGGCCCTGGTCATCCTCTATATCGAATACACCTATCTATTAAGCGGCCAGTTTGAACGGATTAATGCCTCTTCGGAGGTTAAGAAGAATTTGGAGATCCGTCTGGACATGCTGAACAATGCACCTAAAACAGAAACCGACCTGAATGGAAAGATCCAGCAGAGCATGGTGGCTGTAAATGCGGTGATGGACAAGTATTTCGTAACGACACAGCAGGAGGAGCTGATCCTGCTGATGAATGATCTGCTTACGGATTCCGGCGTTACGGCCTATGGTTTTGTGTTCGGCCCTCCCGGAGAAGCGGCTTTAGGCGATGCCACCTTTAAGACGGCGACGATTACAATCAATTTTTCGGCAACCTACGAGAATTTTGAAAAGCTGATGAAGAAAATCTGGGGATTCCAGAAAATGCTCGTCATCGACAACATATCCATGTCAAGGGATCAGAGCGGCATGGTCAGCGGAAACTTCGACATTGTGTGCTACTACCTTACCGGCCATGAGGATACCGGCTATATCGATAATCTGTACCAGATCATACCGGACGAATCCTTCTACAAGGGAAATCCCTTCTCGCCATCAGCCGGAGCCAATGATTTCAGGATCAATTATCTCTTCATGGGGGGCAAGGAGCCCGGTGAGGTTGCGTATGTGCCATACGATGATATCAAGGGGCACTGGGCTGAAGCCATTATCAATGATTTCGGGAACCAGGGGTATCTCCCACCCACCCAGTCCAAGACCTTTGGTCCGGATACACCCATGACACGGGGCGAATTCGTCATCATGCTGGACCGTATCTACAAATGGCCCATGCCGGAGCAGACGGTGGATCTGAAAAAATTCACGGATTACGCTTCTCTGGGCAGCTATGAGAATTCCATCGCTAAAGCGGTATTCAAGGGCTATATGGGCGGGTTCGTCGTGGGGTATACGGATAACACCCTGCGCCCCAGAGACCCGATGACCTATGATGAAATGGAGTTCATTGTCAGAAAGCTGAAGGAACAGCCCAATTTCAAATGGGAGCAGATTGCCACAAGCCTTAAAGCGGAAAAGGCAATCGATTCTGCCGGTGTTGCGGATAAGAAGGCGGCAATGAGCAAGGCGGAAGCTGTTTACATGATGAACATCATCAAATAATACACCAGGGGGTATAAGTGCGGAAGCTTATACCCCTTTTGCTCGGAGGAATGGATGAAATACAATGTATCAGAGGCCATCCATCATGCTACTGTTGGAATCCTATTGGTGGTGAACACCTTTTGCGTCAAATACATGCTGATTGCGCTGTCTGAGCCTGAAATGCGCTATGTAGCCGGGCTGTCCGTACTGGATTATTATCAGAAATTCAGGGGAACGGTTCTTTTCGTTGCCTGCGTGATCCTTCTGTTGAATATGCTGGTGGGGATATTGTCCCACAGGGTTGCGCTCCGGTACGGCAGAGGGCAGGTGCTGATGGCAGCCTTCATGGCGGTTGTCGGAACCTCGTATCTGTTTTCGCCGTATAAGGCTACTGCCGACGAAGGGTTCATGGAAACCTATGAGGGCGTCAGCGTACTCCTTTCCTATGGCGTATTGGCCCTGACCACATCGGTCATGCCGATGACAAAACAGATTTTACGATACTACACGGCTATTTTTCTGGGATGCCTGGGGACTGTGACGGTGATTTCAATCCTTCAGTATTTTGGGAATGACCCCCTGCGTTGGCCGGTTGTAAAGACTTGGGCCACCTCCGCATTTTTGCCTTCAGATCCTCCAGACAACGGATACGGCTTGGCGGGTCATGGCTTTTTCGGAAATCCGAATTATCTCAGCAGCTATTTCAGCCTGTTTTTACCGTTTGTCTATTTTCTGTTCCTGCGTCAAAACCGGGGGGCGGGCATCGTCCTGATGGCACTGTGCGTGGCTGCGGTAAATTTCGGTGTCCTCACATCGGGAACCCTGTCGGCCCTGATGGTGGTGGTTATGGGAACGACAATCGCCTACAGGGCGGTAAGCGGCAGAATATCCAGGACGACAGAGCTTCTCTGGCACCTTTGCCTGCTGGGACCTGTGCTGTTTTTTGCCTGCTGGGGACAGGACAGCGGCTTTGCCCGGGAAGCAGGCTTTTCGGCGGCAGCATATGTGTTCCTTGCCGGGGCCGCAAGATTCATCCCCAGCATCAGATCCACTGCCCGAAGGGGCTATGCAATGCTTCTGATGTTGCTACTGATTCCGGCTGTAATCTTAACATTGCTGCCCTCGCGATCTTCAGAGAAGGGGTTGACCTATATTGCGGAAACGAACGGCACTCTGGAGCTGACGGTGGACGGAAGGGACTATGCGGTTTCGGCGAAGACACAGGGCGTTGAGATTACGAACAGGAGCCTTCCTGTCGGAAAAAATGCGCCCTTTACAATGGTTAGGACCCCGGCGGAGACGGAAGCTGCCGTTTATACGCTGATGCCTTTTGGCATCCGGTTTGATGCCGCAAATGACCGACTGCGTTTTTTAAACAGCGGGAGGAAAGTCGATTCCATCAGCCAGCCGGTTTTTTGGGGCCCGGTGGGCTACGGGGATTTGGGGAACGGCAGGATGTACCTTTGGCAGCACGCCTTGCCTGTCATAGGAGAATACCCGCTGTTCGGAACCGGGCCGGATACCTTTGGTCTGGTGTTTCCTCAGAACGACATGGTCAGCAAGGTCCGATATGTTGGAAATCCTTATGCGCTGGCAACAAAAGCCCACAACATCTACCTCAATTATGCCGTCAATCTCGGTGTAGTGGGGCTGGCCGTCTATACAGCCCTTCAATGGGTTATGATCTACGGAATGGCCCGATTGAGGAACACTGACCGTGGCAATCCGTATGTCGAACCTATTCTGCTGGGATTGGTACTGTATTCTGTTGTGGGTATGGTTAATGATTCCAGGATTTTCATTGCGGTTTATCAGTGGACTCTGTCAGGCATTGCCATCAGCCTTATAGGGAATTGGAAGGATACCTCCAATAGGATCACGGAGCCGTGAGGGGGCGCACAGAAGCAACAAAGCGCGTAGGAGTCCATGGATTGGGTATATATGAGTATGTATAAATCTGTCAGGGATAGGAGGGCTCATATGAAATTGGATCAGCGAGGGGCTGTGCTCGTATTCATTCTTGTGGTGTTTGTCGTATTGACCATTCTAGGGGTTGCTATTCTGCAGGCATCCCTGTCCGAAAATAAACAGGCCGTTTATCAGGAGAGCAATGTTCAGGATTACTACGTTGCCCGGTCCGGGGCAGAAGCTATGGCTTCCTATCTGATAGAGAATCCTGATGGTGTAGAGGATGTCATCAACCGAACTGCCGGCAGTACGGAGTATGCATCCGCAGAGATCAACGGACAGGAGTTCCGTGTCAAGGTTACCGGCGAACCCTCCGCACTGACCGGTAAGATTACGATGCCGATCATTGAATCCAGAGCATACAGGGGTGGGGATGAAGTGGGCATGGTAAAACTGCAGCTTCTGGAAACCAATCTGTTACTGGGTGCGATTTTTTCCGATTTGATGCCGAAGATAGGACAGAACAACCTTGTCACCGGAGATGTTGGAACCAACGCCAGCACCATTGATTTCGGCAGCGAGGATATTGTTGGGAATATCACATTGGGACCAGGAGCTACCGAGTCTTATATGACCAGTGTGGAAGACAATGTGACAGCCCCGCATACAGTGGACAAGCTGACCAAGGAAATCATTCTTCAGCAGCCGGATACTTCAAAATTCGTGTGGGATTGGCCCGACTGGCCTGAATTCACGGACACAGACGGGAAAACCAAGACGCGGATTGACAGCAACGGAATGGGATACTACAGGACAGACAATTTTGTTGGGGGAAGCTACCGGCTTTATGGCGACGGTGAGATCCATCTGCTGGTGAACGCGGCTGGTACCATCGATTTGAACGGTGTCCAGGATTATATATCCAGGGCTTCGGGGGATGTTCGGATGTATATCTATTATTCAGGGACTTCAGTAGTGAATATCAATGGTCAGAACACCAACGATTTTTGTCTGTATGCCCCCAATGCCACGGTGAAAATCAATGGGGGGAACGGAACGTTGACCGGTGCGGTGATCTGCAAAGAATTTGTGGGGCCCAACAGTGGAAACGCCTATATGGTTCATGATCCCGAGTTGGATATGAACCATCTGGTGATTGACGGCGTTGTAGGTTATATGCGGGGGGTCTATGTCAAATAGACAGGTACTGGGGGTGAGGTCCGTGAAGAACAAGAATGAAATGGGGATGACCCTGATTGAAATCATTGTTTCGGTGGCGATTCTGGCAATCATCGTCCTAGGGACCTTGGCTATGTTTACATCCGGGTTCAAGATGATTACCATATCCAACTGGCATAATAAGATGACGTTCAACTCCCAAACGGAGGCGGAACAGAATCTGTATGACAAAAATACGTCGGCTTCAACATTCAGGATCGATTTTGAAACCGGCAGTCCCGTATTTTCCCCGGGAGCGGTACTGCATTCCGTTCAGTCGGTGCCGGAGGTTCCTTCAGCGACTGCGGATGTCTACTACTTTCAACCCAAGAACTGACCGGAGGATGCTCATATGAAAACAGACACAGTCAGGAGCAATCTGAAGATCCGAGGGTTGACGCTGATTGAGGTGACCATCGCCCTGGCATTGATCAGTCTTGTCATCGCCATGGTGTTCCAGTTCAATGATTTCGGGGTTAAGGTCTTCAATCGTTCCCAGGATCAGGTAAAGAACCAGTCGGACGTGCGGATTCCCATCGAACTCATATCCAAGGAGCTTCGGTTCGCGGATTCGGTTACGATATTGGCCACTGTGCCTTCAACCCATGGGACCAATGAATTCTATCTTCAGGGAGGTCAGATCATACACCGGAGACCAGGCCTTGAAACACCGGTTCAGGGGACCTCTGATGTGAACGATTTCACCTTCACGGCGCGACGGATAGCCGCGGACATATTGGAGATAAAGGTGGGCAAGGCGGGTACCAGTGAATACGATGTGACAACCCAGGTGGAGGTACTGAATATCGGCTCCTCTGGCATAACCGCTCCCGGAGGCGGCAGCGGCATTGCCATCCAGTTCACTCAGGGAGCTCATATGGAGCAGCCCCCGGTTGTGGTCAGCCTGCGCTACACGTTGTTGACCGAGACGGTTGCCCAGTATTCCGTCTATCATTCACCGGCAACGGTGGAGGTGGTTCTGGATGACGGCAGCTATGATTACGCTCCTGTCAGCTGGAACGGTGTCATACACCCTGATGTTGCTGGAATTGAAACAATAACAGGCGCAGTTGCAGGACGGGACGGCAGCCTGACAGTGACACTGACGGTGACAAAAACCGCAGCGGCACAGCTGCCCAACACCTTTACGGTGCAGCGCTCGGGAAATGGCGTTAAGATTGCCAACGGAACCCCGGGTGCAACGGCGTATGTGCTGGATGCCGGTGGAAATACGGTTAAGACCGGAACACTGGATGGCAGCGGCAAAACGAATATCAGCAACTGTTCCAGCGGTACCCAGGTGGTATTGAAGATGGCCGGTGTCGGTGACAGTGCCCCTGTTCCGATCCCTTAAATGTGGTATATTATGATTATGTTGCGGATTTGAAATCCATTCTTGAGGTGTTGAATGCTGATTCTTGTTTTGATATACCTGTTCATTATGGGCCTCCTCATCGGCTCCTTCCTCAACGTGTGCATCTACCGCATGCCTAAAGAGGAATCCGTCGTGTCGCCCCCGTCCCACTGCGGCAGCTGCGGTCACCGTTTGGGACCGATTGATCTGGTTCCGGTATTGAGCTGGCTTTTTCTTAAAGGGAAGTGCCGCTACTGCAGCGCAAAGATCTCACCCCGTTATGCCCTGGTGGAGCTGCTGGCCGGAACGCTTTTCGCGTTTCTCGGCTGGCACTACGGCCTTACACCGGAGCTGTTCTTTATGCTGGTGTTTACGTCCATCTTCATCGCCATCTTCTTCATTGATCTGGACCATTCCATTATTCCGGACGAGCTTCAGATTGCCGGCCTTATTAACACCATCGCCTATCTGGGGTGGGTGTGGTACAGCGGGGGCCACGCCTTTAATCTATTGGACCATGGGCTGGGCTTTCTGATCGGAGGGGGGCTCTACCTGTTGCTGGCCGTGATCACCCGGGGCGGCATGGGAGGGGGAGATATCAAGCTGATGGCCATTCTGGGCCTTTGGCTGGGAAGCGGAGGCATTCTGTGGGTGGTGCTGTTGTCCTCCAATATCGGGGCGGTGATATCATTGCTGCTGATGGCGCTGAAGATCAAAGGCCGTAAAGACTTCATCCCCTTCGGCCCTTTCATAGTCATTGCGGCCATGCTGGTGATGCTGTATCAGTCACAGATGACAGAGTTGCTGTTTGGGTTGTATAATTAGACTGATCGTTAGTGATGATGATTTTGAGGTGTGGATATGAATAGGGACGATTTGAAACGCTACTGGCTTGAAACGGCAGAGAGTGATTATAAAACAATGCATAATCTGTACCGATCCGGAGATTATGCGTGGTCCCTCTTCTTAGGCCACTTGGTTGTAGAAAAGAGCTTAAAAGCACTTTATGTATCGAAAGTAGATGTAAATGTACCCAAGGTACACGACCTGCTTCGTATTACAGAACGTATAGGCATACCGATTAATGATGACATGGCGGATAAGTTGGATCAAATCACGGCATTCAATCTCAATGTGCGATATCCAGATTATAAGCTCAATTTCTATAAAAAATGCACGCACGATTTTGCAAAACAGAGTCTATTCATTATCGAGGAGGTGAGAGAATGGGTGCTCCGTCAGATAGAACAATAATTGAAAAACGTATTGCTCAGTTTATTGAGGCTGTAAAGACGGAATGCGGCGCGACGGCAATATACCTTTTCGGGTCTTATGTTCAGGGTGGATTTTCTGATAACAGCGATATTGATATAGCGGTCGTTGGGGAAAACTTTTCAGGTGATGCATACGAAGACACGTTAATGCTGATGCGTAAACGAAGAAACATAGACAGCCGCATCGAACCACATCCTTTCACTGTAAAAGATTTTGATTTGTCAAATCCCTATGTGAAGGAAATTGTGGATACCGGCATTCGGTTGATGTAAATTCTAAGGAGGCCCCAATGTACCTGCACAATTATATGGAAGTGGCGGTGGAGCATGTGCTGCCGAATCTGATGAAGGTGTTTCCCACCATCTGCTTTTGCGAGAAGTGCCAGATGGATATCAAGGCATTGGCGCTGAACAATTTGAAGCCCCATTACATTGTTTCGGAAAAGGGTCAGCTTTATACGAAGGTTCAGGAGATGGGGATCCAGTTCGAGGCCGATATCATGAAGGCCCTGATCGATGCCATTGCGGTTGTCGGAGCCAAGCCCAAGCATGAGTTATCCGATGATGTGAAATAGCATTCGTGTTTGCAAAGCAACCTGTTTGTGATATGATAAGATGTGTCAAAAACAGGGGGCTTTATTATGTTGCGTGTTGAAAAGCTTAGAGGGCTATTGGAATCGGGTTCATTGGATGCCATCTTACTGTCCGGCGCCGTTAACAGGCGATATGTATCCGGTTTTACCGGAAGCTCCGGGGCAGTGGTGATCAGTCGTGATAAGGCCTGGCTTGTGACAGATTTTAGGTATACGGAGCAGGCAACGGCTCAGTGTGAAGGATTTGAAATTGTTACCCTGAAATCGGATGAAAAGCTGCATGGATGGCTCGCTGCTTTCGGCTACGGTCGGGTTGGATTTGAAGCAGATATTTGGACTGTGGACGCCATCGAACCTTACAAGGCAATTCCGGGCCTGGAGCTGATTCCTGTTCAGAACGAACTGATGAATTTCAGAGTGGTGAAGGATTCTGGAGAGATTGCAGCGGTTGAAACGGCCGCTTCCATTGCAGACAGAGCGTATCAGCACATGCTGGGTTTCATACGTCCGAATCTTACAGAGAATGAAGTGGCTCTGGAGCTGGAATTTTTTATGCGCAGGAACGGCGCTTCCGGTTTATCCTTTGAAAGCATTGTCGCCAGTGGGGAACGCTCCTCCATGCCCCACGGGGTTGCCAGCAACAAAGTAATTGCTGCGGGAGATATGCTTACCCTTGACTTTGGATGTGTTGTAGACGGCTATTGTTCGGATATGACCCGGACTCTGGTAGTGGGTGAAGCCTCGGACGAGCAAAAGCGCATCTATGACATTGTATACAGAGCCCAAGGGGCAAGCCTGGAAAGGGTTAGGGCAGGAGCCCTCTGCTCAGAGGTTGATCAGGCAGGGCGCAGCATCATCGAAGCCGCCGGATATGGCGCACAGTTCGGCCATGGGACAGGACACGGTGTAGGCCTTGAGATTCATGAACAGCCTCGGGTTGCCGCCGCCTCAGAAACGGTACTGAAGGCCGGGATGATCATCACCATTGAGCCCGGTATCTACATTCCAGGTTTCGGCGGTGTTCGGATCGAGGATATCGTGGCAGTGACGGAAACCGGCTATCAGCTGTTGTCCATGTCACCCAAGCACCTTATTGAATTGGTTTAACTGAGAGATCTTTAACGTAGCGTTAACCGTTAAGGGCGTTTCTCGTGTTATAAATAAATAAGCATATAATTTGGAGGGTTTTAAATGATAGCAGCAGGTGATTTTCGAAAAGGCATGACCTTTGAGATGGACAACGAGCCCTTTGTGGTCGTAGATTTTCAACATGTTAAGCCGGGCAAGGGTGCCGCTTTTGTACGAACCAAGTACAAGAGCCTGCTTTCCGGAGCAATCCGTGAGCATACGTTCAATCCGTCAGAAAAATTCCCCCGGGCCCATATTGACCGCAAGGACATGCAGTATCTTTACGCGGATGGGGATCTTTACTACTTCATGGATAATGAGACCTTTGAGCAGATTCCACTTTCTTACGAAATCGTTGAAGATGCCATCAAATGGATCAAGGAAAATGAAAACGTTGCAGTAGCCTTTTATAAGGGTAGTTGCTTTATGGTTGAGGCGCCGAACTTTGTTGAGCTTCTTATCACAGAGGCAGAGCCGGGCGTTAAAGGCGATACAGCCACAAATGCCATGAAACGTGTTAAACTGGAGACAGGTGCCGAGGTTATGGTTCCGATGTTCGTCAACGAGGGGGAGCGCATCCGTGTGGATACCCGGGTTGGGGAGTATATGTCCCGCGTAACGGGTTGATAAATTTCAAGAAAACTCCCCCTGTCACTTTGTGACATCCCCCTCGAAGAGGGAGATGGAGCCGGTTGACCTCCCTCCTGAGGGAGGTGGCAGCGAAGCTGACGGTGGGAGTAAGGCAGTGTTTTACAAGGGTATTCCGGGCTTACGCCCGATATCAATAGGTTGCAACTATGTGTTTAAAAGGAGGGTTATCCATGAGCTTTTTACTGGAACGCGTATCGTATTTGAAAGGTCTTGCCGATGGAATGGAAATGGATCAAGGAACCAAGGAAGGCAAGCTGTTAGTTCAAATTCTCGACGTGCTTGATGATATGGCACAAGCCATTCATGAGCTTGACGAAGAAGTGGGCGACATCGATGAATACATTGAGTTGATGGATGAAGACCTCACTGAAGTTGAAGAAGCGCTCTTCGAAGAAATGGACGACGAAGATGACGATGATGACATGATCGACGAGATTACCTGCCCAGAGTGCGGTGAACTGATTTATACAGATTTGGACGAGCTGTGCGACGATCCCGAGGCAGAGCTGGAAATCGAGTGCCCCAACTGCGGTACGATCATTGAAATCGCCGATGATTGCGAATGCGGCTGCTGCTCATGCGGCGACAAGGAAGAAGAAAAGAAGTAAGTTTTTCAATGTGAAACGGAAGCGGATTCATGTCCGAAAAGGCATGGGTCCGCTTTTCCCATGGGGCCTGAAGTATGGAACAAACCCGGTTCTTTTGATATAATACTCTGGGAAGCAATGTTTGAAGGGATAGATACGCAATCACCTCGGAGGTAACCATGGCTGAGAATATGCAATTGGATGAACATGAATATGGCGAAGTGAAGATATCCGATGATGTGGTTGGAACCATCGCCAGCATTGCCGCTGCTGAAATAGAGGGCGTGAATGGAATGAACGGCGGGATCGCGGGGGATTTGGCCGAAATGTTCGGCAAGAAAAGCCTCTCCCGGGGTGTGAAGGTGAACGTTGAAGAGCGGACGGTAGTGATTGATCTTAATATTATCGTGGATTTCGGCATCAAGATTCCGGAGGTGTCGTGGCAAATTCAGGAAAATGTAAAAAGCGCCGTTGAAATGATGACGGGTTTGAAGGTGAAGGAAGTCAATGTGCATGTGACCGGTGTGAACCTGCCCAAGGAAGCACCCGCACAGATCAATGAGTAGCAATGGCCCGGAGGCGCATTAATGAATCGAAAAGCAGCAAGAGAATGGCTGATACAGTTTTTTTATCAGATGGATATCCGCAATGAGTTTACCGATGAATTCTTTAAGGTGACGATCAATGCCTTGGAAAACCCGATTCCTGAAAAGAACCAAACCTATCTGGATGAGGTTGTTCAAACGTTTTTTGATAACCGGGCAGCAGTGGATGCCATCATTTCGGAACATCTGATTGATTGGACCATAGACCGGATGAGCCGGGTGGACCTGGCGATCCTTCGGGTGGCCGTGATTGAACTGAAATTCATGGAAGGGATTCCTGTTTCGGTTACCGTTAAGGAAGCCGTGGACCTTTCAAAAAAATATGGAGATGAGGAATCAGCAGGCTTTGTTAACGGCGTATTGGGGAAGATATCCCTATGACCGAGCCTGCTGTTCTTGGTATAGATACGAGCTGTTATACAACCTCCCTGGCCATTGCTGCCGGAGAAACCCTTCTGGGGGATGCCCGCAAAATGTTGCCGGTGCCGGAGGGCGGGCGCGGACTCCGACAGTCCGAAGGCTTCTATCATCACCACAAACAGCTTCCGGATCTTGTTGAAACCCTGGCAAAAGAGGTTCCCCGATTCAGAGAACTCAGGGCCGTTGCTTATTCTGCGGCCCCAAGGCCTGTAAAGGATTCGTATATGCCTGTGTTCACGGCCGGAGAGGATTTTGCCAGAACCCTGGGGGCGGCCTTAAGTATTCCACTTATTCCGCTTACCCATCAGGAAGGACACTTGCGGGCGGCAGCCTGGAGTGCTGGTTTTGATGAAACGAAACCGTTTCTGGCGGTACATCTCAGCGGCGGCACCACAGAGGTATTAGTCGTGGAGATGCGGGAAAGCCGCTACCACATTGATATCCTGGGAGGAACCAAGGATATCAGTGCCGGTATGGTATTAGACAGAGCCGGCGTGATGATGGGGTACCCGTTTCCTGCCGGCAAGTATTTGGACCTTGCTGCCGTAGAAAGTCAGTGTGTGGATCCTGTATTCCCCATAGCGGTTAAAGAGGGATGGATCAATTTTTCAGGGCTTGAGAATGTGGCGAAGAAACACTTCGAAGACTTCAACAGCCCGGCGGAGGTGTCGGCGGGACTGCTCAGTGCCGTTACCCGGTCCATTGCAAAAGCGGTGTTGACAGCGGCAGAAACAAGCGGTATCAGCCGCGTTCTTTTCAGCGGCGGCGTCAGCTCCAGCCGTTATCTGCGGGAAGCCCTTAGCAGGCACAAGAGCTTTGGCAAAATCGACGCAACCTTCTGCCCGGGTCAATACGCCGTTGATAATGCGGTGGGGATTGCCCTGATGGGGGCGGAGATTGCTAAGGACATGTAATAACTCCCCCTGTCACTCTGTGACGTCCCCCTCAAGAGGGGGATAAACCGTGTTGACCTCCCTCCCGAGGGAGTGTGGATTAACTATCAGGAGGTGTAAAATGGGAACGCTTATCGATGGCAAGGCAGTTGCAGCTGCTTACAGTGTTTCACTTAAGGAACGGATTGACGAATGGATTGAAAAATCCGGCATTCGGCCTGGCTTGGCTGTTGTGCTCTGCGGAGAAGACCCCTCCTCCAAGGTGTATGTCAACAATATCGTAAAGAAATGCGCGGAGCTTGGTCTGACGGTGAACAAGTACCTTGTTAATCCGGAGCTTGGAACGGAGGCCCTTCGCCGGCAGGTTATGGCGTTGAACAGTGACGGTGCCGTTCATGGCATTATTGTTCAGTTCCCGCTTCCCAAGACAATCGACGAAAAACTGATCCGGGAAACGGTATCCCCTGAGAAGGATGTGGATTCTGCCGGTTCCTCCAATATCGGCCGGCTTTATGCGGGCCTTGATTGTTTTGTGCCGTGTACCCCCAAGGGGATGATGATGCTTTTGAAGTCTCTGAACCTTAAGCTGAACGGTCTCCATGGTGTTGTTGTGGGCC
The DNA here is from genome assembly GCA_964649745.1 of uncultured Peptostreptococcaceae bacterium. Classification (GTDB taxonomy): domain Bacteria; phylum Bacillota; class Clostridia; order Peptostreptococcales; family Acidaminobacteraceae; genus CAZEHS01. The sequence goes on along the minus strand of CAZYQI010000001.1, from coordinate 13,028 downwards.
GCAGCAATGTGGTAGGAAAGCCTGTGGCACAGCTGATGTTGAATGAGAATATGACGGTGTCCATATGCCATTCCCGTACCAAGGACCTCCCCGCCATCACACGCCAGGCCGATGTACTGATGACAGGGGTTGGCGTGGCTCAGATGATCGGTCCGGATCATATAAAACCCGGTGCTGTGATTATTGATGCTGGCATCAATGTGACGGAGAACGGACTGGTGGGCGATGTGGACTGGAAGGGGTGCCAGGATAAAGCTTCCGCTATCACTCCGGTACCCGGTGGCGTTGGTCCCACCACGAATCTGATGCTGGCAGAAAATACACTGGAGGCTTGTATCCGACAATGCGGATCCGGACATTAAGCGTAACCGAGGTTACGCTATATATCAAGCGTATTCTTGGAAACGACCCCATACTTAATCACGTATCCCTGCAAGGGGAGATATCCAATATGAAGGCCCATTCCTCCGGACATCTTTACTTTACCCTTAAGGATGAGAATGCCCGCATCCAGTGTGTGATGTTTCACGGAGATGCCCTCAGCCTGAAATTCATGCCGGGGGATGGAATGGCTGTGGTGGTCAAGGGTCAGATCACGGTATATGAGCGGGACGGACGCTATCAGGTTTATGTACGTCAAATGGAGCCTGCCGGTCTGGGGGATCTCTTTGCCCGCTTTGAGGCGATGAAGGCCCGCCTGGAGCTTTTGGGGTACTTCCGCCATGAACGGAAAAAGCCCATCCCCCGTTATGCCAACCGAATCGGAGTCGTCACTTCGGCAGACAGCGCCGCGTGGCGGGATATCCAGTCGGTGCTGTCACGGCGCAACGATAGGATTCAGGTATATCTGTGTCCTGCAGCAGTGCAGGGAATTACAGCGGCTGCGGAGCTTTCCCGGGCACTGTGCACCCTGGACCGGATGGAGCTGGACGTGATTATCCTGGCCCGGGGAGGCGGTTCTATTGAAGAGCTTTGGGCCTTCAATGAAGAACCCTTGGCAAAAACTCTTATGGGATTGAAAACACCGGTTATTACAGGGGTGGGTCACGAAACAGACTTCACCATCGCTGATTTCACAGCAGACCTAAGGGCTGCAACCCCCTCCGCGGCGGCCGAACTGGCTGTAAGGGATAAGGCTGAAATAAGGCGGGAACTGGCCCAGGCCGTAGCACGGCTTTGCACAACCACCCGGCAGCGATTGATTACCGAGCAGATGTGTTTGGAAAAAGCAGAGCCGAAAAGACTTTCCGGCCACCTTCGGCACGCCCTGAATTACAAGGCCAATCAAAGCCTCAATCAGGTTAATCGCCAAAGAAACGCCGTTTTAAGACAGCTCCGGGAAAAAGAACATCAGGCCCAACTGGCTGCCCATCGACTGGACAGCGCCAGTCCCCTCCGGATACTTGCACGGGGATACGCTCTGGTCACAACGGAAGAGGGCGAACGGGTTAAAACCGTGAAAACGGCTGTAGCCGGTCAGCTGTTATCTGTACGGCTGCAGGACGGCAGCATGACGTGCCGTGTTGAAGACACACAAGCAGGGGAAATCGTATGAAATCCAAAAAAAAGCATGAAAACAGCTTCGAATCGGGCATGGAAACCCTGACCCGTCTGGCAGAGCAGCTGGAGTCCGGAGATTTGGGTCTGGATGAGTCCCTGAAAGCGTTTGAAGAAGGGGTAAGACTTTATCGTGAATTGCAGGAACAGCTGGAAAACGCAAGGATGAAGATTGAAACCATCGCGGCAGAGAACGTGACGGAGAAGAATCCGGGTGAGGAGGCAGAAGCCGATGAACTTCGATAAGGCTCTTTCAGATAAGAAAAAAAAGGTGGAAGAACACCTCTATACATATTTTTCGGATTTTACGGGTTTGCAGCAAACGGTTTTTCAGGCAGCGGACTATAGCCTGAAGGCCGGAGGTAAACGGCTGCGGCCGGTACTTTTACTTGAAGCGTGCCGTCTTTTCGACGGAGACGAGGGAATGGCCATGCCCTTTGCCTGTGCCATGGAGATGATTCACACCTATTCCCTGATCCACGACGATTTACCGGCTATGGATGATGACGATTTCCGTAGAGGGAAGCCGACCAACCACGTTGTATACGGGGAGGGCATGGCAATTCTTGCCGGAGACGCTCTGCTTAACTATGCCTATGAACTGATGATAAAGGAAACCATGAAGGCAGGGTCTGGAACAGACACCTGTCTGTCTGCTATGAATGAAATAGCCCAGGCAGCAGGAGTTTACGGAATGATAGGCGGACAGGTGGTGGATCTGGAATCGGAGCAAAAACAGGTTCCCATAGAAACGGTTGATTTTATCCACGGGCACAAGACGGGGGCCATGATTTCCGCATCCCTTATGGCTGGGGCGATGCTGGGGGGAGCCAATGAAACGGATCTGGCGGTGATTCGCCATTATGGGCGGAATATCGGCATGGCGTTCCAGATTATTGATGATATTCTTGATATTGTCGGTGATCAGGAGAAGCTGGGCAAGGATATCGGCAGTGATGCGGAAAAGCAGAAGTCCACATACCCATCCCTTCTGGGGTTAGAGGAATCACGGCGGATCGCCCATGATTTGCTTCGGGAAAGCAAGGAAATTCTTGATGGCTACGGTCAGCGTGCCGAATTTCTAAAGGCTTTATCCGATTTTTTAGCCAATAGGGAATTCTAAGGAGGAAGACCTTGAACTTTTTCGATGCGTTTCTTAACAATCAGGTCATAGAGGTTTCGTTCCTTTCCTGGTTTGCTGCGCAGTTTCTTAAGGTGATGCTGACGCTGATTTTTGAAAAGAAGCTCAACCTTTACCGAATGGTGGGCTCCGGCGGCATGCCCAGCTCCCATTCGTCCACTGTTATGGGGCTGTCGACCACGGTTGGCCTTCTTTATGGCTGGAACAGCGCTATTTTCGGAGTGTGCCTGATTTTTTCTGTAATTGTTATGTACGATGCGGCAGGGGTGCGGCAAAGTGTTGGAAAACAGGCAATTATACTCAATACGATGCTGGATGACCTGTACCAGCACCGGCCTATCCGTGAGGAACGGCTGAAGGAGCTGGTGGGTCACACCAAGGTGGAAGTGTTCGCCGGGGCTCTCTTAGGTATTTTACTGGCGAATCTGTTGGTTTGATGAAGCGATAGAGCATAAACAGTTAAACACTTAGTCACAGATGAAAAGCGATGAATACCGATGAAAGAAGATGGGAAATGTGTTGTCTCGTCATTGCGAGGGTAGTGCAGCAATCTCTCCCTTCATTCCGTATCTTTTGAAATCATTCCACTACAGCAGATCCAAAGGGAGAGATTACCCGTCGCTGCGCTTCTCGCAATGACAGAGTAAAAACGGTTTCATCTGCGTTCATCGATTTTCATCGTTCTTCATCCGCGGCAAAGGGTCTTAATCCTTTTTTTCGGTAATTCGAAATATATAGAGGTGTAAAAATGAGCATACTGGATACGATACAATCCCCTGAACAACTGCGATTTTTAACGGACGCCCAGCTGAACGAGCTTTCTGATGAGCTTCGTTCTTTCCTTTTGGAAAGTGTATCCCAAACAGGAGGGCATTTGGCCTCCAATTTAGGGATTACAGAGCTAACGGTGGGGCTGCACTGTGTATTCGACAGCCCTAAGGACAAAATTGTCTTTGATGTCGGTCACCAGGCCTATGTGCACAAGCTGCTCACCGGTAGGAAGGATCAGTTTTGCACCCTGCGTCAGCTGGATGGTCTGTCCGGATTCTTGAAAAAATGCGAAAGTGAGCACGATATTTTTGAGGCGGGTCACAGCAGCACATCCATATCCGCAGGCCTTGGCCTGGCCCTGGCCCGTGATATCGCCGGTGAAGATCACCATGTGATTTCGGTTATCGGGGACGGCGCCATGACCGGTGGTATGGCGTTTGAGGCCATGAACCACGCAGGGCATAACAAGACACGATTGATTGTTGTACTGAATGACAACGAGATGAGTATCGATGAGAATGTGGGGGGCCTATCCCGTTATCTGAGCCGCCTCCGTACAACTCCCGGTTACACCCGTGCCAAGGATGAGGTTGAAACCTTCCTGAACCGTATTCCCGGCGTTGGGAAGCCCTTTGCGAAGTCCATTCAAAAGGCTAAGGACAGCCTGAAGTATTTTTTAGTTGCCGGAATCCTGTTTGAGGAACTGGGTTTCACCTATCTGGGCCCCATAGACGGCCACGATATAGCCAGCGTCAAGGATGTGTTCCGGCTTGCCAAGAAGGTGCAGGGTCCGGTAATGGTCCATGTGATCACCAAAAAAGGCTTGGGCTATACACCGGCTGAAGAAAAACCCGACGATTTCCATGGGGTGGCTCCCTTTCATATTGAAACCGGAAAACCGCTGGCCAAGGCAAAGGAAGCCGGTTTTTCAGAGGTTTTTGGGAATGCCCTCTGTACCCTGGCTACTGAGGACCCCAGAATCATCGGGGTAACCGCCGCCATGCCTTCGGGTACGGGTATGGGCCGATTCAAAAGAGAATTTCCGAAACGCTTCATTGATGTTGGAATTGCCGAGCAGCACGGGGTGACCATGTCTGCAGGACTGGCAACCGCAGGAATGCGCCCGGTATTCGCAGTGTATTCCACCTTCCTTCAGAGGGGATATGATCAGATTCTGCACGATGTGTGTATGCAGAACCTTCCGGTTATCTTCGCCATCGATCGTGCCGGGCTGGTGGGACAGGATGGAGAAACTCACCATGGTGTTTTTGATCTGTCGTATCTGATGCACATGCCCAACATGACGATTCTTGCGCCCAAGGATGGTCTGGAACTCCAGGCAATGATGCGCTATGCCCTTACCCTGAACGGACCCACGGCCATACGCTATCCCCGGGGCAGTGCCCATATTGAGAATTCCTCCAATCCGGAGGGGCTGATTGAATGCCCGATGTGTCACCTTACCGAGGGCAATGCCGTTATTTTTGCGGTGGGGACCATGTACCATACGGCTCAGGCAGCCATACGGATACTGAAGGAGAAGGGGGTATCCTGTTCATTGGTGCATCCCCGTGTTCTTAAACCGTTCCAGATCGAACATCTTTCGGAGATTCTAAACCGCTATGACCACTTCTTTGTCCTGGAGGACAACGTGCGTACGGGGGGGTATGGAACCGAGGTGTTGAGCGCTTTGCAGGAGCAAAGGAGCAGAACCTACACCTACCATAGCCTGAGCTTTCCGGATAAATTTGTGGAGCACGGTACCATCCCGGAGCTTTTTGAGCGTTATGGACTGGATGCAGATTCAATTAGCCGCAGGATTATTGAAGTGGTAGGGGTGGATGCATAATGGGCAAGGAACGACTGGATGTGCTGATGGTGGCCCAAGGGCTGGCAGACACAAGAGAAAAGGCAAAATCCACCATCATGGCCAGGTTGGTTCAGGTAAACGGTCAACCGGCAGACAAGCCGGGAATGCAATATGATGAGGCGGCAGTCATTACCGTTTTGGGAAAAGCGTGTCCGTATGTAAGCAGGGGCGGGTTGAAGCTGGAAAAGGCAATTCATGAAACCGGGATGTCGCTTACCGGTGCTGTATGCGCCGATATCGGGGCCTCAACCGGAGGCTTTACGGACTGCATGCTGCAAAACGGCGCCATCCGTGTGTATGCCATCGATGTTGGATACGGCCAACTGGATTGGACCCTTCGAAATCGGCCGGACGTCATCAATATGGAGCGCACCAATATCCGTTCCATTGACAGTGAAACGTTTCCGGAAAAACTAGATTTTGCATCGGTGGATGTATCCTTCATCTCGCTTAAGCTGGTTCTTCCGGTGGTGATGAATCTGCTTAAACCCGGCGGACGCTGTATATGTCTGATAAAACCTCAGTTTGAGGCTGGCCGCGAGCACGTTGGGAAGAATGGGGTTGTACGGAATCCTGAAATCCATGAGCGGGTACTGGAGCAGGTGACCGGCATGGCAGCTCAGCTTGGGGCCGCCATCGATTATCTTGCTTTTTCGCCGATTAAGGGGCCAAAAGGAAATATTGAATTCCTCATGGGCTTTAAAAAATCGGAAGAAACCGGCGCCGGGATGGTATCGGCTGAGCTTCATGAAGTTGTAGAAGCGGCTCACGCCACCCTTCACGGGGAGTAAAACGTTTTCATTGTCAAAAAATATACAAAATTAATGAATAATAAAGGTTTTTTTGCATAAGCATAGAATCATACAGAGTATGGACAATGAAACACCCCGCCACACAGGGGATTCTCCAAATAAGCAGGGTTTATGTACGGCACCTTACAGGAGGCAGAGCATGAAGTATTCCAGACACACGAAAATTCTGGATCTGATCGAAAACAACGAAATCGAAACGCAGGAAGAATTGGCCCAGCGATTGAAGGAGTGCGGATTCAACGTTACCCAGGCAACGGTTTCCCGTGATATCAAAGAACTTAGGCTGATCAAGGTGCTAACCAAGGAAGGCCGCTACAAGTATGCCACGATTAAGCATCAGGAAAGCGGTATTTCAGACCGTTTTGTAAAGCTATTCAGAGATTCTGTCACATCCATTGATTCTGCTGCCAACATGGTGGTCATCAAGACCCTTCCCGGTGCAGCCAACGCAGCCGCTGCCGCCCTGGACACACTTTCATTAAAGGATGTTGTCGGCAGTCTGGCCGGGGATGATACCATTTTCATTCTGGTCCGCGAGGAATCCAAGGTAGCCGCTATTCTTGAAATATTTAATAAGATGACGGACTAGGTATTGATTAGGAGCCTAAAATGCTTCACGAACTCACAATAGAGAATTTCATACTCATAGATGCCATTACCATGGTGTTTGATCAGCGGTTGAACCTGCTTTCCGGTGAAACCGGCGCGGGAAAATCGATCCTGATTGATGCCATGGGTTTTGTTTTGGGGAAAAAACCGGATAAAACCCTGATACGGAAGGGCCAAGACAGGGCCATGGTACAGGCGGTGTTCCACGTGAGTCCTCAGCAGGGGGCAATTCTGGAAGCGGGCTTCGGAATTATTCCGGATGAGGGGCTGTTGGTAATTCAACGGGAGCTGTTCAGCACGGGAAGAAGCTCGGCCAGGATTAACGGCTTGGTTGTTACCGGAACTGTTCTGGAAGCAACTGGGGAGATTCTGGTGGATTTTCACGGTCAACATGCCCATCAGTCCCTTCTGCATCCCAAGAATCACCTTGCGGTGCTGGATAATTATGGAGGCGAGGAACTGGCCCTCCTTAAGGGAAAGGTCGGTCAAACAGCAGCATTGCTCCATGAGCTGGATAAGGCTGCGCTGGAATATGGCGGGGATACCTCTACACTGCTTCGGCGAATCGACACCCTCAATCACGAGATCCGTGAGATTGAATCTGCCGAGCTGACTGCCGGTGAAGATGTTGAATTGGAAGAACAGCACGAAACCCTGCGAAATATGGAACATATCATCCATACGCTGCAGATGGCAGATGAAATCCTGAATTCTGAAAATACAGAGGGTCTTACGGTCCTTAAAGGTCTGTCCGAAGTGGTACGCAGGTTGGGGCAGGTAAGCCGCTACAACAGCGAACTAAAGCAATATGAAAGTGATTTCAACGACCTTTATCATCAGTGCAATGACTTCACCCATGAGCTGAAACGCTTCGGAGAACGGCTTTATTTTGATGAAGAACGCTACCAGCAGGTGACCCGGCGATTGGATCAGCTGAACCATCTAAAACGCAAATATGGTAATGGGTTGGAGGATATTCTTGCCTATCTGGCAGCCCGGCAGCAGGAACAGAGTCAGTTGTGCGATGCATTGGAAGCCCTGGAGCATTATGCGGCCAGACGGCTGGAGCTTCTCGCAGAATATCGTGTTCAGGCTGAAAAGCTGACGTTATGCAGAAGTGACAGGGCTAAGGTGTTTTCTGAAGCCCTCCTTAAAGAGCTGCGCGTTCTGAATCTTCCCAATGCTCAACTTGAATTTCAGCTAAGCCTGAGAAGGGATCCGTGGAATTCAGGCATCAGCAGCGAAGGTGCAGATCTGGCAGAGTTGTTGGTTTCCATGAATGCAGGGGAGCCTCTTAAGCCGCTGAAGTCTGTGGCTTCCGGTGGTGAGCTTTCGCGATTGATGCTGGCCCTGAAAATTGTTCAGGCCCATGGGGATACGGTGAGTACCCTGGTTTTCGATGAAATAGACAGCGGCATCAGCGGAAAGACGGCAGCTGTTGTGGGTGAAAAGCTGGTGGAGGTGTCCCGTACGCATCAGGTTTTGTGTATCAGCCATCTGGCCCAGATATGTGCACTTGGTGACAGGCATTACCTCATTGAAAAGCGAATGGACAAGGAGTTGACAACAACCCATCTCTTCCCCCTTTCAGGTGAAGACCGAAGCAGAGAGATTGCCCGGATACTGGGCGGAGGCCACCAGTCGGCTGCCAGTATAAAGGCCTCTGAAGAGCTGCTCAGAATAGGAGAGACCCTGCGAAAACAGAGGGATGCTGTTGAGTAACCGGAGGGCAACTGATATAATGATTTTCATAAACAGATGTAAACCGAGGATATGATGAAAACAAAGACCCGTGTTCTAATTTCAGACGATAACAGGCATTTTTGCACGATCCTTAAAGAAATAATCGAAAAAGACCAAAGCTATGAGGTCGTGGGTGTTGCACATGATGGAATCAGCGCCTTGGAGATGATTGAGGGCGAGAAGCCGGATCTGGTTATTCTGGACATCATCATGCCGATGCTGGACGGGCTCGGCGTTCTTGAGAAGTGCAGGAGTATGGAAAGGCGCCCACAGTTCATTGTGATGTCGGCGGTGGGCCACGATGACATCACCTTCCGGGCCATCAATCTTGGTGCGTCGTATTATGTTGTCAAGCCCTTCGATATGGTGGAGTTCATGCGCCGTATGAAGCAGTTTGTAGCGGGAAACGAACCGGAGCCTGTCCAATACAGGCGCATCAGCAATGAGAGCATGGAGGATCGGGTTTCCTATCAATTGAGGGATTTCGGCGTTCCGATGCACATAAAGGGATATCAGTATATTCTGGATTCCATACTGATCGTCATAAAGGATCCCTCAACCCTGGGGAAGGTGACGAAAGCCATTTATCCCCCCATTGCCAAGATGCATGATACAACGCCCAGCCGGGTGGAACGGGCCATACGGAATGCCATTGACCTGACATTCGCCAGGGGGAATCAGGTATCGCTTGCGAAACTGTACAAGGCGGACGAGGTTTCGGAAAAAAAGATTACAAACAGTGAATTCATTGCCGTTATTGCTGAAAAAATCAGGCAGGATCTGAAATAACCGCAGCAGGAGCATTTATGGAAGCAGTATTGAATTCGCATATTTTTGGTGCAATTTCATATGCTCTCGCCCTTGTGATCTGCATGAATGATATCCTGCCGACCACTGTCAGAGGAAAACAATTCAAACTGGGCATTTTTTTCTGTCTGATTCTGCCATACATACTTTTTATTTTTAAACCAACTCTTTTAAGTCACGAGCTGCTGGCATTGGGCATCATTCTCATTTCAGCCCTGGTATTCAGACTAAAGCTGTTTATGAGCTGTTATATGACGGTGATTTCATACCTGGTGGTCTCCTACGCCATGCTTTGCACCCATGTTGTAGCCTTCGCCTATTCAGCACAGATGCCGCTACTGTGTGTGCTGACATTTCCCACAGCCTTGGACCTAAGCCTTCTTCACATGGTGCTTACCTTTGTTTTGATTAAGGTGTACGGTGGGTTTGTCCGTTTTTTCAAAGGCAGTTTTCAGAAAACAAAGCGGGACACCACAACGCTTATCCTGGTGATTGGAGCAGGGGTTGCGTTATTGCTGGTGGCGTCGAACATCTATCTTCGCTTCCTGTCGGTTTATTCCGAGGAACTGATTCAAATTCCGAAGCTTATGGTGGTTTTGATCTGCGGCTTCGCAGCCATGGTTTTAATCACCGGCGTGTTCCTGTATCTGCTCAGTATCACCATTGTAAGCCGTATGCACCTCCATGAGGTGAAGGAATACGCCGAACGGGATATACAAACGGGGCTACTGAACCGGCAGACCGGGCTGGACACCCTCAGTGCCCGCATAAGGGATTGCAAACTGAGTGGGAAACCGCTTACCATTTGTTTTGTAGATATCAATAACCTCAAGCAGGTGAACGATAAATTGGGGCATAAGGCTGGAGATAAGCTGATTGAAGTGGTTACAGGGACAATCCGGGCATCTCTCCGGAACAAGGACTTTGTATGCCGCCTGGGTGGCGATGAATTCCTGATTACGTATTGTGATTGCTCACTGAATCAGGCGAAGCCCGCATGGAACAGAATATATACCGTACTGATGAAAAAAAATGAGGATCCGGAGATCGGATTTCCGGTAAGTGTAAGCCACGGTTTTTCTGAATACAATGCCATTGAAAGCCTCAGCGTCATGGATTTTATCGAGCAGGCCGATGCGGCAATGTACGCAAATAAGTCAAAATATAAACAGCTTAAAAGGGGAGCTACTCACGAGCCGGAACTGGCGGTGAAGGCAAATGAAAGCACCTGATAAGCGTTATCGATAAAGGGGATTTACCATGGAAGAGGAAATAAAGCGGTTCATTGAGTATTTGGAAACAGAGCGGGGAATGACCGCCAACACGATGGATGCTTACTCCCGGGATGTGCGGCAATATTCAGAGTTTCTTTTGAACCATGGCCTGAGCCGATTTTCGGATGCGGGGGAAACCACGGTGATGACATACCTGCTTTCTTTGCAGGGGCAGATGAAATCCCCTGCAACCGTTGCCCGACAATTATCATCCATTCGGGGGCTTTATCACTATTTGATGAATTATGGCGGTGCACAGAAGGACCCAACGTTAAAGATCGAATCCCCAAAGGGACAGAAAAAAATACCCCTGGTGCCTTCAGTAAATGAGATTGAGGCACTGATTAACCAACCGAATCTCAACTCCGACATAGGGGTTCGGGACAGGGCTATGCTGGAGCTGCTCTATGCAACCGGCATACGGGTTACGGAGCTGACGTCCCTCAATATAGAGGATGTACGGCTGGATTTGGGGTATGTACGCTGCCGCAGCCGGTCGGGAAGCAGGGTGGTGCCCCTGGGGACCATGGCCCAGAGTGCTCTGAGCGAGTATGTGAAGAATGGGAGAAAGCCTGCGGATGAAGAGGGAGAAAAGGCTCTTTTTCTGAACTATAACGGTGGCCGCCTTACACGGCAAGGATTTTGGAAAATACTTAAGCAACATACACGGGAAGCAAACCTGGATAAGCCCATTACTCCACAGACTCTGAGACATTCCTTCGCCACCCATTTGGTTGAAAACGGAGCAGATCTGAAGGTCGTACAGGAAATGATGGGACATTCAGCCATTGCATCCACTCAGTTTTACATACAGGTATCCGAAAAGAATAAAAAGGATGTGTATATGAAAACACATCCGCGGGCATAATTGGGACCTTCACCGGTCTCATTCTTTATTAAATGTACAAATTTTGTAGTGTCTATACATAGTGATGATCGTGTTGGATTGATTATACTTGAAAGGTATGTAAGACAAAATTAAGAGTTTGCAGTGGTTTAAAACTCAAAAGAAAAGATATAAATGAAGTGATCATTTATAGTTTTTAGACACGAAGGAGGACATATGGGTAAACGTGTAATTCTGTTCGTATTGGACAGTGTAGGAATAGGGGCTCTGCCGGATGCGGAAAAATTCGGTGATCCGGGAGCCGATACCCTGGGGCATATCGCCATGGGCTATGATCATTTCACTATTCCCAACCTGAGAGCCTTGGGGATTGGAAACATTGAAGGGATTTCAGCAATACCCTCCGTTCCAATGCCGAAGGCTGCATGGGGACGCTCCATGGAGGCCTCCGATGGAAAGGACACCACCACCGGCCATTGGGAAATGGCGGGCATGTACATGCCGGAGCCCTTCAATACCTATCCGGAAGGCTTTCCACCCCACATCATAGAGGCATTTGAAGAACGGACAGGGAGAAAAACCCTGTGCAATGCCCCGGCATCCGGCACAGCTGTAATTGAGGACTATGCCGATGCACATATGTCCACAGGAAACCCCATCGTATACACCTCCGCCGACAGCGTGTTCCAGATTGCGGCCCATGAAGAGGTGGTGCCCCTAAGTGAGCTTTACCGCATGTGCGAAATTGCCCGGGAGATACTGATGGGTAAGGATGCGGTGGCCAGAGTCATTGCAAGGCCCTTCATAGGGAAGCCCGGCGCCTTTGAACGAACATCCAACAGGCGTGACTACTCACTGGAGCCTCACGAGGCAACGGTGCTGGATCTGGCCAAACAAGCCGGGCTTCAGGTGCGGGCGGTGGGCAAGATATGGGATATTTTCAACGGGAAAGGCATCACCCATGAGGTACATACCAAGGACAATATGGATGGTGTTGAAAAAACACTGGAATGGTTAAAGGAAGATTTTGAAGGCATCCTGTTCACAAATCTGGTGGATTTTGATTCCAAGTACGGGCATCGCCGTGATGTCGCCGGATATGCCAAGGCCTTGGAGGCGTTTGATGCCAGGGTGCCGGAGCTGCTGGCCGCCATGAAACCGGAGGATGTGCTGATTTTCACCGCGGATCACGGCAACGATCCTTCCTATAAAGGAACCGACCACACCCGGGAGTACATTCCCATCCTTGTCACCGGGAAAGGGATTCGGCCGGGAGCTTCCATTGGAACCCGAGAATCCTTTGCGGATATCGCCGCAACCATATCAGAGATCCTCGGAATCCCCGCAACCCCTTATGGGAAGAGCTTTTTATCCCTTATGGTTTAAGAGGATAGAGTTCAAAATATGGAACCTTTCGCCACAGATGACGCAGATGAAAATCGATGGGTATTTGCGTACCCGCACTAGAGTTGTAACCTTGAATACCCAGGGTAAACACACAATACCGTCGCAGATACCAGTGATTCAACGGATCCATCCGTTCTTCATCTGCGTCATCTATCCTAAAAATAATACAGAACAAAATGAAGGCACAAAA